>NZ_JBMPOZ010000003.1:0-494899 GCF_049340385.1 Undibacterium sp. Ji83W | reverse complement strand
TTCATCGCTTAATTCAGTAAGCTATGCAGGAAAATGGGTAGCTTGCTACCCATGCAACAGGGAGAGAACATCCTCCCTGCTGTGTAAAAATAAAAAACCCACCTCTGTAAAGCGGTGGGTTTTTTTATAATCGCCTTGCTCTGTCAAAAATGAGCATTCACTAATAAATATTCATTGTTAAAGTCTGCAATTCTTGGCAACTTATTGTTAACATGAGCATCAATTAATCTCGAATCCTTCTCTGCCAGCTTGTGTAATGACAATGAAAAAATTGAGTCGCAATGATCCCTGTTCTTGTGGCAGTGGAAAAAAATATAAGCAATGTTGCATGGCTGCGGATGAAGCCGCATATGCGCAAGCGGATAAGCAAAAGCAGCAAACACAAGACCAGATCGCCAGTTGGCTTGATGAAGGTATGGCCGTGCACCGCAGCGGGCAAATTGAGGCTGCCAGCAAGATTTATGAGCAAATCCTCCGGCTCAAGCCAGACCATGCAGACACCCTGCACTTGTACGGAGTGACTGCTCACCAGCTGGGAGATTATGAGCGGGCGGTGCAGTTTATTAAGCAGTCATTGCGAATTAATCCTCGAAATTTTTATGCCCAGAATAATCTGGGATCAGCATTGCGCGAATCAGCTCAACTGGATCAGGCGCTGGAATGTTTTCAGCAAGCCTGCAAACTCAAGCCTGATTACGCAGAGGCGCATAGTAATATAGGCAATGTCTATAAAGACATGGGGCGGGAGGAAGAGGCTATATCGGCCTATAAACATGCAAGCAGCTTGAATGCGGGATTAGCTGAACCCTGGAATAACCTGGCGCTGATCTATCAAAAACGTAAGGATCTAAGCCTCGCCATACAATGTGCAGAACGCGCGGCTGCATTGCAGCCAAATTTTGCTGAGATTCATAACACTCTGGGCAATATTTATAAGGAAGCTGGCCAGACGGCACAGGCAATAAGCAGTTATCAACGTGCGATTGCCCTGGATCCGCAACAGGGCAATGCCTTGCACTTCATTCATGTCCTTACTGGTCAGGCCAGCTCACAGGCACCAGTGAGTTATGTCAGCAAGGTATTTGATGACTATGCCGAACGCTTTGACCAGCATCTGCAAGAGGTGTTGGAGTACCATATTCCTGCCGTCATCGGTAAAGAACTCAGGCAATTGCGGGTTGCTGACAAAAGCGCCTGGCGCATACTTGATTTGGGTTGCGGTACCGGTTTGGTGGCAAAAGAGCTTGCCCCCATGGCAGCAAGTTTGGTGGGCGTTGATCTGTCCGAAAAAATGCTCTTAAAAGCGCAGGCCAGGCAGATTTATCACAGACTGATTAAGGCAGATTTACTTAGCATGACACAGCAAGAGGCAGCTGCAAGTTACGAAGTGGTGACGGCGGCTGATGTATTTGTGTATCTGGGGCAACTTGACAATATCATCTCAGAAGTAAGTCGTTTGCTGATTGCAGATGGCCTGTTCACCTTTTCTGTTGAAGCTGCTGATGAGGGCGCAGTTCAGCAGTTGGGCAGCACAGGTTATACGCTGCGCAGCAGTGGTCGCTATGCCCATCAATTAACTTATCTGGACAAGTTGGCATCTGAGTATGGATTTACGTCTTTGCAATGTTTGCCACAAACCATCAGAATGGAAAATCTGCAAGCCATTCCCGGGTATCTGCTGATCTGGCGCAAGCAAACCTAAGGGAGTTGCAAAAGGCCTTGCAAATTTAATCTGACCTTATAACTCATTTAATTGAAAGGATAAGGCTTTGATAGCCTCTGGCCGGACGCCCTGATTAAAGAAGCAGAGATAGTTTGATTTTGGAATGATTTGAGGCTTAATACCAGCCGTTGTGCTGAAAAAAGCGCCATCGCTTTATCCTGCTGATACAATACTGCACTTGATTTTGACAGAAACGTCTTCATTTCATTGTGAGTAATCGTGTTGTGCGTGTTGTGATCAAAATAAATACTGATTTGCGATTTAATGCCATCTAAGCCTGACGCTTAACCCATGCCATCAATGGAAATGGGCTTTTTCTAGTTATTGGAGTTTTACTATGTTTCAAAATGCTCAAACCCTGGACAAGAACCTGCATGGCTCTTTGCGCTTTCAACCAGCTGCAGACTTTGCGTTTGCCCGTGGCCTGACAACGGCCCCTCTGGCACCGACAGAAATTCCTGAAGCAGCACAGTTTTATCCTGTTTTGTTTTCACAATCTGGCCTGCTCAATCCGATTGCAGTGTTGGGATTGAGAGAGCGCAATGTATTCCTGAATGAAAAAAATCAATGGACTGAAGCCTATGTGCCAGTTCATGTACGCCGTTACCCATTCATCCTGGGTCGTATTGGCGATACAGATGACTACGTGTTGGCGGCTGATATGGATGCGCCACAATTCAATACAACAGAAGGTGAGCTTGTCTTTACTGAAAAAGCAGAATTCAATCCTAGCTTTGGCAAAGTACTGGAACTGCTGAACAGCTACGAAAAAAATCTGCGTGAAGGCCGTGTCATTCTGAATGAATTGGAAACCACAGGCGTACTGGTTGCTAAAGACCTCAACTTCCGCGAAGGCCATGAAGTACACCTGATCGGTGGTTTCCGCATTGTAGACCGCGAAAAAGTTCTGGCACTGGACGATGCCACACTGGCGCGCTGGGTACGTAGTGGCCTGATGTCCCTGCTGGAATTGCATTGGGCATCTTTCCATCACCTGCCAAAAGTCGCACTGGCATCTTCACGTCCAGACCAGGTTCAATAATTTGTATTTGACTTGCATTAGAATGTGAATGGAAAATGGGGCATGTGCCCCATTTTCTTTTGGATCAAACTACAAGGTGAATGCTTTGAAATTATTACACGTAGGCTGCGGCCCGCAAAACAAATCAGGCACCACGCCTTTTTTTCAATCAGATGAGTGGCAAGAAGTACGCTTTGATATTGACCCTACCGTCAATCCTGATATACAGGGTACCTTGACGGATATGAGTGCCGTTGAAACAGGCTCTATCGATGCCGTATATTCTTCGCATAATATTGAACACCTGTACCCACATGAAGTACCAGTGGCCCTAAAAGAAATCATGCGGGTCCTTAAAGATGACGGCATCTTCGTGGTGACTTGTCCGGATATGGTCTCTGTTTGCAAACTGGTGGCAGAAGATAAATTGCTGGAACCTGCCTATATATCACCAGCAGGGCCGATAGCCCCGATCGATATTTTGTACGGACACCGTGCAGCCATGGAAAAAGGCAATCTGTTCATGGCGCATCGCTGTGGTTTTACTCAAAAAGTGCTGATGAATACCCTGGCTGGTGCCGGCTTTCAAACAGTCGTCGCTGCATCACGCCCATCTGCTTTTGATTTGTGGGCAGTCGGTAGTAAAAGTGCCCGACCTATTCCTGATGTAGAGAACTTATTACGCGCGCAACTGAAATAAGTACATTTGCTGATGATGCAAAAGAACAAGATAAATGCTGCGTCCAAGGGACTAAGCCCTCCTAAGCATGCTCACGCAAGCAGGGCAACTCAGTTGCTACAGCAGGCCCTGGCTTTGCATCAAACCGGCAAGCTGCTGGAGGCGGAGACCATTTATCAGCAAATACTATTGATCGATGCCAGACATTTTGACGCTCTGCAATTCCTGGGTATGATCAAACGCAGCACGGGTGAATTGCAACAGGCACTTGATTTGCTGTCTTTGGCTGCATCCATCAACCCGGCGCATGCCATTATTCATGCCTCGTTAGGTAATGTCTTGTTGGATCTGGGGCGCCACGCGGATGCCATAGCCAGCTACGACCGCTTTTTATTGGCCAAACCTGACTTTGCCGAAGTCCTGAACAACAAGGCAAATGCACTCAGTGCTCTGGGGCGTGAAGCAGAAGCCATGCTTTGTTATGAACAAGCCCTGCGTCAACAGCCAGATTTTCCCGATGCTTATTTCAACCGGGGCAATCTTTACATGGACATGCGTCGCTATGCGCTGGCCCTGAATGACTATGAGCAGGTGTTACGCGTCAATGCCACCCATTTTCAGTCCTGGAATAATCGTGGCAATGCCCTCTTGAAACTGGAAAGACTGCCGGAAGCCAGGCAAAGTTACCAGCAAGGATTAAGCATTGCTCCAGACAATGCAGAACTACATGCTTGTTTGGCCAATGCCTATAAAATCACTGGCCAGTTAAATGAAGCTGTTGAGTATTATGCCAAGGTGCTGCAACTGACAAGCACAGGTTTCCCCAGGCAAAATGCAGCGTTACAACTGGCAATTTTGCACTACGTCTTTGGCAACCCGGCCAATGTTGACGCTTTATTGCAAGTGGCGAAAGACATGGTGAGCAATTCGCTGATCAAAGACAAAGGTTCTTTGATTTACTGTGTTTTCATGCTGAAAATACAGGCGTGGTGGCAATCCTTCAGGCAGCAGGGATCTTTGCCACAAGCGCAAGGCATCTTGTATGTCATCGGTGAAAGCCATATGTTGTCCGCGCATAATCTCATCCTTGGTTATCGCGGCCATCATCTTCAATGCAAGGGACTATGGATAGAGGGATGTACGCAATGGCAAATCGGCAAAGCTGAAACCAATCATTACCAGCAATTAATGACGCAATATCTGCAGGCGATACCTGTCTCTTCCAGCGTATTGATCACAATAGGCGAAATTGATTGCCGTATTGATAGTGGCATCTTGAAAGCCAGCAAGAAATCTGCTGAATCTACCGAAACTGCTCCAGTCAGCCTGGCACAGCGTGTGCACGATACTATCGCCGCGTTTCTGGATTTTATTGCAATTCATGCGCAGCAGCGCCAATTCAAGCTCATCATCAGTGGCGTACCTGCCTATCATATGAATGAAAATGGCCACACTGAAGGCGAGTTGCATGAATTCGGCCAATTCTTATCCTTGTTTAATACCAGCCTTAAGCAACAGGTATTAATGAGAGGTATGGATTTTCTCGACGTGTTTGCCTTGACTGATAGCGGTGGAGGTAAAGCCAGTCAGCAATGGCATATTGATGACCATCACCTGCGTCCCGATGGCATTCTTGAGGCATTTTCCCGTCATTTAATTGCATCATGAGATACGGTGAGGATTTTGCTGGCAGCAAGGGTATTTGCATGTCTCGCCAGAGGCGAATAGCGTTTATACTGTAGCAATTTCCAAAGTTCGTATTCCTACTCAATTTGCGCTATGAAAATCCTGTTTGTTCACCAAAATTTTCCAGGTCAGTTTGTGCATCTTGCGCCGGTCCTGGCAGCAGATCCGGCGAATGAAGTCGTGGCACTGACCATGCAAAAGGCAGCACCCGCGTTGTGGAATGGGGTCAAGGTATTTTCATATCAGGTCACCCGCGGTACCAGCGCTGAAACCCATCCCTGGCTGGCAGATAGTGAACCCAAAGTCATCCGTGGTGACGCTGCCATGCGTGCAGCCCTGCAATTACGTGAGCAGGGTTTTGTGCCTGATGTTATCATCGCTCATCCTGGTTGGGGTGAGAGCCTGTTCTTGAAAAAGGTCTGGCCCAAAGCCAAGCTTGGTATTTACGCTGAATTCTTTTACCACGCACAAGGCGCAGATGTCGGCTTTGATCCTGAGTTTTCTTCGAATGCGATTGAGCAAGCCTGCAAGATACAACTCAAGAACATCAATAACCTCTTGCATATAGAAATAGCCGACGCGGCCATTTCCCCTACACACTGGCAAGCCAGTACTTTTCCTAGCGCCTTCCGCGAACGTATCAGCGTTATTCATGACGGCATCAATACCGACATGATCGCCCCTAATCCCGAGGTTGCCTTGACTCTGGGCGGGGGGCTGAAGCTGACGCGGGATGATGAAGTCATTACTTTCGTGAACCGCAATCTGGAGCCATACCGCGGCTACCATATCTTCATGCGCGCCCTGCCGCAGATACTGGCACAGCGTCCCAATGCCCACGTCCTGATGGTGGGGGGCGACGATGTCAGTTATGGCGCCAAGTCTGAAAGTGGCAAATCATGGAAAGAGATTTTCCTCGATGAAGTGAGTGCTCAATTGCCGGAGAGTGCGCGTCAGCGTATCCATTTCCTGGGGAATATTCCTTACCAGCACTTCATTCCCTTGCTGCAATTATCACGCGTCCATGTCTACCTGACTTACCCCTTCGTATTGTCATGGAGTTTGCTCGAAGCCATGAGCGCAGGATGCGCCATCGTCGCCTCGAATACCCAGCCTTTGCGTGAAGCGATACGCCACAACGAGACCGGCAGGTTGGTAGATTTCTTTGATGTGGCGGCACTAAGCCAGGAGGTCTGTGATTTGCTGGATCAGCCAGAGGAAAGACAGCGTTTAGGTGAAAACGCCCGCCGTTTTGCCTGTGAATTTTATGACTTGCAAAGAGTGTGTTTACCCGCCCAGCTGGAATGGGTATATGCACTCGGAAATGAAACAAAAGTTAACATTCAAAATGATATATCTGCACAGCCGCTTGTAAACACTGTAGTAATTGAGTTAAAATAAAGCTGTAGCCAGCAAGACCATTAAGAACTCGGCGCCCCGCAACGGATATTGCGGGGCGTTTTTTTGTTCCCGTTCTTCTTCATTCCTTCTCTTCATTGTGCCCGTACGCACAATTTCTCACTCAACACCTTATAGCCATGCCATACCAGGCGTATTCCCTGGGTAAATTACCCAGTCTTGTGCATGGCTGGTGTGACGAATATCACTCTATTTCATATCAAGCATGCTTTTTACTTCTGAAAAAGCATGTCAATTACATAAAACAGCGATTTTTCAAAAATTCTTGTCATGCCTGTATATGGGGAGTATGCGGAAATTACCAATAGCTTTACAGCCAAATTAGCGTGATTTTTTATATACAGGAGGGAGTATGCGAAATATACATGCTTCGATACACGAAACACGTTTTAAAAGCGTAAAACTTGTGTTACGCTTTCGAAAAATGTGATGTACGTCACATTTAATTGAGTTGTGAACAGGGATAATGCCGCCTTGCCTTAAAAATGTAGATGAATTTGTTCTCTGCAAACTTTATTCATCAAGCGGCCACCTTTTATATTGCGATGTTTTTAGCACTTCAGTGTGCAAAGAATACAAATGATCTCGAAACTAAAACTTCCACAAACTGAAATTGCACAGGTTCTGATGACCTTTAAAAGTGCCTTCAGAACCGTTGGCATCTTCAGTGCCATCATCAATCTGTTGATGTTAGCACCTTCCCTGTATATGTTACAGGTTTACGATCGTGTTTTGCAAAGCCGCAACGAAATCACTCTGTTGATGTTGACATTGTTGATGCTGGGTGCTTACGCCTTGATGAGTGCGCTTGAATATATCCGTAGTTTTGTATTGATACGTCTGGGTGCCAAGCTCGACATGCAAATGAACAAGCGCATCTACACTGCTGCATTTGAACAAAACCTGAAGCGTGGCGGCGGTAATGCTGGCCAGGCTTTGCAGGATTTGACACAGATTCGCCAGTTCCTCACGGGTGCTGGTTTGTTTGCTTTCTTCGACGCACCTTGGTTCCCATTCTACCTGGCCGTGATCTTCATGTTTGACACTTACCTCGGCTTGTTTGCGCTGGCTGCGGTGATTGTCATGGTGATCCTGGCGTATGCCAATGAAGTGGTTTCCAAAAAACCTTTGACTGAAGCCAATACCATGGCCATCGTCTCCAGCAACCTGGCGACCAACAACCTGCGTAATGCCGAAGTCATCGAAGCCATGGGCATGTTGCCTAACCTGATGTCTCGCTGGTTCAAATTGCATGGTCGCTTTCTGCAATTGCAGGCAGAAGCCAGCGAAAAGTCCGGCATTATTACTGCATTAAGTAAATTCGTCCGTGTTTCAGTACAGTCTCTGGTGCTGGGTTTTGGCGCTTTGCTGGTGATTGAAGGCAAGATGTCGCCAGGTATGATGATTGCGGGCTCCATTCTGTTGGGTAAGGCGACTGGCCCTATCGATCAACTGATCGGTGTATGGAAACAATGGAGCACAGTCAAAGGCGCCTATGGTCGCCTGAATGAATTGCTGGCTTCCAATCCACCGCGCCAGGCTGGCATGGACTTGCCTAAACCACTGGGTGCTTTGTCTGTCGAAGGCGTGACTGCAGCGCCTCCAGGCTCCACCGTTGTTGTTGTCAAAGCCCTGTCCATGGCCCTGCAACCAGGTGATGTACTTGGCGTTATCGGCCCTTCAGGTTCGGGTAAATCCACACTGGCACGTTTGCTGGTGGGCGTCTGGCCAGCAGCTGTTGGTAAGGTCCGTCTCGATGGTGCAGATATCTATCAGTGGAACAAAGACCAACTTGGACCAAATATCGGTTACCTGCCACAAGACATAGAATTGTTTGGCGGCACAGTAGCAGAAAACATCGCCCGTTTTGGTGAAGTTGATTCTGAAAAAGTCATCCTGGCTGCCAAACGCGCCGGTGTGCATGAAATGATTTTGCATTTCCCGCAAGGTTACGACACCCGTTTGGGTGATGGCGGTGCCGGTTTGTCTGGCGGTCAAAAGCAGCGTATCGGTCTGGCCCGTGCCATGTATGACGATCCATCTTTGCTGGTACTGGATGAACCAAACTCCAATCTGGATGATGTTGGTGAACAAGCCTTGGTTGTTGCCGTGAATGATTTACGTCAACGTGGCAAAACTATCGTCCTGATTACTCACCGTACCACCATTCTGGGTGCCACCACCAAACTCTTGCTGTTACGCGATGGTGTAGCTCAAGCCTTTGGCCCGCGTGATCAGGTATTGGCTGCGCTGAATCAGGCAAATCAACAACAGGTGCAACAAGCACAACAGGCCCAACAGGCTGCAGCGGCACAACAGGCTGCCCCGCAGACTCAAGCTCAGGGCGGTCTGCAATCAGCAGCTTCAGAGCCACCAGCAGATACGCAGGCAAGAATTAATGCCACAGCTGCAGAAGAGGAATAATCATGAAAAATGCATTGGTCAAAAAAGGTGATGTCACGGACGTGACAACTCACAACGTAGAAATACTCGAAGTTAATACAGATGCACGCGGTTATTCCCGCCTTGGCTGGATCATCATCCTGATCGGCGTGGTTGGTTTCTTGCTGTGGGCATTTACGGCAAAGCTCGATAAGGGTGTGCCGATGAGCGGTAACGTCGCCGTCGCGTCCAGCCGTAAAGTCATTCAGCACCAAGCCGGTGGTACTGTCGATGAAATTCTGGTCAAGGATGGTGATATCGTTAAAGCAGGTCAAACCCTGCTGAAGATGAATTCTGTCAGTGCCAAATCAAATGCAGAAATCACGCGCGTACAACTGTTCACTGCCCAGGCAGTAGAAGCCAGATTGTTGGCTGAACGTGCAGGTGCAAAATCCATCAGTTTCCCCAAAGAGCTGGACGAAGCAAAAAGTGATAGCCGTGTAGCCAATACCATTTTGCTGCAACAGCAATTGTTCACTACTCGCCAGATCTCCATACAAAGTGAATTGGGTGCAGTTGATGAAAATATCGCTGGCTTGAGGTCGCAATTAAAAGGCCTGGAAGAGTCCATGGTCAGCAAAAAGCAGCAACAGGTGTTCCTCAAGGAGCAGCTGGATGGCATGCGTGATCTGGCCAAAGAAGGCTATATCGCCCGCAATCGTCTGCTCGATCTGGAACGCACTTATGCACAGGTAAATGGCAGCGTCTCTGAAGATCTGGGCAATATGGGCCGTGTTTCTCGTCAGATCATGGAACTGGGCTTGCGTAAATCCCAGCGTCAGCAAGACTATCAAAAAGAAATCCGCACACAATTGTCTGACATCCAAAAAGAAGCAGAAGCTTTGCAAAACCGTCTGACTTCACTGGATTTTGATTTGAACAATGTCACGGTGAAAGCTCCTGTAGCCGGTACTATCGTTGGCCTGAATGTATTCACCAAAGGCGCAGTCGTGCCTAGTGGTTACAAGCTGATGGAACTGGTGCCTCAGGATGATGCGTTGATCGTAGAAGCCAGTTTGCCAGTCAACCTGGTTGACAAGGTACACGCAGGTTTGAAAACTGAATTGATTTTCTCTGCATTCAATACCAATACCACGCCGCATATCCCTGGCATCATTACCCAGGTATCTGCTGATCGTACTGTTGATGAAAGAACTGGCCAGGCTTTTTATAAAGTGCGCGCTGAAGTCGCACCTGAAGGCAAAAAATTGATCGCCAATCTGAACATCCGCCCAGGTATGCCAGTTGAATTATTCGTCAGCACAGGTGGCCGCACCATGATGAACTACTTGCTGAAACCGGTGATTGACCGTGCGCATTCTGCAATGACTGAGGATTAATGATGAAAAAATCATGGAAGCGTCTTAATCTGATCGCAACTGCCTGCAGCATCCTTGTGATGTCGGCAGGTCAGGCTCAGGCCATGGGTCTGTTGCAGGCTTATGAGGCCGCATTGGTCAATGACCCGACTTACCGTGCGGCTGTTTCAGAAAACGTCGCCGGTAAGGAATATCGTAATATCGGTCGTGCCGGTTTGCTGCCAACCATACAATATTCCTATGGGACCAGTAAGAACAAGGCAGAAATCACCTCGCCGTCGACGAATTTCCTGGGGCAGCCAACGGGCGGATTTACAGAGAGTAATTACGACTACACCAGTATCACCAATTCCGTTTCTCTGCGTCAGGTATTGTTTAGTCTCGATGCGACCGCACGTTACAAGCAAGGTATAGCGCAGACCAACTATAGCGATGCCATCTTTTCTGCGCGTAGCAAAGACTTGATCATCCGTTTGACGACCGCTTATGCTGATGTCAAATTTGCCGAAGATCAACAAGACTTGTTCCGTGCCCAAAGAGATGCTTACGCTGAACAAAAACGCATCAATGAGCGCATGTTTGAAAAAGGCGAGGGCACCAAGACAGATATGCTGGAGACCCAGGCAAAGCTCGATGTCGCCGAGGCTCAGGTGATAGAAGCGCAAGACAATTTGCTGAATGCAAAAAATGCTTTTTCTGCCATCGTTGGCAGCGAAGTCAATCAACTTGATGGCTTGCGTCCCGAGTTCACCGTCATGCCCGTCACTCTCTCAAGTTTTGAAGAGTGGATGACGATTGCAACCGAAAGCAATCCTGAAATTGCAGCCGCCAAATATTCAGTAGAAGCGGCCGAACTGGAAATCAGCAAGGCCAAGGCAGGCCATACGCCAAGGCTGGAACTCAATGCCGGTTACAACCGCGGTTTGTCTGATAGCATCACTACGCGTACGCAAGATCAGACCATCAAAAGCGTAGGTGTGCAATTGGTGATCCCAATTTATTCCGGTGGTTATGTCACGGCGATCAGCAACCAGGCTATCGCCAACCGAGACAAAGCCAAGGCTGATCTGGATTCAACCAAGAATAGGATCTCGATAGAATTGCGCAAGCAATTTAATGCGGTGCAAACCAGTTTGACGAAAATCAGCGCCTTGCAAAAGTCAGTCAATTCAGCGACTCTGCTGGTTGAAGCAACCAAGCAAAGTGTCAAGGGCGGTGTCCGTATCAATCTTGACGTACTCGGTTCCGAGCAACAACTGGTCGCTGCCAAGCGCGACCTGGCGCAGGCCAAGTACAATTACCTGATCAGCTTCCTCAGGCTGCGTGTCACAGCTGGCAATATCAGCGTAGATGATGTGCAGACAGTTGCTGCTTACTTTATACCGAACTGATACTAGCCAGATCGGTGAGCAGGAAGTAAATCAGGCACTAAGTCAGCAAGCATAAAAAACGGCACATCTTTAAAGATGTGCCGTTTTTCAATTTCAAACAGAAATCAGCCTGCCAGTTTTTTCTTCAGCAATTCATTGACCTGCGCAGGGTTGCCCTTGCCCCTGGTCGCCTTCATTGCCTGACCCACTAAAGAGTTGAAGGCCTTCTCTTTGCCAGCGCGGTATTCATCGACAGATTGCTGATTCGCAGCCATGACTTCATCAATGATTTTCCCGAGAACATTAACATCAGAAATTTGTGCGCCGCCCTTGGATGCGATCATCTTGTCTACGGCATCTACATCTGGCGATGGCGTTTGCCACAGAGCGGCAAACACTTCCTTGGCAATCTTGTTGGAAATAGTGCCATCGGCAATACGCTGTAACAGCACCGCCAACTGCGCAAATGTTACCGGGATGGCGCTGATATCCAGGCCTTCACGGTTCAGGGTCGCTGCTACATCGCCCATCATCCAGTTGGCAGCAGGTTTGGCTTGTGCGGCACCAGCAGCAGTCACCACGGCCTCAAAATAAGTTGCCACGCCTTTGGATTGCGTCAGGACAGTTGCATCATATTCAGGCAAGCCCAGTTGCTCAATGAAGCGCTGACGCATGGCAGATGGCAGCTCAGGCATGGTGGCGCGTACTTGCTCCACCCATTCACGGCTGATTTTCAGTGGTGGCAGATCAGGGTCAGGGAAGTAACGATAATCCATCGAATCTTCCTTGCTACGCATGGAGCGGGTTATTTTTTTATCTGGATCGTATAAGCGTGTCTCTTGCTTGATTTCAATATTATCTTCCAGTAATTCGATCTGACGGCGAACTTCATAATTAATCGCTTCCTCCAGAAAACGGAAAGAGTTCAGGTTCTTGATTTCGCAACGTGTACCAAATTTTTTCTGGCCTAAAGGTCGTACAGAAACGTTGGCATCGCAGCGGAAAGAACCTTCCTGCATATTGCCATCGCAGATGTCCAGCCAGGTCACCAGCGAGTGCAGGGCTTTTGCGTAGCCAACTGCCTCGGCGGCACTGCGCATGACGGGCTCGGTAACGATTTCCAGCAAGGGCGTACCTGCACGGTTCAGATCTATGCCTGTCATACGATCAGCCGCACCATGCATGGATTTACCAGCATCTTCTTCCAGATGGGCGCGTGTCAGTTCTATATTCCTGAATTCGGTCTTGCCATCCTTTTCAAAGACGCAAGGCACGAAGCCACCTTGTACTACCGGGATTTCAAACTGGCTGATCTGATAGCCTTTAGGCAGGTCAGGATAGAAATAATTTTTGCGGGCAAAGATGGATTCCGGTGCGACCAGCGCACCAACTGCCAGGCCAAACTGTATGGCTTTTTCTACTGCGCCTTTATTCATGACTGGCAGCACGCCAGGCAAGGCCAGGTCCACCGGGCTGGCCTGGGTATTTGGCTCAGCACCATACTGTGTTGAAGAGCCGCTGAAAATTTTTGAATTGGTCTTGAGTTGTGCATGTGTCTCAAAACCGATAACGACTTCCCATTGCATAATATTTCCTCGTCTTATCTTTATCTTATTGCGTCTGCCTGCTCATGACATAAAGCCGCAGATCCATTCAACTCATTGATCGTAGGTGCAGCTACCAGTTTTGGTATCCACCGTCAGTGCTGAAAAATTCTTGCGCGAGCCACACATAGTCGGGCAACTGGGCTTGATATGCAGTGCATCGCCTTCACGCTCCAGGCGTATGCTGCATTGAAAGCCACGGTCAAAATCATAACCCCGTTTGAGCCGCGCTGCTGATGCGTCCTTGAGTTGTAAGCGCCAGCCTTTTTCTGTCAATTCTGCTTCCAGGCCATCTTCAGTATCCACGCTGCATTCATGTCCGCGATTGCTGCGAAACACAGAAGACTCCCATTGAAATTCCGTGACTTGTGTACCATTCAACTGTATGCGCGCC
Source organism: Undibacterium sp. Ji83W (assembly GCF_049340385.1). Lineage (NCBI taxonomy): Bacteria > Pseudomonadati > Pseudomonadota > Betaproteobacteria > Burkholderiales > Oxalobacteraceae > Undibacterium > Undibacterium sp. Ji83W. The sequence continues at coordinate 481,242 of NZ_JBMPOZ010000003.1, read as the reverse complement.
TGATCACTGAAAATCAGGCGTTCGCCATCGCCATCTTCCTTTTGCGTTTGTGTGCAGGCGATACGCGTATCCAGCGTCTGTGCAGGCAAGTTGCCAGCTATTGCCAACATTGCTACGCTCAGGAAGCTTTTCAAGCTCATACAGGTGCGCGCGTATGCCAGTCAGTGACTTGCTGGAATTGATGGGCCACATTCAGCAATTTCGCTTCATCATAATAATTACCGATAACTTGCAAACCTACCGGGCGCCTGGCATTCTTTTCACCCTGACCAAAACCACAAGGGATGGACATGCCTGGCAAGCCAGCCAGGCTGGTCGAGAGTGTGAAAATATCAGCAAGATAGTTGGCCACCGGGTCATCCGCTTTCGAACCCAGATCCCATGCCACGGTCGGTGCTACCGGACCCATGATGACATCACATTTCTCAAACGCCGCAGCAAAATCCTGTGCGATCAGGCGGCGTATTTTTTGTGCCTGCAAATAATAGGCATCATAGTAACCGTGCGACAGTACATAGGCACCGACCATAATACGGCGCTTGACCTCGGCACCAAAACCTTCGGCGCGGGATTTCTTGTACATGTCTTCAAGATTTGTATAATCCGCTGCACGATGGCCATAACGAACACCATCAAAACGGCTCAGATTCGAAGAAGCCTCTGCCGGTGCAATCACATAATACACAGGGATAGACAACTCGGTTTTTGGCAGAGAAATTTCTACCAGTGTCGCGCCCAGCTTTTCATATTCAGCCAGCGCAGCACGTACTGCCTGTTCTACATCTGCAGCCAGGCCGGCAGAGAAAAATTCCTTGGGCACGCCTATACGCAAACCTTGCAAAGACTTATTCAGGTCACGGTTGAAGTCTTCTTTCTTGCGTTCCAGCGAAGTCGAATCTTTGGCATCGAAGCCTGTCATTGCATTTAGCAAAATACCGCAATCTTCTGCAGTCTGGGCAATCGGGCCACCCTGATCCAGTGAAGAGGCAAAAGCGATCATGCCGTAGCGTGATACGCTGCCATAAGTAGGCTTGATACCTGTGACGCCACAAAACGATGCCGGTTGACGGATAGAGCCACCGGTATCGGTCGCTGTCACTGCTGGCGCCAGACGCGCAGCGATTGCCGCAGCTGATCCGCCAGAAGAGCCACCGGGTACAGCAGTCTTGTCCCAGGGGTTTTTCACAGCACCGAAATAAGAATTTTCATTCGAAGAACCCATGGCGAATTCATCGCAATTCAATTTACCCAGCGTGACCGTGCCAGCCTTATTGAACAGCTCGACGACAGTCGCATCAAAGGGGCTGACATAATTTTCCAGCATGCGCGAACCGGCAGTCGAGCGCCAGTCGCGTGTCACGAAAATATCTTTATGGGCGATAGGTACGCCCGTCAATACACCAGCATCGCCGCTGGCCAGACGTGCGTCGGCTGCTGCAGCCTGTTGCAAAGTCCATTCAGGATTGACATGCAAAAAAGCATTCAGGTCACTGGCAGCAATGCGGTTCAGGTAATGCTGGGCAAGTTCAGTGGCGGATACCTGCTTGCTTTGCAGCAGGGCGGATAATTGCGAAATTGTTTTGGTATGCATGAGGATTCTATTGCTTAATCAATAACCTGGGGTACGAGATACAAGCCATCTTGGGTCGCTGGCGCTGGCTTTTGATAATCTTCGCGATGATTGCTTTCGGTGACCACGTCTTCACGCAGGCGCAAAGCCATTTCCGGTAGCAGGGCAGCGATAGGGTGGCTCAGAGGAGCTACACCCGTGGTATCCACCGCTTTTAATTGCTCTACCAGAGAGAAAATGCCATTCAGTTTCTCCAGAGTTGAAATTTCTTCCTCTGCAGAAGTTTCTATATTTGCCAAGTTGGCAATTCTTTTCACATCTTCAATTGTCAGTGACATAGTTCAGGAGCGCATTTTTGCGCGAAAAAGAGTGTCAAAAAATACATAATTCGACTTGCTACCAAAAGCTTAATTTAGGTGTTGGTATCGAATAAATTTAAACAGATTATAAGGTAGAATGGCGGGTTAATGCCCTAAATGGCTTGCTAAATCCCCTAACATGCTTAGTTGTGCTCAGTAATGTTTAGATGGCGAGATAGTTGGCTGGTTTTCCGGTTAAAGCGGTCAGGGTTAAAAATTCGGTAGCGCAGCCCTTAAAGTGGGTTGTGCCCACAATCAGTTAAATACAGGACAATATACATGTTTGGTTTTTTACGTAGTTATTTTTCAAATGATCTGGCGATCGATCTGGGAACAGCCAACACGCTGATTTATGTACGTGGACAGGGTATCGTGCTTGATGAACCATCGGTAGTTGCGATCCGCCAGGAAGGCGGCCCTAACGGCAAGAAAACAATTCAGGCAGTAGGTAAAGAAGCCAAGCAAATGCTGGGCAAGGTACCAGGTAATATTGAAGCCATTCGCCCCATGAAAGATGGTGTGATTGCCGACTTTACCGTCACAGAGCAAATGCTCAAGCAATTTATCCGCATGGTGCATGACACCAAATTCTTCAAACCATCCCCACGCATCATCATTTGCGTCCCTTGCGGTTCTACCCAGGTAGAGCGCCGTGCGATTCGTGAATCTGCTCTGGGTGCCGGTGCTTCCCAGGTATATCTGATTGAAGAGCCGATGGCGGCTGCGATAGGTGCTGGTTTGCCAGTGTCTGAAGCAACCGGTTCCATGGTGGTTGATATCGGTGGTGGTACGACTGAAGTCGGTATTATTTCTCTCGGCGGCATGGTCTACAAGGGTTCAGTCCGTGTCGGTGGTGACAAGTTCGACGAAGCGATTGTCAACTACATCCGCCGCAATTACGGCATGCTGATCGGTGAGCAAACTGCTGAAGCCATCAAAAAAGCGATTGGTTCTGCTTTCCCGGGTTCTGAAGTCAAGGAAATGGAAGTCAAGGGACGCAACCTGTCCGAAGGCATTCCTCGCTCCTTCACGATTTCCAGCAATGAAATCCTGGAAGCGCTGACTGATCCTCTGAATAACATCGTTTCTGCCGTTAAAAACGCGCTGGAACAAACGCCACCAGAACTGGGTGCCGACATTGCTGAAAAAGGCATGATGCTGACCGGTGGTGGCGCACTTTTGCGCGACCTCGACCGCCTGCTGATGGAAGAAACCGGCTTGCCCGTCATCGTCGCTGAAGACCCGCTGACTTGCGTAGTCCGTGGCTCGGGTATGGCGCTGGAACGCATGGATAAGCTGGGTTCGATCTTTTCTTACGAGTAAGCAAGGAAGCGCCGGACTATCAGCGTGGGAACCTGACAGCATGCCGCAACATACCGCATGCAGGCTGGGGCTCCCGTATTTGATGAGGCCCGCTTTCAGTCTTAAGTTGAAACTGAGCTGATGCCAGCTTGAATTGATTGCACATTAAAATGCTTGTTGCGCTGTTCATTGAGAAACACCGGTAAAGTATGGATTACAGCCCACCACCACTCTTCAAGCAAGGCGCCTCTGCGCGCGTGAGAGTGGTTTTCTTTGCCGTCCTGGCGATTTTTCTATTAGTTGTTGATGCCCGTCTGAAGTCGCTGACCCTGGTCAGGCAAATCCTTGGCAGTGTGCTGTATCCGGTGCAAATGGTCGCTGTCATGCCACGCGATACTGTCAAGCGCGTCTCTGATTATTTTGTCTCTGTGACCGCGCTGGAAAAAGAAAACACCCAACTGAAACGCCAGCAAACCCAGAATGCCAATACCCTGCAACAGACCGGGCAACTGACGGCAGAAAATACCCATTTGCGCAAATTGCTGGATGCACGTGAGCGTTTGCAAGTCAAGTCTGTCATGGCAGAAATCATTTACGATGCACGTGATCCTGCCAGTCGCAAGGTGATTATTGACCGTGGTATCAAGCATGGCATTGCACTTTCCCAGCCTGTGATTGACGATCTTGGCGTAGTTGGCCAGGTAACCCGGGTATTCCCATTGACGGCTGAAGTGACCTTGCTGACTGACAAAAACCAGGCCATCCCGGTACAAATCCTGCGTAATGGCTTACGCAGTGTGGCTTATGGCCGTGGCCAGTCCAGTTATCTGGACATGCGCCTGACCACCAATGCCGATATTCAGAATGGTGATCAACTGGTGACTTCAGGCATAGACGGTATTTACCCGCCCGGGCTGGCTGTTGCCAAGGTAGTGCAAGTAGAAAACAAGGCGAATACCACCTTTGAAAGCATATTGTGCGTACCAACAGCGGGTATAGACCGCAACAAGCAATTGCTGGTCTTGCTGGTGTCTACCGATAATTTGTCGCGTCCGGATACCGAAGATGTGCGCGCCAAGAAAGAAAAAATCAATCGCAAGGTGACCCGTGATGCGGCAGCGCCGACATCCGATACCAAACCTGTTGACCAGCCCATGAAAGATTTGCCGGTCAAGGACAGTCCTGCGAAAGAATCTCCAGCCAAGGACGCAGCTGCAACTGCCAAGGAGCCCACTCCATGAATAGCCCGCATTACATATTATTGCCGGTCAACCCGCTATTTATCGCCATCAGTTTTGCTGTTGCCTTCTTTTTCAATTTCCTGCCATGGGGCGGCTGGATAGGCATACCTGATTTCGTTGCTCTGGTGCTGGTATTCTGGACCATACACCAGCCACGTAAAGTCGGCATTGGCGTGGCATTTGCCATGGGTCTGCTGATGGATGTGCATGACTCCATCTACATGGGTGAAAACGCCCTGGCATATACCCTGTTATCGTATTTTGCCATCATGATACACAGGCGCGTGCTGTGGTTTCATCCACTGACACAAACCTTGCATGTGTTCCCTTTATTCCTGTTCGCCCAACTGGTGCAGCTTGCCGTACGCATGCTGGTGGCACCAGATGCCCATTTCCCAGGTTGGGCCTATTTTACTGTCAGCCTGGTGACGACCGTGCTATGGCCGTTCGCAACCTTGCTACTGCTGGCACCACAAAGACGGGCGATAGATAAAGACGATACCCGTCCTATCTGAGCCTGCTGCATTTCTGATTGCTGCCGGTTTCATCTGTTTTACCTGCTTCACTTTTCTTCACTATGACAGAACTTAAGAACACGGAACGCGAACTGCATTACTTCCGCATGCGCCTGATTTTTATTGGCGTATTCGTGTTCCTGTGTTTTGCCGCGCTGGTTTCCCGCTTTGTCTGGCTGCAAATCATCAAGCATAATGACTATGCCTTGCTGGCTGATGAAAACCGTATCGACATCGTGCCTGTCGTCCCCAACCGCGGCCTTATCACCGACAGGAACGGCGTCATCCTGGCGCGTAATTATTCTGCCTACACGCTGGAAGTCACACCCTCAAAAATCAGCAAGGATATGGATGTCCTGATTGATGAACTGGCCATGTTGGTGGACATACAGCCCAAGCATCGCAAGCGTTTCCGCAAATTGCTGGAAGATTCAAAAAGTTTTGAAAGCCTGCCTATACGCACGCGCCTTACCGACGATGAGGTTGCCAGATTTACGGCACAACGCTTCCGCTTTCCCGGTGTCGATATTCAGGCGCGCTTGTTCCGTCAATATCCTCAGGGCGATTCCGCTTCGCATGTCATCGGTTACATAGGCCGTATCAGTCCCAAGGATGCCGAGATCATTGATGAAATGGAAGACTCTGCCAACTACAATGGCACGGATTACATAGGTAAAGAGGGGCTGGAAAAAAGTTACGAAAAGATCTTGCACGGCAATACCGGCTTTGAAGAAGTCGAAGTTGCTGCAGGTGGCCGTGCCGTGCGGGTGCTATCCCGTTCGGCTCCGACTTCAGGCAAAAACCTGATCTTGTCGGTGGACATAGAACTGCAAAAAGTCGTAGAAGAGGCATTTGGCGACAGGCGCGGGGCGCTGGTCGCCATTGAGCCTGCCACTGGTGATGTGCTGGCGTTTGTTTCCAAGCCCACCTATGACCCCAATCTGTTTGTCGAGGGCATAGACCAGCAAAGCTGGAATGAGCTCAATACTTCAGAAGACAAACCCTTGCTGAACCGTCCTCTGACAGGTGCCTATCCACCAGGCTCGACTTACAAACCTTTCATGGCACTGGCCGCACTGGAGTTGGGCAAGCGCACCACCTCGCAGGCAATTGCTGATCCTGGTTACTTTACTTTTGGTAACCATACCTTCAAGGACGATAAAGCTGGCGGCCATGGCATGGTGGATATGTACCGCTCAATAGTGCAATCCTGCGATACTTATTACTACATGCTGGCCAATGACCTGACCGTGGATGTCATGCATGATTTCATGGCACCCTTTGGTTTTGGCCAAAAGACCGGCATAGACCTGGAGCATGAGCGCTCAGGGCTGTTGCCATCTACTGCCTGGAAGCGCGCGGCTTTCAAGAAGCCAGAGCAAAAACGCTGGGTATTGGGTGACACTATTTCCCTGGGTATTGGACAGGGACAGAATACTTTCACTCCTTTACAAATGGCACATGCCATGGCGACACTGGCAAATAACGGCATCATCATGAAGCCGCATCTGGTCAAGATGACAGAAGATCCGCAAACCAGGCAAAGGGTGTTGACTGTCCCCAAAGAGACTGCCCGCATTCCCCTTAAACAGGAAAATATAGACTTCATCAAAAATGCCATGGTAGGCGTCACCAGGGAAGGTACTTCTGCCAGGGTGTTTCAGGGTACTGAATATGTTTCCGGCGGCAAGACAGGTACAGCACAGGTGGTGGGTATCAAGAAAGGCGAGAAATATAATGCCAAGAACATGGCTGCTCGCCATCTTGATCACTCCCTGTATACTGCCTTCGCCCCTGCTGACCATCCCAAAATAGCGATCGCCATTATTGTAGAAAATGGTGGCTTTGGTGCCGAGGCGGCTGCGCCTATAGTTCGCAAGGCACTTGATTATTACTTGCTGGGCAAGCGTCCGCAAGACAAGGGCAGCAAGGACCAGGTACCACCACAGCCCAAGCCGCAAAGTGACATGGCCTTGTACCGTTCAGACGCTGAAGTCAAGGCTCCGGCCGAGCCTGATCCGGGTCCCAAACCTGGTGGTGAAACAACAGGCAATAAGGATTGAAAATGCAAAAGAATAATATTAACTGGCATTTCATCCGCTCGCATATTTTTGTCTTTGACGCGACCCTGGCGATATTGGTGTTCCTGATCATGTCGATAGGTATCATGACCTTGTATTCTGCGGGCATGGATTTCCCTGGACGTGTCGAAGGCCAGATCAGGAATATCCTGGTGTCTTTCTTCATCATGTGGGTGATGGCGAATATTCCGCCACAGACACTGATGCGCTTTGCCATACCAATTTATACCTTTGGTGTGGCCTTGCTGATCGCCGTAGCCGTATTTGGCCTGGTCAAAAAAGGTTCGCGCCGCTGGCTGCATGTAGGCATAGATATGCAGCCTTCAGAAATGATGAAAATTGCCACCCCTTTGATGTTGGCCTGGTATTTTCAAAAACGTGAAGGCGCATTGCGCTGGCGCGATTTTGTCATCGGTGCAGTGATCCTGGGCATACCTGTGGCTTTGATCGCCAAGCAGCCTGATCTGGGTACCGCCATGCTGGTGGTGGCGGCAGGCTTTACGGTCGTATTTTTAGCCGGTCTGTCGTGGAAATTTCTGATCTCCCTGACGGTGGCCGCTGCTGTCATTATTCCTACTGTAGTCTGGCCCATGCTGCATGATTACCAGCGCGACAGGGTACTGACCATGCTTGATCCTAATCGTGATCCTCTGGGCAAAGGTTTTCACATCATACAATCCACGATCGCCGTCGGTTCAGGTGGCTTGCATGGCAAGGGTTATCTGAAAGGGACGCAGGCGCATCTGGAATTCATTCCTGAACATACAACAGATTTTATCTTTGCCGTCTTCTCCGAAGAATTCGGTTTTGTCGGCAATGTGATCCTGGTCAGCCTGTACTTTTTACTGATCTTGCGCTGTCTGGTGATCGCTGCCAATGCACCCACTCTGTTCGCCCGTTTGATGGCCGGTGCCGTGACTATGATATTCTTTACCTATGCCTTTGTGAATATGGGCATGGTCATAGGCATAGTCCCCGTCGTCGGGGTACCTTTGCCTTTCATGAGTTATGGCGGCACTGCACTGGTGACGCTGGGTATGGGAATAGGGATAATGATGAGCGTACAGCGTAACCGCAAACTGGTGCAGACATGAGATTGCGCCTGTCTGCCAAGTCAGCCATGCTCGGTAATGGCTGGCGGCTGCTCTTGCTGGCGGCCAGCGGGGTTTTACTGGCAGCATGTGGCAATGCACCCAAGAACAATGTCATTATTGCAGACGGCCCGCGCCCCGCAAGCAGCACAAAATCCACGACTGGCCAGACTACAAGCTCGCCTAAGGCAAATTCCGGTAAGGGTGCTTATTACAAGGATGATGGCCCCGGTGAAAATATACCTGAAGGCCTGGAAAATACCGTAGACCCCATTCCTACACTGGAAAACTATTCACGCTCAGGTAATAAGCCCTATGTGATATTCGGCAAAACCTATACGCCGATCGCTGACAGCACTACCCCTTTGGTACAGCGTGGTGTCGGCAGTTGGTATGGCAAGAAATTCCATGGGCAAAAGACTTCCTCCGGTGAACTGTACGATATGTATAAGATCACCGCAGCGCATCCCACCTTGCCGATACCATCTTACGCGCGGGTCACGAATCTGACGAATGGCAAGCAAATCATCGTGCGCATCAATGACCGCGGGCCGTTTCACGCCAGCCGCATCATTGATTTGTCTTACACCGCAGCACTGAAGCTCGATGTCATAGGCAAGGGTAGCAGTCAGATTGAGGTTGAGCGTTTATTGCCTGCCGACATAGAAAGAATGGCAGAGAACCGCAAAAACCAGCCTGTGCAGGCTATGCAATCCACCAGGCAGGAAACGACGGTGGCGATCACGACTCCCGTGCCTTCCAGAGAAATGCCTGTCGTGCGCAGTAATCCTGTTGCGACCATGAGTATGGAAGAGTTGCTGGCAGCCCAGGAAAACAAGCCGGTAGAAAAATTTACCCAGCCAGTTACCAGCGTCGCAAATTCGGTAGTAAATTCGGTAACAAGCACGGCTGGAACCAATACTACATCTTCAGCTACCCCGGGCTATTACATACAATTCGGTGCCTATGCGATACGCGCCAATGCAGAAGCCATCATGAATCATCTCAAGGGCAGGGCAACCAATAAACTACCTGGTTTTGATATCGTGCAGCAAGGCAGCCTGTATCGCCTTGTCAGCGGTCCCTTTGCCAACCGTACTGAAGCAACAGCGGCAATCGCCCAGGCCAGTGATCTCGGTGTTGGCAAGCCTCTGGTCGTGCAGCGCTAGTTTACTCCTCACCTGCCTGTTTCATTTCCAGCGCCATTTGATACAGGGCATTTTTCTTTTGCCCTGTCAGTTGCGCTGCCAGTCCAGCAGCTTGCTTGACTGAGCATTCTTCCAGCAATATCTGCAAGACCCGGCGGGCTTCCAGCTCCTGATCATCTGCGGCGGCAGCAGCGGCTTCGATCAGGATCACGTATTCACCTTTTTCCCTGTGGCTGTCAGCAGCCAGCCAGCTTTCTGCCTCTGCCAGGGTACAGCGGTGGATTTCTTCAAACAGTTTGCTGACTTCTCGTGCCAGTACGATGCGCCGTGTGTCGCCAAAGATAGCGCGCATGGCTGCCACAGCTTCGATGATGCGGTGCGGGGCTTCATAGAAAATCAGGCTGGCAGGTATGGCTTGCACTTCCCGCAAGATGCCGTCGCGCTGTCCGGCCTTGGCAGGCAGGAAGCCAACAAAATAAAAACGGTCATGAATAAGGCCACTGGCTGACAGAGCGCTGATGGCAGCCGACGCTCCCGGCAAGGGCGTAACTGGCAAACCCGCCAGTTTGACTGCATCCACTATCTTGGCACCGGGGTCAGATACGCCGGGTGTGCCAGCGTCAGACACCAGCGCAATACGTTCGCCAGCTTGCAGACGCGCCACTATTTTCTCTGCCACTTCGCGCTCATTATGCTGATGGGCAGCGATCAGGGGTTTGCTGATACCATAGCGCGATAGCAATTGGGAGGTATTGCGGGTATCTTCGCAGGCGATGGCATCTGCCAGTGACAGCAAATGCAGGGCACGCAGGGAAATATCGGCAACATTACCAATAGGAGTAGCGACTACATATAATGTCGCAGCCGGGTAGTTTTGTCGGGTCACTGCCTCAATCACAGTGGCACTCGTGAACAGTGCGTTGTCGGTGGTGCTCATGCCTGTTCCTTTATTTAGTAAGCAAAATAAGCAAATGAATTAGCCGAGATTGTACGCCAATGAGACTCGCAAAGACTTCAGAAACGCCAGATAGCACATCAGGAACTGACCAGCGCACCAGCCGCCGCCGTACCGGGGACGAAGCAGAAAGCCTGGCGCTGGTGTATTTGCAAAAAGCTGGCTTGAAACTGATACAACAGAATTTTTTATGCAAAGGCGGAGAAATCGACCTCATCATGCAAGATGGTGCCGTTTTGGTCTTTGTGGAAGTCAGAAAACGCAGTTCCATGCAATTTGGCGGTGCCATTGCCAGTGTCACACCGGCCAAGCAAAGACGCATGGTGCATGCCGCCCAAGTCTATCTGTTAACAAAAAAGACCCAGCCAGCCTGTCGCTTTGACCTGGTGGCCATAGATGGTGAAGAGATCAACTGGCTAAGGAATATTATCGTCGCTTGAGGAAATGACAGGCTAGTGGACTGGAATAGTGAAAACTGAAGTGAAGGGCGCGTGCCCGGCGGCCAGGGCAAGGCGCAAAGCACAGCGATAGTAGGACTATCGCGAGCATTTGCAACGCAGCCTTGGTCGGCGCGCACGTGACAGGCACTCTGCTTTCACTGTTACGGTCCACTAATGCTCAGCCTGCCGTATAATCTGACGCAATCAGACTAAGTAAGCATTATGACAAATCAACGCATATTGGCGCACTTCCAGGAAAGTGCAGAATTAAAGATGCGGGCTGGCACAGAGCTGGCCCAGCCTATTTCAGAAGCTGTGGAACTCATGTTCTCGGCACTGTCTAATGGTAACAAGATACTCGCCTGCGGTAACGGTGGTTCTGCAGCCGACTGCCAGCATTTCGCTGCCGAGCTGGTAGGACGCTTCGAGCGTGAGCGCCTGCCTTTACCGGCCATGGCACTGACGACAGATACCTCGATTTTGACTGCCATCGCGAATGACTACAGTTTTAATGAAGTCTTTTCCAAGCAGGTGCAGGCTTTTGGGCAGTCGGGCGATATCTTGCTGGCCCTGTCTACGTCCGGCAATTCGCTGAGCGTGGTGAATGCCATTAACGCTGCGCTTGAGCGTGATATGCGTGTGGTGGCGCTGACCGGCAAGGGTGGCGGGGAAATTACGAATATCCTGACTGAAGCCGATGTCCATATCTGCGTACCGCATGACAGGACCGCACGCATACAGGAAGTTCATTTATTGACCATACATTGTTTGTGTGACGGCATTGATGCCGCATTATTCGGAGGTGATGCTGATGATTAAAAAATCCTGGAGCAAGCTGGCCAGACCCGTAGCTGTAATCGGCCTGTGTTGTGCTGCTGCCCTGAGCCTGCAAGGCTGTGTTGAGATGATGGTTGGTAGTGCAGTCATCGGTACATTCGCGGCCACTGACCGCCGTACTTTTGGTGCGCAAACTGACGACAAGGCCATTGTCATCAAGGGCGAAGCACGCCTGCCCGGCTTGCTCGGGAAATATGGTCATGTCGATGTCAATTCCTTTAACCGCCGTGTCTTGCTGACTGGCGAAGTGGCCGATGAAAACGCCAAGTCCGCTGCTGAGCGTGAGATACGCGCGATAGACGGCGTAGTCTCGGTCGCCAATGAATTGATTATTGCCCCCGTCTCTAATTATACTTCGCGCTCCAATGATGCCCTGATCACCACCAAGGTCAAAGCCACTTTTGTCGATGCCAAGGATGTTTCTGCTACCGCGTTCAAAGTTGTCACTGAAGGCGCTGTTGTTTACCTGATGGGCCGGGTAACGCAAGGCGAGGGCAACCGTGCCGCTGATCTTGCTGCCAGCATCAATGGTGTACGCAAGGTGGTCAAAGTATTTGAATACATCAGCGAAGAAGAATTGAAGGCTTTCCAGGTTACGCCAAACAAAAATCCTCCCAGCGACAATTAAACCAGCATGACCGGTTCATATTGCCGGTCTTGTTTTTTCTGGAGACATCATGATTGCCATGATCGTTTTAGCGGTCATCTTCGCAATACTGGCATTCTGGGTGCTGGGCATACAAAAACGCCTGCTCAATTCACGCAGGCGCATTAAATATGCATTTTCGCAAATGGATATACAGTTCAAACGCCGTTATCAACTGATCCCCAATCTGGTTGAAGTTGCCAAGGGTTACATGAAGCATGAGCGGGAAGCGCTGGAAGCCGTGATTATTGCGCTCAACGAGGCTGTCATGGCAAACTCCATGGCTTGCCTACATCCTTTGGTCGGTATTGCGATATTGCACCTGGCAGCCGCTGAAGACAGACTGACAGTAACCTTAGGCAGGATGTTTGCCATTGCTGATGCATGCCCTGATCTGCAAGCCAATCAAAGCATGCAAAAGCTGACCAGTGAATTGAATGATGCTGAAAACAAGATCACATTTGCCCGCCAGGCCTACAATGATTGCGTAGTGCAATATAACCAGAGCATGGAACATTTTCCCGGCCCGGTCATTGCCAATATGTTTGGTTTTCATGTGGCCGAATTAATGCAGGTGGCAGAGTTCGATCGCAGCCTTGTAGCGCAGACCGCGGCTGCTTAATGCGGTGACGAAGGAGATTTCTGTCTATGGATGGTATTCTGGTTTCACTCTTCAGTTACAAGGCCTGGGCCAATGTAGAAATGCACGCCGCCCTGGCCAAATTTGATACCCAGCGATACTCCGATCAATTTCAGGCCATGCTGCACACGCTTGATCATGTCAATGTCGTGGACAGGATATTCAAGGGGCATCTGAGCGGAGCGGGGGCTGCTGGTTTTGCTGAGACAAATTCCGAAAAAATACCGGATTTATCTGCATTGCGCGAGATCGTCAGTGCGACCGATAGCTGGTATCTCGATTTTGTATCAGGGCTCAGTACTGAACGCCTCAAGCAACGTGTGGAATTTACCTTCACGGACGGGGACAAGGGCGCAATGTCTTGCGAAGAGATGCTGCTGCATGTGATTACCCATGGTGGTTACCATCGCGGTTGCGTGGGCCAGATACTCGAAGATATGGGCATCAGTTCTCCCCCAGATTCCCTGACAAAGTTTTTGCACAGGCATGAACCTGAACGACGACTCCACCAGGAATAAACAGAAGCAGGGTCAGATACCTGCCTCAGGTTCGTCCAACGATAGACGCAGTCGCCATCAGTTCATCAATCAAGGCCAGCAATATCTTGCCTGACATGCGATGTGGGTCCAGTACTGGCAAAGGCGAATACTTCAGCAAAATCGAAGGATTGATCTTGCCCATGTTCGCCTGACCCATGGTCCAGCCCGCATAGCGGCGTTCCAGGATTTCTTCATAATCGAGCAGGATCACGTCAGTGTGGCGGGCATCCCGCAGGATGTGGCTGTACAAGGTATTGACAGCTTCGCGGCCACCCTCCAGCACTTGCATGAAAACCTGATCGCTATGGCAAAGTACGCCGGTGATGCCGTGTTGCGGGTTATGCTGACGTGACTGGCTGACGATGGATTGCACGATATCGCACATTTTTTCATCCACGACGCGACTGGCGTAAAGTAAGCGTACTAGCATGGCAAGTCCTGGTTAGCGTTTGATCAGAGATAAAAATTCACGGCGCAGATTCGCATCTTTCAGGAAGGAGCCATGCATCACACTATTAATCATGGCTGTCTCCATGTCTTTGACGCCACGCCAATGCATGCAAAAATGGTCGGCTTCCATGACCACGGCCAGGCCATCTGGCTGCATTTTTTCTTGCAGGGTATCGGCCAGTTGTACTACCGCTTCTTCCTGTATCTGCGGGCGACTCATGACCCATTCAGCAATGCGCGCATATTTCGACAGGCCGATCAGGTTTGAATGCTCATTCGGCATGACACCTATCCACACCTTGCCAATGATGGGGCACAGATGATGTGAGCAAGCGCTACGTACCGTGATCGGGCCTATGATCATCAATTCATTCAAATGCGAGGCATTCGGGAATTCGGTGACCGGAGGCATGGGCACATAACGGCCCTTGAATACTTCCTGTATGAACATCTTGGCAACGCGGCGGCCGGTATCCTGGGTATTGTGATCACTCTCGGTGTCTATCACCAGGCTTTCCAGCACGGCGCGCAGTTTTTCTTCAACCTCTGCCTGCAATTCATCCATCTCGCCTGCTTCGATGAAGCGGGCGATATTGTCATTGGCGTGAAAACGCGTCTTGCTGGCCGTGATGCGTTCACGTATGCGCTGCGAGACGGGGATATTGACAGCTTTATAAGCAAGGGGCGTATCGTTAGACATGCTGAAAACCGGGATGTAAAGAGGCTATGGTAACTGAATTGTCAAATTGGCGTTGCGGGCACCTTGTCTATGCATGGTTGTCTATGCCACAGGCGGCGCATTGTTAAGCTGGTATTCGGCTTCACGTTCTGCTTTCCACTGTGGCAGGCAATGCGGGCAAAAGCAACTGGCATCCATCTTCAACTCACCGTCGGGTAATTTTTTAAATGCTATCGGGGGCAGGGCGGTGCACCAGCATGCCTGACCGGTATTATCTGCCATCGCGCAAGTGAATACCGTTTGGCAGCGTGGGCAAACACTCATGTCGTACTGCCTTCGCTACCCGTATTATCGGCTTCTGCGGGCAAGCCTTCGCTCGCTGTCTTTTTCATTGCCTTGCGCAAGAATGACATTTGCCCATTAAAGCCGGTACAGGCGCGGCAAATCGCCAGGTGCATTTTTAACTGGCTGCGTTCAGACAGACTGAGTGGACGGTCCAAGCCCTCAGAAATGAGCTGATGTGCTTGTTTGCAAACAATAAAGACACTCATATTTTTTCTCCTGATGACACCCTGCCAAACCAGTTCAAGTCCAGGCATTCACGCAGGCGTAATCGCGCACGATAGAGCACCACCCATAGATTAGACGTACTCAGTTCCAATTCCTTACAAATTTCTTCAGTTTCCAGTTCCAGCCATTCACGCATCATGAAAACGCGTGCAGTTTTGGCAGGCAGGTTTTCCAGGCAGACTTCCAGCACACGGAAAAAATCTTTTTGTTGCAATGTTGCTTCAGGCGCACCCCAGGCGGTGGGCATGCCTATTACATGGCCGTTAGCATTAAATAAACTGTCTATCAAATCGTCTTCAGACTCATCATCCTTGATTTCCAGCGGCTTTTCCTTTTTCAGCGAGCGCAGGTGGTCGATGATCTTGAACTTCAAAATACCGGTGACATAGGTGCGCAGGGAAGAGTTGCCAGCAAAGCTGTCTGGTTTTTCCAGTACCGCCAGCAAGGTTTCCTGCACGGCATCTTCTGCCGCACACTCATTGCGCAGTTGTAATTGTGCAAACCGATACAGCCCCGGACGCAGGTTTTCTAGTTGTTGATGTAAATCTGTAATCGATGTCATAAGTCTGGTGACTGAATTGGAAAAGATTTCGCTGCAAATCCTGTAAAATTCGGGTTAGATAAAATAAATCTTTTTTCAGGACTTTCACAAAATTGTCCCAGCAAGACGCAGCGACGACGACAGTACCACTGTACGGCTAGGCGCTGCAACACAGCTGGGGCGATTTTTTGAAAGTCCTGCAATGATACCTTCAGGATACCCGTCATAATGAGCGATTTGAACGCAAACACGACAGAAGAACTTGCACCGGAAGACCGGTTGGCAGGTGTGGAACCAGCCATCAAGGCTGAAATTCTGGCGGAAGCCCTGCCTTACATCCGTAAATTCCATGGCAAAACCATCGTCGTCAAATACGGTGGCAATGCCATGACAGAAGAACGCCTGAAGCACGGCTTTGCCCGCGATGTCATTTTGCTCAAACTGGTCGGCATGAACCCGGTAGTGGTGCATGGTGGTGGCCCGCAAATTGACAACGCGCTCAAGAAAATGGGCAAGCAGGGTACCTTCATCCAGGGTATGCGCATCACCGATGAAGAAACCATGGAAGTCGTCGAATGGGTACTCGGTGGTGAAGTCCAGCAAGATATCGTCATGCTCATCAACCACTACGGTGGCCAGGCAGTGGGCCTGACTGGTAAAGACGGTGGCCTGATTCGCGCCCGCAAGATGATGATGCCAGACCGTGAAAATCCGGGTGCCATGCTCGACATCGGTTTTGTTGGTGAAATTGATGCCATCAACCCGGCGGTGGTCAAGGCGCTGCAGGATGATGCCTTCATCCCCATCATTTCTCCTATCGGCTTTGGTGCAGATGGCCAGGCTTACAACATCAATGCCGATCTGGTGGCAGGCAAGATTGCCGAAATCCTGAAAGCTGAAAAGCTCATCATGATGACGAATATCCCTGGCGTGCTCGACAAACAGGGTAATCTGGTGACCGATTTGTCTGCGCGTGAAATTGATGAAATGTTTGCTGACGGTACTATCTCTGGCGGCATGTTGCCCAAGATTTCGTCCGCACTCGATGCTGCCAAGTCCGGCGTGAATACCGTGCATATCATTGATGGCCGTATCGAACATTCGCTGTTGCTGGAAGTGTTGACCGAACAAGCCTTCGGTACCATGATACGCAGTCATTAATGAGTAGATCAATACAGGCGGAGCGTCAGCCTCATGCGTAGACGCTCTGAGCCCTTGTGGCTGTTTGACCTGGACAATACGCTGCACAATGCTTCACATGCGATTTTTCCTGTCATCAGCCAGAACATGAATGCCTTCCTGGCGCGTGTGCTGGGTGAAGATGGCAAGCCGGCAGATGCCGAGCGGGTGAATGCCATCCGCCAGCAATACTATGCCCGCTATGGTGTCACCATGCTGGGCATGGTCAGGCACCATGGCGTAAGGGCAGATGAATTTTTGCAAGAGGTGCATCATTTTGATGACCTCAGTGCGATGATCAGGTATGAGCGCGGTTTGAAGAAATTGCTGCGTCGCTTGCCTGGTAAAAAGATTTTGCTGACCAATGCGCCGCGCGTGTATTCAGGCCGGGTACTCAGGCATATGGGTTTGCACAAGCATTTTGATGCGCATATCCCGGTCGAGGCCATGCGCGTGCATGGGCAAATGCAGCCCAAACCCTCCCGCCCTTATCTGCGCAAGCTGCTGGCGACTTATGGCAAACAGGCAAGAGACTGCATTTTAGTGGAAGATAGTGTGGAGAATTTGCTTGCTGCAAAGCAAGAAGGTCTGCGCACAGCCTGGGTCACAGGGTATACTCCTGCCCATCAGCGTAAAAGAGCTGCCGCCTGTGCCGACGTCAAAGTAAAATCCGTCATACAACTCGCCCGTCACATCCATCGCCTGCGCGCCTGATCTGAGATATAGATAACCAGATAATCAGATAATCGGGCACAGACAAAATATGCCTGGGGATTGCGTACTTGCTGGCTGGTCTTTAGAATCACGCCCCGGATGTGGCTGAATTGCTGCGTCCTTTTTTTGAATCCACTATTTGACACTATGGCCAGCACCAAACCCGGCGAACGTAAATTACAGATACTCCAGACGCTGGCGGCGATGCTTGAGCATCCCAAAGGTGAAAAGGTCACGACCGCTGCGCTGGCGGCCAAAGTAGCCGTGTCAGAAGCGGCGCTGTACCGTCATTTCGCCAGTAAAGCGCAAATGTTTGAAGGCCTGATTGAATTTATCGAGTCTTCCATCTTTGGCCTGATCAACCAGATCAATGAAAACCAGGAAGATGGCATGGTGCAAGCCCAGTCCATCATCATGATGCTGCTCAATTTTGCCGAAACCAATCCCGGCATGACCCGTGTGCTGATCGGCGATGCCCTGGTGAATGAAGATGAACGCCTGCAACTGCGCATGAACCAGTTGGCTGAAAGACTGGAAATGGCTTTCCGCCAGTCCTTGCGTCTGGCTGCCAGCCAGGGTCATTTTGCTGAAGAAGAAGCGCAAGCCCGTGCCAGCCTCTTGTGCAGCTTCGTCATGGGACGCTGGTTACGCTTTGCCAAAACGGGCTTCAAATTGTTGCCGACTGAACAGGCGGCCATGCATATAGCCTTGCTGTTGCGCTGAGCCTTCCAGGCCAATTGCACTTCATCGCTGGCTGACGCATCATAGCCCTTGTTTTCAAAACAATGGACATGCATAGCTGATCATGAAGCTGCCCCAGCAACCCGGACGTTTATTTCTATGGCGCGGAGCCGCCCTGGTGATTTCACCAGGCATAGATTCGTCCCTGCATACCCATTTTGCGCTGCAACTCACTTACGGCCTGGAGCGTCCGTTCCGCGCCCGCCTGCAGGCAGACCATGACTGGACAGAAACACGCAGCGCCAGTTTTGCCCCGCATGATGCTCACCAGATAGACAGCGATGGCGGCATGCTGGCGCATCTGTTCCTGGAAATGCCGGAGGCGGTGAAGCTGAGTGGAACTGATTTGCGGGCTGCATTCGGTACGCAGCCAATATTCCAGGCTTTGGCAGCCAGTCTTTCGGACAATCGTCACCAGTTGCTGGATATGGCTGCCGCCCTGCATATACGGCAAACCTGGCAAGCCTGTGCTTTGCCACAAAGCCAGACCAGTGCGTCACTCGATAGCCGCATTCTCAGCGCACTGGATGCGATTGCTGCCAGCCATGGGGCAGATTGTAATGGCGAGAGCCTGGCCAGGCTTGTGCACCTGTCAGAAAGCCGTTTCACTCATTTGTTCCGTCAGCAAACCGGCATGTCGCTGTCGCGCTACCTGCTATGGTCGCGCATGGTGGATGCAGTGGCGGCAGTTGCACAGGGTAATAATATGACGGCGGCTGCCCATGCGTCCGGCTTTGCCGACCTGGCGCACATGAGTCGCACCTTTCGCAGCATGATGGGGGTAGCACCCTCAGAATTGCACAGGATGGCGATTGCGTTCAAGCAGGATGCCATTTGATGGATTACTCTGAGGGTATAACAATATCCGGGAGACCCTCATGCAACACGCCAATTCCAGACAGATAGAGCAATTGCTGGCGAAATACAGCGAAAGCCATTTGAACCCCACCAATGAACTGATCCACTTTGTCTGTGTACCCGTGATCGTGCTGTCCTTCCTCGGCCTGATCTGGGCAGTCCATCCTATGGCGGCACTTGCTGTCACCGTCATCTCACTGATTTACTACACGACACTCTCGGTGCCGTTTGCAGTGGGCATGCTGGGCATGTCGGGCACGATGCTGTGGATACTCTCGCAACTGCCCCAGCACCTGATGTGGCAGATCTCGCTGGGTATTTTTGTGGTCGCCTGGATAGGCCAGTTCATCGGCCACAAGATAGAAGGCAAGAAACCTTCTTTCTTTGATGACCTGCGTTATTTGCTGATCGGCCCTTTGTTTGTACTCAGTTTTTTATATCGTCGATTGCATATCGCCTACTAGAACTCATTTCATAAATAGGGTGAGATGCGTTTGCCTCATAACGTGGGCTGGCCAATGGTAAAACTATGGACGAGGCAGTCAATAGCTTTGCCTATTGACAACGAGTCGAATTGTCAACACCTGCAGTCCAGCGCACGTTATGAGGCAAACCCTCCGGGAACTGACGATTTGGGCGCATTGCAGCGTGTAGTTTATTACCTTGCGCTCGCTAAGGCACCAGCCTTAGCGAGCGTCACGCCTTGCACTGCATCCCAAATCGTCTTGTTCGCACTCATCCTATTTATGAAATGAGTTCTAAATACTCAGTTGCACGGCTTGCGAAGTCTTGGGCAAGTCATTGCTATACATGCGCCAGGTATTGCGGCCACTGGCCTTGGCGGCTTTCAACGCAATATCTGCATGATGCAAAAATAGCCGCTGTTCTTTGGCATGCAGAGGGCAGCAGGCTATGCCTATGCTGGCGCTCAGCAAAATTTGCTGGCCGCGCAATGTCATGGGCTGGTTGATGGCCTGCACCAGTCTCTCAGCCAGATGTTCCACAATTTCCATGCTGCCCACGTTCGGCATGATGGCAGCGAATTCATCACCATCAACCCGGCATAAAGTGTCGGTGCTGCGCAAAACACCACACAGGCGGTTAGCCATGGTCGCCAGGATCAGGTCACCGGCATCATAGCCAAAGCTTTCACTCAGGCCCTTGAAGTGATCAAGATCGATGAACATCAGGGCAGCCATTTCTTCATCTGCCACCGCATCTTCCAGGCAATTACTGAGTAGCCTGTGGAAGTAATGGCGGTTCGGTAATTTGGTCAGGCTATCGTGATTATTCAAAATCGCCAGGCGGCTATCGGCTTCGCGCCTTTCCTTGGCTTCGCTCTGCATATCGTTTTCCCAGGCTTCCATACGCGCCAGCATGAGATTGAAATGCATGTTCAGGCTACCCAGTTCATGTTCCGGGTCTTGTGGGGCACGCAGGCTGTAATCGCCCAGTGTCGCCACTTTTTCGGCAATCACACTTAATTCCATGATGGGTTGCATGGAACGCAACTGCCGATTGGTCAGCCAGTAAGCTGCCAGTGCCGTGATAAAAACAGACAGGAAACCAGCGATCAGCAAAAACAATAATATATGCTGGTACAGCGGCCAGGTACTGATTTGCAGTTGTACCTGACCTATCACCGTTGTGCCACTCAGCACCGGGCTGACCGCACTGAAATTGCCGAGATGGTAGTCCACCTTTTGATGCCTGAGCAAAGTGGTGGCTTCTATGCCGCTGGTCTTGATCAACTGAGCCTGTGTCGTCCATGCCAGCAAAGGCTGGCCATGTCCGTCATAGACATAGGCTGTTTGCATGTCCGGGGTATTGGTGGCATTCAGCAACAGGCTTTGTAATTGCCGCATATCATTGGCAATCATCGCATCTGCCATATTGTCGGCCAGGGTGTCGGCCTTATACATCGCTTCCGCACGCAGATTTTTTTGCACCAGGCAAGAAGACAAGAGCAGACCCACGATCAAAGCAGCCAGCAATGCCAGTGCCATGCCTTCCAGATTCTGGCGGAAAATTCTTTTTGCCATCGGCAGCCTGAAATATGTGTTTTGCATGAGAAATGTTGCGAATTGCCCTATAGAAATTGCTGCGTGGGTACAGATATCAGCGACTATACCTATGTGCCGGAATGATGTCATAAAAAAAGTGCCAATATTTAAGGACTGCACACTTTATGCAGAATCCTGCATCTGCGAGTAAACTGCGGCACATCTCTATGTTAGTTTGAACCAGCGTGTCAGATTTTTCCAACAATCCTGTTTTGCCATTTCCACTGCCTCAGGCGGGGGAATGTTACGCCCTGCTCGATGATGCGCATTCAGAGCAGGCGCAATCCCGTTTTTACTGCGATTTGCAGAGCGTACTGGTTTGCAGCACCGCCCAGGAATGGCCAACACTATGGCGCGATGCAGAACTGGCTTTGCAGCGGGGCAGTTTTGCCCTGGCGCTGTTGTCCTATGAAAGTGGTGCGCAATTGCAAGGTATCGCTGCGCATTCAGAGCCAGCGGTGTCTCGTGTACTTTTGTTCAGGCAATGTCATATTCTCGATAGCGAGCAAGTTGCTGCATTTTTGCAGTCGCAGACGAGGGCTGACGAAGTTGCTGGAATAGCTGGAATACAGCCTGATGTTGATGCGAGCCAGTTCGAGACTGATATTGCCAGAGTCAGGGAATACATCGCCGCTGGAGACACCTATCAAGTCAATTACACCTACCGCCTGCATTTTGATAGCTACGGTACACCACTCACGCTCTACAAGCGCTTGCGCCAGCGCCAGCCCGTGCCTTATGGCGCCCTGATCTGCCTGCCTGATGGCGAGGCAGTAGTCTCGCTCTCACCTGAATTATTCGTGCGCCAGCAACAGGGTAAATTGCTGGCCCGCCCCATGAAGGGGACGGCAGCAGCGACTGGCGATGCAGAACAGGATAAGCGTCTGGCAGCCGAACTTGCTGCCGACAGCAAAAACCGCGCAGAGAACCTGATGATCGTTGACCTGCTGCGCAATGACCTGGGGCGTATTGCCAAAACCGGCACGGTCAGGGTGCCCAAATTATTTGAAGTCAACCGCTTTTCCAGTGTCTTGCAAATGACGTCAACAGTAGAAGCTGATTTGCAGGATGGCCTGAATCTGGAACAGATACTGACGGCCTTGTTCCCTTGCGGGTCGATTACCGGTGCGCCCAAGCACCGCACCATGCAAATCATTCGTGAACTGGAAGCAGAACCGCGTGGTTTGTACACTGGTGCGATAGGCTGGTTTGATCCGCCTGCACAAACTGGGGCGCGGGGTGATTTTTGCCTGTCCGTGCCGATACGCACTTTGCAATTGCAAGCACCTGTAGATGGTGCTGATCCTGCCATGCGCCGTGGCGTACTTGGCGTAGGGGCAGGCATCGTGCATGACAGCGTGGCCCAGGAAGAATATGCCGAATGCCATTTGAAAGCGAGCTTCCTGACTGGCCTGCTGCCACAGTTTGAACTGTTTGAAACCATGCACGCAACGCAGGAAGAAGGTTGCCGTCATCAATCAAGACATTTGCATCGCCTGCAGGCATCCGCGCAGTATTTTGGTTTTGCCTGGAATCAGGAGCAGGTCAGGTTGAAATTACAGCAAGTCTGTGATGCCCTGCCGTCTGCCATACCGCACAGATTGCGCCTGGCATTGAAGCCGGATGGTGAACTTGATGTGCGTACTGCAGAGTTAAGTCCCATGCCAGCCAGCCCCAAAGTCATGCTGGCAAAAACCGCCAGTGACAGCCGCAATTTGTTCCTGCGCCACAAAAGCAGTTTGCGTCAACAATATGACCAGGCCTGGCAAGCAGCCGAGCAACAGGGCGCATTTGATATGTTGTTTTTTAACGAAAGAGGGCATTTGACTGAGGGCGGGCGCAGCACAGTCTTGCTGAAACTGCATGGCAAATGGCTGACGCCACCGCTGGAAGATGGTGTCTTGCCCGGCATCATGCGCGAGATCTTGCTGGAAGATAAGCGTTACCAGCTTGCAGAACAGGTCCTGACACTGGCTGATGTGCAGGCAGCAGAGCAAATCATGTTGTGCAATTCTTTGCGGGGTGCTTTTGTTGTTGAATTGATTGATTAAATTGAAAGCAAGGCTTGCTGGATAGTCAAGAAAAGCTGCCAATACTTGCCTATCTGAAGTATAAAGATGAATTCCGCCTTTAGCCTTGGAAATTGATCCAGCTTAATATTGTGCCTGTTCGTAGGAAAGGTTACACTGGAAAAAAATTAACCGACCAATCGGTCGGCAAATTGCATTTTTATTCATATTGATTAGTATTGATTAATATTGCAGATAATCGCAAAACAGGAGACTACCCATGAAGAAACGGTTTTTACTGGCGGCTTTGCCTGCCATGTTATCGCTGGTGTTGGCAAGCAATGCCTCTGCGCAGATCAAGGTTGGCGTCAACGTGTCGGCTACTGGCCCCGCAGCTTCTCTGGGCATCCCTGAAAAAAATACCTTCGCCTTGCTGCCAAAAGAAATCGCTGGCAAGAAGGTCGAATACATTGTTCTCGATGACGCATCCGATACCACCACGGCTGTTAAAAATGCCCGCAAGTTGATTGCAGAAGACAAGGTCGATATCCTCATCGGTTCCACCATCACGCCAAATTCCCTGGCAATGATCGATGTGGCAGCAGAAAACGAAACACCGATGATTTCCATGGCAGCTTCTTCGGCCATTATTTCTCCTATTGACTCCAAGCGCTACTGGGTATTCAAGACGCCGCAAAATGATTCACATATGTCGACGGCGATTACCGGTCACATGAATGACGTAGGCGTCAAGACAGTCGCCTTCATCGGTTTTGCTGATGCCTATGGCGAAGGCTGGTACAAAGAATTTTCCAAAATTGCTGAATTGCGCAAACTCAAAGTGGTTGCCAATGAACGCTTTGCTCGCAGTGACACTTCTGTCACTGGCCAGATCCTGAAAATCCTGGCAAGCAATCCTGATGCGGTCTTGATTGCCGGTGCCGGTACGCCAGCCGCTCTGCCACAAAAGACCTTGAAAGAACGCGGCTACAAGGGCAAGATTTACCAGACCCATGGCGTCGCCAATAATGACTTCCTGCGCGTCTGTGGCAAGGATTGCGAAGGTACCTGGTTGCCTGCAGGCCCATTGCTGGTAGCTGAGCAATTGCCCAATGATAATCCCGTCAAAAAATCTGCCATGCGCTATGTCAAGGCCTATGAAAAAGAATATGGCGCAGGTTCTGTCTCCACCTTTGGTGGCCATGCCTGGGATGCCAGCCTCTTGCTGGACTCAGCAGCGACCGTGGCATTGAAAAAAGCCCAGCCAGGTACCAAAGAATTCCGCGCGGCCTTGCGTGTGGCTCTGGAAAATACTGTCAACCTGCCAGTCTCACATGGCATCGTGAATATGACGGACACTGACCATCTGGGTTTCGACCAGCGCTCCCGCGTCATGGTGCAAATCGTCAATGGCAAGTGGAAGTTGATCGGTCAGGCTAACTGATGTATTGATGAAGTGATCAAGGGAGCTGCGGCTCCCTTTTTGTTCGGCCCAAAGTCTGAGGGCCATGCTTGAACTAGTAAGCAAGAAAGTCAGGTTTACATGGATTTTTCAATTGCCGCCATCCTTGCCCAGGATGGTATTACCAGTGGTGCCATCTATGCCTTGCTGGCATTGGCGCTGGTGCTGGTGTTTTCCGTCACACGGATTATTTTCATACCGCAAGGTGAATTCGTCGCCTTTGGTGCGCTTAGCCTGGCGGCGATACAGTCGGGTAAATTCCCGCATTCAGCCAGCCTGTTACTGGCCTTTGGCTTGCTGTGCATGGGCAAGGAAGTGTACATGCAGTTGCGCAGCAAACAAGCTATGAATGCCAAGGCACTGGCTTTATCCGCAGGCAAGCTGTTGCTATTTCCACTGGCAGTCTGGCTATTGGCGCGCAATGTCGCTGTTCAGGAATGGTCATTGTTTGCACAAGTCTTATTGGCTTTGGCGATAGTTGTTCCCATGGGGCCGATGATTTACCGGCTGGCTTATCAACCACTGGCAGAAGCCAGTACCCTGGTCTTGCTCATCGTTTCTGTCGGCGTGCATTTCGCCCTGACTGGCATGGGCCTGGTCATGTTCGGTGCCGAAGGTTCACGCACTACGGCTTTCAGCGATGCCCGCTTTGAACTGGGGGCCATGCAGATATCTGGTCAAAGCCTGGTGGTGATCGCAGTCTCGGCCTTGTTGATAGGCGCACTGTATTTCTATTTTGAACGCAGCCTGTCTGGCAAGGCTTTACGCGCTACCGCCGTCAACCGCCTGGGCGCGCAACTGGTGGGTATCGGCACCACACAGGCTGGCCGTCTGGCGTTCACCCTGGCCGCTGCCATGGGTGCATTGTGTGGCGTATTGATCGCCCCGATGACGACAGTGTATTACGACGGCGGTTTTTTGATAGGCCTGAAAGGTTTTGTCGGTGCCATTGTTGGTGGACTGGTGTCTTATCCAGTGGCAGCGGCGGGTGCTCTGCTGGTGGGTTTGCTGGAATCTTATTCGTCTTACTGGGCAAGTGCCTATAAGGAGGTCATCGTATTTACCCTGATTATCCCAGTATTGCTGTGGCGTTCGCTCTCCAGCAAACATAATGATGAGGATGAAGAATAATGAAGATGCTCCTCACCAACGGTATCAAACACGGTAAATGGGTATTACTGGCGCTGGTATTGCTGTTCCCTCTCGTGCCAGTGCCTGAATTCTGGATCACCCTGGCCAACTACATAGGCCTGTATGCAATAGTCGCACTCGGCCTGGTCTTGTTGACCGGGGTAGGCGGCATGACCTCTTTCGGCCAGGCTGCTTTTGTTGGTCTGGGGGCTTACTCCACTGCCTATCTGAGTACGGCCCTGGGTTATTCACCCTGGCTGGGTTTGCTGGCAGGTCTGGTGCTGACCATGGCGGCAGCGCTCGCGATTGGCCTGATTACCATGCGCCTGTCTGGCCACTACCTGCCATTGGGTACCATCGCCTGGGGCTTATCACTGTTTTTCCTGTTCGGTAACCTGGAATTTCTCGGCAAATATGATGGCCTCAATGGCATACCACCGATAGAAATCGCAGGCTTTAAACTCGATACCGGGCGCAGCATGTTTGGCTTGATCTGGGTAATCTTGCTGCTGTCCATAGTCGCGATACAAAACCTGCTGCAATCGCGCCCTGGCCGCGCCATACGTGCACTCAAAGGTGGTGGCGTCATGGCAGAAGCCATGGGTGTCAATACGGCGCGCATGAAGGTCATCATCTTCGTCATCGCTGCCATGCTGGCCAGTGTCTCTGGCTGGTTGTATGCGCATATGCAACGTGCGGTCAACCCTACACCTTTTGGTTTGAATCAAGGTATTGAATACCTGTTCATGGCCGTGGTTGGTGGCGCAGGTCATGTCTGGGGAGCCTTGCTTGGTTCGGCCCTGCTGACGCTGCTGAAAGACAAACTGCAAAGTATTTTGCCGGCATTGCTGGGCGCGAATGGCAATTTTGAAGTCATCGTGTTTGGTGTCTTGCTGGTCTTGCTGTTGCAACGTGCCCGCGATGGTGTCTGGCCTTATCTGGCGAGCTGGAGCAAGCGCCTGTTTGCCAAATGGCTGCCAGAAGACCAGGGCATACAGGTCGCTGCAGACGCGGCAGTATTACCAGTGCGTGCCAAACCGGCAGTCGATACCGTCATCCTTGAAATCGACAAGGCGCGCAAGCAATTCGGTGGTCTTGTCGCCGTCAATGATATGCAGTTCACTGTCAGTGCCGGGCAGATTGTTGGCCTGATAGGCCCTAACGGGGCAGGAAAATCAACCATGTTCAACCTGGTGACTGGCGTCTTGCCTTTGACCAGCGGTGCCGTGCGTTTTTACCGCGATGGCAAATTACAGGATATTGCCAACCTGCCTTCGCGTGAAATCGTCAAGCTGGGCATAGGCCGCAGCTTCCAGCATGTGCGTTTGCTAGCCAGCATGACGGTACTCGAAAACGTCGCGATAGGCGCGCATTTGCGTGCCAAGGGGGGGGACGTCATGGAAGTCATCGCCAGCATCTTGCGGCGCGATGGCAAGGCAGAGAATTCCCTGCTGGCAGAAGCCAAAAGGCAGCTGGAAAGAGTAGGCCTGGCGCATTTGATCAATGAAGAGGCAGGCAGCCTGGCACTGGGCCAGCAACGCATACTGGAAATTGCCAGAGCCTTGTGTTGTGATCCTAGTTTGCTGTTGCTGGATGAACCCGCCGCCGGTTTGCGCTATAAAGAAAAACAGGAACTGGCCGAACTTTTGCGCAAACTGCGTGCAGAAGGCATGAGCATCTTGCTGGTCGAGCATGACATGGATTTCGTCATGAATTTGACGGATCAACTGGTGGTGATGGAATTCGGCACCAAGATTGCCGAAGGCTTGCCACAAGAAGTACAACAGAATCCGGCTGTGCTGGAAGCTTATCTGGGTGGGATAGATTGATGACGAACACAAATTCTCCAGAAACCACGCCAGTCATCCTGGCGACGACATCCTTGTCTGAACCAGCCTTATTGCATACCAAGGACTTGCAAGTATTTTATGGCAAGGTAGAGGCTTTGCAGCCCGCGAATATACGTGTCGGCGCCGGGCAAATCGTTACCGTCATCGGTCCGAATGGTGCTGGCAAATCCACCATGCTCAATGCTATCGCCGGTGCCTTACCTGCGACGGGCAGCATGCGCGGGCAGATATTATTGGCCGACAAAAACCTCGCCAGCGTCAGCATAGAAAATCGTGTCGCGCAAGGCATGTCACTGGTGCCAGAAAAACGCGAACTGTTCGCCAGCATGAAGGTGGAGGACAATCTTTTGCTGGGCAGTTATCGCCGTTACCAGGCTGGTGAAAAAAACTATGCTGACCAGTTGCAAGTCGTGTTTGATCTCTTCCCGCGTTTGAAAGAAAGACGTACCCAGGAAGCTGGCACGCTGTCCGGTGGCGAACGCCAGATGCTGGCAGTGGGCCGTGCGCTCATGGCCAAGCCGCAATTGCTGATGCTGGATGAACCCAGCCTGGGTCTGGCACCGCTGATCGTCAAGGAAATTTTCCACATCATCCAGCGCCTCAAGCAAACTGGCGTCGCGATTTTACTGGTAGAGCAAAACGCCCGCGCTGCCTTGCAAGTGGCAGATTATGCCTATGTGCTGGAAACCGGGCAGATTGCGCTGGAAGGTGATGCCGCAGAACTGGCGAATGACCAGCGCGTGATCGATACCTACCTGGGCTTGGCCAAGAAGAATCATTGAGGCCAGCAGGATGCAGAAATGAGAGTATTGATTACAGGGTCTACCAGTTGGGAAAGCCAGGTCGCAATACGCCGTGAATTAGCTCAGCTGCCTTCAGATACCATCGTCGTTACCGGTGACACCCCCGGCATAGATGCTCACGCCAAAGTAGTTGCATTGGAATTTGGTTTCGCGGTCGAGGCCATGAAAAAAACCAATGCCGACTACCGTGCATTTCCTGGTGAAGTATGGAAAGGCTTGAATGTCAGGATGCTGGCGACGGGTATAAATCTCGTGCTGGCTTTTCATGCTGACTATGGAAAACCCGGTTGCGCCCGTGGTACACACCATGCCGTAGAACTGGCTGAGCAGGCCCAGATACCAGTCAAGATTTTCACGCAGTAAAAGCGTGTTAATCCAGCTTCAGATGCCAGGGTGGTAAAGGCTTCTCGTTGGGGATCAGTGCATGCAGGCGCTTGTACAGCAAGCGGGTTTCCAGCAAGTTCGAGATTCTCAATATCGATTCGATAAAGTCGAAAGGCTTGGTCAGAAAATCTTTTGCTCCCAGTGCCAGCGCCCGGTGTTTTGCTTCAGGCATGGCGTCAGCAGTGAGTACCATGACGGGACGGAAATCATTTTTCGGCGTGCATCTGGCCAGTTGTTCCAGCACGGCATAACCATCAAACTCTGGCATCATTAAATCCAGTAAGACAAGGTCAGGGTCGAATGCAATAACCAGATCGAGTGTACGGGTCGGGTCAGTGGTGCTGACGATGTTGTTGAAGCCTTCACGCGTCAATATTTTTTCGAGTAACTGCACATTGTCGATCTCGTCATCGACAATCAGAATTCGCATGGCAAGTATGTCTGTGGCATTCATGGCAAAAGACGATTCAAAGTGGAAAAGAATAATGCTACATCCAGTGGCTTGGTCAGGTAGTCATTGGCACCACCAGCCTTCAGTCTATGGATGGTAGTCGCCAGTGCATCCGCACTCAGTATAACCACGGGTATGTCTTTCAGGCTGGCTGAGGCACGTAGCTCTTGCAAGACTTCTTCCCCGGACATATCAGGCAATTGCAGGTCCAGTAGTATCAGGTCTGGCCGCTGTTGTTGCGCCATGTGCAAACCCTCTACCCCTTTTTTTGCGCTGAAAAGTTCTACATGCTTGCTGCGTGCAAGCAGTATTTCTATCAATACCAGGTTCGATGAATTATCTTCGATATACAGTATGCTGCAAGGGCGATGCAAAGTTGCCAGTTCGCTGGTCGCTGGCCTATGTCCTTCTTGCGATTGCGTTGCTTGTGCGACGGGCAAGTTGATCCAGAACTGACTGCCCTGTCCCTCTACACTGGACATACCAATCTCCCCACCCATGGCTCGCGCCAATTGCATGGATACTACCAGGCCCAGGCCATTGCCTTCTACCGGCTTGTGTTCTGCACCTAATCGGTCAAAGGGAGTGAACAAGCGCTTTTGCATATCTGTGGCGATGCCTATGCCACTATCCACCACCAGCAACTGCACTTGCATTGCTGTGGCATGCACGCTTACTGTGACTGTGCCGTTTTCCTTATTGTATTTGACGGCATTGGACAAGAGATTGAGTATCACTTGCAGCAGGCGTTTGCGGTCGGCCTGCAGGTAGATATCACTGGTTTTTTCCGGCCCTGCCAGGGTGATATTCCTGGTATGTGCCAGCGGTGCAATCAGCGACAATGCTTCGCGCAAGATCCCGCCAGCTTCAATTGGCTGGAGTGATAATTGCAGATGGCCAGTTTCTATGCGGGCGATATCCAGTACTTCATCAATCAGGGCCAGCAGATGATGGCCACCTTTCAGTATATGGTCCAGGCTTTGCCGGGCGTCTTTGGCATGGATATCCAGTTGCAGCAATTGCGCAAAACCGAGTATGGCATTCAGCGGTGTGCGTAATTCGTGGCTGGTGCGGGACAGGAATTCAGTCTTGGACTGGTTGGCGCGCTCGGCTTCTTGCCGCGCTTTTTGCACTTCTTCTGTACGCGCTGCCAGCAAATGGCTGGTACGCACCATACGGTCGGAGAGTTGCCCCAACTCGTCATTCGCTGCTGCCAGTGGAGTCAGTGCCTGGCCGTGTTCCAGGCGGCCTGCATTGCCCGTCAATTGGTGTACCCGCCGCACAATACCGGCAGAAAATAACAGGCTGGTTAATAATGCGCCGAGCACCCCTGCAATAGCTGCTGCGGCGGTAACGATCATGGTGAGATCGTATACCCGATTGGCCTGGTTGACGCTTTCTTGCCTGAGCTTTTCTTCCCTTACCAGCATGGTGTCGATATGGGCACGTAAATCGTCCAGTACTTTCTTGTTCCGAACCAGGGCCTGCGTCAATTTTTCAGGTGATGATCCAGGTCCGATGTTGATCAGTTCAACCAGGCCATCACTTTTTTTGACGGCCAGAGCTGACAGTTCATTCAAAAGTTCGGTTTGCTGCCTGTCGCGGATTTGCCCTTTGAGGCGTTGCAAGGTCTTTGGTAATTCAGTTTCGCTGATCTGGTAGGGGGTCAAAAAATTCTTGTATCCGGTCAGCAAATAGCCGCGTACACCGGTCGCTGCTTCTGCCAGCAGGGTATGCACTTCCTGGATATCGCGCTGTATCTGTATCGTGCGTTGCACGTTTTCTTGTGCACGCTTGGCCTGTATGCCCATCAGGTAACCGGATATCAGGGTACCAAGCAAGACCATGATAGGCACGGCGATTACGATCAGCCCCTTGATCCTCAAGGGACGGTCTGACCACCAGCGCATTGCCAGCTTGAAGAATTTTGTCATGATGTCCTGGTAGGAGATGTGCCAGATGTACCCAGGCCCAGTTCAACTGCCAGGGCGGCCACCTGTGTCCTGTCCTGCAGTCCTAGTTTATGTATGATGCGCTCCACATGAATTTTTACCGTACCCCTGGCGATGCCTAACCTGTCGCCTATATCAGCGTTGGTCAGGCCATGCGGCAACCATGACAGGACTTCCCGTTCGCGGGCTGTGAGCAGGGCTGATATCTGTTTGATGCGCTCATTCATTTGCGGGCTGGTGTTTGTGGCCGATTCACGCAATGCCAGCGCGAGGATGTTGGCCAGGGTACTTAATGTGAGCATGTCGGCAAGTGAAGGTTCCGCCAACTGCTTGCGGTTAACCAGCACCAATATTCCTTGAGGACGGCCTTGCTTCATTAATGGCAGCAACAATTCCAGCCCTGCCACACCGCCCGCTGGCAACAACAAGCGACTGACACTTTTTTGCCTGACCATTACTTTTGCATCCTGCTCCAGCATGGCTGACAAGATACCCTGCACTGGAAACCGCGTGCCATGCGGCAAGACCGGCCCTTTCGACGCATGCACGCGCAAGGCACCGGTGTCTTCCACCAGCACTGCACAAGCTTCAAAAGCCGAAAACTCCATAGCATAGGCCAGCACTGCCGCGATGGCAGATTCTTCCCCTTCGGCCAACACCCGGCCAACATCGTGCAACAGGCGTAGACGGGCAAGATTGGCCTGGTTGTCGCGATATTGTTCGCGTAAAGAATGAGTGGTGTCTGAGGGCAGGGTATTCATTTGGCTAGTATATGCCATCTGGCATATGGAATGCTAGGCCACCTGGCTGATGGCAAGACTTGAGCCCTGGCTCATGATGAGTCCAACCTCGCAGAAAGAGGCGAACATCTATTCTAACCATGGGAAATATGAAATGAAAAATCTGTTCTTTGTAGTGGCCTTGCTCGCCAGTGGTACTGCTTTTGCAGAAGCACCTCCCAAGAAATACGACCAGGTAGCTGCCGCACCTGCCAGCGCTGCAGAAAAAGAAATTGCCGGCTTGTTTGACCGCTGGAATGCCGCACTGGCGACTGGCAAACCTGCAGAAGTCGTGAAACTGTATGCGCCTAACGGCATCCTGCAGCCTACCGTGTCGAATAAAATCCGTGCGACACCGGCAGAAATTGAAGAATACTTTGAACATTTCCTGTTGCTCAAACCTAAGGGCACCATCAATTACCGTCAAATCCGTTTATTCGGTGCAAACACGGCGCTGGATAGCGGTGCCTATACCTTTGATATAGTCAAGGACGGCAAACCGGCAAAGGTGCGCGCGCGTTATACCTATGTCTATGAGAAAATCAAAGGCGACTGGAAAATCGTCAATCACCACTCCTCAGCCATGCCTGAGTTTGTCGAGGAAAAATAAATCTCGATATTAGTCGAATATTAGTCGAATATTAGTCGAATATAAGCCGGAAAAACTGCCCGTGTGTGTTGCCACACACGGGCAGTTTTCTTTTGCTGAGTGGGATACAATTTAAAGCTGCGGATATCCCAGTTTTCACAACTTCATCCAAGGAAGCACTCATGATCTCCCATGTATTCATAGGCATACACGATTTCGACAAGTCTTTTGCGTTTTACTCTGCACTGATGGCCGAGCTGGGCCTGGTCTTGAAATTCAAGGATGCCACTGAACCCTGGGCAGGCTGGATGGCTGTTGATCAGCCTCGCCCGCTGTTTGTCATCGGCAAACCTTTCAATGGTGAACCTGCCCAGCAAGGCAATGGCCAGATGGTGGCACTGCTGGCGGCATCACGCGCGACGGTGCAGCGCGCCTATGAAGCAGCGCTGGCACATGGCGCTACATGTGAAGGCCCACCGGGTTTGCGCCTGCACTATCACCCCAATTATTATGGCGCCTATTTCCGCGATCCTGATGGCAACAAGCTTTGTGTGTGCAGTCATCATGAGGAAGCCTGATGATAGTGAGATGTATTCTAGGTATTTTCCGCCATCCATTCCTTCAAGCCATTTACCCATTTCGCAGCGGGTAATTTACAGGACAGCCGTATCGCCGTTGCGCGCTCATACAAGTCTTCAAAATCTACTGCGGGGGCTTGTTTGAAGGCGATGGCGACGGTGTTGGCATCATGTACCAGCGGTAGCCAGACCACCGCATCAAAAGCTTCTTGCAGGGCGGCCAGATTGGCAGTGCAATTCGCTTCATAGTTATGCGGATTGCCAAACAGATTGACGGTCAGCATGCCATCTTCATTCAAGGTGTCGGCGCAAGCCTGATAAAACGCAGCGCTGCTCAGCGCGGGGGCATCGGCAGCGGCATCATATAAATCAATTTGCAGCACGTCGACCTGGCCGTGGTTGGCGCTATCGCTGACATAGGCTAGCGCGTCCATGGCCAGGACTTGCAGGCGCTCATCATTTGCCGGCAGCTTGAAATGCTGGTGACAGGCGGCGATCACTTTTGGGTTGAGCTCAATTGCGGTGACCCTGGCTTGTGCGAAATTACGGTAGCAAAACTTGGTCAGCGATGCTGCACCGAGGCCTAGCTGTACGATGTGTTGCGGCTCGTGTTTGAACAACATCCACATCATCATTTGCTGCACATATTCCAGCTCTATCTGATCAGGCATGGCCATGCGCATGGCACCCTGTATGGCATCAGAGGAAAGATGCAGGGTACGTACGCCCTGGTATTCGGCAATACTGACGTCAGGCAGCTCCGTGCTGGCTGCCTGATTTGCCTTGTATAAATTCAAACCCATCTTTTGCATTAATTTCTTAAGCACGAATTTTTAAACATGCATTTCTAAAGATTCATTGCAGGTATCAAGCCTGGGTTTTTGGCCATGTTTCCAGACCTTCGATTGCCACCATCTTTTGCCAGCTTGGGCGGGCGATGACGCGTTGTGCCAGTTTGCTCAGGGCAGGCCATTCAGTCGCCGGGCGTGGCATATTGCGTGACCAGCGCATCAGCATGGTCAGCTGCAGGTCAGCGCCGGAAAAAGTCTCGCCCAGCAGGTAGGGGCCATTCTTGCTCAGGTGCAGGTCCAACTGATCCCAGATGGCAGCGATGCGTTTTTGCAGGGCGGCTTTGGTAGCCACACTATGCTCTTCAAAGCCCAGTTCAGCAGGATAAAACCAGGCGCGGAAAGTCGATTGCAGGCTGCTGCTGATGAACACTATCCATTGCCGCCACTGATCGTGTTCCACGCTGCCTAAGGCTGGCACGAGTCCCGCTTCCGGGTGACGTTCGGCTAACAGCATCAACAGCGCAGCTGATTCGAGATAAGGACGATTATCGATGACCAGGGTGGGCACGACACCGTTTGGATTCAAGCGCAGATACTCTGGATCTTTTTGCTGGTTCTTTTCTACATCGACCAGTTTCAGTTCATGGGCAGCACCAATTTCCAATAAGGCCAGATGAACGATCATGCTGGCTGTGCCGGGGCAGTAATACAGGGTGTACATGGCTATCCTTGATGGGGT
Source organism: Undibacterium sp. Ji83W (assembly GCF_049340385.1). Taxonomy (NCBI): domain Bacteria; kingdom Pseudomonadati; phylum Pseudomonadota; class Betaproteobacteria; order Burkholderiales; family Oxalobacteraceae; genus Undibacterium; species Undibacterium sp. Ji83W. The sequence goes on along the minus strand of NZ_JBMPOZ010000003.1, from coordinate 446,565 downwards.
TTTAGTATGGCTTTAATGATGGCTTTAATTCTGGTGCGTTTGTCCGCAAACCAGACATTGTGGATTCTTGCTGATACCTATGCTGGTCCAGTCCATGCGCAAGGCATCCAGCAACAACAGGCGGCCTGACAGTGCCTGGCCTATGCCCATGATGACTTTCAAGGCTTCGGCGGCCTGCATGCTGCCTATGATGCCTACCAGCGGTGAAAATACACCCATGCTGGAACACAGCACTTCTTCAAAGGGCTGGTCAGGTGGGAACAGGCAGGCATAGCAAGGTGATGTTTCATCACGGCTGTCAAACACGCTGATCTGGCCATCAAAGCTGATGGCTGCACCGGATACCAGCGGTACTCCAAATTTGACGCAGGCGGCATTGACGGCATGGCGGGTGGCGAAATTGTCACAGCAATCGAGGACGATACTGGCCTGGCTGACCAGTTCTTCCAGCCGTGCATCTGCAGCCCGCTCTTGCAGGGCGATGATGCGTATTTCAGGATTGATGGCTTCCAGCGTGTGTTTGCCTGAGTTGACCTTGGCCATGCCCACAGCTGCCGTGGTATGCATGATCTGTCTTTGCAGATTGGTCAGGTCCACGCTGTCATTGTCGACCAGGGTGATGTGGCCTACGCCGGCGCTGGCCAGATACAGGGCCGCAGGTGAACCCAGGCCACCGGCACCGATGATAAGGGCGCGTGCCTCGGTAATTTTTTGCTGACCTTCTATACCTATCTGGTCCAGCAATATGTGACGGGAATAGCGTAAGAGTTGCTGATCGTTCATCGTCGTAAAAAAGGCCGCTGTTGAAGTAAGCGGCCTTTTTGTTAAAGTTTATTCAAGGGGTTATTTTTTCTTGATATCGGTTTTGTGATCGGCTTTATCAGTTTTAGCCGGTTTATCAGCGTCCTTGCTGCTGTCTTTGCCGTCTTTGTCCTTGCCTTCCTTGTCAACCACTTTGGCTTCTGTGACTTTGACTGGCAAGCCTTTCAGGTGGTTCAAAGCCTGCGCCAGCTGGAAGTCTTCTGCACTACCGTATTCCAGTGGTTTGATCTTTTTCACCAGTGCTGCCACGCGCTGTTCTTCTTCCGCTTCGTCGACTTTAGGACGGGCGACTTCTTTTTCCTTGTCGTTCGTCAAATGCTTTTGCAAGTCAGCTTCACGGGCACGCAAACCATTGATGCCGTCACCATCTGCGGTTTCTTCTACGTTCAGGTCAGGGACGATGCCCTTGGCCTGGATAGAACGACCATTTGGCGTGTAATAGCGAGCCGTCGTCAGCTTGACTGCAGTATCGGCAGAAATCTGGCGTATGGTTTGTACCGAACCCTTGCCAAAGCTTTGGGTACCAATAATGGTAGCGCGTTTGTAGTCTTGCAAGGCACCTGCGACGATTTCAGAAGCAGAGGCAGAGCCAGTATTGATCAACACCACCATAGGCACATTTTTGATCGCTTCTGGCAATTTTGCCAGTGGGTCGCTCAGGGTACGGCCAGAATAATATTCACGGCGGGCATAGAAAGTCGCTTTGGAATCTTGTAACTGACCATTGGTGGAAACTACCGGCACATCTTTGGGCAAAAAGGCGGCAGAGACACCAATGGCACCAGGCAATACGCCACCCGGGTCATTGCGCAAATCGAGTACCAGGCCTTTGATGGCTGGATCTTGCGCATACAGGGTCTGGATTTTCTTGGCCATGTCTTCGACGGTTGGCTCCTGGAACTGGGCAATTCTCAACCAGGCATAGCCAGGCTCAACAATTTTGGCCTTGACGCTTTGCTGTTTGATCAGTTCGCGGGTAATCGTGACGACGATGGGTTTATCTTCGCTTTTACGGAAGATAGTCAGGGTGATCTTGGTATTCGGTTCACCGCGCATGCGCTTGACTGCTTCATCCAGCGTCAGGCCTTTGACAGGCTGGGAATCCAGCTTGGTGATCAGGTCACCAGGTTTCAAACCTGCGCGGTAGGCTGGCGAGTCTTCAATCGGCGAGACGATCTTGACATAGCCATCTTCCATGCCGACTTCTATGCCCAGGCCGACAAACTTGCCCTGAGTGCCTTCTTTTAATTCTTTATATGATTTCTTGTCCAGGTAGGCTGAATGTGGGTCCAGTGAAGCCACCATGCCGGAAATCGCTTCCGTCAGCAGCTTGTTATCTTCTACCGGTTCGACATATTCATTCTTGATGATGCCGAAAACTTCTGTCAGTTGACGCAATTCCTCTACCGGCAGGAAATTGCCCGGGGTTTTTTGCGCCACTGCCGAAAACTGCATGGAAACTGCCACACCGGCAACCATGCCGAGGCCAATTAAACCAAAATTCTTGAATTTGCTGCCCATGTGATTCACCTAAAGCCTATTTAACGATCCAGTTGAGCGGATCAAATACACGTCCTTGATGACGTACTTCAAAGTATAAACCTGATTCTTCATTACCGCCGCTGTTTCCGGCACTGGCAATGACATCACCCGTTTTTACCACATCGCCGACATGCTTCAATACTGCCTGATTATTGCCATACAGGCTCCAGTAACTGCCGCCATGATCAACAATCACCATATTTCCATACCCCTTCCACCAATCAGCAAAAATCACTTTGCCCGGAGCGATGGTCTTGATTTCTGCACCTTCATTCGCCTTGATGAACATGCCTTTCCAGCTAGGGCCATCAGTGCGTTTGCTGCCAAATCTGGCGAGAATTTCACCTTTCACCGGCAAACGCAATTGCCCTTTCAGCTTGTCAAATTCACCTGCAGGCGGGGTTGCCACCTTGGCCTGCCTGGGCGGTTCGTCATCATCAATCGCATTAGGATTGGTGATTTTCGCTGGTTTTTTACCCTGTGCTGCCTGTCTTGCTCTTTCTTTCTGCGCTGCTGCAATTCTTTCCTGGCGTTGTTTTTCTTCCAGTGCTGCCCTGGCTGCATCTGCCTTGGCTTGCTCTTCAATCAGTTTATTTAATTGTGAGACCAGATTGGAGAGTCTTTGTTCATCTTTTTCCAGACTATCAGCCTGTTTTTTTTGTACATAGAGTTTTTCTGCCAATTGACTTAGCAATGTGGCATGTCGTTTTTTCTCTTTTTCCAGTGCTAGCTTATGACTTTTTTCTTCATCGGCTATTTCGTCGAGCTCTGCCTTGGCTTCTTTTGCATCTTCGGCATTTTTTTCAACTGCCAGTAGGCTGATACGCAAGCCATCTATCAGTTTGGCCTGGGTTTGAGAGACATAGCTCATGTATTGCAGTTCGCGGTTGATGCGGTTGGGGTTATCGCCCGACAGCAGCAATTTGATCCGGTCACTGTCGCCACGCATGTACTGGCGGCGTAAAAAATTCGAGAGTTGTGTTTTTTGTTTTTCAACTTTATCAGTCAGGGCTTGCTGCTGCTCTGTCAGTTGTTTGACTTTGGCTTCAGTCTGCACCTGCTCTGCCTGCAAGTCACGCAAGGAACGGTTGGCTTCAGAGATGGATTTTTCTGATTCAGCCATGGCATCGCTGGCATTGTCTTTGGCTGTTTCGGTTTTGTTTATATCGTTTTTTAGCGCTTTCAGGCGGTTTTGCAATTCGGCCCGGTCTGCTTCTGCCTTGTTTTTTTGCTGGGACCTGGCGTTGCTGGCGGCATAAGCGGACGCTGCTGTGCCTGCCATGGACAGGCACAGCAAGCTTGCTATTAAAAACGGTGAAGACTTGGTTTTAAATGGCATTCAATGCTTATTTGGATTTACCCTGGCTGGCAACAGCTTGCAAGGCTGCTGCAATAGCGTCCTGATCACCCAGATAATAATGTTTGATCGGCTTCAGGTCGGCATCGAGTTCATATACCAGTGGCTGGCCATTCGGGATATTCAGGTTGACGATGTCGTCGTCGTTGATACTGTCGAGCGTCTTGATCAGGGCGCGCAGGCTATTGCCATGGGCAGAAATCAGGATGCGTTTGCCAGAGCGTATTGCCGGAGCGATGCTGTCATCCCAGGCAGGCATGACGCGGGCAACCGTGTCTTTCAGGCATTCGGTCAGCGGGATCTGGCTGCGATCCAGACCTGCATAGCGCGGGTCATTGAACGAGGTGCGGTCATCATCTTCTGCCAGTGGCAGAGGTGGCGTATCGTAGCTGCGACGCCACACCAGCACTTGCTCGTCACCATATTTGGCTGCTGTCTCTGCCTTGTTCAGGCCTTGCAGGGCACCGTAATGACGTTCATTCAAACGCCAGTCATGAATCACTGGCAACCACATCAAGTCCATTTCATCGAGTGTGCCCCACAGTGTACGAACCGCGCGCTTGAGTACTGAGGTGTAGGCCAGGTCAAAAGTCAGACCGGCTTGTTTCAATAGCTTGCCAGCCTGGGTGGCTTCAGCCACGCCTTTTGCTGTCAGATCGACATCAGTCCAGCCGGTGAAACGGTTGTCCAGGTTCCAGGTAGATTCGCCGTGGCGCATTAAAACGATTTTATACATAGTGTGCTAGAGGGTGAGATAAGATGAGATGAGTGATTTAGTATGCGATTGCGGCATCTATTTTATAATGACGCGCTTCTGATAACCATTCTTACTACTGGAATCCTGTGAAATTCATTATTGACAATATATTCTGGATAGGTCTCGCCATCATCTCTGGCGGTGCATTGCTGGTACCTGCTTTACAAAGACGTGGTGCCAAGGTGTCGCATTTTCAAGCTACACAATACATGAATCAGGCTAAAACCCTGATTCTGGATGTACGCAGTGCTGAAGAATTTGCTGCCGGGCATTTGCAAAATGCCAAGCACATCCCCTTGCCAGAGCTGAACGACCGTCTGAAAGAGATAGAAAAGTCAAAAAGCAATGTGGTCATTACTGTTTGCGCTTCAGGCGTACGTTCTTCCAGCGCTGCTGGTTTGCTCAGCAAAGCTGGCTTTGCTCAGGTATTCAGCCTTGATGGTGGTATAGATTCCTGGAAGTCGCAAGGCTTGCCAACAGTAAAGTAAAGCAGGAGAGCATCATGAAAGCCCATGTAATCATGTATACCACAGCCGTTTGCCCGTATTGCACGATGGCAGAGCGTCTGTTGAAGTCCAAGGGTGTGGACGATATAGAAAAAATCCGTGTTGACCTTGAGCCCGGACTGCGCGAAGCGATGATGAAGAAGACCGGTCGCCGCACCGTGCCGCAAATCTATGTAGACGACACCCATGTGGGCGGTTTTGATGACCTGTCTGCCCTCGACAGGGCGGGTAAACTTGATCCTTTGCTGAATCCGGTTGATTAAAAGCAGGTTTTTGCCGGATTTTCTACGGGTTTTGCAGCAAAATTGCTGTTTTTGCAGACTACTTGCTACAATAGCGCGCTGCGATCTTGAAATGGCTGGAAACGGCCCTATCTGCCAGTCTCGCTGTTCATTATTAATCTTTTAGAATTTTAGAAAGTTTCACATGTCTGACGAAAATCTGCAGCCCGTATTCCAAATTCAACGCGTTTATCTGAAAGATTTGTCGCTTGAACAGCCAAATTCCCCAGGTATTTTCCTGGAACAAGAAGCCCCAGGCATAGAAGTGTCCGTTGATGTCGGCTCTGAAAAGCTGGCTGATGGCATTTACGAAGCCACAGTAACGGTTACAGTGACTGCAAAAATCGGCGAAAAAGTGGCTTTCCTGGTTGAAGGCAAACAAGCTGGTATTTTCGAAGCGCGCAATATCCCTGAAGATCAACTCGATCCTCTGCTGGGTATCGGCTGCCCTAACATCGTTTATCCTTACCTGCGTTCCAACGTAGCTGATGCGATCACACGTGCTGGTTTCCCTCCTATCCATCTGTCGGAAATCAATTTTGAAGCTTTCTACGCGCAACGTCTGACATTGGCTGCTGAGCAGGCAAATGCCACTACTGAAGCGCCTACGACTATTCAGTAATCTGCTTTATTACTACGGGCTTGATCCGGTTTTTGGCCGGGTCGGCTTGATGAAAGCTACCATGCGACGCTTGCTGACGCCTTTGCCTCTGTTGTTATTGACGCTACTTGCGAGTAGTGCGGCGCAGGCTTTGGAATTCCGTTCCGTTGGTGCTTCGCCTGTCATCATGTACGATGCACCATCTGCCAAAGGCGCAAAACTGGCAGTGGCACCGCGTGGCATGCCGCTGGAAGTGGTGTTTACTTCCGGTGCATGGAGCAAGGTAAGAGACGTCAGCGGTGAAATGAGCTGGGTGGAATCCAAGGATTTGATTACCCGCCGCAGCGTCGTGGTGCGGACAGCCAATGCCAAGATCAGGGCAACAGCAGATGAATCTGCACCGCTGGTATTCAGTGCTGACAAGCATGTCTTGCTGGAAATGGCCGAGCCCGCCGCTGGCGGCTGGGTCAAAGTGAAGCACCGTGACGGCCAGCTTGGCTTTGTCAAAATCAATGAAGTCTGGGGCTTGTAGTGCCTGGGCTTGAGTGTATAGACAGATGACAGTTTGCAAAAAAGGACAGCCTGCTGTCCTTTTTTTACATCTCCCCGGTTATTAAAATAAGCAGAAGTCAGGGACAAGTATGAATATCAGCGTATTGGGCGCAGGTGCATGGGGCACGGCCATGGCAATTGCCTTTGCGGCAAAAAATCAAGTTTTGCTGTGGGGGCGTAATCAAAGCGCCATGTCTGCCATGCAAGCAGATAAACAAAATGTAGCTTATCTGAGCGGTTTCCCTTTTCCTGACAGCTTGCAGATTACTTCAGATTTTGCTGCTGCCATGGCACATGCGGCTGGCCCTGAGGGTTTGCTGGTGATTGCCACCTCAGTCTCAGGTTTACGCCCTACGCTGGAAGCCTGCCGTGCTCATCAGCCTAAGAACATCATCTGGTTATGCAAGGGTTTTGAAGAGTCCACGCAGCTCTTGCCGCATCAGGTGGCAGAACAGGTGCTGGGGCTGGGTGTGGCTTTCGGTGCCCTTTCTGGCCCTTCATTTGCGCAAGAAGTCGCTAAAGGTCTGCCTTGTGCATTGACGATTGCCTCAAAGTCCAATGAACTCAGCAGCCTGGTGGTGCAAGCCCTGCATGTGAATGCCATGCGGGTGTATTCCAGCGATGATGTGGTCGGTGTTGAAGTCGGTGGTGCGGTCAAGAATATCCTGGCAATTGCTACCGGCGTGGCTGACGGTCTGGGTCTGGGCCTGAATGCGCGGGCCGCCCTGATCACCCGTGGCCTGGCAGAAATCAGCCGCCTTGGTGTTGCCCTTGGTGGCCGTTCAGAAACCCTGATGGGGCTGACTGGCGTTGGTGATTTGATCTTGACCTGCACCGGTGACTTGTCCCGTAACCGCAAGGTGGGTCTGGCACTGGCACAGGGCAAATCCCTGGATGTCATCGTGCAGGAACTGGGCCATGTCGCTGAAGGTGTGCGTTGCGCGCAGGCTGTACGAGCGCTAGCGCAGAGTCTGGGCATACAAATGCCAATTACCGATGCCGTGGCTGGGGTATTGTTTGACGGGATTTCATTGCAAGAGATGATAGGCCGCTTGCTGGCAAGGGATGCCAAACAGGAAACGCATTAGTAAGGTATTAAGAAGCGCACATTAAGAGGATCTTAATATTGCCGTCGGTATTCGGGCGAGTGCAAGACGCGGGCAATGACAGTATCAGGTACATGATGCCTGCGTAGAAAGTGCATGGCCTTTGCCAGTCCCAGTACTTCTAGATAGTGGATGCCGAGGTCGACCATGAAGCGTGTCTTCACATCACGCCTGCGCAAAGGCTGCCTGTGCATGTGTAGCATTTTCCGGCGTCTGCATCCTGCCATGATGCCATCCCCTTGAGTTTGCTGAGTTTTATGAGGTTTTGCTCAGTTTCAATAAACTCAGTGTAGAGCGACAAAGGCCGGACAAAGACAGAAATTACGCAGTTTTGACATAGCTTAACAAAAAAGACCATGGCTACCATGGTCTTTGTCTGCCCCTCGCCACATTTTGCTTCAATCCAGAGGGTACTGGTATTGCTATTATTTTAAATCAGTCGCTGCCGTAAAGATGGCGAGCAGGTTTTCCAGACCCAACTGGTCTTCTTCGTTGAAGCGTTGCAGGCGCGGGCTGTCGATATCAAACACGCCGTAAATCTCGCCATCCTTGATCAAAGGGATGACTATTTCAGAGTTGGATGCTGAGTCACAGGCGATATGCCCCGGAAATGCATGCACATCTTCCACCAGCACGGTGCGTCGTTCTGCTGCGGCTGTACCGCATACCCCGCGTTTGAATGGGATGCGGGTACAGGCCACCTTGCCCTGGAATGGGCCCAACAGCAGGTCATTGGGAAACTCTGCATTCGGCTTGCTGGCTGGTGCGCACAGGTAGAACCCAGCCCAGTTCAAATCACTGATACTGCTATAAATGAAGGCAGAAAACTGGGCCGCATTGGTGATCAGATTGCGCTCACCTTCCAGCACGCTGGCCAGCTGGCGCGCCAGCATGGGGTAATCGGGTTTGTCGCTGGCAGCCGGAGTGCTAAACATGGGTGTATTCCTGAAGGTTTAATTTTCTTGCTGTTCATCTTCGCTGCTTGCGGTCTTTACCGCAGCAGTAGCAGGGAGTGACAGAGGCTTGGTATTTCTTTTCGCAGTCAGGTAATCAGGCAAGACTTTCCTTGCATGACTACCCCTGCCTTTGACCGGAACTTGTGACGGCTCAACGCGAAACTGCATGCGTTGTCGTGTTGCCAGCGCCTTGTTTGCCATGTTGAGTCCCGGATTTACAAACTAAAATTAGAGCACGTAGCGTGACAGATCTTCATTCACCGACAAGGCTTCCAGGCGTTCATTGACGTAGGCTGCATCGATGGTGACAGTCTTGCCGGTATTCTGGTGAGCATTGAAAGAAATCTCTTCCAGCAGTTTTTCCATGACGGTGTACAGGCGGCGGGCACCGATATTTTCTGTCGTTTCGTTGACTGAATAAGCGATACCGGCCAGTCTTTCCACGCCTTCAGGTGTGAAGTCTATCTGTACCTCTTCCGTTGCCAGCAATGCCTGGTATTGACGCGTCAGGCAGGCATCGGTGCCCGTCAAAATACGTTCAAAATCAGCGATGGACAAAGATTCCAGTTCCACACGGATAGGGAAACGACCCTGCAACTCAGGGATAAGGTCCGACGGCTTGGCCAGGTGGAAAGCACCGGACGCAATGAACAGGATATGGTCAGTCTTGACCATGCCGTACTTGGTATTGACGGTCGTACCTTCTACCAGTGGCAGCAAGTCACGCTGCACACCAGCACGTGAGACTTCTGCACCGCCGGTTTCTGAACGCGAAGCAATCTTGTCGATTTCATCAAGGAAGACTATGCCGTTTTGCTCTACATTGCGTATCGCATCCTGCTTCAATTCTTCTTCATTGACGAGTTTGCCCGCTTCTTCTTCAATCAGGAACTTCATTGCTTCCTTGATTTTCAGCTTGCGTGATTTCTTGCGGCCATTGCCCATGCCAGAAAACATGGTCTTGATCTGCTCGGTCATTTCTTCCATGCCAGGTGGCGCCATGATTTCCATATGGGTCACGCCTTCGGCCACTTCGATTTCAACTTCCTTGTCGTCCAGCGCACCTTCACGCAGGCGCTTGCGGAAAGTCTGGCGGGTGGTATTGTCTGGCGTTGCAGCTTCGGTTTCATTTGGATGGAAGCCAAAATCACGCGCAGGTGGCAGTAAGATGTCGAGGATACGGTCTTCTGCCGCGTCTTCGGCGCGGGCACGCACTTTACGGGTAGCGGCTTCGCGGGTTTGCTTGATGCCGATATCGACGAGATCGCGGATGATGGTATCAACATCGCGGCCTACATAACCAACTTCAGTGAACTTGGTCGCTTCGATTTTGATGAAGGGTGCGTCAGCCAGCTTGGCCAGGCGACGGGCGATTTCGGTTTTACCGACGCCTGTAGGGCCTATCATCAGGATATTTTTTGGGGTGATTTCATGGCGCAGCGGTTCTTCCACCTGCTGACGACGCCAGCGGTTGCGCAGGGCGATGGCAACGGCGCGTTTGGCCTTGGACTGGCCAACTACATGTTTATCAAGTTCAGAGACGATCTCTTGCGGGGTCATGTTCATTGCTAATTCCAATCTATTCCAGTGTTTCTATGGTATGCGACAAGTTGGTATAAATGCACAACTCACCAGCAATAGTCAGGGATTTCTTGACGATGTCGACTGGCGACAAATCGGTATTTTCAAACAGGGCAATCGCAGCGGACTGGGCGAAGGTACCACCAGAGCCGATTGCGCCTATGCCCTGGTTGGGTTCCAGCACATCGCCATTGCCGGTAATCACCAGGGTGCTGTCTTTGTCTGCTACCAGCAACATGGCTTCCAGGCGGCGCAGCATGCGGTCGGTGCGCCAGTCTTTGGCCAACTCCACCGAGGCGCGCATCAAATGCCCCTGGTGTTTTTCCAGCTTGGATTCAAAACGTTCTATCAAAGTGAAGGCGTCAGCCGTGCCGCCAGCAAAACCTGCCAGCACCTTGTTGTGATACAGCTTGCGCACCTTGCGGGCCGTGCCCTTCATGACAATATTGCCCAGTGTCACCTGACCGTCGCCGCCCAGGGCAACAAGGTTGCCGCGTCGCACCGTCAAAATGGTGGTGCCGTGAAATTGTTCCATATGAACCTCAAAAAATAGTGCCATTCCTGCGCGCGAACATGGGTCGTGAACGGGCAGTATAAGCAGGCCAAATTGCCTGATTTGTAGAAAATGGGGTGTTTTTTCTGAATTGCAAGCGTGAACAAATCACGTGTATATATGACAGCAAATGGGCGGGCAAAAGCCCACCTTGCTACAGTTTAGTGCTTGCGGGGGATGATGCTGGCGATGTTTTTCAAGCCCATGGCATTGAATAACATCATGACCAGATAATTGACGCCTTCAAAGCGTATATTCATTCCGGCTTTGCTGGCGATAGGTGCCAGGCCATTCAACAATTGCGCAGAGGCACCAAATTCCACACGTTCCAGGCGGGTGCAATCAAGGATCAGCGGATTATGCTGTTCTGCCTGCATGGCAATATTGGAAATCAGGAATTCTGTTTTGCCTTCGACTACTTTTGGCATCATGTAGCGGTCAGAGGCTTCTTCCTGCGCCGGAGCTTCTGGCATGGCGCTGGTGACATTGTTCTTTGGTGCTTCAAATGAGGGCGGCGACACTTCGAAAGTAATACAGTAATCCATACTGACTTCTTCGAAGGCTTGCTCAAAATGCAGTAATTGCAGGATTTCCAGCAACAACAGCCATGGCGCTTCAGTTTCATCGCGACGGCCTACCAGCAAGATACTGCGGATTTTATCTGCCAGGTCTTTGGCACCCACCAGTAACAAGTCATGACCGGATTTTTTCAAGCCTTTAAGGGCGCGCAATAACAAGCCACAACCTATGGCGTCTACTTCCTTGACGCGGGAAAAATCCAGGCGCAGGCTTTTACTCTTGCCTGCAGCTATCTGTAATTTTTCCATTGACTTGATGGTGCCGCTATCGAGCTTGGCCGGGAAGCTGACATTCGCCACCGTGGTATCGCCCTGAACCTCAGCATCATTGTCGTTGCCCATCTGGTTTTCTGGCCACAGTGGTGGCGAGGTTTCAAATTTATTGGCGTAATCGAGCGACAGGCTTTCAAACTTGTTCTGGTCATTCGTGATGCGGTACAGGTCAAACAGCATTTGCCAGCCAATTTCCGTGGCACCACCAAGCTCGTGGTTATGCACGGCAGAAGCCAGCATTTGCTCGGCAACTTCATTCTGGCCGCTGGCAAACAGGATGGCTGCTTCTTCCAATACGGGGACGGTTTCGCTATAGGCGAGGGCAGATGCCGACATTTCCGAATTTTGCCCCAACAGATAATCTGTAGGCATCATCATCGGTAATGTGGTCTGGAACTCTACTGGCGGCGCTTTTCTTTCCAGCGGTTCGGTGGGAGCACCCAGATCAGTTTTGGTGATGGTCGGCGGACGGGTCTTGACGATGTCACGCGACATTTCAAATTCTATGGCGTCAATTTTTCTCTCGGTAGCGCGGGCGATATGACGCTGAGCAATAATAGAATTGCTAAAAACCTCACTGTCCTGGAAACCGCCAATGACGGTATTACCATTCTTGGAGCGCGTCTTTCTCGAAGAAGATTTCTCGGTGGAGCGATCTTCTTGCTTGACACCTTTTTTACCGAAAAGAGAAAAAATCCCCACTTTATTCCCAAATAAAAATAGAAGCGCTGACCACCCGGTAGCGAATTTGACGAGTGCTTAGTATATTCTGATTTCCGTTCCAATGGTTGACTGGGCTCAACTACTCAACTGAGTTTTTCTTGAAATGTTCTTTTAATTGCTACGCAAGATCTGTGAAAACCTTGCAAAAAAGCAGCTTTTTTGCAGGAAATGGGGGCGGATGCCGCCTCCCATACCAACAGCTTATGAATTAATAACCTAAACGTCAATTACATCTGCTTACATTTTTCTTGCAATTCTTAGCTGATTTTTTAACATTAAAAGCTGACACGCAGTCCAGCCATGACATTTCTGCCGGGCTGAGGCAGGGTTTCTTTCAAAACTGAAGTAGAAAGACGGATATCCTGATTCAGTAAATTCTTCGCCATCAGAAACCAGGTCAACTGCATATTCTGGTAAGGATGAGTATAAGTCAGGCTGGTGTCGACCTTGGTATAAGCAGGTGTAACAAAACCTTCAAAACTGGCAAGTCTGTCCTGGCGCAAGGCATGCAAGACGTCCACACCGGCACGCCAGGCGCCAGTGCGGTAAGCAATGTCAAAACCGGTACGTGTCGCAGGTTGCAATGGCAGGCTGCCCTGGTTATCCAGGCTGCCGCGTGAATAATCGGCAAAAGCACGTCCTGACCAGCCTTCACCCAACTGGTTGTAACTGATCTCGGCTTCACCGCCACGTATGGTGGCAGATGCCTGCGACCAGTTGCGCAGCGTAAATTCTGCGTCGGCATCAGGAATGCCTGCTTCATCTACCTTGATACCATTGGTATGGCCGTAGATGTAATTGTTGACCTTGTTCAGGAAGGCATTGATCTTCCAGCGCAGCACACCATGCGTCTTTTGTACGCTGAACTCCAGGTTACGCGAGGCTTCTTTTTTCATGTCGGCATTGCCAATGTCAAAAGTGGCGGTTGATTCATGCGGCCCGGCTGAATACAGTTCTTCTGTCGCTGGGGCACGTTGCGCCCAAGACAGGCTCAGGCCTGCGCCATAAGATTTGTCGAATTGCCACAGTCCACCAACAGAGGCCGAGAATAAATTGAATTCACGCGCTTTCAAGCCCGTGCTGGCATCCGGTGTGCGCTTCACATTTTCAAAGCGCATGCCTGTGCTGGCCATGACATCGGCAATCTGTTTTTGCTCGACAAAGAACAGCGCAACCGAATTGGACTTGGTGCTTGGTACCGTATCGGCGCGGCCAGTAGCAGCAGACAAGGCAGAGAATTTCACCTGTTCGGTCTGCAAGCCCCAGCTACCTTGCCAGCCCGCCCAGGAAGGATGGGACAACAGGATGCGGCTTTCCAGCATCTGGTTTTTGAAGTCGGTGACGGGTGTACCGTCCTCGGCTTTTTCTGTGTGCTTATAGTCGGTGGCACTGAATTTGTATTTCAGCGTATCAAAACCATTCAATGGCGAATTGAGCAAACCATCAATGTCGAGGCGGTTTTGCTTCAAATCGATGAAAGAACGTTCTGCCGTTGGTATGCCATAGTGGTCATTCAGGGTTTGTACTGCAGCACCGACATAACCCCAGGACTGTATAACCGAAGCACCCAAAGCCAGCGAAGATTCGCGGGTAAAGCTGGACGGCACGCGGCCACTGCCTGAGGTGGGGTCACTCAAAGAGATACTGCCTGGTATTTTATAGTTACCGGTTTCACGGCTGGCACCATCTGCATGCAGACCGATGACTCCGCTTGAGCCGTCCAGCGAGAATGACAGGCTCTTTTCCTGGTTGACGCTGCCCAGGCGTACTTCGCCTTCGCCCGTCATTTTCTTGTTCAGGATAGTAGGTATGCGGTTGTCGATGACATTCACCAGACCACCAATGGCACCACTGCCGTACAGCAATGCCGCAGGGCCACGCAAGACTTCTATCTGTTGTGCAGTGGCACTTTCACTGGCAACGGCATGATCATTCGATAGGCTCGATACGTCAGCCACCCCCATGCCATTTTGCAGGATCTTGACACGCGGGCCTTCCAGGCCGCGGATGATGGGGCGCGATGCGCCAGCACCAAAGCCGGATGCAGATACGCCCAGTTCGGCTCCCAGGGTATCACCCAGTGAAGTGCCAACCTTGGCCCGGAGCTCCGGTCCTGACAATATCTTGGCTGGAGTGAGCACTTGCATATTCTCATCAGAGCTGATGGGGTTGGAGGTGACTGTTACGGTATTGATGGTGCCGCTTGCAGAATCAGTTTGGGACTGTGCGTGGACAAGCTGAGTGATAGGCGTCAAAAGTACCAGCACCGCGCTGGCGATCAGTGTGCGTTGAAAAACCATGTTATTTCCTGTTTGCGAATTGAGGCAAGAACGGCGACATCTCAGACGCAAAGCTGCATCTGAAAAATCGGATAGCCAGCAGCACCGGTCAGGATGCTCTGGCGCTGATCAGGCAAACAGGGAAGGTGGGGCGCGGGAAGAAAAAGGGACTTGCAGCAGAGCGTGCCAGCTCAGTATGGCCGGGTTCAGGCTGACGACAGCCTGGCCCTCCAGCAGTTCAATGGCGTCCGGGATGTGCTGCAGAAATTCTGCGGCACTGACGGCATCGTACAAGGCGCAAGAGTGCAGGGTATTACTACCCTCATCCTGACTGCCGAACAAGAAAGAACCCAGCTGCGCAGTTTGCTGCACAACATTGGAAGATATCTGGTTAGCAGTCCCGCCCGCATGTGAGATGCGATGCGCCAGCCCCAGCCACTGTGTAAATAACAGTGCAGGCAACAGGACACACAGCAACCATCGTTTGCTGTTTTTCATGTTGATCTGGGAGGGGCGTAACATCTTGAGATTAAATTTCCAGTTGATACCGGGTCAAATTCAGGTTCAAAAATACTTGAAAATATGTAGCAAAAAACCGACAGTACATTGCCATTATGACAGCCGGATGTCTTCCAGCTGCATGGCTTGGAAAGAATTATCCAATAAAAGTTCAATTCATTGCAACATGGTTGCATTCAATTTCAATAAAAAAGCGCGCAGTTGCCACCGCACGCTTTTGCAAATCAGAAGCGCTATAAATACTAGCTAATGAGAGCCAGTAAAGACTAATACTTAATACTCAGTCGCCGTACAGCTTTTGCTTCATTTCACGTCTTTGCTGTGCTTCCAGTGACAGGGTCGCTGTCGGACGCGCCAGCAGGCGTGGTACACCAATTGGCTCACCGGTTTCTTCGCACCAGCCGTAATCGCCGTCATCAATACTATTGATGGATTGCTGTACTTTTTTCAGCAATTTGCGTTCACGATCGCGGGTGCGCAATTCCAGCGCATGTTCTTCCTCTATCGTGGCACGGTCTGCCGGGTCTGGTACCAATACGGTTTCACGAAGATGCTCGGTGGTTTCGTCGGCGTTCTTCAATAAATCCTTCTCAAGCTGCTGCAAACGGGCCTTGAAAAATGCCAGTTGTGCAGCGTTCATATAGTCCTTCTCGCCCATCTTGAGGATTTCTTCCTCTGTGAGCAGAGCTTCAGGTGCGCTGACTGTAGCAGTCGATTTAGGTGATTTAGTTGCCACTTCGCTAACTTTCGATACGACGGGTTAATACATAGAACAAATCTGAAACAACCATTTGTCCCAGACAATTATCCTCCCCTTATTGATAAAGTAAATGACATTTGCATGAATGCCACTTGCACGACAGACAACGTCTGACTTCAATAGCCCGCTAGTTTATACCAAACAATGCTCCAAACCTTCAATAAATATGTCTTTGGGTAGATTTTTGCCAATAAATACCATCTTGCTTTCACGCAATTCATCTTCTCCCCACTTGGCACCAACATCCGTGCCCATGATTTGGTGCACACCCTGGAAAATCACCTTGCGGTCTGCCCCTTCCATCAGCAATACCCCTTTGTAGCGCAACATGCGCGGACCAAAGACTTGCACCAGGCCACCCAGGAATTCATCAAGTTGCCCGGTATTGAAGGGGCGTGTGCTTTTGAAGACAAAGGCAGCAATGTCGTCGGAATGATGGGCGTGATGGTGGTTATGCACATGTGGAGCATGGTCATCGTGCTCAGTGTGTTCTTTGTGATGGTGGTGTTCATGGGTGCAATCATCAGCGCAAGCCTCGTGCTCATGTTCGTGTCCGTGCTCTGCTTCTTCAGCACGCAGGAAGTCGGGGTCGAGATCCAGCTTGGCATTCAGGTTGAAGCCTTTCAGGTCCAGTACTTCGCTGATGGCGATCTTGCCAAAGTCGACGGCAGTGATGGGAGCACGCGGATTCATGCGGGCCAGGCGGGCACGCAATGCAGCCACAGCTTCTGTATCAACCAGATCAGTTTTTGACAAGAGGATCTTGTCGGCAAAGCCAACCTGGCGCTGCGCTTCTTCATGTTCATCAAGTTGCTGCATGCCGTGGCGGGCATCGACTACCGTAACAACCGCGTCGAGCATGTAATAGGTACCAACTTCTTCATCGACAAAAAAAGTTTGTGCCACCGGGCCAGGGTTGGCCAGGCCTGTGGTTTCTATGATGACGCGGTCAAAGCTCAGTTTGCCTTCGTTCTTTTGCTGTATCAGCTTGCTCAGTGCAACGATGAGGTCGCCGCGTACTGTGCAACAGACACAGCCATTATTCATTTCCACGATTTGTTCATTGCTGTCTTGCACCAGGATTTCATTGTCTATGTTCTCCTGGCCAAATTCATTTTCGATGACAGCAATCTTGTGACCGTGATCTTCTTGCAGGATACGGTTCAGCAAGGTGGTTTTACCTGCACCCAGAAAGCCGGTGAGGATAGTGGTAGGGATTAATGCCATGATTTTTCTCTAATACTTTAATACAGTTGATCTACGGATTTACCTAAGCCCGCTTATTTGGCGCAGTCGGCGCACCAGCCCTTGATCGTCAGCTCTATGTCATGACTTTTAAAGCCGCGACCCAGCGTGGTTTGCAAGGTGGCCTGCAATTGTTCACGCAAGCCAGCAGGCTGCTTGGCATCGTCGAGACAAAATACCCGGGCGCAACGCGTGCATTTGAAATGTCCGTGCTGATGCTGGGCTGGATGATTCTTGTTGCCCGCAGTTTCACTGCCAGTGCTATAACGAAACACCCTGTCATCGCCAGAAATTTTATGTGCCAGCCCGGCATCGGTCAGGCAATCCAGTGCACGGTACAAGGTGACCCTGTCCATTTCAGGCAGGGCGTCCTGCACTTCCAGATGCGACAGTGCGCGCTGGCTGGACAAGAGTTCAGACAAGACATTCAGGCGCGCATCAGTCACGCGTACGCCAGCTCCCGACAGCAGGATTGAGGCTGCGCCCTGATGATGTGCTGTTGTGGCCGGCTTGGCTCTGGTAGAGGGTGATTTCATAATAAGTCCATCGTTTGCTGGCAGGCGCAAGATCATGCTACGCACTGTTTTTCGTCTGTCTTCCATATATGCTCATTATGCCTCAAAAATGCAATTCAGTTGCAAAAGTATTGACCCTGCGATGTCCGGGGAGAGCAGCCGGGTTGGCGCAAAAAATTTTCCGGCCTGGAGTAGCAAGTAATTGGAGTGCTTGGTGTAAGTGTTGCAAAGAAAAATCCTGCGTTTCACTTGCCTGTCATATTCACTTCTTATACTCCTGCCCGAACTTGCCCATACTCATCGCAAGGTTTTAATCGCAAATTCAGGCGCGCAATTGGTGACCAATCAGTCCCCGGTTGGCTCATTTTGTCGCAATCAACTTTTGGAATTCGAATCATGTCAGATCAACCTCAAGCCGGTCGCCGTCAGGCACTTAAATTCCTCGCTGGCGCTCCTTTGCTGCCGCTGGGTGCATTTTCCACGGCCTCTTTGCTGAGTGCATGTGGTGGTAGCTCAAGTGCAGCAGTTCCTGCAACTGTCACACCAGTTGCTGCGAATTTTATCGGTGCAGAATTTACAGCCATGCCAGCGCCATCTTTGGCAAACGCTGCAGCAATGGCGACCACGACCGTGGGTTCTACATTGAGCGTCAATTTCAGTGACAATAGCGCACAGGCATTTAAATTGGCTTACCAACCTTTCTTTACGACAGGCGACATGGTTTCCAATGGCAGTGGCGGCACGATCTTGGCTGGTGGATATGTAGATATCAATAACAAGCCGATTATCGACAAGACAGTCGCTGGCAAAGAACGTCAATTTTACTCAGATTCTCCTGACGGCACTTCATTGCTGTCGGTAGCTAATCCTACTATTACTGGTATCAAGGGCAAGGCTGTTTTCGCCGTCGTGCAATTTGAATATACGACTTGGGCACAGGATGAAAAGACCGATATGTACGGCAAACTGCCTTCGCCTATCGCTATCCTGACTTTGGACCAGGACCAGGCCACGGGTAAATTGAGTCTGGTGAAATACTACAATGTCGATACCTCCAAGGTTAACGGTCTATGGATTACCTGTGGTGCCAGCCTTTCGCCATGGGGCACGCATCTGTCCAGTGAAGAATACGAGCCAGACGCTTTCACGATTTCCAGTAACACCCAGTTCAAGGCCTATAGCGCTAATCTGTTCGGTGATGAAAGCAAGGCCAACCCTTACCACTATGGACATCTGCCAGAAGTGACAGTCAACCCTGACGGTACTGGTACGATCAAGAAGCACTACTGCATGGGTCGTATCTCTCACGAACTGATCCAGGTCATGCCTGACAACCGCACCGCACTGATGGGTGACGATGCCACCAATGGCGGTATCTTCATTTTCGTTGCAGACAAGGAAAAAGACCTGTCCTCTGGTTCGCTGTACGTAGCCAAGATCAGTTCCGGTTTCTCCATCGATCCAGCCGCTGCCGGCGCTGCACTAACCTGGATCAAGCTTGGTTCGGCCACCAGCACAGAAATTGAAGCCATGGCAAACACGTTGAAGCCTGCTGACATCATGGAAGTGGCAACAACTGATCCTAAGGATGCCAGTTTTAACAAGATTTTCTACAGCGGCAAAGTGCAATGGATCAAAATTAAACCAGGTATGGAAAAAGCAGCCGCTTTCCTGGAAACACATCGTTACGCATCCATGGTTGGTGGCAGCATGGCCTTGACCAAGCTGGAGGGTACGACAGTCAATGCCAAGGACAAGATTGCTTATTCTGCCTTGCAAAACATGCAGGCATCCATGGTGCGTGGCAATGCTGCATGGAACGAAGCTTATGGTGTGACGATAGAAAAAGTCGTGACTGCCGGTGCTGTATTGGCCCACACCCTGACAGGTGGACAGAAAGACACGGCAGGTGCTGCCATCAATAGTGAATGGGTGCCAACACAGACCAAGGCCTTGCTGGTTGGCGAAGATTATCTGGATGCTGCAGGCAAGCTGGCACCAGATACCCTCGGTAATACTGCCAATCCTGACAAGGTCGCCAATCCTGATAATTTGAAGTTTTCAGAAAAATTGCGCACCTTGTTCATCGGTGAAGATAGCAGCCAGCATGTGAATAATTTCTTGTGGGCCTATAACGTCGATACGAAAAAACTGTCACGCCTGGCGTCCATGCCTTCTGGTGCAGAATCGACAGGTCTTTCCGTTGTCGATGATCTCAACGGCTGGACTTACATCACAAGTAATTTCCAGCATGCAGGTGACTGGCTGTCACCTCTGCACAGCAATGTGCAGTCTACTCTGGACCCATTGGTACGCGCAAATTACAAAAATCGTTTTGCAGCTGCCGTTGGTTATCTGACTGCTGATGTCACCAGCCTGAAGCTGGCTAAAGCATAAGTAGCTACCTGGTGTTGATTTAAGGAAAAAGCAGCGGAGTCGCTGCTTTTTTTTCAGGAAGTAAATCGCAAGCAAGATTGCAAG
The DNA here is from genome assembly GCF_049340385.1 of Undibacterium sp. Ji83W. Classification (NCBI taxonomy): domain Bacteria; kingdom Pseudomonadati; phylum Pseudomonadota; class Betaproteobacteria; order Burkholderiales; family Oxalobacteraceae; genus Undibacterium; species Undibacterium sp. Ji83W. The sequence goes on along the minus strand of NZ_JBMPOZ010000003.1, from coordinate 426,578 downwards.
TGAGATTGTAACTAAGTATCACTACCCACTTTCCAGAAAAATCCTGTGCTACATTAACAAGTTATTGTAGGAAACGTCATTTTCTAGGAGTCTGGAATATCATGCGCAATACGCTTAAGTCATCCCTGCTCATCCTCTCACTGCTGGCGAGTTCGCTGGTGCTGGCGGCTGCTAATCCTGCCTATGAAAAAGTCTTGACGACTGATGCGCCGAATGCCAAGGATCATCCTCTCACCGGGCGTTATCAGGGTTCCAGCATTTTGTTGCAGACACAAAAAGCATTTGATGAAATCTCCTTCCCGGCTGGCCCGGCCACTGAGCCAGACTACAGCAGTAATAAAAAATTCTCCAAAGTACAAAAAGCCGAAGGTGCGCTGACCCGCACTGTGTACATGGTGCCGAAAGGGCGCTCTTCGCTGGAGGTGTTCCGCAACTTTACTGACAACCTTGCCAGCAAAGGTTTTAAACCAGTCTTTCAATGTGATAACGATAGTTGCGGCCCTTCTTTTAAAAGCCTGAAATACAACTGGAACGAAAAGCGCACCCATGTGCAGGGTGAGGGTTATGACGTCAACCGCAACCGCTTTGTGCAGGCCGTGTTTGATGGTGCCAAGGATATCCGTTATACCCTGTTGCAAAAAGGCACGGGCACAGCGATGACTTATGTGGGTGTTTATGCCGCACTCAATTCTGGCGGCACCATGGGCGATATTACTGACAGTATGAGTGACCGCGTGTCCGTGCTGGTGGAAGTGCTGGAGCCAAAAGCCATGGAACAGAATATTGTCACCGTCGATGCCGATGCCATCAGCAAGGAATTGGCGGCGAATGGCGCAGTCAGTTTTTATGGCCTGTATTTTGATACCGACAAAGCCGTCATCAAACCAGAATCCAAACCCCAATTGGATGAAATGGCGAAATACCTGAAGGCCAATACTGCAGCAGTGTATATCGTCGGCCACACTGACACCCAGGGCGTGCTTGACTATAATATGACTTTATCTGGCAAGCGCGCCCAGGCCGTAGTTGACGCACTCAAAGGCTATGGCATTGCCGACGCCCGTCTGATCGCAAAAGGTGTAGGCCCGCTGGCACCGCGTGCTTCAAATGCTGCCGAGGCTGGCCGTTCCAAAAACAGGCGCGTCGAAATGGTATTACGCTGATTGGTCTGATTATTTTTTTGCACGTGGATGCGTCTGGTCATATACCTTCGCCAGATGCTGGAAATCCAGAGAAGTGTAAACCTGGGTTGCTGCGATGGAGCTGTGGCCCAGCATTTCCTGCACGGCGCGCAAGTCGCCGGAAGATTGCAAGACATGCGAGGCAAATGAGTGCCGTAACATGTGTGGATGCACATTCGCCGGTATATCCAGGCTTTGTGCATGCGCCTTCAGGCGCAGTTGTATCAGGCGAACTGAAATGCGGGTGCCGCGTTCGGTTAAAAACAGCGGGTGCGGGTCAGCCTTGACCAGTGTCGCCCGTATCGCCAGCCAGTCATGCAATGCATCCAGCGCGGGCTTACCTACCGGGACTATGCGTTGCTTGCCGCCTTTACCGGTGACGCGGACTTCAGCTTCCTGCATGTCGACCCATCCCGCCGAGCTATAGCCGGATTCTGTGATAGCCGCTACATCCAGGCTGGCCAGTTCAGATACCCGCAAACCACTGGAATACAAGAGTTCAAACATGGCACGATTGGCGCGGGCGGTAGGCTGGTCACCGCCCTTGTGGGCTACCAGGCGCACCGCATCATCTGCTCCCAGGGCTTTGGGCAAGGGCTTGCTTTTCTTGGGGGCACGCACGCCTTCAACCGGGTTTGCGGCCAGATCGCGTTCTTCTGTCAGCCAGCGGTAAAAGCCGCGCCAGCTGGACAGCTTGCGGGCAATGCTGCGGGCATTTTGCCCGCTTCCATGCATTTGGGCGGCGAAGCGGCGTATGTGATGGGTAGTCAGGCTGGCCAGATCGGTTTTCCCGGCCTGATCAGCTAGCTTGATAAGCTCACGCAAATCCAGCAGGTAACTGTCCAGCGTGTGTTGTGATAATTGTCTTTGACTACGCAAGACTTCCAGATAAAGGCTCAGATAATCGTCTTGCGTATTCATACAGGCCTTAAGCTTATAGGGCTGATCAGGCTAGATATCGACCAGGCAGCTCAGCGCAGCACTGCTGGTATCGGCAATCTTGCTGAGGAAATCCGTTGCCATGTCCTTGGTATAGCGATCCGGGTCGGGCGAACCCAGTACCAGCAAGCCAAAAGTCGGGCCATTGCCAGACAGGCGCAAAGCCAGCATGGCCAGTGATTCGACAGGTTGATCAGCTTCTATCCAGCCAGCAGCTTCAAAATCATGGTTCTTGCCGCAATACGGCGTGGTCAGGCCCTTGGCAAACAACTGTGCATCATCGCTGCTAGCACTGGCAAACCAGGTATGGGCGTAGTCTTCTGCCACACCCCACAAGCGCAGGGTGGCATGGGGCAGGTTGAAGATATCCTGCAAACCCTGAGTCAGCACATGAGGCAGGTCTACATCATTGCGTGCCAGCAGCAGGGCGCGAGTCCAGGTCTGGAACTTTTGGCTGATATCATGGTTTTCTTCTGCGATGCGCAGCAAATCTGCCATGCGCAATTCCAGGCCGCGATATTTTTCGCGGACGACTTCCATTTGCCTTTCTTGCAAGGAGATGGCGCGTCCCATGACGGGGCTGGTCAGTTTGATGGAACCCAGCAATTCTGCATGTTCTTCAAAAAAATGCGGATGCTGTATCAGGTAGGTGGCGATATCGGTGGAATTCATTATGTTTCTATTAAATTAATTTCGCCTTCAAAGACGGTCACTGCGGGACCGCTGAGGAATACGGACTGGCCTGCACCATCCCAGGCGATGGAGAGTTCACCCCCGCGCATGCTGACACGTACCGGGCTATCCAGCAAGCCCCGGCGTATGCCAGTGACGGCGGCAGCACAGGCACCGGTACCGCAAGCCAGGGTTTCACCGGCACCACGTTCAAATACACGCAGGCGTACATGCTGGCGGCCCAAAACTTCCATGAAGCCAGCATTCACCCGGCGCGGGAAACGCGGGTGGTGCTCTATTAGCGGGCCATCAACAGCAACCGGGAAGTCATCCACCGAGGCTACCACCTGCACCGCATGCGGATTCCCCATGGAAACGGCAGAAACCCAGACCTGCTTGCCATTGATGTCCAGCGGCCACAAACTGTCGTCGCCCTGATGCATGGCAGTCAGGTCATCGGCCAGAAACGGCACCTGGGCTGCTTCCAGTACCGGTGCACCCATATTGACGGTGATATTGCCATCTTCGCCCATGCGCGGCTCTATGACGCCGGACATGGTTTGCACCCGTATGCTGGATTTGCTGGTCAGGCCTTTTTCTATGACAAACTGCACAAAGGCACGTGAGCCATTGCCACATTGCTCTACTTCGCCACCATCGGCGTTATAGATGCGGTAGCGGAAGTCTACATCCTGGCTTTCAGGACGTTCTACCACCAGGATCTGGTCTGCACCTATGCCAAAACGGCGGTCAGCAATCAGCCGCCATTGTGCGGGAGTGAAATTGATGTGCTGGTTAATCGCATCGATAACGACAAAATCATTACCCGCACCATGCATTTTGGTGAATTTGAGTTTCATGCTGTGATTATATCCTCAGTCGCGACACACCATGGCACCTGAAGCTTCACTCGACCTGATAGACACCACAACCCAGTACCAGATTCTCCTCCACCGCTTCTATATAAGAGGTTTTTGCCTCAGTCTTTTTCGAAACCGGATTTACGATGGTGTAATTGACCCATCCGCCAGTTTCAGGCAGGGCAAAGGCATCCCGAACCAGCTTGCGGCCATCCAGGCCATCTACATGGAACAGATTGACCTTGAGTTTGGCGGCATTGCCAGCAAAAGCCAGGTATTGACCATTGCGGTCAAAGGCAAACACATACATGTCACGGTCGGCATACAGTTTATCGGCATTGGCCGTGATGATTTGCAGGGCTGGCCTGCCCCTGGATTGATAAATAGCCACGGCTTTCTTGACCAGGGCATAGGCTTCATCTGCCGTACCTTGCAATAATTTAAAGGCGGATGCCGCTCTGGTCAGGGCATGGGCCTTGTCTTCCAGGCTGATGGAGGCATGTTTGGCTTGCTCCGCCATTTGCGCATTGCTTTGCGTGATGCCATCCAGGTGGCGCAAGGCTTCTGAAATTTGCGACAGGCCATTGCTTTGTTCGCTTGAAGCAACAGAGATGGCATTGATGTTATTCGCCAGATCACGGATGCCACCGACTATCTCAGTCAGGGTCTGGTTGACATTGCTGATCTGGTTGACACCCTGATCCACCCTGTGTACAGAATCATCAATCAGGCGCCTGATCTGGCGCGCAGAATCGGCGCTGCGTTGTGCCAGGCTGCGCACTTCACTGGCGACAACGGCAAAACCACGACCATGCTCACCGGCACGAGAAGCTTCCACCGCAGCATTCAGGGCCAGGATGTCGGTCTGGAAAGAAATGCCATCAATCAGGCTGACAATTTCCTGCACCTTGCGGGCACTCTGGTGTATGCCATTCATGGAATCGACTGCAGCACGCATGTCGTCGCCTGTAGACTCTGTAATCAGGCGCAAATTCGCGGCAAGGTTATCGACTGCCCTGGCACTGTCGGCATTCTTTTTCACGGTATCAGCCAGATCATCCACACTGGCCGATGTCTGTTCCAGGCTGGATGCCTGTTGCTCGGTCCTGACAGTCAGGTCACTGATATTGGTGGCCAGACCTTCGCCCAGTTGCGCCACCATGCTGGCATTGCTGCGTACATTCGCCACCAGCTTGGATAAATTGCCATTCATGGCTTCCAGCAAATTGCCGGTTTTTGCCAATTCATCCTTGCCTGTGATGCGTATATGGTTGGTCAGGTCACCAGCGGCAACAGAATGGGCAGCACGCCCAACCTGGTTCAGGGCAGACATGAAGCCACGATAAAATCCCATTGCCAGATAACAACTGAGGACGACAACAATGCCTATGCCCAGACTCAGCAGGTTTTGATACAGATCCATCTGGCCGCTTCTGTTTTTTAATATCTCAGCCAGCTTGCCCTGCATCTGGGTTTGCAAGGCCAGGGTTTTTTCTATGGCTTGCGTGCCTTGCGTAAAGTAGGCATTGGCATCGCCGCTAATGCTTTCTGCCAGCAGGTTTTTTCTGGCCAGCGCGGCAAAAGACTGCGACGCCTCGAAAGCTGCCAGCTCTGCCGTGTTCACGTTCACGCCTGCGCGTTTCATCGCTTCATCCAGATCGGCAACACCATTCATGGACGCCTGCAAGGCATCCAGTCGTGAGACTATGCCTGCTTTTTCCGGGAATTCCATAGCCCCGGTTTTGATATAGCTGGCACCCAGCCCACGTAACAGCGCCATATGCTCTATCCAGACTGGCATTTTACGTATGGAGATATCCAGCAAAAGAAAGTTGGCGCTTTGGGTATCTGTCAGCAAGCCGGTTTTTTCACTAAGCAGGGCAGAGAATTGCAGGCTTTGCCTGATCAGGCGGCTGTGCTGGGCTACATTGTCTTTGACGTTGGCAGCAATCTGGCCTGCGACCAGTTGTTGCAGTTCATCTGCACTGGCTTTCCACGAGCCCTGCAAGGCAAGCTCTGCATTATTGAGCAAGAACTGGTCAAGCTGGTTCAGGCCGTTTTTTAATTCAGTTCTGGTTTTTGCCAAATCCTCATCCAGATTTTCACCAGAGAGCTTGAGGTTGACCTGGCCGCGATGTTTTTGTGTCTGGATGATCACTTTCATGATCAGGCCATTTGCTTCCACACCGGCCAGACCGGCATGGGCATTGATGGCGTCGGTCCGTATCTGGTTCAGGGTAAGGCTGGCAAAAAACAACAAAGGCAGTAGCAAAATAACAAATATACCTAGCAATTTTGTGCGCAAACTGAGTTTGCTCATCAAAACTGTACAGGGATACATGATTTTATCGACCAGCGTTGCTTTGTTCCCGGACATGATTTTCCTTGCCTCTATGCGGACTGACGCGAACCATCCCAATTACGTAGTCCTGTTTATTTTTTGAACCTGCTTATTTGAGCCTGCCTCAGTGAGGCTATCTCTATGAGTCTACTTGTATGTTACTGCTTAAATCTATTCTCCCAGATTCCTGTCATTGATACGATAGAAATTAAATGCAAAAAAAGCAAATTTATGATTGAATGAAGATTGACCAGTACACTTTTCAAAAGTGTCAGTCATACTGTACTGGTCTCTTTGTGAGGCACTGTCCATTGGGACTGACAATACAGCGTGTTAATGTGCGATCCATATCATGGTAGCTTGAACTTGCTCATCCCTTACAAAGTCAAGCTACCAAGAATTCATTTCACAAATAGATGCATTTCGCTCCTATGTGTGAAATGAGTTCTAATAAGTATATGATTCACTCACAAGGTGATTCTGTTTTGTTGCGCACACCATTGCCAAACGATAAAAAAGCACGGAGACCCCATGAACGCACCCCTCAAAGCCGAGCAGCAGGCGCTGATCGACAACAATATTTCCCTGGACGACAAATTCACGCTGGAGCGCGGTCGCGCTTTCATGACCGGCACCCAGGCCCTGATACGCCTGATGATGTTGCAGCGCCAGGCTGATGAAAAAGCTGGCCTTAATACTGGCGGCTATATCAGTGGTTATCGCGGCTCACCTTTGGGTAACGTTGATCTGACTGCTGCCAAGGCAAAAAAACATCTGGCCAAACACCACGTCAAATTCCACCCTGGCGTGAATGAAGACCTGGCAGCTACAACAGTCTGGGGTACGCAACAGGTGAATATGTTCCCTGGTGCGAAGTATGATGGTGTGTTTGCCATGTGGTACGGCAAAGGCCCAGGTGTAGATCGTTGTGGCGACGTGTTCAAGCACGCGAATCTGGCAGGTACCTCCAAACATGGTGGTGTACTGGTCGTGGCGGGTGATGATCATGCCGCCAAATCGTCTACGGCTGCACATCAGAGTGAACATATCCTTAAGGCCTGTGGTATTCCGGTGTTGTATCCATCTACCGTGCAAGAGTATCTGGACTATGGCCTGCATGGCATCGCCATGTCGCGCTATACCGGCCTGTGGGTGTCGATGAAATGCGTGACTGACATCGTCGAATCCGGTGCCGTTGTCGATATCGACCCGGACCGCGTAAAACCGATTATTCCTGAGGATTTTGTCTTGCCTGCCGATGGCGTGAACATCCGCACACCAGACCCGGTGCTGGCGCAAGAAATCCGCATGAATAACTACAAATGGTATGCGGCGCTGGCCTATGCGCGTGCCAACAAGCTCAATAAAATCATATGGGATAGCCCGGTTGCCAAGATAGGCATCATCACTGCCGGCAAATCCTACCTCGACACCCGTCAGGCGCTGGCCGACCTGGGTATCGATGAACAAGTCGCCAAGGACATAGGCATACGCCTGTACAAGATAGGCCTGACCTGGCCGCTGGAATCTGAAGGCGTGCGCGAGTTCGCCACTGGCCTGGAAGAAATCCTGGTCGTTGAAGAAAAGCGCCAGATCCTTGAATACGCCTTAAAAGAAGAACTGTACAACTGGGAAGACAAAGTACGCCCACGCGTAGTCGGCAAGTTCGACGATAGTGGTGAGTGGAGTAATTTGCATGGCTCAGGCCATGGTGAATGGTTGTTGCCCGCGACTTATGAGTTGAACCCGGCACAGATTGCCCGTGCGATTGCTTCGCGCATCAGCCGCTATTTCGCTGGTCACCCGGTAGAGCAGCGCGTCAAAGAACGCGTGGCTTATCTGGAAGCCAAGGAATCCATGCTGAATGTGATTTCCAAGCCTGATCCTAACAAGGACCGCGTGCCGCATTTCTGTTCCGGTTGCCCGCATAACACTTCCACCAAAGTACCGGAAGGCAGCCGCGCCCTGGCTGGTATCGGTTGCCATTACATGGTGACCTGGATGGACCGTGAAACCTCCACCTTCACCCACATGGGCGCAGAAGGTGTGACCTGGGTAGGCCAGGCACCGTTCACGACCGAGAACCATGTGTTCTGTAATCTGGGTGATGGTACTTACTATCACTCGGGTTTGCTGGCGATACGTGCTGCGGTATCTGGTGAAGTCAATATCACCTATAAAATCCTGTTCAATGATGCCGTTGCCATGACAGGCGGCCAGGAATTCGATGGCCCGCTGGACCCTGGCATGATTTCGCGCCAGATCGCCGCCGAAGGTGTCGGCCCTATCATCGTCGTCACTGACGAGCCAGAAAAATATGGCGCGAATTATCCATGGGCACCGGGCGTGACGGTGCGCCACCGTAGCGAACTCGATGCCGTGCAACGCGAATTGCGCGTGGCCAAGGGCGTCTCTGCCATGATCTATGACCAGACCTGTGCTTCTGAAAAACGCCGCCGCAGGAAAAAAATCGACAAGGATGGCAAACCTGGTTTCCCTGACCCTGCCAAACGTGCAGTCATCAATGAAGCAGTCTGCGAAGGCTGTGGCGATTGCTCAGTGCAATCCAACTGCCTTTCAGTAGAACCGCTGGAAACCGAATTCGGTCGCAAGCGCCAGATCAACCAGTCTTCATGCAACAAGGATTTCTCTTGCGTCACAGGTTTCTGCCCCAGCTTTGTTACCGTCGAAGGCGGCAAGCTGAAGAAACCGGCAAAAACCAAGATAGAACCAGGTAATGCACTCGACGTGAATGCACTGCCTTATCCAGCCCTGCCTGATACCAAGACACCTTTCGGTGTACTGGTTACCGGTGTCGGTGGTACTGGCGTCATCACCATCGGCCAGATCATGGCCATGGCTGCGCATTTGCAAGGTAAAGCCTGTTCCGTGCTGGACATGACAGGCCTGGCGCAAAAAGGTGGCGCGGTGATGTCACATGTGCGCCTGGCTGACAAGGCCGACGACATACAATCAACACGCGTAGGCACAGGTATGGCTGATCTGGTCATAGGCTGTGATCTGATCGTGACGGCAGGCAAGGATGCGCTTTCACGTATGGGCGAAGGCCGCACGCACGCGGCCATCAATGCCAATGGTTCGCCAACTTCTACCTTCATCAAGAATCCTAACTGGCAATTCCCGGCTGAATCAGCCGAAGGCGATATCCGCAAAGCCTGCGGTGCCGACAGGGTCGATCTGATCGATGCGGCCTCGATAGCCACGGCCTTGATGGGTGACAATATCGCCACCAATATGTTCATCCTTGGTTATTCCTGGCAAAAGGGCTGGGTGCCGCTGGAAGAAGTCGCACTGATGCGCGCGATTGAACTCAATGGCGTGTCTATCGACTTCAACAAGCAGGCATTTAACTGGGGCCGCCTGGCTGCGCATGATCTGGCAGCCGTGCAGCGCCTGGTGACACCAGCTCAAGTCATAGAACTGAAACGTGCGCCTACACTGGATGACACCATCAACAAGCGCGTGGCATTTTTGACGGATTATCAGGATGCCGCTTATGCCAGCCAGTACAGCGAATATGTTGCGCAAGTTAAAGCGGCAGAAAGTAAACTCGTCGATGGCAACAAGCCTTTGCGCCTGACAGAAGCAGTAGCGAAATACCTGTTCAAACTGATGGCTTACAAGGATGAATATGAAGTCGCGCGTTTGTACACTGATGGCAAGTTCCAGAAAAAAATTGCCGACATGTTTGAAGGTGACTACGCCATCAACTTCCACCTCGCGCCGCCGCTGCTGGCCAAACGTGATGACAAAGGTCATCTGATCAAGCAGCAGTTTGGCCCATGGATGATGAAAGCTTTCGGTGTACTGGCCAAGTTCAAGTCCCTGCGTGGCGGTACATTCGATATTTTCGGCTATACCGAAGAACGCAAGATGGAACGCGCCTTGCCAGTCGAGTACAAGCAAACCCTGAACACTTTACTGCCTTTGCTAAATGCAGATAATTTGTCCAAGGCAGTCGCAATCGCCAGCATCCCTGAAGACATACGCGGTTATGGTCATGTCAAGGAAAGGCATTTCAAAGCCGCCAAGGCCAAGGAAGCGACACTGATTGCTGAATTCAATACGGCACAGTCTGCGCAAAAAGCTGCCTGATGTAGGCTGATTTAAATTTGCATGAAGATAAAACGGGTCGCCCTTGGGCTGCCCGTTTTATTTGCAGCAATGATCAGGTTTTCTGTTTGAATTTTCTTTCTACATCGTCCAGATAAGTCCGCATGGTTTTCTCATGCGAAAACACATAGGTGGCAAAGAAACGCATCATGGGATTGGATACACTGCCAGCTTCCGTGATACGTAACTGGCTATGGCCATTCTTGTTGCTGAACTCGAATGTCCAGGTGCCGGAAAACGGCAGGCTGGGGTCATCGATTTTCGAGACGATCAACTGATTGCTTTTGTCTTCAATAATCCGGTAAGGGATTTTGCCGTGAGCTGATTCTTCCATATAGCGCAGCTCACCATCTTTCTGCATGGATTTGATACCCGTGCGCCAGCCTGGGTAAGCTTCATAGTCACGCACCAGTTGATACAGACTGGTGACAGGAACCGGGTAGTCCTGACTCAGGCTCAGCTTATGGTCTTTGGGTGCCAGCATGCCCATGGTGAATACGATCAGTCCGATCACGACTAGAACGCTGACAGCAATCATTGCAAACTTCATCCGGCATCCTCTTTTTTCATGGTTAATCTGAAACAGGCTTGCGCCAGTAACTCCAGCCCGGCAATCGCCTGTTGCATTTCTGTTGCAGTCATTTCAGCCAATACTGCCGCCAGTTTGTCTGCTTCCAGCACTGAACTTTTACTCATCACGTCTTTGCCCTTTTCTGTCAGCCGCAACAAATGGGCGCGCCTGTCTGTTGTGACCTCCATTTCCAGCAATCCCTGAGCCATCAGATATTTAACCGCTTCCGACATGGTTGACTTGGTGATACCCAGGTGCCTGGCAAGTTGCGCCTGGGTCGTTGCATTGGTCGAACTCAAATGTGCCAGTATCGTCGCATCCCGCTGTGATATCGCAATTCCACTGGCCGATGTTGGCTGGTGATCAGCGTGACAGGCATGATAAATACGCGGATAAGCCGACTGTATACGATAGATGAATTCGGTTTTTTCCATGGTCAACAAGTCCCAGTCTAGTTAACAAAATACAGGTTCGTCAAAACGAACCAATTAAAGAGTAGATAGATGCACTGGCATCAGCATATTTCATCTTGCCTTACAATTGTGCTTTACTGAATTCTCTGGACACACATCATGCAAGCACGTTCCTTCATCGCTACCGCCGCCATCCTCATGTTCACAGGCGTAGCTGCCGGTGCCTTTGGTGCACATGGCTTGAAGCAGATGCTGAGTGCCGACATGCTGGCGGTCTGGCAAACGGCGGTGACTTACCAGATGGTGCATGGTCTGGGTATGCTGGCGCTGGGTATCATGTTGCAACAACAGGATAATGCCTTGTTGCGCAAGGCGGCCTGGGCAATGCTGGCAGGGGTCATCATTTTCAGTGGTAGCCTGTATGCACTGGCACTGACTGGCGTGCGCATACTTGGTGCCATTACACCGATAGGTGGGGTGGCATTCCTGGCGGGCTGGGCGATGCTGGCGTGGGCGGCAATCCGTCGCTAAGCCGAAGTTAAGCCATAGTCGCTGAGTCTGACCATTTGATCTGTTCAAACAGGGTTTGCAGCTTGGCCGTGCGTGCCGGATTGATCATGCGCATATAGGCAAGCTTGCCTGCCAGGTGGGAGCGAAAGTCTGCATGTCCTTCGCGGTTTTGTGATGCCGGATTACTGCGCAGGCAGTTAGTCAATATCGCTTTCAGGGTATCGTAATCTTTGCGTTTGATGTTGCAGTGGCTGTTCACGACAATGCCAGTGACTTGCTGCCTGGTCGCTGCGCGCATGATGCGGGTCTTTTTGTAGTTCAATACAAAACCTTCTTCTATAGCGATGGCCGCCACCTGCGGGATGAAGCGCACCAGGCTTTGCTCAAATTGCTCATCACCAGAAAATGTCAGGTCATCTGCATAACGGCTATAACTGGCCTGCATGTTGTCCGCCAGGGCTTGCAGGCGCATATCGAGACGATAAGCGCACAGGTTGGCGAGGGCAGGAGAGGTCGGTGCACCTTGCGGCAGATGTGGGCTGCGCAAGAGATGCGTGGAACTGACTGAGGCAAGTGGACTGCCGGTTTTTTCCTTGACGATACCGGTAGGTGTACGGTTGCTGCATAGTCGTGCCAGCGTACCCGCAACTTTTTCCGGGTAACCAAGTTTGGCAAACAAGGCGTGCAGACGTGAACCAGGGATGCTCGTAAAGAAATCTTTTAAATCCAGCCTCGCTACGACACGCTTTCCCGTGTGTTGTGCTGCATGGCTGAGACTGGAACGGCCATGTTGAAATGCCTGCGCTGCTGCATGTGGCGGTACCCGGTTCAATATCTGTTGCAGGATTTTTCTTTGTATATTGCGCAGGCGTGACTTGGGTACTTCCAGCAGACGCCAGCCACCCTTTGCTTTTTCCAGCCAGCGGTAATGGTAGTGTCCCAGTTGTGGTGCTGCTTGTGCATTCTGTCGCCATTGATCGGCAAACCAGGCCAGTTCATTGACAGTCAGATTCAGATGCCTGGCCAGATCAGCGGAGTTGTTAAATTCAGGTAAAGCCAGGGCTTGCAGCCATGCCGGTTTTTCTGGAGCGATCGCTGGCTGCAAGCAATACTGTTTGATTTGTGGTTTTTCCCTGTCACGCCAGGCACCGTAGTAGCCATGATCATCCAGTATCAGTGCGGCCATTTCATGGCGACTGTAATGATAAAAATGTGGGCCAGCGTGCTGTTCAATTTTTTGGCACAACGATGGTATCCACGGCCACTTTTTACCCAGCACCCAGCTCATGTTTTTCATCAGGGCGACGTGGCTAAGCTCACCTGCCAGTAAGGCATCGGCGATGGCTAAGGCGACCTGTTTGGGTGTGTCCATGAATATGATCTAGTGGGGGCGGCGGAGAGCCTGCAACCAGTCTCGTGTAGTGTGAGCCTGTATGCATGCAATGCATGGCGGCTCACGCGATGAAATACCAGGTAAATTTATCCCGCGGGGTAACCCCGCAGAGGCACTATGGACTTGCGTCTGAGCGCCAGCTTGCAGGATCCGCCGCAATGCGAAGATAGAGCATGCAATCGTAGCTGTCAATCCACGAACTGCATAAAGCGATTACTCGCTGTATTTTTCTATCGCTCTTTGATAAGCGGGACGCGCCGCAACCATATCAACAAAGCGTGTCAGGTTGGGGAAGGCTTCACGGCCAGCACCGCGCACGGCTGACTGTACGGCGAAAGACAATTGTATGTCTGCGCCCGTCAGGCTGTCGCCAACGAAGTAATCACGGCCTTCCAGCTCCAGGTTCAGGTAGCTGAAATGGTTTGCCACTTCGCTGCTGATACGTGGATGCAGCGGTGCACCCGCGTCACCCAGGCGGCCTACATACAGCTTCAGCAACAGCGGCAACATGGCTGAACCCTCGGCATAGTGCAGGAACTGCACATAGCGGTTGTAGTCAGTCGTGCCCACGGCAGGTGCCAGGCGGCCATTGCCATAAGTGCGTATTAGGTAGTCGATGATGGCACCGGACTCTATCAGGGTCTGGTCTTTGTCACGGATGACGGGGGCTTTGCCCAGCGGGTGGATTTTTTGCAGTTCTGGCGGTGCCAGGCGGGTCTTGGGGTCGCGGTCATACGAAATGACGGTGTAATCCAGCCCCAGTTCTTCGAGTAACCAGGTAATGCGGCGTGAGCGTGATTCTTTTAAATGGTGGACTTCTATCATGGGAGCCTCGCGGTGTGGGGAAATGAGAAAATCGGAAAAACTCATTATGCCCAGTTTTTGCAAAGCCTGCGTCAGCGCTTTTTAATTCACTAGAGTGCTCGCTCTAGACTTTCTTCAGAGAATCGTCGCCAGCGTCATATCCCTGACACAAGGCCACCCTACTATCTCTCATTTTCCAGGGGAGTAGCCAGATGCAAAACGATCAGAAGAAAAATCCAAAAGCGCCAGCAAATATCACCAGACGCGGCTTTGTCATCAAGATGTCTTCCGTTGCTGCTGTCATGGCATCTGGCGGTGTGCTGACTGCCTGTGGTGGTTCTTCCACGGTATTGAATGGCGAGATGGCGGCCTTCAATTATGGCGTTGCCAGTGGCGACCCTATGGCTGATCGCGTGATCTTGTGGACACATGCCAAGATATCGACGGATGCCAGCGTAGACCTGATCTGGCAAATGGCCGCAGATGCGAGTTTCGCTACCGTGCTGTTCTCTGGCAAGGTAACAGCAAGTTCTGGTACAGGCTTTACCGCCAAGGTCGATGCCACTGGTCTGGCTGCGAATACAGAATATTACTATCGCTTTGTAGCACCGAATAACAGTGTCTCGCCCGTAGGCCGCACCCGCACCCTGCCAGTTGGCAATGTCGATCAGGTGAAGCTGGCAGTGTTCTCTTGCAGTGATTATCCTGCCGGTTATTTCAATGCCTATGACAGCGCAATCTCTTCTGGTGCGCAATTCGCCTTGCATCTGGGTGACTATATTTACGAATACAAGGACGGTGTGTATCCACCAGTTGCCTCACAAGTGGCTGGCCGTATTTCTGCACCCGCCAGCGAGATCGTCACTGTTGCTGATTACCGCGCCCGCCATGCCCTTCACAAGGCCGATCCTTATCTCAAAGCCCTGCATGCACGTATGCCCATGATCACCATCTGGGATGATCATGAGTTTGCCAACAATGCCTGGATGGACAGTGCAGAAAATCATAATCCAGCGACGCAGGGTACATGGGCCGCACGCAAGGCAGCCGCCAGCCAGGTCTATCATGAATGGATGCCGATACGGTCACCAGATACCAGCAATCTGCTGAAAATCTACCGCTCGTTTGACTTTGGCAATCTGCTGTCCCTGCACATGCTTGATACCCGCATGATAGGCCGTGAACAGGCACCAGACCGCATGCTGGATGCGCAAGGCCGTGATGTGGCTGACCCCAAGTTCTTGCCCTACGCCTTCAACAAGAACAAGCAATTGCTGGGCACCACGCAGCAAGCCTGGCTGGATACGCAAATGACATCGTCCAAGGCGACCTGGCAGGTACTGGGTAACCAGACTGTCATGGGCCGCGTGCAATTGCCGGCATCGACACTGGTTTCCAATCTGAGCGCAGACTCAGTGACTGCCTATCTGACTGCCAAGGCAACGCCGGCAGCGGCACAGACACAGGCGCAAAAAGATTTGCTGGATCCTTTGAAAAATCCAAAAATCTCCTACAACTTTGATAACTGGGAAGGTTATCCAAACGCCCGTGATACTGTCTTCAATTCGGCAGCGAAATTGAAAACAGCAGGCAAAAAGTTCCTGGTCTTGTCCGGTGACAGCCATAACGCCTGGTTCAATAAACTGACACTGACTGATGGCACCCAGGTTGGTGCAGAATTTGCAGGCATGTCGGTGACTTCATCCGGCTTTGAAGGTGTGTTCCCACCATCCGTGGTGCCACCCGCAACTTTGGCGGGCACCATCAAGGCGCTGGTGGATGACATCACTTATATCGATACTTACCGTCGTGGCTATATGCTGATCACCGTCACGCCTACCCAGGCCAAGGGTGAGTATGTGTATGTCAGCACCGTCACCAGTTCCAGCTATACCACCAGTGTGGATACTTTCACTTACGCTGGTTAAGCAAGGCTGAGCAGGAATAAGGAAAGCCAGCGTATTGCTGGCTTTCCGATTACTTTCAAACCTTGTACTCCATCGCCAGCACCTCTTCATTTGAATCAGTCTCGACAGCCACAAATCCCAGTTGGCGGTACAAATGCAGCGCCCCTTCATTATCACGGTACACCCGCAAACTGAGCACAGCTGAGCCAGACTTCGCAATGGCATGTCGCATCAATTGCTCACACAATAGCCTGCCATAACCCAAACCGCGTGCTGCCGGGGAAACGATGATACGGCCCAGATGTGTGCGGCGTTCATCTCGTTGCCAGAATTGGGCAAAGCCGACTGGCAGGTTACGGTGATCAGCCAGCACCAGGCTTTGCGAATCTGGTTTTTCCAGCAGATGAGGCAGGTCTGCAACTTCAAATGGAAATGCTATTTGTGGCCCGGCCCAGCGGGTACATGCCTGAGCATCCTTGATCCAGTTAGCGATGATGGCGTAGTCCGTTGCCAGTGTGGGGCGTAAGCGTGGTGACATTTCTTCAGAAAATAAGTCGGTGAGCCGCCAGCATAGCCTCGGCTTTAAGCGACAGCAATAGAATGTCAGCTTTGAACATGAAAACGGTATTTATTTTGCAATTTAACCGTAGACTGAGTTGATCTGGATAACGATAATCCGCATGTGGCTCTTTCTGTAGTTTCCACTTGGGAACTCATCCATGATGAAATCCAGATTAACCTATTTAAAAAATCATCTATGTCAAACGCACTTGCTGGTAACACCGGACCGGTAAATCCCATCCATGGCAACAAACTGAAAACTCTGGGCCGCTGGAGTATCAGGCTCTTGCTTGCTATGGTCTTGATTGTTGTATTGCTCATCAGCTTGTTTCTGGTAATTAACTGGAAGGATGAAACCCTTTCAGGGCAGGCCCAGGCTTTGTCGCAGGAAAGGCCAGTGCAGGTAGCAGATGCGCAGAATGGTTTTTATATCTTGAAAATGATAGATGCGCCTGCGGATACCGACGTATTCAAGGCCGGACTGGAAAAGGTAAATGTTGAACGCGCCCTGTATCTGAAAAACCGGGGAGCTTATCAGGCACCGGCACAAAATGTGACTCCTCCAAAGGTAGTGAAATTCAGCTGGGATCAAAAGAGCTGCCAGCGCACCGCCAACTGCGTGCAGGACACACTGACACATAGAAGCGAGGTGTCAGAACAGATGAAAAGCAATCAGTTGTTGTTGCAGCGTTATGAACTGATGCAAAAAACGGGCGACTTCGAAGAACGCCTGCTGCCAACATTCACCGCTGAATTTCCCTCCTATGGTTTATTGCTGAAGGCCATGGAAATGCAAACGGCACAGGCTGTTTTTGATATCGCAGACGGCAAGCTGGAAGCTGGCTTGCAAACCCTGGAAAGCAATAACCGCTATGCCAGATCGGTACTGAAAAATAGTTACAGTCTGGTCTCCAAAATGGTGATGCTGACGGGGTTGCGCAAACAAGTGCGTGCGGTGAGTGAGTTGGCAACATTGTATCCGGTATTGAATTCACAGTACCCGGCACGCCTGAAGCAGTTGGTCAGCCCCATGTCTGAAGCGGAACGCAGTCTGTCAGCAGCATTTTCTAATGAAGCCTTGTTCGGCATGCGCTTTAACGAGGATTTACGCAATAGCAATCAATCTGCAGAAGTTGTCGATGCCGCAGAAGTACCCTGGCCTGTGTATTCCTTGCTCAAGTATAGCTATCAGTCGAATGCCACAAATAATCTGTTGGCGCAGTATTGGGGCATACTCATCAATGCCGCAAAGCAGCCGTTGCTTGACATTCCTGCCGTGGAAAAACAGCTGGCAGAGCTGGAAAGGCAACGACTTGGAACAGGCATCTTCTCATTTCACCATTATGCATATAACCCGGCGGGGAAGATGCTGGTACAGATTGGGATACCAAGTTATTACTCTGCGTATATTGAAAAAAGCATAGATGCCGAGGGTTACCTGCGACTGGTGGCTTTGCAGCTGGATATACTGGAGAAAAAAATCCCTGTCGCAGATATCCCTGACTATGTGACCAATACTGGTAAGGCATATCGTAATCCCTACGATGATACAGCCATGACATGGGATGCAGGCAAACGGCAATTGCAATTTGTCGGCCATGAAAAAGCCACAAGCAATCCTGATGGTGGCAAAATGAGCGTCATCCCCATGAGTTGATTTGGAGCTGCATGTCTGGTTTAGTGGTATTGGTCGTCTTGTTCGCCGCCTTCCTGCATGCCGCCTGGAATGCAGCGATCAAGGTTGGTGTCAATAAATACTTTAATACGGTATTGGTGACTTCTGGTGCGGGTCTGGTTTGCGCGTTAGTGTTGCCTTTTGTTCGCCAGCCAGCATTTGAAAGCTGGGTGTTCATGCTGGCTTCAGTTGCTTTGCAAGTGGTGTACTTCTATTTGCTGGCAGCAGCTTACCGGCATGGTGACATGAGCCAGGCTTATCCCATCATGCGTGGCACTGCACCCTTGCTGGTGGCACTGGTCAGTGGCAGTGTGATTGGTGAGGCTGTACCAGCCTTGCGCTGGTTGGGCCTGGGCATGCTGGTGCTTGGCATACTCGGTTTAAGTCTGACCGGACAAGCGACAACTGAGGACAGGCCCCAGGCAATATCGAGTCGTGGTTTTGCTTTGCTGAATGCCTGTTTCATCGCAGGATATACCGTGGTGGATGGTATCGGTGTACGCAAGTCAGGTGCGCCTGCTGCCTACACCATGTGGATTTTTTTGCTGACAGCGCTAGTGTTAGTGGCTGTGATCATGCTTAGAGACAGGCAGGAATTTTTTGCTTATACCAGAGGTAAATATCTCCTGGGCATAGCTGGTGGTACAGCTTCAGTCGCCTCTTATGGACTGGCATTATGGGCCATGACCCTGGCACCTGTAGCCGCCATTGCAGCCTTGCGCGAAACGTCGATTTTGTTTGCTACCGGGATTGCAGTCTGGATTTTGCATGAAAAAATCTCAGCCCAGCGGCTTGCTGCTATTTTGCTGGCGGTAGCAGGTGCCATCGTCATCCGCTATACCTGACAGACCTACTCTTTGATCGCCTCAACACTGAATGACAAAGTCACTTCATCACTGACAAACGGGACATAGCGGCCTACCCCATAATCGCTACGCAGGATTTTGGTATTGCCATTCGCACCGCAGGCGCGCTTCAGGTACAGGATCATGAAGCGGCATTCAAATTGCGTGATATCCACGGTCACCTTGCGAGTGACATCCTTGATCGTCAAATCACCTTCCACCTGTACCAGCTTGTCTTCATTGAAGACCATCTTGTTCGACTGAAAAGAAATTTTCGGATATTTTTCTATATTGAAAAAATTGTCTGAACGCAGGATTTTGTCGAAGGTATCTGAACCGGTATTGATGGATGCAGCATCGATGGCAATTTGCAAGCTGCCAGTTTTGTTATCCATATCCAGTTCTATGCTGCCACTATTTTTGTCGAAGCGACCGCGCTGCAAGGACAAGCCCCAGTGCTTGTATTCAAAATTACTGAAAGTGTGTTCCTGGTCGACCACGTATTTTTCTGCGGCGAATGCAGTCAGGCTGAATCCAGACAATAACAGCAGCAGGCATTTCTTGAACATGGTCGTTTCCGAATAAAAAAGCAGTAACAGCCATCATAAGCTGTTACTGCCTGACTTACCAGTTACGCTTGGTGTCTTAAGATTTGACGAACTTCAGCGTCATCCTGTCACTTTCACCAATTGCTTCATACTTGGCCTTGTCTTTTTCCTTGTTGGCATAGGTAGGTGGCAAAGCCCAGACGCCGTTTTCATGATCGGCATTGTCTTTTGGGTTGGCATTGACTTCAGATTTCCCTGCCAGTTTGAAGCCTACGCTTTCAGCCAGTTTGATGACATAGTTTTCATGAACATAGCCTGTGCTGGCTTTTGCATCCTGGGTTTTGCTGGCTGGCAGGCGATGTTCTACCACGCCAAATACGCCACCTGGTTTCAGGCTGTCATAGGCACTCTGGAACAGGGCTTTCATGGCAGGTTCGCCATTGTCTATCCAGTTGTGGATATTCCTGAAAGTCAGCACCATATCGACTGTACCCTTGGCAGCATACTCAAGCTTGGCTGGCGGAGAGAAAACGCCCATCTGTACCTTGCCATAGACTGCTGGTGTAGCGTCCAGTTTTTGCTTGAAGCTGGCAGCGCCCTTGCTGGCTGCAGGATCATTCAGGGCGACGATCATCTTGCCATTGTCGCGCAAGTACGGTGCCAGAATTTCTGTGTACCAGCCACCACCGGGTGACAGTTCGACTACCGTCATCGTTGGTTTAATGCCAAAGAAAGTCAGGGTTTCATAGGGATGGCGTGCGCTGTCACGCACGGTATTGGCTGGAGTACGTTGTTGTCCGGCAATAGCCGCCTTCAAGGCGTCGTCAGCCAGTGCTGCCTGGCTGGCAGCCAGGCCTGTGATCAGGCTCATGGCGAGCAGAAATTGTTTCATTCAAAGTCTCCTATGGAAAAGAGTTAAGACCGTCAAGCCGGGCAAATGTTCCGTGACCGGGCAATTGTTGATCGTGCAGCGCATCATAAGTGTTTCTTGAAAAGCTGGTTGGCAACTTTTGTGGCTGAACCTTGCATGATAAATCAAGTATCTGTCATGCAGATGTAAAAAAGAAAACAAAAAATGCGGAGTATAATGAGACTCGCATCTCTTACTTAAGTTGTTCATGAAAAAATCATTCCTGCTTTTCTTCCCCTTTGTATTGTCCCTTTTGCTTCCAATGTCATCTTCGGCGCAAACGCCGGTATTTCGTTGTGAAGTTGATGGTCGCGTTATCTGGTCTGATCATCCTTGCAAAAGCAAGGGCAAGGTCGTGACTATCAAACCCCTGGCATCGCAGCCTGCAAAAAACGATAAGTCACCTAAAGCTCAGCCAAAGTAAATGCTTGGGCTTGTTGTTGCAAGGCGTTCATAGTCAGCGGTTCATGGTCAGTACTATCGCCTTGCAGATAGTTTTCCTTTTCAGGAACTTAGCTAAATAACTATAGTCTCAAGACAACAATTACTAGAACTCATTTCATAAATAGGATGAGTGCGAACAAGACGATTTGGGATGCAGTGCAAGGCGTGACGCGAAGCTAAGGCTGGTGCCTTAGCGAGCGGCGCAACGCTGCAATGCGCCCAAATCGTCAGTTCCCGGAGGGTTTGCCTCATAACGTGCGCTGGACTGCGTTGGACTCGTTGTCAATAGGCAAAGCTATTGACTGCCTCGTCCGCCTTGCCAGCCCACGTTATGAGGCAAACGCATCTCACCCTATTTATGAAATGAGTTCTAAGGAGACTATGATGAAAAATTCGATTTCCCGTCGCTATGCCCTGGGTGCCTTGCTGGCATTGGCCAGCTTGCCTGCCGCTGCTGACTGGTCAGTCGGCTGGTTTAGTGGCAAGGCAATAGAAGGCTCGGGCAATATCCAGAAGCAAGACCGTGCCCTCAGTGGTTTTTCCGGCATAGACCTGGCCTTGCCCGCCAGACTGGAATTGCGCCAGGGTGACAAGGAAGGTGTGCAGGTTGAGACCGACGACAACTTGCAGGCTCTGGTAGAAACCGTGGTTGAGAGCGGACACTTGAAAATCCGTAACGCAGAAAAAAACACCTATCCCAAAACCAGGACCATGAACATCGTGGTGTATTGCAAAAATCTGGACAAGATTGCCGTCAGTGGTTCAGGCAAAGTCTGGACAGACAAGCTGGCCAGCAAAGAACTACAGGCAAAAATAGGTGGTTCAGGTGATATACAAATCAATACCTTGCAGGCAGACAGCCTGAGCGTGGCGATAGGCGGCAGTGGCAACTTCATGGCTGCAGGCAATGTCAGCGAAGTGGCAGGCACTATCGGTGGTTCTGGCGATATCAAGGTGGGCAAACTGGAAGCACGGAATGTCAAAATCAAGATAGGCGGCTCCGGCGCTGCGCAAGTGTGGGCAAAAGACAGGCTGGATGTCAGCATAGGTGGCTCTGGCGATGTCAGTTATTACGGCGATCCAAAAATCAGTAAGTCCATAGGCGGTTCTGGCAGGGTAACGCGTAAGGGCGACACGCCGGGCTAAGCTTTTGTCAACATCGTCAGATTGGGCAAACATGACATGGGTCGCCAGTGTTTGCCCACGATGTCAGCTTATCTTCTTTTTTTTATCGATGAGCGGCAGCCGAGTTTAAAAAAACTAGCGCAAGGGCATATAGATATTGCTCAATAAGTCAGCGGGCACCGTATCGCGCGGGTTGTTCAGGTATTCTTCAAACGGTGGCGCATCGTCGATTTCTTCGCCAGATGCAGGGAGCCAGACGCCAAAGAACCAGTGATAGACCGGTTGCATGTCCGAGTAAGGCCCTTTGTAGGTCAGCACTGCATACTTGCCGCCGCGCAGTTCAGTCAAGGACAATGGCGCTTGCAATGCCTGTTCCGGCAAGGGTTGCGGGGCGCTGATGCAGGCTTTCGAGCGCAACTGGTGTTCATCCACCGTCATTGCATCATCGTAGTAAATCCCTATCCAACGTGTGTCTTCCCTGAATAATTGCCGTGACGCGGCGCAGCCAGTCAGGATATCAAAAGCCTTGCTGATGCCCATATAACTGCCGGTATTATCTATGCTCAGCAATTGCACGGGTGCGATACTGGTGATGCTGACCGGGAAATGCAGGTCAGCACTGAGTTCATCTGGTAGCGGGATTTGCTGGTGGCTGCCTTCTTTGCGGTAACGTGCCGGTGGTTGTCCATATACTGACGCAAAAATACGGGTGAAAGATTGCAGGTTGGGATAACCAGAAAATTCTGCTATCTGATCTATCGCCATGTCACTGCGTGCCAGCAGGGTAGCTGCTCTTTGCAAGCGCAAGCGCTTGACTGTCGCCACCACGCTCTCGCCATGAATGGCGCGGTAGATGCGGTGCCAGTGGTAGGGCGACATGCAGGCGATGTCGGCCAGCTTGTTCAAATCCAGGTCTTCATCCAGGTGTGCATGCAGGTAATTGGTAACGCGGGAAAGACGGCGTTCATAACTGACTTGCAGGGCTGGATTGGTGGACAGTGCGGACATGCTGGCCTCAGGATAATAATGTGGCGCTTATTTTATACCTATGTAGATCGCAGCTTGTGCAGGCCCCTGATATTCTTCAAAGTCAGTCAGATAGCTGCGCTGGTATTCTGTCTCACCCGAAAAATAAGACCAGACCTTGCCCCAGCCCTCTATGATGGCAGCAGGCATTTCACCTTGGCATTCAAATACCATATAGCGGCCGGCAGCAATGCTGACATTGGCCAGTTCTGCTGAGGCTGCCATTACCGCAACGCCAGCAGTCACGTTAAACAAGCCATTCGCGTCACTCTCATAATTTGAATACACGCCATAGATTTTCCCATCACCGGTTTTTGCGGGCAAGGTCTCCGGTAGATTCTTGGCAAAGAATTGTCCCCACAAAGGGCCTATCTTGCCCGTGGCATTATCGGCTTCATCAGCATTGCGGGTACGTACTTGCAGGCCACTGATCTGGAAGCCGCTTATTTCTACAACTTTTTCTACAACTTTTCCTACGATTTTTGTTTGCATGGTTTTATCCTGTTCTTGAATTGTTGAGGGGTCTTACTTTTGCATGGGTTGACGGATGATGGTCTTCCAGTTTTCCGCTGCTGCCTTGCGTATGTCACTCAGATAAATCTCGTGATGCTTGCCTGCCAGCTTTCCGTGAGTATCAATGTACTGATGCAGGCGGTCTATGGTCGGTCCTTCTTCATTGAACGGTCCCTTGTGCAGGATTTGTGCGCAATGGCCTTCTTTAAAACTTTCAAAACGTAATTCCTGTAATGCCGGCAGAGTTTTTTTCTTGCCCGCTGCGGTAATGGCATTTGTCACCATCTCTGTAGTGATAAAGTCAGGCTGCATGATCATCATGGTCCAGCGCCATTCGCTTTTGCGGTCGGCTACAAAAGCCGCCATGTCGTCAGCCCACCACAAACCTTCCAGAGGCATGACGGCATAATCAATTGCTGCGCTGCTTTTCCTGAACATGAACTTCAGGGTGTAAGCTACGGTGAACAGGGCTTCCACGGCTGCCGCATAATGACTGGATGAATTTGGATCACCCTGGCCATCTATCATGAGAAAATTAAATTCAGGGACATCCACCTCATTCACGGTAGTGGCAGATGCCTGATAGACAGATTTCAGTTGTTTCTTCAAATCCAGCTTTTCCATGATAGTGAAGTGCACTAGTCAGCGAGGTGCTCACCTTAACATGAAGGGATTTGACAAATCTTGCGGACTTGCATTGTCAGGTCTGGAAAAGGAAGAGTGATGAATGAAAATTTGACGATACGTTGCGCTACCGAAGCCGACATCGCCGCCATGCAGACCCTGATCGCCAGGTCGGCAATACAGCTTAGCGCATCGTTTTATACTCTGGAACAGGCGCAGGCCTTATTGACGCATGTGTTCGGTGTTGATACCCAGCTCATCCATGACCAGACTTATTTTGTCATAGAAGAGCAGGGCAAGATGCTGGCCTGTGGTGGCTGGAGCAAGCGCAAGACCCTGTTTGGCGGCGACCAGGCCAAGCAGGGCGTGGATAATTTGCTTGACCCAGCGACAGATGCGGCACGCATACGGGCATTTTTTGTCGAACCTATGGCAGCGCGCCGTGGCCTGGGTCGTATTTTGCTTGAACATTGCAGTACCCAGGCACAGGCAGCGGGGTTTATTTCACTTGAGTTGGCGGCCACCATGCCCGGTGAACCGCTTTATCTGGCCTGTGGTTTTACTGTGTTTGAACGCTTTAACCTGGATTTGCCAGAGGGTGTAGTTGCGCCATTAAGTCGCATGCGCAAGCAGCTGGTTTAGGATGCTTTCCAACAGGAAATAAGAAGATTTGTGGTGAAAGTATATTGTTAAATCACTATTGAATTTTAAGAGTACTCCCGCACATGGTGCACTACACGCACAATGGACAGATAATACTGTGTTCTCCCAGAGACAAATAGCCGGTTTTCAACAGCCAGGCGCATGCAATCAAAGTGGCAATTTATGCCAGCCTGTTGTATCTTGTTGCACACATAGATTTTTCTGAAGAGGTAATTCGCGTGAAAGGTATCTTGAAGTTTCTGGCTGCTGCCAAGCTGGTCGACCTGTCTGATGAAGAAAAAATGAAGCTGCATGGGGTTGAGCAGGTCGATGAATCCGTCGAAACCGGGTTCGCAAGCGAAGCTGCAAGTACAAATCCGCCACCTCTGCCAGACATAAGCGATGCCAATGCTTCCCTACCCCCACCCATAGCATACGCGGCTGCTGATGTTGCCGAAGGCAAGTCTTTTGACGATATCTTCAAAAGCGCCCAGATACCAGATTCTCCTTTCCCGGCTGAACGCCTGCTTAGATTACTCGACGGCTTGCGCGCCATGGACGAAGCCACCCGCAAGGCGGCAGTGCATGCCATGGATGCGGCTGACGATAACTGGACTATCGATGATTCCATCATCGATGCACAAAGAAAAATCGCCGCACTGGAAGATTATCAAAAAGCACTTGAATCGCAGCTCACTGCCAACCAGCAGCAAGTGATTACCGAAGTCGCTGATTTGAAAGAGGCAGAAGAAAGAGCCGTGACAGAAATACGCAAGCAGATCACTGAAATGGAAAGACTGCTGGCACGCGAGATACAAAAAACCGCAGAACAGATCACCAATCTGGAGGGTGGTCAAAAATCTGCAATGGAAAGCTGTGAGCGCGAAGTGAAACGCTTGCAGACAGAAGTAGAAAGATTGCGCGAAATCCCGGCGCAATTTTCACACTGAGTTCTGAACAATCCAGACCGAACTTGCGCCGAACTTACACCGACCTCAAACTGACTAACAACACATCATCAAGGAATGACCATGGCTACAGCTAGCCCTCTTGCTAAAGGACTTATTGCAGTGATTATCCTCGGAGCCGCAGGCTCTGCGGCCTGGAATCTGGCACTCAAGGACTGGTGGGCCAACCGGGCTGATGCAAAATCCGGCGCGACAGTGACAGCCAGTGCATCGGCAACGAGCAAAGCCAATGGTGTGAAGCCTTCTGGCAAACCTGCTCCTGCGCCAGTGTCGGGTAGCGGGCCACTCGGTTCAAGCGGTAATCCCTTGAAAGTCAGTATCGTCAGCTTCCATGGTTATGCGCCTGCGCTGGTTGCCAATGGCAACAGCCTGACGACCCAGCCCAATTCTGTGTATGCAGCCAAGGGTGTGAATATGCAATTCGTCATCCAGGATGACATTCCGGCGCTGGCAACCGTGTTTGAATCAGGCGCTGCGCAATGTGCATGGCGTACTTCTGACTCATGGGCGCAGGAACAACCTAATCTGCGCAATGCTGGTCTGGATGCGCGCGCTGTGATGGTCGTCGATAATACCCAGGGTGCAGATGCCGTCATCGCCAAGGACGGTAGCATACGCACAGTGGAAGACCTGGCTGGCCATTCGGTCGCCGTATTGCAGTTCACTCCTTCGCACGGCATGCTGATCGATGCGATAGAAAATTCTTCCATGACTGCGCGCAAGAAAGAAAGCGTCAAGTTTGTCTTCATCAACGCTGATGAAGGTACGGCTGGCGTGCGTGCTGCTTTGGAATCCGGCAACGTCGATGCCGCAGCTTTATGGGACCCTGACCTGTCACTGGCCCTGCGCAATGTCAAAGGCGGCCATGTTGTGTATTCCACCAAGACCGCCACCAATCTGATTTTTGACATCATGGTGTGTGACAGCCGTGTACTGGCAAAAGAAGAAAACATCCCTGTCATCCAGAAATTTGTTGAAGGCTGGATGGAAGGCGTGACACAGGCAAGAGCAAAACCTGACAATGCCGTCGATGCCCTGGTGAATACTGAAGAATTCTTTAAACTGCTGGCCAAGCAGGAAGGCAAGCCTTTCATCAAGTCCTTGTTCAGCAACCTGGTATGGACAGGCCTGGAAGACAATGCGCGTATCCTGGGCCTGGTTGGCGGTACCAATCACTATGACCGTGTGTACCGTCGTTTTGATGCCATCTACCGTGCGGCGGGTGCATTGGCGAATCCAAAATCACCAGTCGTCAATCCGCAAGAAAGTTTTGACTACCGCTTCATCAAGGCCATGCTGGTCAAGAATACGGCAGTGGAAACGGCTGCAGCCAAACCACAATACCAGTTTACTGAAACTGCACAGAAAGTGGCTACCCAACAGGCAGCCAGTGTCACCAAGCCAGTCACCGTCGGTTTTGCTACCGGCAGTGCTGAGCTGACCAAGAAAGCTCAGCGCGTGGTGGATACAGAAATGGTGCCCTTCATAGAAAACAATGGCAGCGCTTATTTTGAAGTCAGCGGTAATAGTGACGGCGTTGGTGCACGTGACTCCAACCTGCGCCTGTCGCAGGCGCGTGCTGCGGCAGTGGTGAAATATCTGAATGAACAATGGGAATTCCCCAAGGCGCGTTTCAAAATCGTTGGTAACGGCCCTGACAAACCTTTGTGCAATGAAGCTAATCCGGCAGCAGATGGCCTGGCACTGGAAGATTGCCGTGGCTTGAACCGGACTACCCGCATCGGCGTTTTTGCACGTTAAGCATCATGACGACATTCTGGAATCCCTACTCCCCCATGGCACCGGGCTTGCGACGCCAGCTCGGCATAGCATCTGTGGTCACGGTACTGGTGCTGTGGGCCGCGCTTGCAGCATCAGGCGCAGTTAGTCCGACCAGGCTGCCGTCACCCTGGGCCGTGGCGCAGGCCATGCTCTACCTGTCATGGAATGAGGGTAACAGCATGTTGTTCAATGCCACCCTGTGGTCGGCTGGCCGGGTATTTGCGGCTGGCCTGCTGGTGATCGCCATAGGCATACCGGTGGGTGTCATGATGGGTGCTGCACCGCGTTTGAATGCCTTGCTGTCGCCGCTGATAGACCCTTTCCGTTCGGCACCGGTAGTCGCCTTGTTGCCCATCCTTGTCATGTGGCTGGGCATAGGCGAGGTGATGAAGATCGCCTTCCTGTTCATCGGTGCGGTAGTGTATCTGGTGCCCATGGTGCGCGATGCCATACAGGCCGTGCCGCAAAGCTATTACATCAGCGCCCGTGACCTGGGTGCCACACCGTGGGAGTGCATACAAAAAGCCGTGTTGCCCATGGCCATGCCGCGTATTGCTGACGCTGTTGTCGTCAGTATCTCGGTCATGTGGACTTATATTACCGTGGCTGAATACGTCAATGCCCGCGAAGGCCTGGGCCAACTGATACAAAATGCGCGCCGCTTCAGCGCCATGGACCAGGTATTTGCCGGCATCATCGTCATCATCGCGTTGGCGTTGGTGACTTACCAGTTGATGCGTCTGTTGAAAAGAAAACTCTATCCATGGGAAACTTCGCAGTGAGTATGGATACCAAGATGGATACCAAGACGGATACTATGGCAGACACCAGCCCGACAAGCACAATGACGACCAACACCGACATCAGCCTGCAACTCAATGAAATCGTGCAGGAATATGCCAATGCAGACGGCCCTGTCACCCGCGTGATTGATGGTATCAGCCTGTCTTTTGACAAGCCCACCATCAATATGTTGCTGGGCCCGTCAGGCTGCGGCAAAAGTACCTTGCTGCACATGATGGGTGGCGTGCGTCCTTTTGGCGTGCAGTCGCCAACCTCCGGTTCTGTACACATCAATGGCGAAGCATGTGACGGGCCGCATGATGATGCCGTCATGGTGTTCCAGCGCTATGCCAACCGGCCTGACCTGACAGTCTATGAAAATGTCGCATTTCCGTTTCGTCTGGGTTTATGGAAGAAAAAATTCCCTGAAGCTGAATGGAAAAAACGCGTAGATGACATGCTCGAAGCAGTAGGCCTGACAGATAAAAAACATCTCTCGTCTGCGCAATTATCCGGTGGGCAAAACCAGCGCGTGGCATTGGCACGGGCATTGGTGTTGCGCCCACGTATCCTGCTCATGGATGAACCTTTCGGCGCGCTGGATGCACAAACCCGCGAAGAGATGCAGCAACTGCTGATTACCCTGCACAAGACCAGCCCCTGCCTGATCGTCTTCGTCACGCATGATGTGACTGAGGCCCTGTTGCTGGGTGACCGTGTCATTGTACTTTCGACCCAGCCCGCCAAGATTGCAGACGACTTTGAAATTATTGAGAGCCGTCCGCGTTCAGCCGTATGGCAGCGTTCTACCGAGGCAGTCACCATGCAGGAACGGGTGCTTTCTCAATTACACAAATTCAGCGCCGGACGCGGTACGCTCAGAGTCACTATTTGAAATAACGAATTGAAATAAAAACGTGCAGATCAAACAAGTTTCATATGTTAAGGAAATGCTGTACAGCCAGGGCAATATCTTTGCCGTGCTGGGCACGGTGGCCGCCAGCGTATTGCTGTCCATACCTTATGGTTTCAATGCCGCGCTGATTCCGCTGATAGGTCTGGTGGCCGGGGAAACCATAGCCGCCATGTTCATACCGTATTCAGAAAATTTCCGCGCCACTGTCGACAAGAAATACCGGGAGCAGGAGAGGGCTGCTTCCAGACTGCACTTCCTGGAAGAAATCCACAAGCGCGAAGGCATCGCCTTCAAGGTATTTGGTTCCATGGATGCCTATCAACGCATGCTGCAGCATGTCGCCTCGCTTTACCAGTATGCCAGCGACAGCCGCACCAGTCTGTCCATGAACGATGTGGAAAAACTTGATGATGCTACCCTCGATTACCTGAGCATGTGGCTGGCGTTGACGGTGATAGAAGAGCGGGCCAATTCCGTCAACATGAAAGAAGTGGAAATGCGCCTGGAGCGCATCGATCAGGATCTGGCAGATATCAAACCAGGCATGGATCAGTTGCAATTGCAAAAAGCGCGCAATGATTATCTTTCCCTCATCACGCGCCAGCGCCGCATGCTCAGTCGCAAGGCGGCGATAGAAGCAGCCATCATTTCCATGCCCGACCAGATGGATGAGATTTACCAGACCATCATGACCGCACCGACTTCATCCGACGTTGATTCCAAGCTGGCAGAATCGATAGCCAAGCTGGGGCTGGAAGAAGACCTGGAAGCTGAACTCGAAGGCGCCTTGCGCGATACCATGCCGGTGATTTCGCAAGAACTGGAAAACCGCAAACAAAGCCGTGTTGCCGCCGGGGTGAAAGTACAGCCGCAGGCACAGAAAAATACGCAGTAAAAAATATGCAGTAAACACTGGAAAGCGAAGATCATGGAATACAGAATCATCACGCAGGAAGATTTGCAGGGACTGGCAGATTTTGATCTGGCACAGGCTAGGGTAAAAAATGCGCTGGATCTCGCCGGTAATGAGGGCGCTGTAGGCTTGCTGCGTTTTTTTGCCCGCTACACCAGCTGGAATGGTTTTTTCGGTTCTGGCGTGGCTTCGCTGTCCGGCAAGATAGGCCGTTCGCGCACCATGTTTGTTGATCAGACCGTGGCTGAACGTTTGCTGAATGACCGCAGTGTTTTTATCGCGAGTTTTTTCTTTGATGCGGCGCGTGATGAATTCGATGACCGCGATACCGAATACCGCGATACCCATCGCTGCCTGGCACAAGCAACCCTGGCTGGCTTATTGCGTTACGCGCGTCAGCAGGGCTATGCCGCTTCTACCGCAGAGCTGAATAAAATGCTCAATGAACCCGCCTGGTTAAAGACCTTGAATGCCAAGGTCGCGCAGGGTTATGGCAATGGCAGTGAAGACAGCAGGGATGCCATCATGGCAGCGATAGGCTATCATCTTGGCTCAGAAATCCTGGCGGATCGCGAGTTCTCGATGATAGATGAATACCTGCGCAAGGAACAAAAAGAAGTGACCCGATTCCTGAAAAAGGCCAAGCAGGAAATCGCCGGTCAAAGCCACTCATGTTATCAATGGTTGCAGATACATAGTGGTCATGGCGGCGCAGCCGAGGCTGACCATTTTGAATGGGCCACCAAAGGTGCCGAACTGGCCTTTACTTATAGCCCCAAAAAAGAACATGCTGCCATGCGTGCCAGCCTGGATCATGGCTTCCAGACTTTTGCCAAGCATCACAAAACTTTTTTCGAAGCGATAGTTCGATAACACGATCAACTGATGTTCAACTTATAGTCAATTCAAGCTCAGTTCACGCTAAGTTCACACTTAGTTATTTACCTAAAAGAGGATCAACATGTCTGACAGCAATTTCATCGCCCGCTTATCCAATCTTTGGTCAGGCTTCGTCTCATTGTGGATTACCGATGTGGAAAAACGCCACCCGGAAATCGCCTATCAGAATTCCATCGATTCCATGATAAGCAAGTACACCAAACTCAAGGCCGCCACTGCCGCCATCATACGCCGCAGGCAGGACGTGGAAGCGCGCCTGAAGTCTGAGCAAGCTGAGCTGGCATCCATCACTGCCGATCTGGAAGGTGCTATCGCCACCAACCAGGACGATCTGGCAGTCGTGTTGATACAAAAGAAAAATGCTCTTGATACCAGCGTCGCAGCTCTGCAGGATGACATGAAAGTCGCCCAGACTGATGCCGACGATGCCAAGGATTCACTGCTGCAAGTCAAAGGCGAGATCGACAAACTCAAGGCAGAAAAAGACCGCATGCTGGCACAGATGCACAGTGCACAAGCCAGGGTATCGATACAGAACCAGCTGGAAGGTTTGTCTGTGGATGCAGAAGTCAAGGCTCTCAGCAATGTGCGTGACCATATCAAGAACACTGTGGCTGAAGCCAACCTGGGTCAGGAATTACGTAGCTCTGACCTTGATGTGCGTCTGGCAAAATTGCGCCAGAGCAGTGGTGCAGTGACGGCCAAGCAGCAACTGGAAGACATGAAAAGGGCCAGGGCTGGCCAGGCAGAAGCGAACAACGCTGGCGGCAAGACCATGTAATTGCTTGCTACATTTGGCGTCACCAATTTGAATAATCCACGCACAGAGACAAAGCAGAAATCCATGAGCGAACCTGGCACTAGCAAGCGCACACTGCCCGTCTGGGCAGAACAGCTGAGACAGAAATATCTGGCGGGCGAGGCTTCGGTCTTCGTCTTATATGGCAATGTATTTGACCGCTATCTCGTCGACGGCGTCGCCCATGGCATGTCTGAGTTTTTGTCCCAGGTCCTGCTGAAGGAAAACAAAAACCGCATCATGGAAATCAGCCTTGACCGTGGTGTACGTTTCTTGCAGGGCGCAACGACAGAAGAGAAAGAAGTCTTGTACGGCTATCTGGCTGACAAGGGTTTGCCGGGCATCTTTGAATCGGTAGAACGCCGCATGCGTGAGCATGCTTCGAACGCCGTAATCTTCCCTTATGCTGGTACCATCTTCCCGAATGGCGACCCGCAAATGATGTCGCTGGAAGACCGTATTGCCTTCACTACCCTGCATCGCTGGTCACTCGATGATGCATTGGCGCAAAAAGACAATGTCGTCATCCTGCTGTGTGAATCACTGGCAGAGATCAATCAGGCCATCATGTCCAATCCCAAGGTGGCGGCTGTAGAAGTGCCAATACCGCAAGAAGCTGAGCGTGAGATAGCAGTCAGGCAT
Organism: Undibacterium sp. Ji83W; assembly: GCF_049340385.1. NCBI lineage: Bacteria > Pseudomonadati > Pseudomonadota > Betaproteobacteria > Burkholderiales > Oxalobacteraceae > Undibacterium > Undibacterium sp. Ji83W. Next base: position 394,237 of record NZ_JBMPOZ010000003.1, on the reverse strand, counting down.
TACGCCCCCAAGATGGAAGAGCAGCAAGTCAAATTGCTGGCCAAGCAAACTGCAGGCTTGCGCGTGATACAACTGAGCAGTATCGTTGCGGCAGAAGGCCCACAAGGTTTGCGTGAAGCTGAGCGCACCAAGCTCATCGCCAGTCTCTTGCAAGGTCAGGCCAATGCAGAAGACCGGGCAGCAAAACTATCCGCCATCACGGCTGGCATGACGCCGGAAGAAATCGCTCACCTGATAGACCCGGGCAAGACCCTGGCTGTGGATGTCGATGTCGACCCCTATTCCGAAATGATGGAAATAGTACGCAAGCGCAAGCGTGAGCTGATAGAAAAAGAATGCGCTGGCCTTATCGAATTCATCGAGCCCAAGCATGATCTCAGTGCGGTCGGTGGCAATGAGAATATCAAGACAGAATTGATGGAAATTGCCAAGGCCATCAAATCCGGCGACAAGGCAAGATCACCCATGGGTTTACTGGCAGTGGGTGCAATGGGTGCGGGCAAGACTTTTGTCATCAAGGCTTTCTTGAAAGAGGCTGGCTTGTCAGGCGTAAGCCTGAAGAATTTCCGCTCCAAATGGGTGGGTTCTACCGAGGCTAATCTTGAGCGTGTCTTGAACGCAGTCAAGGCCATGGGCCCTATCGCCGTGGTCATTGATGAAGGTGACCGCAGCTTTGGCAAGCAGGGCGATGACTCTGATGGTGGCACCAGCTCCCGTGTGATTGCGCGCCTCAAGGAGTTCATGTCTGATACCGAGAACCGTGGCAAGGTTTTGTTCATCCTCATGACCAACCGCCCTGACAAGCTCGATACCGACATCAAACGCCCAGGCCGCCTGGACAGGAAAATCCCCTTCTTTTATGCAGATACTGCCACTGAACGCGCCGACATCGTCAAGGCCATACTCAGCCGTTATGACGTCAAGTGTTCGATAGACTGGGCCAATACCTTGCCCGTGTTTGATGTCTTGCGCGGTTATTCAAATGCCGATCTGGAAGCAGTAGCCTTGCTGGCGCTGGAATTTGCCAAACGTGGCGATGGTGAAATCACTTCTGCAATTTTCGAGATGGCCGTGGCTGATTTCATGCCGCCACAAGAAACACAAATGATCGCCTTCATGGAAATGCTGGCCGTGTTTGAAACTTCACGCCGCTCCATGTTGCCTGACCGTTTCAAGAATATGACACCGCAAGAAGTGCAGCAGCAATTGCAAGTCTTGCGCAATGCGATTTAAATTCAATCTATATCCAGGAGAAAACCATGTTTCCATTTTTCGCACCGCAATCCCTGAGTGATAGTGCCATCATTGCCGCCAGCAAAATCATGTTGCAGGTAGCAAAAACAGATGGCATCCACCCTGCAGAATCTTCCTTGATCAAGAGCTTTTATGAAGGCAGCATCAGCACTGCGAGCCATCCATCCTTTGATGAATTACTGGCCGCCTCTGATGCTTATACACTGTCAGCAAGCGACTTTGCGACCGAGCAAGAGCGTGAAATGGTGGTTGCACTCAGCGTCATGACAGGTTTTGCCGATGGCACATTCAGCGATGCTGAAACCCAGACCGTGCGTGATATTGCTGCCGGTTTGAATATAGCGCCAGCCCGTTTTGATGAAATCAATGAAACCATCAAGGATCACATGCTCGCACAACTCTCACATCTGCCGGATGCCGGATCAGTGGCCGTGGTGGCCAAAGAACTGGGTTAATTGTCGTCCTTGTTCATCTGTATTTGCGTGCTTGTTTGTTGATGTATGCGTTCCCATGAACCCAGCCTGTGCTGACGGGACATGGGGCGCGCATCTATCCTGCTGTTTATACCTGATATCCATTGATCAAAAGCTGCGTGCGCAGACTTGATCAAGTCAAATAGCCTGGGAAGTTTTCCTGCCGGTTTGATGCCGGATAATAGTTTGCCCATGTTGTTTTCCTGTCCTTAATAGAGTACCTGTCAGGCCAGTTGATGCAATCAACTCTGGTCATGGGCGCAGTATAGGTGCTAATCTGTGCATATTAAATCGACGAATTCGCAGTTTTGATTCGCAAAAATGCACAGACAAAACTCAGCTTCTGCTAATACTCCTGACAAACCGGGGCAGCCTGCCACGCGGCTTGACTGGGATGACTTGCGCTATATCCTGGTGGTAGCCAGGGCCGGTTCGCTGTCTGCTGCCGCCCGTGTTTTAAAAGTCACCCACTCCACGGTATTGCGCCGCATAGAAGCCATAGAAGCAAAGATGGAAGTACGCTTGTTTGAGCGTCTGCGCACGGGTTATGTCTGCACAGAAGCTGGTGAAAGCCTGCGGCACGCAGCAGAACAATGTGAACCCCTGATTGCACAAGCCGAGCGCGAAATCATGGGCGGCGATACCCGTCTTACCGGTCATGTACGTGTCACGACTGCCCATGTAGTCGCCATGTATTTGTTGCCCTCTGCACTGGCAAGATTTCATGCATTACACAGCCAGATCGAAGTCGAAGTGCGCACCGCCCGCGAAAGAGTGGACCTGGCACGGCGCGAAGCCGATGTAGCGATACGCATGTCGGCTGATGTGCCGGATACCCTGGTAGGGCGGCAGTTGGGACAAGTCAGGATACGTGTGTATGGCTGGCACGATGCTGCCTATTTAGCCAAGCTCAAGTCCAGGATGTTGCTACCGCTGGAAGCCTTGACGCGGGACTTTCCCTGGATAGGCTTTGATGGTCAGGACAGGAGTTATGACCGCTGGGTTGATGCCCATGTGCCATCCCAGGTCGTAGTGGCTCGTGCTGATCATTTCCCCAGTGCGACAGCCCTGATCAAGACCGGTATGGGCATCAGCATCTTGCCGGAATTTGTGGCTCAGGATGTGCCTGGTTTGCGCGCCCTGTCTGAACCAATTCCAGCCTTGCAGTCCCCTTTATGGATGCTGACACATGTGGATTTACGTAATACCGCAAGAGTGCGTGCTTTCATGCAGATTGCTGGTAATGCATTGGAAGCAGCCTTGAAGTAAGACCTCCCTGAGGGATAAACATGCAAAATTCATTGAATCCTGGCAAGCGATTTTTCCTGCGGCTTTTCCTCTTTATTGCCGGCCTGTGTCTGGCCATGCTTTGCCTTGCGGGTATAGCACTGCTCATGTTCTGGGCACCAGATAAACCCGTGGATGAGTTGAAAGCCCGCTGGGCTCCGCCGCCATCGCAATTCATTAATGTCAGTGGCATCTCAGTACATGTACGTGATGAGGGCAGGCGTGATGACCCTGTCCCCATCGTGCTAATACATGGCACCTCTGCCAGCTTGCATACCTGGGAAGGCTGGGTGGCTGAATTGAAAGACCAGCACCGCGTGATCAGCATGGACATCCCGGCCTTTGGCCTGACCGGCCCCAGGGCTGACGCTGATTATCGCAGCACTACTTATGCCAAATTCATACTTGATTTGCTTGATAGTATGCAGGTCAGTCATTGCATCATCGCTGGCAATTCCCTTGGCGGTGAAGTAGCCTGGCAGGTTGCTGTAGCAGCGCCGCAAAGAGTAGAGCGCCTCATACTGGTGGATGCTGGTGGCTATGCTTTTAAAGCTGCCTCCATCCCTTTGGGATTTCGCGTCGCCCGTATACCGCAACTGGCCTGGATAGGTGAGCACATCTTGCCACGTCATTTGATGGAAACCAGTGTGAAAAACGTCTATGGCAATACTGACAAAGTCACGCCAGCCCTGGTGGACAGGTATACCGCCATGACTCTACGTGAAGGTAACCGTCACGCGCTGGGCCAGCGCTTTCAACAAACCAGTTCTGGTTCACATGCAGCCAGCATCAAGACCATACATGTTCCAACACTGATTATCTGGGGTGGGCAAGACAGACTGATACCGCCAGAATATGCCAGCAAATTCAATCAGGATATCGCAGGCAGCAAGCTGGTGATATTCGACAAGCTGGGTCATGTGCCACATGAAGAAGATCCGGCGGCGACGGTAGCTGCAGTGAAGGATTTTTTGAAATAAATCTCTGGATGCGCTGGATGTAAACGCAAAAAGCCCACCAGGGGTGGGCATTCCATTCATTCCGGCAAACTGACAACAACCCATGCTATCTGCGTGGTGTCATTGATTGGTGCATCACCCGTGCTATCTGCGCGGTGCAATGTGGGGGTGTTTGCCTGTTCTTGCTGGTCCGCTATAGTTCGGTCCATGACAGGAGTTACCACGAATGAGATCCTTCAACACTTCACTACACCATTTCCCGGTTCGCATATACGTATACATGCAAATCCAGCCGGTGAGAATGAAGGCGCTTTGGAGTAGGCTGAGCTTACTCTGCGGTCTTGTTCACAGGATGCACTATGCATCCTTTAACGACAATACCATTTTCTCTTAATCCATACTATCTGCATGGTACCAAGAGCCGGTAAGTATCATTCTGCGCATCAGCATTTTGTGCAAGACGAAAACGCTGACAGATGAAGGGTGCCGCCATGCGATTGACTAATCCCCAGCAACCCATACTATCTGCATGGTGCCACTGGCCGGTAATACTGAATTAGTCAAAAGCGCTGCGACTGGGCAAATTTGATTTGCCCGACAAGGTCAATAAAGACCCTGGTCTGATATTAGGACAGAACCTGGATGTTGCTGGCTTTGTCGCCTTTAGGACCGGCTGTGCGCTCGAAAGACACACGCTGGTTTTCGCTCAGGCTTTTGAAACCGCTGGACTGTATGTCCTGGAAGTGGGCGAACAAATCTGCACCACCTGCATCAGGAGCGATAAAGCCGAAGCCCTTAGCATCGTTGAACCATTTAACTATACCTGTTTGAGTACTCATGTTTTTTTCCTTTTGATAAAACCATGGGCAAAATCGCCCAAAATGGACTTGTAAGCAAGTGATAAAACCAGTGGAAAAAAGACAGAACAGCCAGAGAGATAAAGCTATGCGGAATTGGGACCAACAAATTAAGGACTTGATGCAAGTACAGGACGAAATATACACGTTTACTTTGAAAGTGCCTAATTTTCTTTAAAAATATTTTGAAGGGCGATGAAAAGCCAGGAGCAGCGGCATCTAATTACTTTGCCGTAACAGTCAGAAGAAAAAAGTATTTCCAGGCAAATGTGTCTGAGAAATTAGCGCATCTTCACAGGAAAACAAATAGTAAAACTGTGCAATGTAACAATTGATTTTCTTGCTTGACAAGGTGCAGAGCGAACCCGATTATCTAGCATGAAAGACAAGATATTTTTGCAGTCCCCCAAGCAAGAAAAATGATTTGTTGATCATTCTTTCGCGAGACCAACCGCACACTTTAAAGGCGTCAGGCAATGAAACATTATTTTGAATATCAGGATTCCAAGTCTTACAAATTTTGGCAAGTTGAAATTGAAGCGAATACCTTGAATGTGAAGTACGGCAAGATAGGGACGGCAGGCCAGGAAAAAATCAGCAGCTTTGATACGCCAGAAAAAGCACAAAAAGAAATGGAAAAGCTGATCAGTGAAAAAACCAAAAAAGGTTATGTAGAAAAAACCGATGCCAGCTCCAAAAAAATAGCACGACGTATTGCAGTCAGTTACGACGAGGCCGAAGAGGGCAAGACCTTGCTGGAAAAAGTAACAGCGTTCCTGGAAACGGCACAGGCAGCGGAAGTTGAATCACTGGTCATCGCAGCATGGGAAGAACCGCATGAAACCGGCCCGCAAGAATCTCTGGACTTGCTGATCGCAAATCCAGGCAAACTGCCGCAGTTGAAAGAGTTATTTGTGGGCGACATGGATTCCGAGGAATGTGAGATATCCTGGATCATCCAGGCGGATTACACCAAATTGTTTGCTGCCTTCCCCGCGCTGGAACGCCTGCACATCAAAGGCTCTACCGACCTGACTTTGTCTACTGAGGCTCTGAAGCATGAGAACTTGAAAGCACTGACCATAGAATGCGGTGGCTTGCCCAAGAAAATAATAGATGTCATTTCCTCAGCCCAGTTACCCAATCTCGAATACCTGCAACTGTATATCGGTGTTGATGAATACGGGTTTGATGGCAAGATCGACGATCTGCGTCCTTTCATGCAAAAAGGTCTGTTCCCCAAACTGAAACACCTGGGCCTGGTGGATAGTGAAATTGCCAATGAGATAGCGATTGAAATTGCACAATCATCCGTACTGGAGCAACTGGAAACGCTGGACCTGTCTATGGGCACGCTCAGCGACGACGGTGGCCGTGCCTTGCTGGACAGCAGCAAGATAGCGGGGCTTAAGAAACTGGACTTGCATTATCACTACCTGTCGAATGACATGATCAAGGAATTCAAAAAAATGACTATCCTTGTCGATGTCACTGATCAACAGGATATTGAAGATGAATGGCGTTATCCAGCAGTCACTGAATAAGACAGATGCAACAGAAATCCCGTTTTGTACTGATAGGCAATCCTGAAAATCGGCGTGTACATTTTTTTCAGGAAGCATTGCAGCAAGCAGGGCAGGATGCTGCCTTGGTCACCCCCTACCTGAGCATCTTGAATGGGCAATGCAAACTGTCTGATGTACTCAGGGATGGTGACACGGTAAGGATAGAGTCGCCTGGTGAAAACTTTGCCGTGGAAAAGAAAATACTCGCCCTCGGTGGTCTGGAAAATGCCAGCGAACTGGAAGATGAACGCGGCAGGATTTATCATCCGCGAATATGGTTCCAGGGATTTTCCAGATTGATGGAATCAATCGCACAGCAGATAGTTGGGCTGAATTGCTTCAATCATCCTGAAGACATCATCAGCATGTTTAACAAGACCTTATGCAAGCAAATATTGCCTGCCCATACGCTACCCAGTCTGCCGGTCTTTTCCAGCTATGATGAATTTTTTTCTTACTCAGAAACGCAGGCGTACAGCCGTTTTTTTATCAAACTGAATTCCAGTTCTTCTGCATCGGGCATCGTTGCCTATGAATACAATAAGAAAAATGGCAAAGAGCAGGCATACTCTACGGTAGAGCTTGTTCATGCTATTGACGGTGACCGTTACTACAATTCACTGAAAATCAAAAAATATACTGCGCGAGAAGAGATAAGAAATATCTTGAATTTTTTATTTACGCAAGGTGCCATGGTAGAAAGCTGGATACCCAAGGCAAAGCATGAAGACAGTTCTTACGATCTGCGGGTAGTGGGTATCGCTGGCCAGCGCAGGCATGCCATTGCCAGGCTCAGTCGTGGCCCCATGACCAATCTGCATCTGGGTAACCAGCGCTGTGCAGTGGATGAACTGGAATTGCCATCATCTACCTGGCAAGAGATTGATGCCCTGGTAGGAAAAACCATGCAGGCGTTCCCGCGTTCCCTGTACGCCGGGCTTGATATCCTGTTGCCAAGAGATGGAAAGACAGCCGTGTTGCTGGAAGCCAATGCCTTTGGCGATTTGCTGCCTAATTTGCTGCACAATGGCGAAAATACCTATCTGGCAGAAATCAATGCAGTCCTGGAAAGGCAGAGGCTGGCTCATGCTTAATAAAAAAAAGGCTAGTCTGCTTTTTGATCTCGACAATACTCTGGTAGACAGGGATGCTGCCTTTCATGCGTATATGCAGAATTTCATCGTCAGAAATCAAGCAGCGTTTTCTGACGAGGACATGTCTGTAGTTCATGATGAAATGATTGCACTGGACTGTCATGGCAGAAAAGACCGCAAGCTTTTTTGTCATGAGGTATTGCAACGTTTCCCTGGCCTTCCTTACACCGCAGAAAGCTTGTGGGAAGATCATATGTCATTGCCTGATTTCGTGAAGCCAGATAGCGTGCTCAATGAGATGCTGGAACGTTTATCTGCTGATTATCAACTCATGATTATTTCCAACGGTTCTGCAAATATGCAGCGTCGGAAACTACAGCGTGCAGGCCTTACAGATTATTTTGAATATATCTTTATTTCTGCTGAGGTAGGTTATGCCAAACCTGATACTCGCTTGTTTTCACATGCCTTAAACCATTGTCGCCATGCCAGTATAGTCATGATAGGTGACGACTACGTCAATGACATGCAGCCAGCCATCGCCATGCGATTGAAAACAGTTTTCATCAATCCTGAAAATGAAATCGCCGCTATCAGGCCAGACTATGAGCTATCGAGTATCCATGATCTGGAGGAGGCCCTGGCATGCATGATATGAACCAGATCATTGGCAAGAGCAATGTACTCTTCATTACTCTTGATACCCTGCGTTATGACGTTGCGCAACAAGAGCTTGCCGCCGGCCGCACGCCTTTTCTTGCCAGACTATTGCCAGCAGGTTGGGAAGAGCGCCATGCTCCCGGCTCTTTCACCTATGCATCGCACTGTGCCTTCTTCGCTGGTTTTCTTCCTACTCCGGCCAGGCCCGGTGTGCATGAACGTCTATTTTCATTGAAGTTTGCGGGCAGTGAAACCACAGGTACATCCAGTTATTGTTTCGATACGCCAGACATCGTCAGCGGATTTGCTGACATTGGTTACCGCACTATCTGTATAGGCGGGGTCGGTTTTTTCAAGAAGCAAAATCCATTGTCGTGCGTCTTGCCCAATCTGTTCCAGGAAAGTTATTGGCAGCCAGATTTTGGCGTGACCGATCCTGACTCAACCAGGCATCAAGTTGAATTTGCCGTAGAGTTGCTGCAACAAAAACCTGATCAAAAAGTTTTTTTATTTATGAATTTATCTGCACTACACCAACCCAATTGTCATTACCTGCCCGGTTCAGGTGGTGATAGCCTGGCCAGTCATGCTGCGGCATTGCGTTATATCGATAGCCAGTTGCCCCCCTTGTTTCAAGCGCTCAATCAAATGGGTGACACCTTTGTGATTATCAGTTCCGATCACGGCACCACCTATGGCGAAGACGGTTTTACTGGCCATAGGCTGGGGCATGAAAAAGTCTGGACTATCCCCTATGCTGATTTTCATATGACGCGCGGGAGTCTGACATGACAGAGATAGTTCATGTATTTCGCCGTTATCTGGAGGAGACTAATCGTTTTCAAAGTTATCTGTATTCTTATCCGCACAAAACCGCATACAGGAATTTTGAAGAAAAGCTGGATTTGAAAGAACTCTGGGCAACAGAGAAAAAGCATGCGCTGTATCTCTACACGCATATTCCTTTTTGCCGCATGAAATGTTCATTCTGTAATTTGTTTACGGTGTCGCATCCCAGGGAAGACCTGGTCAATCTGTACCTTAAAAAAGTCCAGCTGGAGGCAGAAGTGGTAAGGGATAGCCTGGGTGATTTCAACTTTGCCGGTTATGCTATCGGTGGTGGAACACCCAGTCACCTGGACATCACGCAACTTGAGCAATTGTTTACTGTATACACCGATACCTTGGGCGTAGACTTGAAAAACACACCAGGGTCCTTTGAGATTTCGCCTGATACCATCAATGATGAAAAGCTGACTTTCCTGTCGCAACATGGTGTGCAAAGACTCAGCATAGGCATACAAAGTTTCATCGAATCCGAAGCGCGTTCGGTAGGGCGGGTGCAGCCAGAAACCGTGATGGAGCCGTTACTCGAAAAAATAAGCAGTTATCAATTCCCGGTGTTTAACCTGGACCTGATTTATGGCATCCCTGGACAAACTGCGGAAACCTGGCTGGCATCGTTGCAAAAAGCGGTACAGTTTCAACCAACTGAAATCTTCCTGTATCCCTTATACGTGCGCCCGTTGACTTCGCTATTCAAGAAACATATCAGTATACAAAACGAAGACATACGCAGCACGCTTTACCGGATAGGGCGAGACTTTTTGCAGGCCCAGGGTTATGTGCAAGATTCCATGCGTCTGTTTCGCAAGCCAGTTGCTGGCATGCTTGAGAGTTCAGAATATTCATGTCAGGAAGATGGCATGATAGGCCTGGGCACGAATGCAAGGTCTTACACTACAGATGTGCATTACTCGACAGAATATGCAGTGGCCAAACCGAATGTGGCAGCAATCATCGATCACTATGTCGCCAGGGAACGCGCTGACTTCATGGTGGCAAATTACGGGATACGCCTGTCTGAGGACGACAGGAAACGGCGTTACCTGATCAAGTCTTTGCTAAAGGCGCAAGGACTGGATGCTGCGCATTACCAAAGCATTTATGGTACGAATGTGTATGCTGATTTTCCTGAATTGCAGACCTTGCTGGACATGAATCTTGCGCAAGAAAATGCCGGGCGCATGCAGTTGCAAGGCGAGGGCATGGCTTATTCTGATCTTATCGGCCACTGGTTTATTTCGCCCGCTGTAAAAAACAAAATGCAGGAGTATGTCGTCAAATGAGCCTGAAAGTCATATATCGCGGCCACCTGACAGATTGCAATTACAGTTGCGAATACTGCCCGTTTGCCAAGGAAAAAAACAGCCGCGAACTGCAGGCGCTGGATAAAAAAGACCTGGACAGATTCGTAGACTGGGTAGAGCAAAACAGTAGCGCAGACCAGCCCATGGAAGTGTTTATTACACCTTACGGTGAAGCCCTGGTGCGTAAATGGTATCAGGAAGCGGTGATACGTTTGTCGCATCTGCCTCACGTGAGCAAGGTGGCGGCACAAACCAATCTGGCCTGGAATACAGAGTGGTTGTCCCGTTGCAATAATCAGACCACGGCTTTGTGGACGACTTATCATCCTGACTTTGTGACGGAAGAAAAATTCCTCAGCAAATGCAATGAACTGGCCGCATTACAGATACGTCATAGTGTAGGTGTAGTGGGGCTAAAACAACACTTCCCGCAAATTACTTCTCTGCGCCAGCGCCTGCCACAGGATGTGTATATGTGGATCAATGCCTATAAGCGTGAAGTGGATTATTACTCAGAAGAAGAAATCGCTTTCCTTGAGGACATTGATTACCTGTTCAGGTTGAACCTGCCCTGGTATGAAAGCATTGGTAAGGACTGCAAGGCTGGCAGTGAGGTGGTGTCTATAGAAGGTAATGGCGACCTTTTCCGCTGTCACTTCATCAAAACCCGTAAAGGCAATATTTTTACAGACACGCTAGCCAGCATGCTCAAGAAAGAGAGCTGCAGCAAAGCGACTTGCCACTGCCACATAGGCTACATCCATCTTGACTCCATGAAGTCGCATGAAGTGTATGGCAGCGGCCTGCTGGAAAGGATACCTGTGCGTTTTGCCTGATAAGCGGAGATGAGATAAACGATTTTTCCTTATATGTTTTTTTCATGCTTTAAGCTGAAAACAATCGTTTGTCGTCTATGCACAAGGAAGTAATATCGGTTCAACCTAAAGTTCATTTGCATAGAAAGAGACAGCGCATGAGTACCGCATCATATTCCACATTATATTCCACACCATCTTCATTTTTACCAAGAAGGCGTAATGCATTACTGGTAACGGCCTTCCTGGCGGCCTTTTCTGCACAGGCACAAGAAATCATCCCACCACAATCAGATACAGTGATCGTGACTGGTACACGCAGTATCAAACGTACCGTGTCAGACTCTGAAGCACCGGTCGATATACTGACTTCCAAAGATTTGCAATCTACAGGCTCTGGCGAGCTGGCAGCGGTGTTGAGCCGTTTGTTGCCGTCTTTGAATTTCCCGCGTCCTGCGGTGGCAGACGGTACATCCGCCAGCCGCCCGGCACAATTACGCGGCCTGTCACCTGACCAAACCCTGGTGCTGGTGAATGGCAAGCGCTGGCATACCTCGGCTGTGGTGAATGTGAATGGCACGGCAGGGCGCGGCTCTTCACCGGCTGATTTGAATACCATCCCTATCAGTTCGATTGAAAAGATAGAAGTCTTGCGTGATGGCGCAGCGGCGCAATACGGTTCAGATGCGATTGCCGGTGTCATCAACATCATCCTCAAAAAAGGTGCAAATGGTGGTGAAGTGCAACTGGGTGGCGGACAATACAGCAAGCGTGATGGTACCCAGGCCAGCGTCTCAGCCAATTTTGGTACGGCATTGGGTGACAAGGGCTGGGCGCGTTTTACCGCAGAACAGCGCAACCAGAATGAAACCAACCGCGCTGGTGCTGATTTCCGCAATCCGGTAGAACCCTTGTACGGCAGGGTCAACCAGGTACAGGGCGACCCCAAGCTGCAACAGACCAACCTGGGTGCCAATGCCTCGCTGGCACTGGCGACAGATATAGACCTGTACGGCTTTGCCAACTACAGCCGTCGCAGCACCGATGCTGCCGCAACCTGGCGTACCGCCTATACCACAGGTACGACTTTGCGCACCCCGCTGTATCCGAACGGTTTTTTGCCAAATGAAGCGGCAACCAATACGGATGTGTCTGTCGTAGGCGGCGTCAAGGGACGTACTGATGGCTGGCGCTGGGATGCCAGTGTCAATTATGGTTCCAGTGAATTCAGTCTGGATGTCAACAATACCGTCAACTTGAGCCTGGGTGCCACCAGCCCGACAAAATTTTATGCCGGCAAGTTGAAAAATACCCAGACCCTGGCAAATTTTGATGCGGCGAAAGAATTTGAATTTGCCGGTCTGGCGAATCCGCTGACGCTGGCCGTCGGTGCAGAATATCGCCGCGACCAATATGAAATTGGTGCGGGTGAAGCGAATTCCTATTTCGGTAGCGGTGCCCAGGGTTTCTCTGGTTTCCAGCCTTCGAATGCAGGCAGCTTCAGCCGCCACAGTGCATCCATCTATGCCAATATCGAAGCTGAACTGAGTAAGCAACTGAGTGCTTCGCTGGCTTTGCGTCATGAAAACTACAGCGATTTTGGTAGCGTCACTTCTGGAAAATTGTCGGGCCGTTTTGAATTCACCAAAGAATTTGCCTTGCGTGCTGCTGTGTCGAATGGTTTCCGTGCTCCTTCACTGGCGCAACAGAATTACACAATATCCACGACTAACCTGCTCACCATCAACGGTACATCGCAACTGGTGGATACCGGTACTTTTGGTGTCGCCACGGCTGCTGCCAAAGCCTTGGGTGCAGTACCGCTACAAGCAGAAAAATCACGCAATTACAGCCTGGGCGCAGTTATACAGCCAAGCAAGAATGCGACCCTGAGTATTGATGCCTACCAGATAGATATTGATAAGCGCATCCTGTATTCTGGCAACCTGGTCTTGCCTGCGGCTTTGCAAAGCGTGCTGGCACAGCAGGGTGTATTGGTAGGCGCGGCACGTTATTTCACCAACGCGCTCGATACCAAGACCCGTGGCGTTGATGTAGTTGGTTCTTACCAGATCCCGCTGTCTGGTGCAGACAAGCTGGGCTTTACCGTGGCCTACAATCACAATGACACGACAGTCAAAAATGTCGCTGCCAATCCGGCGATTCTGACGCAAAACAATCTTTTGCTGATAGACAGACAAACCATCAACCGCGCAACCGAGGCGACACCAAAAGACAAATTCAGTATCGCTGCTGACTATGCCTTTGCCAACTGGAATATCCATGGCCTGGCCACCCGCTATGGCAGTTTTGTCTCGCCACAAAATAATGTCACTCTGGATCAGACTTATAGCGCCAATGTGGTACTGGATCTGGCTGCCAGCGTGAAACTGGGCAAATGGACTATCAGTGCCGGTGTCGATAACCTGACTGATAAATACCCTGATCTGGTGACATCGGCAGGCAATTTGAATTCTGGCGGAACACTGCCGTACAGCACATTCTCGCCTTATGGTTTCAATGGTCGTTACTACTATGCGAAGGCTGCTTACGCCTGGTAATGACGTGATTTGAACTGGTTTTTTGTTAAGGGCTGCTTTATGCAGCCCTTTTTCTTTTGTATCGCCAGCTTCAGGGTAATTTTAAATAACGGCATTTATTTATCGATAAACAGTAAATAAATATTGTTTTTCGAAATTTTTGATTTAGAATTAACACCATTAATTCAATCAGGAGCCAAGATGCAAGTTCAGAAACATTCCAGGATTGTCAGTATTCGGAAGTTGAGTAAATATTTTATATATTTGGCAGTATTGTCCATGATCTTTATTGTGCTTGGGACGTTGCTATTCCCTTTCGTACTGGCAAAAATACCTTCCGGAGATTTGACAATCGCAGGCTATCTCGCGAAAGCCGCTACGGTGGACGATGGATTGTCTTCTTTGTTGGCAAGTGGAATAAGTACGCAACTAAAAATAGCAGCGTCAATGGCAGCATTTTTTTTCTCTGCATTGCTATTTATGATTATTGGGCATTTGAAAAATTTAATGACCTGTTTTTATAAAGGAGAGATTTTTAACAGGCAGGCAGTTTTTCACGCGAAAAAAGCATTCAATTTAAAATTGCTACTTGTCTGTGCAAAGTTGGCTTTAGATTTTTTATGTCTCATTTTCAGTTATTTTTATCCAGGTTCTAACAGCAGTGGTGATATCAGCCACTTTATTGGAAACGTATTGGATCAACTAGCCTTGATCGCGTTTTTTTTGTTGCTGATCTGGTCGCTGGAAATCGGTGTAGACCTCAATGAAGAAGCTGAACTGACCATCTGAGGACGCCATGCCCATTACTGTTAATCTTGATGTCGTCCTTGCCCAGCGCAAGATGCGTTTGAATACTTTGGCTGAACTGGTCGATATCACGCCACAAAACCTGTCCGTATTAAAGACCGGCAAAGCCAAGGCGATACGCTTTGATACACTGGAAAAAATTTGCGAAGTGCTGGCGTGTCAACCGGGAGATATTCTGGCTTATACGCCAGATGCGCCAGATGTACCTACGACAGAAGCCTGATTTATGTGGCATCAGTCTCTGGAAATATGCCTACATATCTGGCTCGCGGACGTATGAGCTGGCCTGTTTTCACCTGTTCCATGGCATGGGCTATCCAGCCTGCTGTGCGGCCCAGCGCAAACAGGATTTGCGCTGCACCCGGTGGTAACTGGCAGGCACTTTCTACTGCGACCAGGCCATAGTCTATGTTCAGCTTTTGTCCGGTCAGGTCTTCAGCCATGTCGGCTACGGCAAACAAGCCTGCATGCTTATTCCTGTCCAGCATATTCATCAGGAGGGCGCCACGTGGGTCGCCTTCAGGGTAGAGCGGATGACCAAAGCCCGGCAGTCTCGGTGAAAAATGGTGACTGGCATCATGGCTGTGCAGTCGTTTTGCCAGGAAGCTGGGGATGTCACCTGGTGGCGTGGCCAGGGCAGCACGCAGCATGCGGCTGACACGCAGGCTTTCACCACCGTGTTTGGGGCCTGAGAGCGCGGCCAGTCCAGCTACTAATGCCATACCCATGTTCGCACCTGCAGAGGCAACACAACGTACAGTAAAAGTCGACACATTCAACTCATGATCAGCGCTAACGACCAGGGCTGCGCGTACCAGTTCTGTTTGCTCTGCATCTAACTGCCATGCAGCAGCGAGCTTTTTGTGAAATGGCCGATAGTCAGGTGTGACACCCAATAGCGACGCTGCCGTCAGGTGCATCCATAACATGGCTTTTTGATGCGCATGGATATCTGGCATTTCCTCTACTGTTTTAGTCAGCAGGGGCAATATGCTGATGGTTCTTTCGTAAGGTGACAGATGTGCAGTCAGGCCCAGCAATTTTGGCCACAGTGCAGTCAAATCAGTCAGGCAAGTCTGGGGAAGATCAGGACTTGCGTCGCAATTCCACAAAATCCATGCAGTTTGTTCTAGCGTATGCGTGCCTGCGAGTTCATCAACGGCATGGCCACGGTAGTACAGCTTGCCATTTGTTACCTGGGTGATTCTGGATTCAAGGACAGGCACGCCCCAATCTATGGCTGATTCGGCCGCACTGCCTGCTCGCTTGCTGTCGGTATTGCGTGCCAGCAGGCGCAATACATCTTCCTTTACATAGCGTTTCGCCCTCTGTCCCTGGTACTGGTGCGATTGCAGCAAGCCACGGCTGACGTAGGAATACAAGGTCGGCAGGCTGATGCCGAGCAATTCGGCGGCTTGTCTGGCAGTGAGTGAGTTATCCACGATTAATTTATATTGATAGTCAGAATCAAGATTGACCACAGTGTGATGCAGATTCTAGACTGCAAACATACAAGATCAGATGAGCGCATTGTGCGCCAGTTTGATTTTTTTGGGGAGAGCATTGTGTCGGCAGAAACTTTATTGGCATCCTTATGGCAAATGGGGGGCGGCAAGCCTGAGGCTTTACAGCAACTTACATTCAGCGACGATACGGCACAATTACCATCGACATTCCAGGTGGGTGATGTGGCCTCCGCCAGCATTGCCGTGCAAGCCCTGATGGCTGCGCAGTTATGGCAGGATCGAGGTGGAGCTGAACAAAAGATCACGGTGGACAGACGTCATGCCCTGGCCATGTTCAAGAGTGACCGCTATCTCAGCATCAATGACAAGCCTGCCGATGATCCCTGGAACAAGATAGCCGGTTACTATCAGGCGGGCGATGGTCGCTGGATACAATTGCATACCAACTTCCCGCATCACCGTGATGGCGTACTGGCTATCTTGCAATGTGCAGATGAGCGTGCTGCAGTCGCCAAAGCCATTGCTGGATGGCAAGCGGCGGAGCTGGAGCAGGTACTCGCCAATGCAGATATGTGTGCAGCCATGATACGCACAGAGCAAGAATGGCAGGCGCATCCGCAGGCACGGGCGATTGCTGAATTGCCCCTGTTTGAAGTCAGGAAAGTGGCCGATGGCCCTGTCATACCATTGAACCAAGGTAGCGGACAAACTCCCTTGCGTCCATTAAGCGGTGTCCGTGTGCTGGATTTATCGCGGGTAATTGCAGCACCTGTAGGCGCACGCACACTGGCACAACATGGGGCCGATGTATTGGCGATAAGTGCAGCACACCTGCCCAATATCATGTTGCTGGTGATGGATACTGGCCGTGGCAAACGTTCAGCGCAACTGGATTTGCGCAATGCCGGGGCGAAACAGCAATTACTTGAACTGATACGTGGTGCAGATGTTTTCATGCAGGCATACCGGCCTGGTGCTATCGCCCAACTTGGTTATTCAGTTGAAGAATTATGCGCATTGCGCCCCGGCTTGATACACGTCAGCCTGTCTGCTTATGGTCACGTCGGCCCCTGGGCAAACAGGCGTGGCTTCGATAGCCTGGTGCAATCGGCCAGCGGTATTGCAGATGCAGAAGGGCGAGCAGCTGGCAATGTAGCGCCAGGCAAGCTGCCCTTCCAGGCACTGGATCATGCAACAGGTTATCTGTTGGCGTATGCGACCATGCTGGCCCTGCAAAAACGTTCGATAGAAGGTGGTAGCTGGCAAGTCAGGGTATCGCTGGCGCAAACTGGCCGCTGGCTGCAAGCCATGTCCAGACGTGGTCTGCATGAAGATGCCGCAGAATTGCGTCCCGATGAAATCGCCAGTTTCTTGCAAACATCAAGCTCAGGTTTTGGCGAGATGCAGGCGATTGCGCCGGTAGAAAAAATGAGTCTGACACCTGCCCGTTTTGAATTGCCTGCACCAATATTGGGGCAACATGACGCAGTGTGGATGTAGAATGCAAAACATTACTATTTAGCTTCAGACATCACTGTGAATGCCAATATCCTGCAATTCAAAGTCAGACAGCCACAAGCGAAGAAGATACTGCTCATCAATCCTCCGCATACGGCCATAGGCAGCCGCATACCGCTTGAACAATTGCCACCGCTGGGCTTGCTCAGTGTCGGTGGCCCGCTGATAGATGCTGGCTTTGAGGTGGAGTTGCTGGATGCAGAATTTGGCCCCATGCCGCTATCAGCGATCCTGGAACATGTCGTGGCTGCACAGCCAGACATCATCATGATGGGGCATTCCGGTTCCACTTCTGTGCATGTCACTATAGTTGAACTGGCAGGCATGCTGAAGCAGCGCATGCAGGATATCATTCTGATTTATGGCGGCGTCTTTCCTACCTATCACTGGGAAGATGTCCTCAATGAAAACTCTTCTATCGACTACATCGTCAAGGGCGAGGGTGAGCGCACTACCGTCTTGTTGGTGCAGGCCCTCAGCACAGGCAGTGATTTGCTGGCAGTCGATGGCATTGCCCTGCGTGTCGATGGCGCGCCGTTTGCCACGCCTGCTGCGGCCATGATAGAAAAGCTTGATGATTATCGCGTGGGCTGGGAACTCATAGACCATAGCCGCTATTCTTACTGGGGCAATATGCGCGCCGTGGTCGTGCAGTTTTCCCGTGGCTGCCCTTACCTGTGCAGCTATTGTGGGCAGCGTGGTTTCTGGACTCAGTGGCGTCACCGCGACCCTGTCAAATTTGCCCAGGAACTGGCGCGCCTCTATCGCGAGCAAGGAGTGGAACTGATCAATTTCGCCGATGAATTGCCGACCGGTTCTCGCAAAGCCTGGAAGGCTTTTCTGGAAGCCCTGATTGCCGAGAACGTACCACTGACACTGGTAGGCTCCACCCGCACTGGTGACATCGTGCGGGATGCCGATATCCTGCACTTGTACAAAAAAGCCGGAGTCATACGCTTTTTACTCGGTATAGAAAGCTATGACGAGGCGGTGCTGAAAAACATCAAGAAGGGTGGCACTACCAGCGAAGACCAGGAGGCGATACGCCTGTTGCGCCAGCATGGCATAGTTTCGATGGCGACTTATGTGGTGGGCTTTGAAGAAGAAACCGATGCTGACTACTGGCGCTCATTAAAGCATTTATTACGCTATGATCCCGACCAGATACAGATGCTGTATGTGACGCCGCACCGCTGGACACCTTACTTCCCTACCGTGGCAGACCGCCGCGTCATACAAACCGATACCCGTAAATGGGATTACAAGCATCAGGTACTGGCAACCAATAAAGTTCCACCGTGGCGCGTGATACTGTGGGTAAAAACCATGGAAGTCATCATGCAGGCCAGGCCGAAAGCCATCTGGCGCATACTCAGGGGCCATGACCCAGCCTTTGCCCACGCCATGCGCTGGTATACCAGGATGGGCAGGCGCGTCTGGTTCCATGAAATTGCCGAATACCTGTTTGGAACCAGGCAGATCAAGAACGGCCCCAGCCTGGCAAAATTCTGGGGTGCATCCCTGCATGAAAATGAAGAAGCACTGGCCAGGAAAAAGAAGAAGGTGATAACTATCAAGACCAGTCCGGTGAGTTAAAGCAGGCGATGGTCCAGTTATTTACGCAGCCAGTTGCCCAGCATAGTGATGAGTTCTGGCGCTTTTTCCAGTGGCGACATATGACCGCAATCCTCGATGACATGCAAGGCGGAATGAGGCAATCCGTTCGCCAGTTTTTCTGATTCTGAAAGACTGCGCATCTGGTCATTTCTGCTGGCGACGACCAGGGCAGGGCAAGTAATCTCAGGCAGTTCATGATGACCATCTGTACGAGCTATGGACAGTTGCTGCAAGAAGACTTGTTTGCCAAGCGCCAGTGACATGGCCTGTAAATGTGCCAGCATGACAGCATCATCCTGGCGTTGCGGATGCAGGGCGCGGCGCAGGGCTGTCATGGTCTGGCCCTTGTACGGATAGTGTTCCAGTAGTTTGATTTGCTGGCGGTTCTTCATGACTTCATCTTCTGTGCTGGCGCGTGCTGAAGTGTTCAGCAAAACCAGGCCACCTATGGTTTTGTTTTTTTGATGAGCCAGCCATGCCAGGTGGCGCGCCACATAGCCGCCCAGAGAAAAACCTATGATGATGGCCTTATCTGGCAATGCCGGAAGCAGGCGCTGCGCCATGCTTTCTATGCTGTTCCCCTCATTCAAATCAGCGACATGTACTTGTCCCAATTGCTCCAGCCCGGGCAACATGAATTTCCATAAACTGGCATCACACATGAAGCCGGGGATGAGCAGGAACTGACGCGCTGGCGCTGTACCAGATATGGTGAATTCAGGCATGCGGATTAATGGTGGATGTTTATTTTTTCTTGACTGAAGTTTTTCATGGCATCAGCCATGTCGCACAGATGCTGCGCAGTGATGACGCGCAGCTCATCTTTTTCGCAGGGTACGTCAACAAAATCTATTGTTATATGGTGCGAGAGATCATCATAATTTTAAGCCATATTTGTCTTCAAGTTCCAATTTCATCAATGATATGTTCATTTTTTCTTTAGACCGTTTCTTTTTTATATCCTCTGGCGTTTTCATAAGTAGAAAGCCAAACGATTAATTTTTCAATTGCTCTCAGATTATTCAATGTTGGCGTGGACTTTGACGTTCAGGTTTTCTTTTGATTTTTTGACCTAACGGAGCAAACTCTCAATATTGATGGCCCTCACACCTGTCGCTCACATCCAGAAATAGCTATTCCGGTTTCTGATCAAGACTCAATCAAAGATATATTTCATGGCATTCTGGCTGAAGCCATCTTTGATGCATGCATTTATTCGCAGTTCGCTCTTCAAAAAAATGTAGTGGGGTAAATTCTTAAGAATGAAGGATGCTTAGAGACTGTACGTGGTGCTGTTATTAACGAAAATACTTCGCGTGTCATTTTCAAGAATGGATATGTTACAGCTCTAAGGAAAGTGTTGCTCTCGAAATAGGCTATTATGGAAAGTAAAGAACAGGTGCTGCTATATTTTTAGCGAAGGAATGGACTATGACAGTAACCCCACAAATGCTTGAGGAGTTGATGAAGGAGGTTGAGATTGAAGATCCAATCGATATGGCCGATTTACCTTTCGACGAAGATTCATTAAGAAGACTTACTGCACAACATATTTGCACCATGGCAGAATCTCTCGATAATTTTAATGAAGAGGATCGCCATATAACGCTATTGGCAGTGGCGGCGAAGCTCGTGCTAGAAAATATGGTCCTCCATATTCAACTTTATCGACGTCATGGCATTCCACTCAGCAAAGATGTTTCTGACCTGCTGCGAAATATTTCGAAGAAAAAATAGAATCGTTTATTGTCAAAAATGAACGCACCGCTTACTTTTTCGACGAATGTTGAGAATATCCAGAAGTTGGAGAAATTTAGTCACTGATTTCGGTCGTCTTAAGCTTTATCTATTCATCTCCTTAAAATTCCAAATGGTTTGCTGGCTGGAGAAGGGAGAGAGCATAAACTTGACGCATTTTTGAACTGGAAATTTTTCAATACGACTTTCCATATGCCATCCAATCTACGCTTCCTCATTATCAGCCTGATCTTATGGCCATGTTTTACATTGGCACAGCAAATGCCTTTGCAATACTTTACGCAGCGCGATGGACTCAGCAATTTGTCAATTACTGCGATGACTTTCGATAAGACGGGATATCTCTGGATAGGTACTGAGAATGGCTTATTTCGATATAACGGCGCAGGTTTCCGACGCTTTTCGGGAGAAAACGGTTTAATAGAGCCTTTCGTGACGGCTATTCATACCGACCCACAAGACCGGCTTTGGGTTGGTAGCTACGATAATCTTTATCTGAAATCAGGCGAAGGCTTCGTTCCTGTTTTAAACGCAGGGAAGAAGATGAATATATGGCCGGGGCAAAACTTTGCATCCTTGCCCAATGGATCACTATTGGTAATCAACGACCAACGCTTGTATTCGCTCACACTGCTTGACGGCAAGCCGCAGACACGTCCCTTTTTTTCTGACGAACAGATACTGCAGCAGCCTGTATTGAGCGACATTTTCAGCATCCATGCTGACACGAATGGGACACTGTGGATGGGATGTCATCAGTCGCTCTGTCAATATGGGCCACAAGGACTGAAAGTCTGGAGTAGCGCGCACGGAGTACCCGTTGAACACTGGAACAATATTATCCGGGACAACAAAGGCCAGTTATGGGCACGGGGAAGTCAGCACATCGTTCTGTTGCCATCACAAGAGCTACGTTTTTCCGATCGTACACCACCTGGAAATATCCTGAACAAAATTGGGCTGGTAAGTTCATTGACGGTAGATTCTGAGAACCGTGTACTCAGCAATGCTAATCAAGGTTTAATTCGTTGGAATAATGACCATTGGGAAGTCTTCGATGCGCGAAACGGACTGAGAACAGGTGGGGGCCTCAATGCCTTGCTATTTGACAGAGACGGTGGCATGTGGATGGGCGCGCGTGGGCATGGCCTGATTAATTGGCTGGGCTATGGGAATTGGGAAAACTGGACCACCGCGCAAGGTGTGCCTGACGACGTAGTTCTTTCTTTCCTAAGGGATCAAGCAGGTGTGCTGCATATTGGTACCCGTTCAGGACCTGCACGCATGCAGAAGCAGGAGAAGCAGGAGAAGCAGTTTGTACCTGACAAAAGCAAGCTTGACCACAATAACCACCAATGGGCGAGGCTGGTGCTGGACAAAAACGGAGTGGTATGGGGCACTACTTATTCGGGTCTGTTGATGCGATACGATGCTGGCACTGGTTTTGTTACACAGGTTGCGGCCCTGCCTCTGATTTCGGGCATGCTGGCTGACCGCAATGGCCGGCTCTGGCTGACTACTGCGAAAGGCATATTCAACGTCGATACAAACTCCGCCGGTACATTGGCGCGCCAACCTGCCGAGCTTGAGGCAGTGTTAGGTCCAAAGAGCGAACCGTTTGTTGACCTTTGCCAAAACCGTAGTGGCGATATCTGGTTTCTTTCCGAACATCGCCTGTTGCGCTTCAATGGAGCTCGCTGGGATAGTTTTCGCGTCGGCACCGAGGGTGACGGCGCAGCCATGGAAATGATCAGTTGTGCGGGTGATGGCTCCTTGTGGCTGGGCAGTGGTCAGGCCGGCTTGTGGCGGGTTGAGATTGGTAAAGATGGCATCCAGGCTTCCCGACAGGAAGTCGCCCTGCTACGCGGTAAGACCATGATTGCTGTGCATGAAGACCGTCGTGGCTGGCTGTGGGTCGGTACTGATGCAGGTATCGCTGTATGGAATAAAAAGCTATGGCGTTTCTTCAACCAGAACCACGGTCTGATATGGGATGACATCAACGGCCAAGCGTTTTATGAAGACAAGGACGGATCGATGTGGATTGCGACCAGCAACGGCATTTCTCATTTGCTTGAGCCTGAGCGATTATTTACGGCACAACAATTGAACGTATTAATCGAAAATGTCACTCAGGATGGTAAATCCTCACCGAAAAACAAGTCATTGCGCTTATCCTGGTCTCCCGAACAGCTGGAACTGACCTTGACCAGTCTGAACTTCCAGAACCGGGATGCACTCAAGTTCCATTATCGTTTGGCTGGACTGGAGAACAATTGGTCGGAATCGTTCAGGCCAGACATACGCTATACCGCGTTACCGCCGGGAAGTTATCAATTGGAATATTTTGTCAGCAATGCAGAGGCGCAAACTTTGTCTCCGTTGATGACACAGTCTTTGCTGATTCATCCCCCATGGTGGAGGACTATCCCATTTTATTTTTTATGCGGCTTTGCGATGGTCTTTTTTTTGCTCACCCTGCATCGCTACAGGTTGCGCAAATTGACCGAGCGGCAGTTACAAATGGAAGCACTGGTAAGCGAACGTACACGAGAACTTGAGCTTTCCAGAGAAGAGTTGCGCGCGCGTGCGCTACGCGATGGTTTAACCAAGGCCTGGAACCGTTCTGCCTTGATAGAAATTCTCGATAAGGAACTGGTGAAAGCATCCAGGCAAAAAACACCATTATTATTGATTTTGCTGGACCTGGATCACTTCAAACGTATCAATGATACTTATGGACATCCCGCAGGGGATACGGTGCTGCAAGAGGTAGTACGGCGACTGGAAACAGTAGTGCGGCAATACGATGCGGTAGGGCGCTACGGTGGTGAAGAATTTCTGATATTGTTGATTGACCTGGGCCTGGAAAAAGGAAGAGGGCGTGTCGAAGCTTTGCATCAAGTCATACAATCGTCCCCCATACAACTCCAGAGGCACCCGGCAATTACTGTAACTGCGAGTTTCGGTGTAATTGCGTTCGACCCGCAACACCCAAAAACTTCATCCGAGCTTATCGCTCAGGCCGACATGGCTTTGTATCGTTCAAAAGAACAGGGGCGCAATCGGATTGAGTATATTGACATTGCAGACAGCAATGCAGAATAAGCCTAGTTTATTTAAGATGGCTGATTGTCAATAATGCAAATTAGTACTTTCTATTTGCCAGCACTACTAGCAGAAAGACAAGCTGTTCATTTGCTTGCTAAATTGGTCCAGTAAGTGCCTGGATTTACCCACTGAGATTTCGTCAGCAACAGGCTCATTGCCCAGGTTAATGCCGACGAAACTGCTTCTGAACGAGTTTGCATTTACTTAGTCAAGGGTTCCCAAGGTGCGCCACATGGGAGTCTTGCAGCCTGTGTCAAGCCGGGATCTGAAAAGCCACTTCGCAGACGCGGCGACATTTTGAAAGATCAAATTGATTATCGGTACGTACGCTTGATTCCATATCCAGCCAATATGGTGTATCTGGCGCGATAGCAAGTACCTGCAAAACATCCTTGATCGACGCTGGGCCAATACCGCCAGAGAAACCGCAAAAAGGGTGAGCGTGTTGAAGCGGTGGCCATGTTGCGGGTTTGACGCCATTTCCAAAAGACACATCGTATAGCCAGTCTGCCCGGCCATCATTCGGAAATACTCCCTGAGACTGCAATGCGGGGCGCACGCCGTTGCGCACGCCAAACAAATAACAGTTCTGTATTTCCTGTTCGCTGCTGCCGGCGCGGCCATGGTTAATCTGCACACGGGAATATCCCGAGAAATCAAAGTCAGGATCTCTGCCTTCAGCAATCGCCTGTGCCAGCTCGCCGCAAACATGCGCGGAGAGTCGCAGACCGCTGCGCTGCATTGCCTGACGGGCTTTGTGATCTGGAAACAGCGGGATCCCTTCCCTTGCGGTATCAATAAGTATGCCCCACTCAACTGGATATTGCCTGGAGAGTGCTTGCATCCCGGGTATCAGGTCGATGCTGTCTGCGCCTGTAAATGTAATAAAAACCGGAGGTGAGATGGAGGTAGGCATAACAGGAAGTATTGGTTGATGATCTTTATATGGTACGTACCAATATAATTTTTGTCAAACTAATTGAATAAGAAGGAAATCATTGATAATTGATTTGATTGTTAATGATTTATTTAAGATTGCAAATTAAAATCCACATTTGTTCTTTATTCGTATTGATTAGTGGTACATACCAATGATATATTTTGATCTGCAGAAAAGCATGAAATCCACCGCAGAGTACTGGCAGGCGTGTCAGGTAAATCAGGATTGATAAAGTAGAAACTGATTGATCGCATATGGAATAATAATGAGTGATACGAATTAGTCGTGCTGGGCCGTAACATCGTGAATCAAGGCGAGGAGAGTCAGATGCTGGAAAAAATGGGATTACCATCGCTTCGTCGATGGGATATGTTGGCTTTTGGTGATCCCAATGTCGACCTGGTTTTTGCGGTTGATCATGCACCCAGTGCTGACCAGAAGGTATTGGGCCGCCGGCTTGGACAATTTGCAGGTGGAACAGTAGCGAATGTGGCCTGTGCGGCAAGCAACCTGGGTTTGAAGACGCAGGTCTATGGTCGTGTTGGTGATGATAGTGCGGGAGTATTGCTGACGCGTGAATTTTCTCGCTTCGGAGTCGGGCTTGAGCAGCTGAAAAAGATTCCGGATACAGCCTCCTCAATGGCGATTATCATGGTGGAGAGCAGTGGTGAAAAGGCCCTCATCTATTCACCGATGCAAGGGACTGTGTCACTTGGGTCGTCTTTCCTTCAAGCACTGACCCAAAGCCGTTTATTGTATGCCATGCCTTACGACATGGAAGAATTTACCGTTGTCCACAGCCTGGCACGCGAGGCCGGGGTCATCGTCGCCATTGATGTCGAGGCAGTAATGATTGCTGACTTGGCACATATGCGCAGGCTCATGGGGATGTGCGACATCGTATTCATGAATGAGGCGACCTACCTGAACATTTTCAATGAAGCACCGCAGTTGAAGGCAATGCAAGAGCGACTTCATTCCAGGCAGCAGATACTGGTAGTCACGCGAGGTTCTCACGGCGCAATGGCGGTTAGTGGCGATGTCGCGGTTGAGGTGGCCGCATTTCATACAAAGGTGATTGACAGTACTGGCGCTGGGGATTGTTTTAATGGGGCATTTCTGGTTGCGCTGTTTGATGGCTTGTCACTGGCAACAGCTTTGCGATTTGCTTGCGCTGCAGGCAGCTTTGCGCTGGAGGCGATAGGGGCGCGTTCTGCTTTGCCTACCAGGGCTCAGGTGGAGGCCAGACTCATGTTGTAATCCGGCGTGGTTTTTTAGTGCCCCTGCATGTCTGGTTGCAGGGGACCCGCTTACCCGTTACTCCATTTGTTGATCCGTGTCTTGTAGCGATACGATGGCACATACTTCATTTCACAATATTCTATGGGTTCGCGCCTGTCGGACAACATGACACGTTCACACACCAGCAGAGGTGTGCCAGGTCCGACGCCCAGCAATAGCGCATCATCTGCAGAGGCGGCAATGGCGCCGACGCTCTCAAGGCTTTCTGACGGCTCAATGGAAAACTTGTCGATCAGCAGGCGATACAGCGAACCGGCCCGTTCAAGCTCTTTACGTTCCAGCCGCGCACCTTGCGGAAGATGCAGATAAGAGTCCTGCAAGCCTACAATCGCGTCATCCATCAGACGCAAACGTCTGATGCGTAGCAAGGGCACATGGGCTTCCACATGCAGAAGGCTGGCGATAGCCATATTGGCTGCCACGTTTTCCATGGACAGGATTTTCTGGCCAGGTGAGCCGCCGCGTTTGAGAGTGTCTTCCGAAAAACTATCTAAAAAACGGGACATCTGGCGTACTGCCGCAGGTGCCGCAAAAGTGCCTCGTCCGTGATCACTATACAAGACACCGCGTTCTTCCAATAGACGGATAGCCTTTCTGACGGTATCACGGCTGACTTTAAAACTGATGGCAAGATCTCTTTCTGCAGGTAAGGGTTCATTGGGCGCAATTTTCCCGGTCTCCATATGCAGTTGCAAAGTTTCGGCCAATTGTCGATACAGAGGGGCCGACGATTTTTCGACCGGATTCTGGTTGGGCGGGATGGTATCGCTACTTTGTCTCTTGGTGCGCATAGTCTGGTCTATTCCTTTAAAAACGGGCTTCCTGCCTGGGCGCAATTGCCTTCGTGCTTATATTCGCTGCGGCATTGCATGTCAATGAATGTGCTTGAGCTTGCTGAAGTCTGGTCGCATCAGTTGTATGCAAGGTGCATACCAATTCTTACATATTCTAGCGTTGATTAACATATTTTCTATGGGATAAGCACGATTTTCGTGCATTGGATCGTACCAACCATGAAATTTCTTCGCAGGATGCAAATGTTCAGGCGTCTTGCATTGAAAATCGATCATTCTGGTGCAAAAATGATGCCTTACTATTTACAAGGTACGTACCAATATAAAATATTTATAATAAATAAAAAAGGCTTTTTTTAATAGCCATTTCCAAATGAAACGTTATAAACCATTAAATGTATGGGTTAAAAGGCGAAATGAAGAAAAATAAAAAGAATTTTTAATTTTCTATTGATTAGTGGTACATACCAATATAAAATAAATTCAACGGTTATCCATTGTTCTTCTTTCCGTCGAAATTCAGATGCAAATCAAGTCAGCTTAAGAATCGAAAACTTCACATGTCAATCGGGGGGTATCATGTATCGTAGGATAGGAATGTTTGCGGCAGGTACGGTGGTGGCGTTTCAGTGGGGTGGTGCAGCCAATGCGCAAGAAGCTGCTGCGCCAGCGGAGAGTCCCGTCACTGTTGTCGAGGTCACAGGAAAAGTGCTGGGTAAGGGAGAAGCCAGGGCCAATAGCGTCATCGATAAAGAAACGATACAGCAGCAACCTGCTGGTCTTGATCCGCTCAAATTGCTGACCAGGGTGCCAGGTTTGCAAGTAGGGTCTAGCGATGCGTTGACAGGCAGTTTTTCAATGCGACTGTCCATGCGCGGACTGAATAAAGAGCAGATCGGCATATCGATCGATGGCATTCCCAATGGTTCCACCTTGTCGAATGGCGGAACCATGCCGAACCGACTGATGGATACGGCAAATATTTCACGGGTGGATGTTTCTCAGACTGCTGGTGATCTTGGTACGCCTTCCAATCAGGCCCTGGGTGGATATATCGATTTCAGAACGCGTGATCCAGGCAAGGAGCGTGGCGGTGATGCCGAGATATCAATCGGTGATTATGGCTATCAAAGAGCGTTTGTCCGTTACGACACTGGCCGGTTTGATAATGGCATCAGCGCCTATGGCGACTTTTCGCATGAATTTGTAAGGACCTGGCCGGGAGATCAGTCTGGCCGCAGCAAGCGCGATCATGCTGATGTCCGTATTCTGAAAGACCTGGGCAATGGCTCCAGTGTGCGCGCCACGGTCAGCTATAACAAAATGGCTGACAATGATTATGATGCAGTCGCATTGCGTGCCGTCAGCGCGCCGTTTTATAAGTCTAACTTCGAAACCAATTCTGGCACGGATGGATTGACTGATCGCTGGACCGGCAATCCGGCAATCGATCAAAATTACCGTGGGACACGCGGGATTGCGAGTACCGAAGTATTTTCCCATATTGACTGGATACAAAAGCTGGGTGAGGCAAGCAAGCTCACAATCAAGCCCTATTTCCATCATCAGGAGGGCGACGGGTGGTTCTATGTCCCCTATAAACAGAGGCCGACCAATGGTAGCGTCTACAGCGCCGTGGCACCTGGCGGTTCGCCCGTGTCTACCGTGCAGGAATGTTATGCGAATCAATATCAGACCTCTGCATCGGGTGGCTTGATCCCGACATCCAGTGCGGTGCTGACTGCCGATGCCAGCGCTTTACTCCTGGCTGGTGCTTGCCCTGCGGCGGCTAAATATGCCATGAACCCAGTCAGTCAATGGGGCGCGCGTGAGGCGACCACACGGCGCGGTGGCTATGAAACGGATAGAAAAGGCACGCTGGCTGAATTGGCCACCAACCTGGATAGTGGTCACTCGCTCAGGGTAGGTGGCTGGTATGAGCACATCAGCCGTGCAAAGACACGCAACTGGTATCAGACGACAGACCCGACCGTCAGTTCGGCTTACTCCGACAGCTATTTATATTCGATCACGCAGGATCGTCACTACAATTCCAATGCAGGGATGATGTACGCGCAAGACAAGATGAGTTTGCTGGATGATCGTTTCGAGCTGGATGTCGGTGCGACTTACCAGCGCTTCAGTGAAACGTACAGCTCGCCTGTTGAATTTAATGGTGAACGCCAGTTGTCGGTTTCTTCAGGTATCTTGCCGAAAATTGCCGCGCTATACAGGATTAATGACGATTGGGAATTCTTTGTCAGTGGTTCAAAAAACTTCAGCGCAATTCCAGATAGTGTTTTTGAAGGCACGGCAGCAATTGATGCGAAGAATGGTATCAAACCAGAAACTTCGATTAATAAGGATGCCGGTATTCGCTGGCTGAAAGGCCCCTACGGGCTGGGCATGACAGTCTATGCGATTGATTATCGTGACCGCATTTCCATCCAGAATGGTAATCCTAACGGAGACATTTTTTCTCGCGATGCAAAAACAACGTTCCAGAACCTGGGTGGCATTAGCTCACGTGGTGTTGAACTGACTGCGCGTGCCAGTTTTGAACACCTGGAACTGTATGCCAATTATGCATTCAATGACGCACACTATGTGGAAGATACACTGGCGGAAGGCATCAAGGCTGGTGATCCTGTGCTGGGCGCGGCGCGGCACAATGCCTTCGCAGAAGTTACATGGAAATCATCTGCCGGATGGCGTTTGACTGCCAATGCCAAGTATGTCGGCAAAGCAGCTGGCACTTACAATGTAGTAGCAAATACGGTAGTCAAAGGCGGTCCTGACTTTTATCCCAGAGAGTATATGCCCAATTACACCCTGATTGGACTGTCTGGCAGCTACCGCCTGAATGGAAGTTTTTTAGGTGCCTTCACCAAGACAGAGCTTGCTTTTAACATCGACAATTTGTTTAACAAACAATATCTAGCCGGTGTGGGTTCTGAATTGACGACGTCGAATCCTTTGACATCGGGACGCTATTTTCTGGGTAGTCCGAGAACGCTGTTTGTAACGATGCGTACCCATTTCTGATTTTCTGGTCTGAGTTTTTAACTTCCGATACTGCACAGAACTTTGATCGTTGAGAAGGAGTGGGGAAATGTCACGCCGTCGGCTGCTGATTTTATTGGCAATATGTAACTGTGCCATCGCCGATGAAATCAGTTGGCTGCATACTGACTTGCCGCCCGCCAATATAAGCAGCGTCGATAGTCAGGCCGGAGGATATGTTGATGTCGTGGAAGCCCTGATTCGCGGCGACATGCCAAATCTTGTACATAAGACGGAGTTGGTTCCCCCGGCGCGGATGAATATGCTGATGAAGGCAGGTGGTCCGTATTGCGCTTTGACAGTGAGCGACGATGGAAAAGGGGCAGACTATATGCGTTATACGTCCCCTCTGGGATGGATACGTAACGGTGGCTTGATCGTGCATGCTGGCTTTCTTCAGCAGATCAGCAAGTTGATCAATAAACTGGGGTATCTGGACCTGCTGCAATTTGCCAAAGAGTACAAATTGCGGATTGGGGTCGTGAGGGGGCGGAGTTATGGGACAGATATTGACCGTTCCTTGCAAATGATTGCGTCTTTCAACCAGCCGGAGATGGCTGGCAGTTTTGAAGTATTGATGCGTATGCTGAATGCTGGCAGGGTAGATGTTGTGCTCGGTTATGAAGAAGAATTGACTTACTTCAAGACCTTCGATAATCATGTTTTCATCCCTGTTACGCCAGCAAGTCTGTTGTTGCCAGTTGTGATTGCTTGCAGTAAGGCGGCCTCAGCGAACGAGGCATTTAAGGCTGTTTCGTCAGCTCAACGTAATGCGAAACTCTCTACCGCTTTTCAGCAGGAATATGAGCGCTGGTTGAATCCTGCGTATTTGACTGAATATCGCAGATCTGTCCTGGAGTTGGCGGCGCATCGCCAAAAAGCACCATGAAATGTTGTATGAATGTACGATACAAAAATCACAGGCATATGGAAGGATTCCGGCAATGCGGATAGTGAAAGAATTCTTTTTTCAGCTAGCATGCTTCGCTGCAATTCTGGCATTGCTCTACCTGATCCTTGCTGTGACGGCGCGTACTGATATCCGCAAGCCAGGCAATGCGCAATTGCGGGTTGCCTTGTTCATCAACGGAACACTGGGGGATAAATCCTTCTTCGATTCTGCGGCGCATGGCATGGACCAGGCCAGGAAAACATTGCCCGTATTTGCCAAGGTCATTGAAGGTGGCGCTGACCCTACGCGCTGGGAAGCCGCGCTGACGGATCTGGCCGACAGCGGTGAATATGACTTGATTATTACCGGCACATTTGCCATGGTGCCCTATGTACAAAAGCTCGCCGAAGATTTTCCGGATAGTCACTTCATGGTATTTGATGCCGCTGTAGATTACAAGAAGTGCCATTGCAAAAATGTGTACTCCATGCTTTTCAGACAGAACGAAGGCGCCTATCTTGCTGGTTTTCTCGCTGAAAAGCTGATGCAGAATGGTTTGCCGGATGTCGCTCCAGGAAGTGGCCTGGGAGTGATAGGTGGCATGCAAATTTCTGTCATAGAAGATTTTTTCACCGGGTTTCGGGCAGGAGCAAAAACCGCATCGCCAGACGCGCAGATTTTGAGTCAGTTCGCCAATTCTTTTTCTGACCCCGCCGCGGGAAAGGATATCGCCAAAGCACAATATGCCCGGGGTGTGGGGCTTATTTTTCACGCAGCAGGTGCAACCGGGCAGGGTGTCAATGAGGCTGCGGCTGAGGCGCGTCGCTATGCGATAGGGGTGGATATTGATCAATATGCCTTGTACCGCGTTTCTAACCCGCAAAGGGCAGCACGAATAGTGACGTCCGTCATCAAGAATGTGGATGTCGGTATTTTACGTGCGGTACAGCAGCAACTGGCAGGCAGCCTGGCATATGGACAGACGGAATCGCTAGGTCTGGCCGAAGGCGGTGTGCGTCTGGTACGCGATTCTGACGTCATGGCGAAGGTGCCTGCGGAAGTGCTGAAAAGTCTCAATGATGCAGAACGTGCAGTCATTGAAAAACGTGTCCAGGTTCCTGGTGTTTTTACACAAATGCCCTTTGCGAGCGGCGACGCATCCGTAAAGCGCAAGCCCTGATGCCATAGAGCAGACCATGCAAACTGATTACCCTGACAACAAGCTGCCTTACATCCTGGAGCTGACCGGCGTATCGAAGCAATACGCTAACGGTATTCTGGCCAATGACAGAGTCAGTTTTGGTATCCGGCACGGCGATATCCATGCGATTGTCGGCGAAAACGGTGCCGGAAAATCTACGTTGATGAAACTGATTTATGGCCTTGAACAGCCAGATACCGGGGATATCCTGTTCGAAGGCAGGCATTTGCAATTCCGTACACCACGCGATGCGATCGCTGCTGGGATCGGTTTGGTTCCACAACATCTTAAATTGGTGCCATCGTTTTCAGTGGCGAGAAATATCGTGTTGGGTCGTGAACCCATGCGTGGTCTGCTGCTTGACGATGACAGGGCGATTGCCGATGTGCATGCAGTCTCGGCCAGGTTCGGGCTGGAGGTTGACCCTTTGGCGATAGTGGCAGACCTGTCGCTGGGTGAGCAACAGAAGGTAGAGATACTGAAAGCTTTGTACCGTGGTGCCCGCCTGCTGCTGCTGGACGAACCATCCGCAGTGCTGACACCGCAAGAGGCAGGTGCGCTGTTCACCGCACTGCGCAAGCTGGTTGAGCTGGGTCTGACGGTCGTGATCATCACCCACAAGCTCTCAGAAGTACGCGAGGTGTCGGATCGCTATACCGTACTACGTGGCGGAAAAATCGTGGGCCAGGGCGATGCCAGAACCGTCAGTGAAGTTGAACTGACGGAGTTGATCGTAGGCGGGGCATTGAAGCCGTTGCAGATTCAACGAAGCCACAAAGATGCACTATTTGATCCGCTGGTAAGCGTACGCAATCTCAGTGTGGTTCGTGATGACGGGCGACATGCCTTGCAGAAGATATCGTTCGATATCGCGCCGGGAGAAATACTTGGTATCGCCGGAATTGAAGGCAATGGCCAATCCTTCCTGGCCGAGGTTCTGTGCGGATTACGTCGGCCTTCTGAAGGACATGCCACCATAGACGGGCAAGTTTATACAGGGCAGGGTGTGCGTATAGCGCGTTTGCACAGGGTCGCCAATATACCGGAAGACCGGCTGCATGATGGTATTGCCGCAGACATGAGCATTGCAGAAAATGTCATGGCGGTTGATTACCATAAACGGCCTTTTTCCAGATTCGGGAGCCTGAACAGGGCGAACATCCGGGATTTCGCCAGTCAACTCATTCATTACTACGGTGTCGTCGCCGGGTCGGCAGAAACCATCATTGGCGCCCTGTCAGGCGGCAATATGCAGAAGCTGGTTTTTGCCCGGGAAGTCGCCACCAAACCCTTGTTTTTGATCGCCTGCCAGCCCACGCGTGGAGTCGACATTGGTGCCAGTGAAATGCTCAGGAAGTACCTGATCGAATTGCGCGATCAGGGGGCATCCATATTATTGATCTCTGCTGAACTGGATGAAATCCTTGCGCTCTCCGACCGCATTGCGGTGCTGGCACAGGGCCAGATCGTCGGTCAATTTACCGGAGGTCAGGTAAGCGCAAATGAATTGGGACTGTACATGACAGGAGCGAAGCGCCAGTCAGGAGCCGACACCGGTTTGGGCGTGACGCAGGGTGTTGAAAATGTTGAGAGGCTGGCATGAAAGACATAGAGAGAGCTAATACCTCATCCCCGCTAGCGCTGCATGCCGATCTGGTCTGGCGGCAGCGTCTACGCTTGTTTTTCGCCGTGTTCTGCGCTTTGCTGATTGGCTTCGTGGTGACAGCCACGGTCAGCAAGGAACCCGTTCGCGCCTACCTGACCATGCTTACCGGGCCGTTGCCTGAAATCCGCTGGAGCGATCTGCATGGGTGGCAATTACGGCGCATGGTGCGTTTTGGTTCCGTCATCGAAGATACCATTACGCTGACTTTTCTCGGTCTTGCCGTTGCCATTCCATTCCGGGCGCGCCAGTTTTCACTGGGCGCAGATGGACAATTGTTTTTGTCGGCACTGGCTGCTGCTGCGGTCAGTCTTTATCTGGGCGATGGATTCCCTTTTCTTTTGCCCATCGTTTTTGTGGCAGCTATTCTGACCGGCTTCACCTGGGGCCTGGTCCCCGGCGTATTGAAGGCGCGTTACCAGGTCAACGAGATTGTGAGCACGCTCATGCTCAATCTGATCGCCGTGCAATTGTATCGCCTGATCATTTCTGAATGCATGCGTGACCCCGGGGCCGGTTTTCTGGTGACGCCAGTGTTGCCTTCTTCTGCCATTTTTTCAGGTCTGATCACGCATACCAATGTCAGCACCATGTTGTACCTGCTGCCTTTTGTCGTGTTCGCAGCCTGGTATTTGTTGATGCGTACAACGACAGGTTATGAGATACGTACCGTTGGTTCTGCCCCGGCTTTTGCCCGCCGGGTGGGCATGCCGGTAACGCGCTCCATCATGCTTTCCATGGCGTTCGGCGGTGCGTTCGCTGCATTCGCAGGCCTGCACATCAGCAACGGCCTGCTAAAGCGGCTACCGGTTGAATTGTCGCCGGGGCTGGGCTTTGATGGATTGGTAGTGTCTTTACTGGCGCGCAATGACCCCAAGGCGATTCCAATGGCAGCATTTTTCTATGCCTATCTGCGAACAGGGGCCCAGGCGATGGAACGTACGACCGATGTGTCACGCGAAGTGGTGCAGATCGTCCAGGCCCTGATTATTCTGTTCGTTGTTGCCGAACACCTGATCCCTGCAGGCTTTTCTGCCAGGCTGAGACTATCCTGGAATTCCTTTTTGCAAAAATTCAATTACATCCGTCGTTTGAAGGGCCAGAAATGATGAGCTTTGATGCGATTGCACTGGCGACATTTGCCGCCACCATGGTGGTGGCTATCATGCGGGCGTCAACACCCATCGTGTTTGCCGCACTGGGTGGCTTGATTTCTGACCTGGCTGGCAGTATCAACGTGGCACTGGAAGGCATCATGCTGGTCGCCGCATTTTTTGGCGTCATCGTATCGGTTTATTGCCAGACATGGTTGCCAGGATTGTCGCCCTGGATCTACCCCTGGGCAGGCGCCATTGCTGGCATCCTGGCTGCCCTGCTTCTTACTGGCGTGCTGGCGGTGTTCCATCTTGAATTGAAAGCCGACCTGATCGTTGCCGGTATCGCCATCAATATTCTCGCGGCGGGGCTGACCGTGTTTTTGCTGGTATCGATAGTCGGTGACAAAGGCTCGACAGCCAGCCTGAACAGCCCGAGC
Source organism: Undibacterium sp. Ji83W (assembly GCF_049340385.1). Taxonomy (NCBI): domain Bacteria; kingdom Pseudomonadati; phylum Pseudomonadota; class Betaproteobacteria; order Burkholderiales; family Oxalobacteraceae; genus Undibacterium; species Undibacterium sp. Ji83W. Next base: position 358,917 of record NZ_JBMPOZ010000003.1, on the reverse strand, counting down.
CTGCCACTCATCCAGATTCCTGGCCTGGCTGACTATCCGCCGCTGGATGTATTGCTTAACGGAGACGGCGGACATGGCCACCATGTTTTGTTGTATCTGGCATTTGTCAGTGTCGCCCTGGTTCGTTTGTTTTTAGGGCGTACCAAGTATGGTACCTGGCTGCGTGCGGTAGGAGAAAACCCTGATGCGGCTCTTATTGCAGGTATACCGGTGAAGCGTGTCCAGTACCTGGGCTTTTTCCTCAGTGGTTTTCTGGCTAGCCTGGGTGGTATTTACTTGAGCATGGGTTATCTGTCCCTGTTCCAGTCAGACATGGTTGCAGGTCGTGGTTTCCTGGCTTTGGCTGCGATTTTCCTGGGCCGCAGGTCTGCATCTGGAACCTTCATCGCTGCTTGTGTATTTGGCGCATCGTCGGTACTGGCGACGCAATTGGGAATGTTCAAAATTCCTACCCAGTTGGTGTACATGATACCGCCAGTCATTACGGTCATCGTACTTGTTTTCGCTGGCATGCGTCAGAGAAAACTGTCTATCTCTTAAGAGGATCATTAAAATGAAGGAGCAATTTTTGAACGAGCTTATATTCCAGGACAGGATTCTGGCTTCGCTGTTATTGGCAGGTATGGGTGATGCTTTGGGTGCGCCGACTGAACAGTGGTCCATAGAAGAGATTTTTAAAAAATATGACGGTCTTGTGCTTGATTTTGATACTCCGCCAGAAGATACATTTGCGGGAGCGAATGCCGGAAAGCGCGGAGAAGTGACTGATGACGCCAGCCAGATGTATTATCTGGCGCGTGCAATGATAGCGGCTGACGGGGCGCTGGATCAAGCCGGCTGGGTTACCTGTCTGCTGGACTGGGCAAGCAACAGCCCCAAGGCCAGTTTCATGGGGCCAAGTACTGCAGGAATAGTAAAAGCGCTGCAGGAGGGAAGCGACACTGCGATGGTTGGGGTTATCGGAACTTCCCGCCGCAAGATGACCTCTGTGGGTACTACCAATGGGGCGGCAATGCGGGTTGCACCGGCAGGCTTGATATACCCTGGAAATCTCGATGCGGCATGCCGTCAGGCCCTGATTACCTGCTTGCCGTCTCATGACACAAATGTTGCTATTTCTGCTGCCTGTTCCGTTGCTGCTGCAGTATCACAAGCCCTGGTGTCAAACAATCTCCAAGATGTGATCAACGGCGCGATAGAGGGAGCACATATTGGTGAGCAACTTGCCAGTGAACATGCCCGAATGGTCGCTGGCCCGCAATATTTAGCACGACTTGAATTAGCCTTAAGCATCGCCGCAGAGGCGACTAATGATTATTCTTTCCTGACCAGAATGGAGCGCATGGTTGGCAATTCAGTGCTGGCGGCAGAGTCGGTCCCGGCTGCTCTGGGTGTCGTTGCTTATGCCAGAGGCGATGCCATGCGCACCATCGCATTGAGCGCATCCATAGGCAATGATACCGATTCCATCGCCACCATGGCCGGGTCTATCGTTGGTGCGCTGGTAGGCACCGCGAAGCTGCCGCAAAATCTGATTCAGGAATTCAAGCAGGCGAATAAGGCCGATTTTGATCTTGACAAGCTGGCCCTGTCTTTGGCTGCGATTGCTGGTCGCAATCATGGATAGAAGTATTGTTGCCAATAACTCTGGACAATGAGCATCATGAAAAAAATCATTATCGACTGCGACCCAGGCATTGACGATGCGCTGGCGCTGCTGTTGGCGGCTTCCAGCGATAAGCTGGAGCTCCTTGCCGTAACCACGGTTACAGGCAATCGACCGGTAGCGATTACCGCAAGGAATGCACGCAGGATACTGGATGCCGCCGGGAAAATGCAGGTACCAGTGTACGCTGGTGCGGCCCTGCCGCTGGGCTATGCAGAAGCCCGTTGTAATCTGGTGCATGGTGAAGATGGCCTGGGTGGAGTTGGGTTTGGGGCCGACAGGTCAGTCCAGACTGGTCATGCAGCAACCCGCCTGATTGAATTGCTGCTGGAACATGAAGAGGGGAGCATAACGCTGGTAGCGATAGGCCCACTGACCAATCTGGCACTGGCAGAACGTCTGTCGCCCGGCATTTTAAAGCGGGCAAGGCAGTTACTCATCATGGGTGGTGCGCTGCGATGTCCTGGCAACGTAACGCCTGCAGCGGAGTTCAATTTCTATGCAGATCCGGTAGCCGCAGAAATTGTCATCACGGCGGAAGCCAGTATTGTACTTTTTCCTCTGGATGTGACACATCAGGTGGTGATGTCGCCAGAATGGATACAGTCGTTTTCAACTATTGACACGCATTGTGGCCGACTGGCTGCCGACATGCTGGAAGCCTACGCGAAACTCGACCCACTGCTCCACGATGCCTGTCCGGTTGCGTATTTATTCGACAGCAGCTTGTTTGAAGGAGAACCATGTGCAGTGACGGTAGATTGTCGGCACGGCCCTACCGAGGGTTATGCCATGTCCTGGTTTGGCTCACAGATTGAAGGGCGCAGGGAAAATGTGCAGGCAATTACCAAAGTGCATGATGTAGCCTTGCTGACGCTGGTGCGTTCTTCCATTAACATGCTTTCTTGATGTCATTGAGAGACTGTGCAAATTTTCAGGTATTTTTGGCGAATTTTTTTGGACGGACTATAGCTATGACATCTCCAATTCAAAGCATCAGATTTTTGGTGACACTGTGCACGGTTGTGCTGATCTCTGCTTGCGCTACCGGCAGCAGCATAGACAAAACAACGGACAAGGCCGCTAAGCCGGCGGTGGAAAACACAGCGCAGCATACTGTTGGCAGTCTTCGTTTCATTGGTGAACAGCGCATTCCTTTAAAAGCCATTTATGGCGATACAGTGGTCGGTGGGCTTTCTGGCATCGACTACGATCCGCGTACTGAAACGTGGATTCTGGAAAGTGATGACAGGTCAGAATATAGTCCGGCGCGTTTTTATACTGCCACACTGAATTATGACCAGGATGCTTTTACCTCAGTGACACTGACAGGCGTGAATTTTTTTAAACAAGCCAACGGCAAACACTATCCGGATATCAAGCTGTTTGAAAAAGAAGGCGGTGAGGTGGCAGATATAGAATCGATACGCTTCGATCCCCTGGATGGCAGTATCTGGTACGCAAGTGAAGGCAGCCGTAAATTGGGGCTCAATCCATTTATCAAGCAGGCAAATAGGGATGGTAGCTATCTCTCCACTTTACCCACACCAGCGATGTTTAATGTGTCACCCAATGAAGAAACCGGGTCACGGAATAATTTAAGTTTTGAAGGTTTGAGTTTTTCCCAGGACGGTAAATATCTATGGCTGGGCATGGAAACAGCCATCTATCAGGATGGACCGGTGGCCAGCGTCGATAAAGGAGCAGTCAGCCGCATCACTCGCTTTGACCGCAAGGGTAAAGTGTTTGAACAATATGCCTACCCACTTGATCCGGTTCAAGCGGTGGCCGCATCCGGCAGATTCAGTGATAACGGTTTGTCTGAAATACTGGCGATCAATGAGCATCAACTGCTAGTACTTGAACGTTCCGGTGTTCAGGACGCAACAGGCGTTTTCAAATTTTATATTCGCCTGTATGAGATGGATATTGACGGGGCAACAGGTATACAGGATATTGCTTCGCTAAAGACTGCAAATTATGTACCGGCCAGGAAAAGGCTGGTCTTGAATTTGAATGAAGCTGGCTTGCCAAAAATCGACAATATAGAAGGAATCGCATGGGGACGTAAATTGCCCAACGGGCATGACACCATCGTGCTTGTATCGGATGATAATTTCGATCAGACCCAGGTTACGCAACTGCTGGTCTTTGAGGTACTACCTAAATAACAGACTACCTCAATCAGGCTCTTCAAAAGCATTAAAGACTGATTGAGGACACAGCTTATTGGAACTAGTTGGCAACATCATCCATGCATGCTAAAAGCGGTGCCGCGCTGTCTTGTTTTTAACTCACATGGTGTTCAGCGAAACTCAGTGCACCAGTCAGATCACCCGGTGGCAAAGCACCCCGCTCAATAAACGCAGCGTTACGCACTTTAATGCCTTCCAGCAGCGGTAAGCCGTGCAGGCGGGTAATGAAACGCATTATTGATGTCGTATCGTAGAAGCTATGATCGACATTCCCTTTCTTCGCATACGGGGAAGCAATAATCGCAGGAATGCGTGATCCTGGTCCCCAGCGATCGCCTTTGGGCGGTGTCACATGATCCCACCAGCCACCATTTTCATCGAAGGTAATGACGACCAGCATGTTTTTCCACTGAGGGCTTTTCTTCAAATGCTCGAGTACATTGGCGACATGCTGATCACCAGATTCAACATCAGAATAACCCGCATGCATGTTGAGATTACCCTGCGGTTTATAAAACGCGACGGCAGGTAATTTCCCTGCAATAACGTCTGCTAGAAACTTGTTGGAAATGGGGCTGTCACCCAAGCCGCCATCACGTAAATGTTCCTTGCGTGCCGGGGTGCCCGGCGCGAATTGCCTGAAATAATTGAGCGGTTGATGGTGATACTGGAAATTGGGTTTTTCACCGCCGCCCTTGTATTCCAGGGCGACTTGCCAGGCACCACCATACCAGGCCCAACTGACACCTTTACGTGACAGCAAATCCCCAATGGTGTCATAGCTTTGTGGTGGCAAAGTGCTGGGATCTTGGGGATCAGCCAATGTGGTATCTCCACCAGGAGCTGGCTTGATGTAACTGGGCTGGTAGGGTGGGGCCATGGTATTGACTGCATAGCCGTCAGGGGTAATGGCGCCGTCGCTGACGAATTTCGGCTTGCCGTCCATTGCTGACGGCGGACAATCCTTGTCTATCGCCAGTTTCACTCCAGTTGGGCCATCTTCAGTGAGGGCTATTTTTTTCTTCGCCGGGGTATTTGGTGCATCAAAATATTCGGGAGTTCTGCCAGAGATCAGGAACTGATGGTTCAAGTATGAGCCACCAAATGCTGCCATGAAGAAGTTATCGCACAGTGTATACTGCTGTGCGATTTTCCATAAATCGAGATTCTTTTGTGTTTCTCCGTAGTGGCCCATTGTCAGTCCACCTGAATCTGCCCAGGCGACAAAGCGGTCATTTTTCCCGCCGTTGATCTGCATCTGGTTTTGATAGAACAGATGCCACAAATCCCGTGTGATCACTGATTCAGGAAGAGGCAAGCCCTCTGCGTCCTTCAAGGCAAATGGCGCATTTGGCAGATCAGTGATCTTGTCCTCCGCAATAACATAGTTTTTACCGCCCAGGTTTTGTGCACGTGGCACCATTCCACCCCATACTTTGGGTAAAGTGCTCAAGACAGAACCATCCCTGTCTTTTTGTGTAAAAACAGAAGCCGGAACATCGGACAAAGGCTGGCTGACGCCAGGGAAGTTGCCGAACAGATTATTGAAGCTGCGGTTTTCCAGATAAATCACGACCACATTTTTAATATGCGCTTTAAGTTTGGTGTCCAGAGAACCTGTCACGACTTTATCCATTTTGTGCGTAGCAGCTTCTCCCACGACAGGCAGGCTCCCCACAACGCCTGCAATAGCTGCACCTTGTAGTAAACGGCGACGAGTTGGATCGGTCGGGAAATCTGAATCTTCCCTATGAGTGGTCAAAGACTTATCTGACATAATGGATACTGGATTGGAATGGTGGGCTCAGGCTCGAAGTGCAATTCTGTATTAATACGATTGTAGCTGAGCCAAAAATATTTCGTGCGATGATTTTGTATCCTAATGTCCCAGTCAGATGCGCAAAGTCTCGCCGACGTATAACGGTCGGGTCATCTCAATCAGATCCAGAGAAAAAACAGTTTGGATTTAGCAGGATCGCATGACGCTTGCACATGAAAAACGACTTTGGTATCTCCCAGAGAATTGCTATAGCCGGACGCAAAGACTTCGTGACATTAGCCAAAAAGTTCTTCGACAAAATCTCTTGGTGGCTTCATTATTGAGCGATGATCGATCAATTAATATAAGGAAGCGTATGAGACGAATAAACGCTCCAGCTTTTCACCGTACTCCACCCAGAACTTGTCGTCGATCTTCAGCGATGTCTGGACGTTGACGGGGTGTGTCGGTAAATTGCGATAAGCGTCGGTAGAATATCTCTTCATGACATCCAGGCGTGACACACCGTACGGTATCAATTTTGGAAGATTGCCTTGTACCTCAGATGTATTGATATAAGAGAGAAAATGATGGGCAGTTTCCTGGTTTTTTCCACCTTTCATGATGACGTACCAGTCCATCATGGCCAGGTTATTGACCCATTGTATGGCTAGATTGTCGGCACCCTTTTGCTGTGCCGCTGCAATGCGGCCGTTATAGGCAGAAGCCATGGAAATTTCCTTATTCATTAACAAATCGACTGGTTTAGTGCCAGCTTCCCACCAAATGATGCTCAGTTTGATTTGATCCAGTTTGTTGAAAGCTCTGGCCTGGCCAACTGGGGTAGCCAATATTTTGTATACGTCATGTGGCGCAACACCATCTGCAAGTAAGGCGATTTCCAATGTGGTTTTTGCAGTTTTACGCAATGCTCTTTTGCCAGGGAATTTTTTCAGGTTAAAGAAATCTGCCCACGATTTGGGTTCTGTCTGAAACCTGGATTTGTCGTAACTGAGTACAATGCTGTAGAAGATAGCGCCGACACCATCATCGGCAACAGCTTGCGGAATGTACTTTTCCTTACCTCCCAGGTTTTGCCAGTTTAATTTCTGGAACATGCCGGCACGCGAACCTAAAATAAAATCTTCACCTTCCACCTGGACAACATCCCAATCGTGAGTGCCAAGTTGAGAGCGCATGCTTAACTTGCCGATTCCACCATCCCAATTTTTGTCTGTCACCTTAGTTGCCGTTGCCTTAGTATAGGGCACCAGAAAGGCTTCGCGTTGTGCAGCTTGTAAAGCGCCGCCAAAAGAAACGAAGCTAAGTTCTGCGCTTTGCACAGAGAATGATGTGCTGCAAATAAGCAGAGTAGCTAACATCTTTTTTGGAGAAGTTTTCTTTGTTTTCAATTTCAAGCCTTTTTCAAGAATCATGGCATGTTGAAAGAAAATAGAATTGTGCCGTGGTCATGATGTATGTAAATATTAACAATCATGCGGTCCGACCCGATCAGGCCAGACCGCGCAATACGTTAAAACTTATGGCGAATGCCAAGGTTGAATGCCTTGTCACCAGAGCCGCTTTCGATGGCATTTCCAACCGTATAGCCAGCACCGTTTTTGTTATTGATACGTGCGTAGGCCGTATAGATGTTGGTGCGTTTCGACAGTGGGTAGCTATAGCCAATGGCTATCTGACTGGCATCTTTGTCTGCAGCGCTCTTGTCATCCTTGTGGATATAAGATGCCATCAGGGTGCCGTCACCGAGTGGTGCGGATACACCTATCAGTGCATCGGTATTCTTGGTGCTTCCAGGGCCAGAGTTGCTGTCATAGACCAGATGCAGTTTGACAGGGCCGAAGTTGTAAGCGCCACCCAGCAAAGTCGTTTTTGCACTGTCCGATGCAATTGCATCATTGGTGTTGTGATGTACCAGTGTGATCAGGATTGGTCCCTGTTCATAAGTCAGGGATGCACCAATTTGACGGTTGGCGGAAGTGTTGCCTGCCACTTCACCGAAGCCGTATGCCAGCGTGCCGGTAAAGCCGTCCATTCCCGGCGTGTTGTAGATGACAGAGTTGGTCATGCGCGCATTGCCGCTGGTCGGGTAGTAGGCAAACAGGTTGGTCGACGCGCCAGCCAGCCCGGTACCGAACGGATCGACGCTATCCAGGGAGAGGAACAAAGGTGTGTATTGACGGCCTGCGGAAACGCTACCAAAGCCGCCCTTCAGACCGACCAGTGCCTGACGTCCGAACAGGGTATTACCTTGATTGCTGCCGCCGGTATCCATCGCTATGCCAGTTTCCAGCACGAAGTTAACTGACAGGCCGTTACCGAGGTCCTCGATACCTTTGAATCCCAAACGGGAACCTGCCTCGACACCACTCGACAGTTTGGCGACTGAACCACCCGCACCCCCACTCTCTGCGACTAAACCCAAATCTGCAACACCATAGACTGTCACTGAACTTTGCGCATATGCAGCTCCCGAAAACGCACCTATCAGTCCCAGTGCAATCGCCATTTTTTTCATGAAATTTCCCTCAATTTTGTAAAATTACATTTAATGATTTTCGTTCAATCGCATCATGCAAAATGATTGACGACAGTTTTTATATTCGAAATTCCGACATGTACCTGAGAGAAAACGATCAGTTGGGACAGTGTGGATTCATTGAAACGATTTTCTCTTTTGCATCGTTTCCTTCCTTGGTAAGGCGATAATTTCGAAGAACATGGTAAGACGGCGACAGACTTAGCCTGTAGAGCCACTTCAGATTATTTGATGGAGCCATGACGAAAAGGAGACACAGATCGCAGCAGCAGCTTGATGCAGCAGCGTGTCTGCAAGTGCCGCAAAAGCAGGAGGCACAGGTTAGCGATTTGTGCCGGGTCACATGCGCATTCGGTGTTGTTGATTTGGGATAAAGAAATGTCGACGAGCACATTCAAATGCGCTGCGGTTTGATGATGGAATTCGTTACTGCAAAAGGTGTTTTACCAGCAGTGAAAACCTGTTTCTACTGCTGGTAAAAATTCAGTCTCTTACTGTGTTTAAAATACTCGTGGTCTGAATGGCTCAGAAGAACGAAGCATGCATGAGGGAGAGAAAGACGTACCGGCTATTCGAGAATTACAGCCCACCAAGGCAGACGTATTTCATCACCAGATAATCGTCCATGCCGTAGCGTGATCCTTCCCGTCCCAGTCCCGACTGCTTCACGCCACCAAAGGGTGCAACTTCATTTGAGATAAGTCCTGTGTTGACGCCGACCATTCCGCTCTCCAGGGCTTCTGCGACACGCCAGATACGTCCAATGTCACGCGCGTAGAAATAGCTTGCCAAACCAAACTCGGTGTCATTGGCCATGGCAATGACATCTTCGTCCGTTTTAAAACGAAACAGCGGTGCCAATGGACCAAAGGTTTCTTCGCGGGCAACCAGGCTATTGACACTGATATCCGCTATGACTGTCGGCTCAAAAAAAGTTTTTCCCAAAGCATGGCGTCGGCCACCGGTCAACACGCGGCCACCATGGGCCACGGCATCGGCAATATGTGATTCAACTTTTTGTACCGCTTTTTCGTCAATCAAGGGCCCCTGATTGACTTCTGCCTGCATGCCATTTCCTGGGCACAGTTTTTCTACGGCGATTACCAGCTTGGCGGCAAAAGCATCATATACGCCATCTTGCACATAGATGCGATTGGCACATACACAGGTCTGCCCGGCATTGCGGAATTTGGATACCATTGCCCCTTCTACTGCAGCGTCAAGATCAGCATCGTCGAACACGATGAATGGCGCATTTCCTCCCAGCTCCAGAGACAGCTTCTTGATCGTCTGTGCACTTTGCTGCATCAGCAGCCGGCCAACTGTAGTTGAACCTGTGAAGCTCAGTTTTCTGACTATCGGATTGCTGCACATCTCTGCACCGATTTCTTTGGGTGTTCCGGTCAGTACGCTAAACACGCCGGCAGGCACACCTGCACGATGCGCGAGTTCTGCCAGTGCCAGGGCAGAAAAAGGTGTTGCTTCAGCAGGTTTGACCAGCATGGGGCAACCTGCGGCCAACGCCGGGCCAGCTTTTCGTGTAATCATCGCTGCGGGGAAATTCCATGGTGTGATCGCCGCACAAACACCAATCGGTTCTTTTTGTACCAGCAGGCGGCGATCACTCCAGGGTGACTGCAAGGTATCGCCACTTACACGCTTGGCTTCTTCGGCAAACCATTCTATAAAAGAAGCGGCATAAGCGATTTCACCTTTTGCTTCAGCAAGTGGTTTGCCTTGCTCGGCTGTCATGATCAGGGCGAGGTCGTCCTGGTTGGTCAACATCAGATCGTTCCAGCGACGTAAAATCGCACTCCGCTCTTTGCCCGTTTTTTTTCGCCATGCTGGCCATGCATCCTTGGCTCCTTGAATGGCACGCCGGGTTTCGGCAGTGCGCATCCGTGGAACATGACCTAGCAGCTCACCAGTTGCCGGATTATTGACTGCAAAAACACTGCCATCGTCAGCATCACACCAATTGCCATTCAAATAGGCTTGCTGACGCAGTAGTGTCGGATCTTTAAGCTGTAACATGATTTTTCCTGGTTAAAATTTTGCGGCAGCCTTGTTGCGGCCACGTAGCCACTCCAGTGCGAGTAGCAGACAAGTTGAGAATACGATCAGTATCGTTGCCAGTGCAGCGATGGTAGGACTGATATTTTCACGGATGCCAGTAAACATCTGACGTGGCAAGGTTGTTTGCTCTGGCCCTGCAACAAACAAGGTGATCACGACTTCATCAAAGGATGTGGCAAAAGCAAACAGGGCACCAGAAATCAAGCCGGGCGCTATCACTGGCAAGGTAATGCGAAAAAACGTCCTGAGCGGACCTGCTCCCAGGCTGAGGCTGGCACGCACCAGATTGTGATTGAAGCCCTGCAAGGTTGCCGACACGGTAGTGACGACAAACGGCGCACCCAAAGCGGCATGGGCAAATACCAGCCCGGTATAGCTGTCCGAAAGCCCGATCTGGGCAAAGAATAAATACACGCCGACACCTACCACGACCACCGGCACCACCATGGGTGAGATCAGGATAGCCATCAACAATGCCTTGCCAGTAAATGCAGCTTTATTCAGTCCCATTGCGGCCAGCGTACCTAATACTGTAGCAATAACGGTGGCCAGTGGTGCAACGATGAAACTGTTTTTCGCCGCACGCATCCATTCATTTGAGTGAAAAAGATTTTCATACCAGCGCAAAGAAAACCCGGGAATAGGATAGGCCAGAAATGTACTGTCCGAGAACGACAAGGGGATGATGACCAAAATTGGTAACACGAGAAATAGCAAGGTCAGCAGATTTGTCGCTCGCAGGAAAATGAACCACATACGTTCGATCAAGGATGCATGGGGAGGAAAAAGTGGCAAAGAAGATTTCATCAGATCATTTCCCTTACGAAGCAACTTCAGTTTTTGTGAAGCGCAGATAGATGCTATACAACACCAGCGTCGCTGCGAGCAACAGGCTGCCTAACGCACAAGCCATGCCCCAGTTGATTGTCACATTCGTAAAATAGGCAATGTAATAGCTGACCATTTGTTCATTCGGCCCCCCCAGCAATGCCGGAGTGATGTAGTAACCGAGCGCCAGGATGAACACCAGCAAACCACCGGCTGCAACGCCTGGTAAAGTTTGCGGGACGTAGACACGCCAGAATGCAGCGAAAGGATGGCTGCCCAGAGAAATGGCTGCACGCATATAGGTAGGCGGGATTGCCTTCATGACGCTATACAAAGGTAAAATCATGAACGGCAATAAAATATGGGTCATGGAAACATACACACCAAAACGGTTGAAGAGTAATTCAAGCGGTGCCTGTGTCAGTCCGGCTGCCATCAATCCTTTATTGACCAGGCCTTCCGACTGCAACAAAACTATCCATGCCGCAACCCTGACCAGTATCGAAGTCCAGAACGGGATCAATACCAGGATCATGAACAAATTGGCGCGTCGCTCTGACATCAGTGAGAACCAGTAAGCAAGTGGATAGGCGAGAACAAGAGATAACAAGGTCACCACCAGGCTGATGACAAAGGTGCGTGAAAATATTTTGACGTAGACTGCCTGTTCATCATCGACACGTTCGATATTACCCAAGCGGTCTTGCTTCATATCCAGTGAAGCGAGCAGGTAATACGGAGAGTATCGTGCCTTGTTTTTGGCAATGATTTGCCAGTATCCTGCTTGTCTCCATTGTTCATCCAGCGCAATCAGCGCCGGTTTCACTTCTTTTTCTGACAGAGGATGGCCATCGGCATCCAGTAATGGCATGGCACGGACGGTCTTCATGATGACAGAACGTGCACCGGGAATTTCGGAATTGATACGACGTGCCAAAGTGCCGCCTGTATTGCTTTCTTTGGCGATGGTCAGATCGGCAGACAAGGCAAAGTATGCAGCGTCATCCGGTAGATTTTGTTTATCCCATTGGCTGAGGGCCTTCACCGTCTTTGGCAACGTCGATGCCACTTCGGGGTTATCAACTGCACGGACGAGCAATATGGCGATGGGAACGATAAACGTGATCAGCAAAAAAATGGCGAGGGGGGCGATTAATGCGAGTGCAGTGATTTTCTTACGCAACTGTGCTGCGCGTAAGTCGCGCTTTAATTGCGATCGCGATCTTTCGGCAGTAATACCAGAAGCACCAGAAGCAGGCACTATTGCGATTGTTGCTGTGGTCATGTCGGAATGCCTAATAATGTCGAACTAAGTCAAGCGATGTCGCCCATTTCCACGGGCGACATCCATTCTGATAAAAGCGGGGCCTGAATTATTTTGCTGCCCACGCTGCAAAGCGTTGTTCCAGGTCTTCGCCGTGATCGGTCCAGAATTTCAGGTTTTGCTGGATCGCATCCTTGGCGTTATTGCTGGAAGTCGGCAAGTCAGCCAGTGTTTTTGCATCCAGTAATTTCAGTGTGTTGACGTTCACTGGTCCATAAGCGATTTTCTGTGCATAATTTTTCTGCGCTTCAGGCGTCAAGGCATAAGCAATGAATTTTTCTGCGGTTTCCTTGTTGGTAGAACCTTTAGGAATTACCCAGAAATCCAGGTCATAGATGCTGCCTGCCCAGGTAACCTTGAGGTTACGACCTTCACGTTGTGCTGCATCGATGCGTCCGTTAAATGCTGTTGTCATGACGACGTCGCCAGCGACCAGGAATTGTGGCGGTTGTGCACCAGCTTCCCACCATTGAATATTTGGCTTCAGTGCATCCAGTTTTTTGAAGGCACGGTCAACACCAGCCTTGGTCGAGAGGACGTTGTACACGTCTTTGGTTGGAACGCCATCAGCCATCAATGCAAACTCAAGGTTGTAGCGCGCACCTTTGCGCATGCCGCGTTTTCCGGGATATTTTTTCACATCCCAAAAGTCTGCCCAGCCGCCTGGTGCCGACTTGAGTTTATCGGCGTTATAAGCCAATACAGTTGACCAGACAAAGGCACCAACACCGCATTCATGCAGGGCTTCTGGCATGAAGTCAGATTTTTTCCCCAGTTTGCTGATATTTATTTTTTCCAGCAAACCTTCTTCGCAGGCACGGCCAATTTCACCCGACTCAACTTCAACGACATCCCAACTGACTTTCTTTGCTTCCACCATGGCTTTAATTTTTGCCATTTCACCGTTGTATTCGACGGAAACAATTTTGTTGCCAGTTGCGGCCTGGAAGGGTTCCACATAAGCAGATTTTTGCGCATTGCCGTTGGCACCACCAAAATTGACTACGGTAATTTCTGCGGCGTGCGCCAGGCCAGTAGACAAAAGCAGTGAAAGCAGTACAGGTTTTATAGCAGGTTTCATATGGGCTCTCTTAGTTTGGGTTTACAAGGACATCGACAAATAAGTATTTATTATTTTGTGGCGGCAGAACTAGATGAATACGCGCAAGCGTTCCGGGTCAACTGCGAGCGTGACATGTGATCCAGAGCTTAAGTTTGTCAGTGCAGGATCGTTCAAGGTCAGCTTGACGAAGCAATCTTCTTGTTGGGGAAGAGCGCACCGTACGCGCACGTGGTCACCAAAATAGATCAGATCCGAGACCGAGGCCCTGAGAATGTTGTCAAATGAGTTGCCAAATGCATTGTCATGTGCCGCAAGGCGCACGCGCTCGGGGCGTACACAAGCAATCACGTCCTGATTTGCCTGTGCTGCATTGGCATTGATGCCGCGTAGTATGCTGCCGTCTGGAAGGGCAACCTCGCAATTGCCGTTGTTGCTGGAGACGACGCGAGCTTTGAATTTATTATTGTCTCCGATGAAACCGGCTACAAACTGGTTTTCTGGGTATTCATAGAGGTGATCTACCACTGCCAGTTGTTGAACGATACCTTGATCAAAAACGGCCACCCGGTCTGACATCGTCAGTGCTTCGCTCTGATCATGTGTGACGTAGACGAATGTCAGCCCCAGGCGATGATGCAGCGCCTTCAATTCCAATTGCATGTGCTCACGCAATTGCTTGTCCAAAGCCCCCAGGGGCTCATCCATGAGTACCAGTTCAGGATCAAAAACAAGGGCACGTGCCAGTGCAATACGTTGCTGCTGTCCACCAGACAATTGTGCAGGATAACGGTCGATGAATTTACCCATTTGCACCATATCCAGTGCCTTCCTGACTTTGTCGGCGCGGCTGCTGGCATTCATGCCACGCACTTGCAGCGGGTATGCCACATTTTGCCCAACGGTCATATGTGGAAACAAGGCATAGTTTTGAAACACCATGCCGATATTGCGCTTATGGGGGGGCACTTTGTTCAGCAGTTTGCCACCCAGATAAATTTCTCCGCCAGTAGGAAATTCAAAGCCGGCCAGCATCATCAGGCAGGTTGTCTTTCCTGAACCTGAAGGCCCAAGCAAAGTAAGGAATTCTCCTTTGCGGATATTCAGGTCCAGGTGTTTGACGACCAGATTTTCGCCATCATAGGTCTTTTGCACACCGCGAAAAGCCACTAGTGTGTCTTGCCCGTCGGTCGTTGTATTTTCCTGTTCCAAGCTATGTCCCCCTGTATTTGTGTTTTCTGCTTTTTTCTGACATCAACAGGTGCTGCAGAAAATATGCTGTAGCACCTGCTTACCTGAGAAATCAGGCTTGCTGCATCGCCTCGGCGAGTATTGACAGTGCTTCGTCCATCAGCTCATCGGAAGTCGTCAATGGAAACAGGAAGCGGATGACGTTGCTATAAGTACCGCAAGTGAGCAACAGCAGGCCTTTTTGCAGTGCCAGGGCCTGCACTCGCTTGGTGAAATCCGCATCAGGTTGAGCACGAACAGGGTCATTAAATTCCACGGCAACCATGCCACCCAGTCCGCGTATATCAGCAATGTGGGGCACTTTGGTACGCAATGAATTCAGCTTCTCTTTCAAGCGGTCACCCAGTATTTGTGCACGTTCGCATAATTGTTCGTCTTTGATGACCTGCAATACGGCCAGGGCCGAAGCAATGGCCAGAGGATTGCCTGCATAAGTGCCTCCCAAACCACCAGGTGCTGGTGCATCCATGATGTCGGCCCGGCCACATACAGCAGCAAGAGGCATGCCACCAGCCAGGCTTTTAGCCATGGTCATCAGGTCGGGAGTCACTGCGTAATGTTCCATTGCAAACAGTTTTCCGGTTCTGGCAAAGCCGGTCTGTACTTCATCTGCAATCAATAAAATCCCGTGCTCGTCGCATAATTTACGCAAGGCCTGCATGAAGTCGAACGGGGCAGCATAGAAACCACCTTCGCCTTGCACTGGTTCCAGAATGATGGCGGCGACACGCTTGGGATCAATATCGGCCCTGAACAGTGCTTGCAAGGCCGCCAGGGAATTGGCCGTAGTGATGCCGTGTAATTCGACAGGGAAGGGCACGTGATAGACTTCAGACGGCAGGGGGCCGAATCCCAATTTGTAGGGCGCAACTTTACCTGTCAGTGCCATGCCCATCATGGTGCGACCGTGAAAGCCACCGGTAAAAGCGATTACGGCAGAGCGGCCTGTGGCAGCCCGTGCGATTTTGATTGCATTTTCAACTGCTTCGGCACCGGTCGAAAATAATGCTGTTTTCTTGGCATGGGTACCAGGTGTGAGCTGATTGATCTGTTCAGCCAACTCTATGTAACTCTCATAGGGGACGATCTGATAGCAGGAATGTGTAAACTTTTCCATCTGCGCCTGAATCGCGCTGATCAATCTTGGATGGCGATGACCTGTGTTCAGAACGGCAATGCCAGCGGCAAAGTCTATATAGCGCCGGTTTTCGACATCCCAGAGTTCTGCATTTTGTGCATGCGAGGCATAAAATTGACACATGACACCAACACCGCGTGGTGTAGCGGCTTCCTTGCGTTGCTGTAAATCGACATTCTTCATATATTCATTTCCCTGTTCTAGAGCAATACGTCTGTGACGACTAAGTGATGGCTCATATTAAGGTCGATCTGGTGCTATCTTATATATCCACTTTTGATTATTTGATGGAGCCACTTTGCGGAGGTCAATTGGTGCTATCGTATAAATCGTATGTATTCAATCCCGACTATTAAATGGTGGTATTTTGCGCATCGCCTCTTTGCCAGACTTTTTGCTGCAGCGTATAGACCGCGCCAATGGTGGTCCGGTCAATCGCCAGATTTACCAGGTTATCCGTGAAGCGGTGTTATCTGGCAGCCTGCCTGCGGGTCTGCAAATGCCATCGTCCAGGGATTTATCCAAAGAATTGAAGATGTCGCGCAATACAGTCACGTATGCGTATGAGCAATTGATTGCAGAGGGCTACCTGGAAACCAGACGCGGAGCTGGCAGTTTTGTTGCCGATACCGTTTCCGATCAGATCGCTACGTTGTTCCCGCACAACAAAGCAACTGCCGATATGGGGGATCAGCAAATTGGTTCGTCAGGCTTGTCACATCGCGGCAAGCAACTATTGCAAAAAGCCGGGGTCAGTGATTTGCAGTGGGGCGCGTTTATGCCTGGTGTGCCGGATGTCACGCTGTTCCCGAATAAAATCTGGAGTCGTTTGCAAAATAAAACCTGGCGACGCTCACGCGCTGATTTGATGACTTATGGAGATGCTGGTGGCCACTTTCCATTGCGCGAAGCTATTGCAGACTATCTACGGGTTGCCCGATCTGTTAACTGCAAAGCCGGGCAGGTGTTGATCACGACAGGCATTCATCAGTCCATTGACCTGATCATGCGCATGCTGGGTGAAAATGGTGACCGGGCCTGGCTGGAAGATCCATGCTACTGGGGTACGCGTAGCGTCTTGCAGTCACAAGGGATACAGCCTGTGCCGATTCCTGTCGATGCAGAAGGCATGTGTTTGCATCCCAAGGATTTGCAATTGCCACCTCGTTTCATTGTTGTTACACCATCACATCAATATCCTCTGGGAACGGTGATGAGCCTGTCGCGGCGACGCATGCTGCTGGAATATGCGGCTGCCAAACAAGCGTGGATCATCGAAGACGATTACGACAGCGAATTCCGTTACGGCAGCAGGCCATTGGCTTCGCTGCAAGGCATGGATGTGAATGATCGCGTGCTGTACATGGGAACGTTCACGAAAACACTATTCCCCGGCCTGAGAGTAGGATTTCTGGTGGTGCCAGAAAAACTGGCAGACGCTTTTGCAACCGGACACTCTGAACTGTATCGTGGCGGGCAAATGTTTATCCAGGCTATCTTGTCTGACTTCATGCGGGAAGGGCATTTCGCTTCTCATATACGGCGCATGCGACTGCTTTACGCAAAACGCCTGAACCTCTTGCAGCAAGCCATTCAACATCATTTTGGTGATCAGCTTCCTACCGGTGGTGGCGAAGCGGGATTACATCTTGCTCTGGAGTTGCCTGCAGGGGCTGATGATTTCGCCATCAGCCGGGCCGCCCGTGCCATTGGCATCGTCGCCCGTCCTTTGTCTCGCTACTACATGCATAAGGCAACGGCGAAGCCCGGCCTGCTACTGGGTTACGCCTGCGTTCCTGATGATCAGATACAGCCAGCTTTCGATAAACTCGCGCAGATCATCAAAGAGCATTGGCCGACAACATAGTCAGGGCATGCCTGATGAAGTTCTGATCGATAGCCCAAAGACAGCCAGTCCACCCAATGCCAGCAATGCGCCCAGCCAACCGGTTGAGGTCCAGCCATATCCCATCGTGATGACAGCGCCACCCAGCCATGCGCCAAGTGCGTTTGCGACATTGAAGGAGGAGTGATTCAAAGCGGCAGCCAGAGTCTGCGCGTCACCTGCCACGTCCATGAGGCGTATTTGCAAGGCAGGCCCGATAGCGACCAGGGTACCGAGCAAAAATATCCAGATGATTGCTGATACGGTATATGCCATCGCGAAAGAGACACCGCCTAAAACCAGCGCATTCCACAACAGCAGCCCAGCGATAGCACGCAGCAGGTTTTTATCTGCCAGACGGGCACCCAGCATGCTGCCAACCACCATGCCAACGCCAAACAGTGACAGTATCAAAGGGATGACGCCAGCAGACAATTTGGTGACTTCAGTGAGTATGGGTTTGATGTAACTGAAGACGGCAAACATGCCACCAAATCCTACCGCACCTATGCCCAATGTGAACCAGACCTGCTTGTTGGCCAGTGCACCCAGCTCACTTCCGGGATTTGCATTTTTTGTTGCGGGCACATCCGGTATGGCGAAATACACCGCGACACTACTGAGTAAAGCCAGGGTGGCGACAAAAACATAAGCAGCCTGCCAGCCCCATGCTTGCCCTAGCCAGGTTGCAGCAGGTACGCCAAGCAGGGTAGAGCTGGTCAGGCCCAAAATGACCAGCCCTACTGCCGTCGCACGTTTTTGCGGGGCCACCATATTGGCGGCGACCAGCGTGGCGACACCAAAGTAAGCACCATGCGGCAGGCCAGCGATAAAGCGCACAATATTCAGCGAGAGAAAATCTGTAGTCAGCGTTCCGGCAAAATTACCTGCTGCGAACAGCAATATGAGCGCGATCAACAAAGTCCTGCGCGGCCAACTGGCTGTCAGCACGGCAAACATCGGTGCACCGATGACCACGCCAAAGGCATAGGCACTGACGACATGGCCAGCCTCTGGTATGGATACGGCAAGATCTTGTGCCACTTCCGGCAGCAAGCCCATCATGGCGAATTCGCCGGTACCTATGGCAAATGCACCCAGGCCCAGCGCAGTCACTGCATATAAAAATCTGCGCTGGGTGCTTTCAACAGTTTTGACATTTGCTGATGCTGTTGTGGTCTGCATTGTGTTGGACATGATGGGCAATCAGAGGGAAATTAATTGGCGACGGTGAAACGCTTCTGGATATGCTTCGGCGCTTCCAGCTCATCCACGATAGCAACTGCCAGATCCTGTACAGAAATGCCCGCTGGTGCATCAGCAAGGCCAGGCAGCAGATTGTCTGCACCTACCCGGTATTGCCCGCTACGCTCACCGGGAGCCAGGCCTATAGGTGGTGACAGGAAGGTCCATTCCAGTGTGTCTTCTTTCTTGATGAGATTCAGGGCTTCCCTGGCTGCCAGTGCGCCTTGCTTGTATTCGGCAGGGAATCCCGGTGTATCTACCAGTTGCACACCAGGTGCGACGAACAGACTGCCTGCACCACCGACGACCAGCAGACGCTTGACGCCTGCCTGTTTGATGCCGGTAAAGATGGCTTGTGTACCCTGCAAGAACAGATCGTGGATTTGCGCTTCGCCCCAGCCCGGGTTGTAGGCGCTGACCACGGCGTCTTGCCCGGCCACAGCCTGTGCTACCTGCGTTGCATCCAGTACATCTGCCTGCACCACGGTAAGCCCAGCTTGCGCTGCTATTTTGGAAGGGGTGCGTGCCAGCAGGGTGACTTCATGGCCACGGCTCAGCAATTCTGCCAAAACGGGTGTGCCTACAAAACCGGTGCCGCCAATTAATGCGATTTTCATTTGAAACTCCTTTGTGTGTATGCTTAGTTTGTGATGCATAGTTTGAATGCTTAACTATTTCTTGAATAGATAGTTAAAATCGCTAACACTGTGAAGCTGTACTAACAAATTGATGGCTTGTCTGGAGTGAAGATGGAACAGTACAAGCGCATGGCCCTGTTTGCCGAGGTCGTCACCGCAGGTTCGCTGACCAGTGCCGCCCGCAAGCTGGGCATGACGCCGTCTGCAGTCAGCCAGCATTTGCGGGCGCTGGAATCTGACCTCGGTTTGTCCTTGCTACATCGTTCAACACGCAAACTGACGCTGACAGAAGCAGGTGCGCGTTACTTTGAAGGTTGTGCTGCCATGGTGGCGGCTGCCCGTTCTGCCGAACAGGCACTGGCCCGCCACAGGGATGAGCCGCAGGGTGAATTACGCATTGCCGCGCCTATAGGTTTTGGTGGCATGCTGGCGCAAGCGCTGGCTCCACTACAAAAATATCCCAAGCTGAGCTTGTGCCTGCTGGTGGATGATGCCGTGGTTGACCTGATTGATGAGCGTATAGATATTGCGCTACGGGTCGGAAACTTACCTGATTCCAGCCTGGTGGCACGCAAGCTGGGCAGCATGCCTGCCCAGCTATGTGCAGCGCCGTCCTACCTGAATCAGCATGGCTGGCCGCAGCACCCTCATGATCTGGAACAGCATGTCTGGCTGGGTGGCGCGTCTACCCGTCATTTGCAATTGTCCGGGCCAGACAAGACCAGCATTGAAATGAAGCTGCCAGTCAGGATCAGGGCTACGCAAGTCACGGCCCTGCATGCGCTATGCCTTGCAGGCTGGGGGATCAGCATTGCGGTGAGTGAAGATGACCACCAGGCTTTGGCGAATGGCAGCCTGGTACCGGTCTTGCTCGACTGGAAATTGCCTGACCTGGTGATGCATGCAATTACGCCGCGTCGTGATGAGCAGCCAGCCAAGGTACGCCATGCCTTGGCCTTGTTGGCAGATCATGTCGCCAGATACGCAATGTGAGAGGTAGCTGTGCGTGCATCAGCCAAATGGAAAGCGCGCCAGAAAACCAAAATCTGCGCCAGCCTCAGCTTCCACGAACAGGGCAATGCCGTCAATGGTCAAGGGCTCTGACAAAGTGAAATGCTGGACTGCGGCAGCATGCAGACTGTCTGCAATTGCCCCTGCATCCAGCTTGTCAGTCAGCGTCATGTGGAAGCGGAATTCTTCTGCCGTATACGGATAGCCCCATTCCAGCAGCAAGTCGTTTTGTCGGACGGTCAATGGGATTTTCTGACGGCGCGCCAGTTCGGCCTCGCTCATGGCAGCACGGAAATGATCGAAGTGGCGGACACAGTTAAAGGCAAAGTCGTTCAGCAAAGTCTGGTCGCCAGTAGCTCGCAAGGCCAGGAATTTACCCATCCATTGCACTTGTGGCGCGTGTATCTTGATGATGTTTTGCTGCGCGCAAAATTCCTGCAAGGCCTGGCACAAGTGAGCCTCGCTCAGGCCATCAGCAAGCTGGAAAGGTGCTTTTAGCGTGGCATGAAAACCATAGCGGCGCGCATCGCTGGTCAGTTGCCCTTGCAAGTCTGCATCCAGCTTGGCAATGGCGGGCTGGGACAGTAACTGGCCGCTGGCTGCATCGCGTCCCAGCCAGTTACTCCCTTGCTGCCACCATGGACCATCGGGAGCAAAATACAGGGCATATCTTGTCATGCCATGTCCTGTGCCGATTAATTAATCGGCTACCTGATCCGTAGGGAAGCGCAAGGAATCCCGTAGCAAGAAGCCCATCGACATATTCATGTTGACGTTTTTAGGTGGTATTGGTTTGGTAAACCACTTTTCGTAGATACGGTAGATTTCATTCTCATGAATGAGTCTCAGCATTTCGCTATCAACGATCTTCTTGAAGCCAGGATCATCCTTGCGCAACATGATGGAGTAGGGCTCGATCGACAAAGGGTCGCCAACGATGGCAAACGAAGCTGGTGCCTTGGATTCTGCGCGCAGGCTGTACAGCAACACATCATCCATGGGGAAGGCATCAGCCTTGCCTTCTTCCACCATCTTGAAAGAATCCTGGTCGCTATTGCCTTCCACCAGTTTGATATTCAGTGAGCTGGTGTCATTCCTGTCATTCAGCAATTTGACGGTCGTGGTGCTTTTGGTGGTGACGACGGTGCGGTTTCGCAGTTGCGGCCAGTTCTTGATGCCGCTATCGGCTTTCACCAGAGCGCGTACGCTGGAAAAGAAATGCGGGATGGTAAACGCCACTTTCTTGCGTCTTTCTGCATTATTGGTGGTGCTGCCGCATTCCAGATCTATCTTGTCTTCCAGCAGGGCAGTAAAGCGGGTGGTAGAGTCTACAGAGTAAAACTGTATCTTCATGGCCGGCATTTTGAGTTCTTTTTTGATGGCGTCTGCCACCTTCAGGCACAGGTCTACCGAGTAACCGAGAGGCTGCTTGTTTTCATCCGTATATGAAAATGGTGCGGTTTCACGGATACCTATCACCAGGGTCTGGGTTTTGCGTATTTTGCCTATCGTATCGCCTGCTTGTGCCAGCAGGGGCAAGGCCAGGCACATCATGGCAGTCATGCCACCAATTGCTTTTCGCATCATATTTTCCACCCGTTATTTTGTGATTAACATCGTGAGATCAGGCCTTTTACTAGTCGACTCTAACAGTCATGGTACAAGACAATGTATGAAATTGAAGCGCATCAGCTAAACAAGATTTAGTAAAAAAGGTAAAATTATATTGCGCAATCGTGATGTTTAAGCTAACAAGATGTGTTCTTGATATGCGTTGCTGACAAGCCTGCCAGTCTGCTTTGCTTGTCTGGCTCATTGGCAAAATCATGCTAAGGTGACGGTATCCACACAGTTTTTCATCACCATGAATTTTCCATCTGACTCCAGCTCAATTTCCAAGACATTGTTAACAATACGCAACGCCCGTATCGTCAGCGCTGACAGTGTGTTTTCAGGTTCCATGGTCGTCAGCCAGGGCAAAATCACTGGATTGGCTGATGGTGTAGCCGGATTGGCAGGCGAAGACTGGCAGGGCGATTATTTGTTGCCCGGCCTGGTAGAGCTACACACCGACAATATGGAAAAGCACCTTATGCCACGCCCCAAGGTGCACTGGCCCGTCATGCCAGCGATACTCGCGCATGATGCACAAATCGCTGCGGCTGGCATTACCACGGTGCTCGATGCGATAGCGGTGGGTGACATCGACCCAGATAGTGTGCGCATGCAAACCCTGAAACCCTGTGTAGATGGTCTGCGTACTGCCGAGCAGGCTGGCTTGTTACGTGCCCAGCATTTCCTGCATATGCGGCTGGAACTGGCAGAGCCGGATTTGCTGCACCTTTTCTCTCCCTTCCTGCAGGACGAAAGACTCAAGCTGGTGTCGCTGATGGACCATACGCCCGGCCAGCGCCAGTGGACAGACCTGGCACATTACCGCGTCTATGTCACTGGCAAGCGGGGCTGGAGTGAGCAAAAAGTCGACAAGATGCTGGGCATCTTGCTGGAGCGCCAGCAACGCCACGTGGCCGAGAATCGCCAGCTCGTCATACGACAATGCCAGCAACATGCGCACCCTATCCCGCTGGCTTCGCATGATGATACGACCGCAGAACATGTGCATGAAGGCGTGGCTGATGGCGTCAGTATTTCAGAATTCCCGACCAGCCTGCTGGCGGCGCAGATGGCGAGACAGCAAGGCCTGTCCATCGTCATGGGCGCGCCCAATCGCGTACGTGGCGGTTCGCACTCTGGCAATGTTTCGGCTAGTGAACTGGCCAGGCATGATTTGCTGGATATCCTGTCTTCAGACTATGTGCCAGCCAGTCTGTTGCAGGCCGCCTTCATGCTGCAAGAAGATGGCTATGACCTGCCCAAGGCAATCGCTACTGTCAGCAAGGCTCCAGCCCGGGCCTTGGGTTTGCATGACAGGGGCGAAATTGCAGCAGGCTTGAAGGCAGATTTTATACGTGTGCGCATGCTCGACAAACTGCCAGTAGTGATCGCAGCATGGCGCGATGGCAGGCAAATCGTTTAATTTTACTAGGACTTACGCAAAATTGTCCCAGCAAGGCGTCAGCGACGAAGACAGTACTTTAGTACGACTAGGAGCTGCAACGCAGCTGGGGCGGTTTTGCGTAAGTCCTAATTATTTTTCCAGCACTGCCTGTATAGCACTTAGTGCTTCCAGCGCGCCCATGGCCAGCCCCACGTCCTGGGCATATGGCACTTGTGGCTCACGTAAGTTGATGCGCAGCAGGTGGCCGCCAAAATGGGCATTCATGCGCTGGCTGAAATTACGTACACTGGGCACAGCAGTGCCCGCACCCAGTTCTATCACCAGCGGACGGCGGACTTTGCTGAGCCAGTTGGACTGACGTTCAGCCTGTTGCTGCTGTCTTTGTGAATTCCAGTCTGCATCATCAAACATCAGGATATTTGGCCTGGCCATGCCACCGCAATGCGGGCAGGTCGGTGCGGTATTCATTAGCTGGCAATTGATTTCATCGACTTCCGGCATGAACTGGTCAGCCTGCCAGATACTGTCACGGCAAGGCAGCAGGCATTGCAGGTAATGGATGGAGCCATGGCATTCATGGACCAGGGCCGTATCCATGCCAGCTTGTTGAAAATGCCCGTCGACATTGCTGGTATATACACTCAGGCCATGGGTCTTGGCAGCACCCCATAGTCTGAGTATGTCAAAGCCTGCATGTGGCTGGATTTTGCGGTATAGCGCCAGCCTGTGCCCATAAAATCCCCATGCCTGCTTTGGGCGACGACGGAAAGCTGCCGGGTTGGCTATTTCATAAAATGGGATGGCTTCCTGCCCTAGCGCCGGATAGGCTTTCCAAAAGCCTTCACTGCCACGAAAGTCGGGCAAACCAGAATCCACACCCATGCCCGCTCCAGCCGCAATGACCAGGCTGTCCGCCTGACTGATGAGTTCTGCTGCTTGATGTATCAAATGGGCCGGATGCATGGTGAGCCTTCAGGGTGTCCTTAAATTGGTGGCATTGTTGTATGCGTGCCTGCATAACTGTGCAATTTATTATAATTTCAGGCAAGTCTGCGATAAAAAATGTAAGTAAGCGTGAAAATCTCATGCTCAACACCAGAAGCTGGTGCAAACTATTGCCAATATATAATAATTTATATTCTGGAGACTAAGGTATGCGCACTATTTCTGCACTCATTGCCGGACTTTTTCTGACACTGGCCCTGCCCATGGCTATTCATGCTGAGGAAGCGCCAATACGCATAGGTATCATAGGTCCGTTTACCGGTAAGTCTTCCACCGATATGGGTGAGAGCATACGCGGCGGTGCCAGGGTATTTTTGCAAGACATTAACCAGATCGGCGGCGTCATGGGACGGCGTATAGAATTGGTCGAGCGCGATGACCAGGCCAAGCCTGATGTCGGTGCCGCCATGGCAAAAGAGCTGGTGGAAAAAGAAAAAGTCGTGGCTGTCATCGGTTTTGCCAATACCGGTGTGGTCTTGCAGGCCGCCAAGGTTTTTCAGGAAAGTAAAAAGCCGCTGATTATCAGCGCCGCCACCGGTGCTGCCGTGACCAAGCAATTCATGCCGCCAGCGGTACCAGACAGTTATGTGTTCCGCCTTGCTGGTAGTGATAATTTGCAGCCATCAGTGATCTTGGCAGATGTCATCGACAAGCGCAAACTGACGCAAATCGCTATCCTGCATGATGACAGCCCCTACGGTAGTTACGGCAAGGAAAACCTGCTGGCGGAATTGCAGAACCGTAAAATCACTCCCGTTGCTGTCGAGAGTTTCAAGGTCGGTGATCAGGATATGACGGCGCAGTTGACTAAGGCCAAGCAGGCAGGTGCGCAAGTAGTGATTCTGTATTGCCTGAGCTCGGAAGCTGCCATGGTCGCAAATGGCATGAGCAAGATAAAATTCAATGTGCCACTGGCAGGTTCTTGGACTTTGTCACAACGCAGTTTTGTTGACCTGGCTGCTGGCAATGCTGAAGGTGCGCGCATGCCGGTCACCTTCATAGAAAATGATGCGAGTAGCCGCAGCAATGAATTCGTGCTTAACTACTTTCGCATAAATAATGTTAAATCCATCCCCTCTGCGGTGTCCGCGGCACAGACTTATGATGCCCTCAGAATGCTGACTTTGGCACTCATGCAGGCCAATACTACCGATGGTGAAAAGATCAAACTGGCGCTGGAAGACATGAAGTATGACACCACATCCACGGTCATCTCGCGCTACAAAAAACCCTTCTCGAAAACCGACCATGAAGCGGTAGGCCGTAACATGCTTTTCATAGGTGAAATCAGGCGAGGCAAGGTCGCTTATGCGTATAAGGAAGATGCCAATAACAGTCTGATCTTGCGCACCAAATAAGCCAGTTTTTCTGCGAATTTCCTTCACAAATTTATTTCAAATTTATCTGTCCGCGCCCTTGAAATACTGGTGGGGCGGACGGCAATCGTCGTTGGTTTTTCTTGTAAATCTATTGCCTTGCGACAATTAAAACGTAACCAAATTTAACGTCGATTTCATAGGCATTCAGCTATCCTGTTAACTTTAAGGCATGCCTGCTGGATGCACGTCAAGACCGCGTTATTGGGCTTTTTCAAGTCGCATCTCTTCCAGTGAGCAGTCATGTCTGTAGCGCGTCTTCAATAGCGCACAGCATATTCCTGAACAGGGATTCGCCTTCCGGAAAAAAGATAAGAAAGGTCATCATGAGCAAAGAACAGATACGCCAGGTACTAAAAGAGCATGGCAAATTTTCTGCCAATATGGACGCCCTGGCTGAGGATGCTGACCTGTATGAAGCTGGCATGACATCGCATGCAAGTGTCAATGTCATGCTGGCACTGGAAGATGCTTTTGATCTGGAATTTCCAGACCGCATGCTGAAGCGCAGCGTGTTTGAAAGCATCAATGCTATTCACGCAGCGATAGAAGAATTGACGGCATGATATGGATATCTCAGCCACTCCCTCTCCCATGATATTTGCAGCCAGCCTGGTCGCCAAAGAATTTGCCGCACCCCATGCACAGACTGTCGATCAGGAAGCGCGCTTCCCCATCGAAGCTGTGACGGCCCTCAAGCGAGAGAAATTGCTGAGTGCCTATGTGCCAGTGGCGCTAGGTGGTGCTGGCGTGAGTTTGAGTGAACTGGTGGAAATCGTTGAAACCCTGGCGCGAGAATGCGCATCGACAGCGATGATCTATGCCATGCACCAGATACAGGTGATCAGCATCGTCCGGCATGCCATGGACAATCCCTGGTACCAGAATTATTTACGTGAACTGGTACAGCATCAATACCTGATCGCTTCTGTGACTTCTGAAGTTGGTGTCGGCGGTGAAATGCGTCGCAGTAATTGTGCAGTGGAAGTGGATGGCCAGCGTTTCAAGCTGGTCAAGGACGCCACCACGATTTCTTATGGTGCTCAGGCTGATGATTTACTGGTGACTGCCAGACGTAATCCTGATGCTGCCCACAGCGATCAATCATTGATACTGGTACGCAAGGCAGATTACAAGCTGGAGCAAAAAGGTGGCTGGGACACCATGGGCATGCGCGGCACTTGCAGCCCGCCCTTCCTCATGAGCTCTGTTGGCGATGTGGCGCAGATTATCGATGTCCCCTTTGGCGACATGTCAGCACAAACCGTGGTGCCGGTATCGCATCTGCTCTGGGGTGGTTGTTGGATGGGTTGCGCGGCAGCTGCTGTTAACAAGGCCAGGGCTTTTGTGCGGGGACAGGCCCGTGCCAATCCGGGCACCGTACCGCCGACAGCTTTACGCCTGGCTGAGCTGGTCAGCATGATGCAAAGCCTGCGCACCTCGGTACAAGCTTGCCTGACCGAGTATGAAGCCCTGTCTGTGGCAGACGATGCTGCGGTTGGTGTGCTGACATCGATGGGCTATTCGCTGAAAATGAATAACCTGAAGATAGGTGCAACTCAGGCACTGCCGCAAATCGTCACCAAGGCTTTGTCCATCTGCGGCATCCTTGGTTATAAGAATGATAGTAAATTCAGCATGAGCCGCCATCTGCGCGATGCACATTCAGCTGCCATTATGGTCGGCAATGACCGCATCCTGGCCACCAATGCCAACTTGCTGCTGGTACTCAAAGACGATTAGGAAGGACACCATGTCTATCGATTTTTCTCCTGAAGGCCTGACCGACGACCTGGTCGCTGCCGGGCATATCATCCCCGTAGGTGTACAAGGCATTTTTGGCCGCGGCCCGGTGTTTGAAGATGTGTTGCGTCGTTTTGATGACTATGTCAGCCGCGTGGCAGTGAATGATGGTGCTGTCAAGATGTCTTTCCCGCCTTGCCTGGACCGCAAGGTGCTGGAGCGCAGTGAATACCTGGATTCTTTCCCGCAACTGGCAGGTACCATCTTCAGCTTTACCGGCAATGAAGCCCAGCATAAAGAGCTCATGGAAAATGTCCATGAAGGCCGCCCCTGGACGCATTTGCAAACCATGACAGCAGTCTGCCTGACGCCTGCAGCCTGTTACCCGGTTTATCCCAGCTTTACCGGGACCGTGCCTGCCGAGGGACGTCTGGTGGATATGCAAAACTGGGTATTCAGGAATGAACCTTCACCAGAACCGACACGCATGCAATCTTTTCGCGTACGTGAATTTGTCCGTGTCGGTACGCCCGACATGGTCGTGGCCTGGCGTGATATCTGGTTGCAGCGTGGCCTGGATATTTTAAAGTCCCTGGGTTTGCCAGCCCATTCAGACGTTGCCTCCGACCCTTTCTTTGGCCGTGGTGGCCGCATGCTGGCGGCCAACCAGCGGGAGCAGCAATTGAAATTTGAAGTATTGGTGCCGGTGATATCCGAAGCCAAGCCGACAGCGGTTTGCTCCTTCAATTATCACCAGGACCATTTCGGCAAACTGTTTGATATTTACCAGCAAAATGGTGAACTGGCTCATACCGCCTGTTTAGGCTTTGGTCTGGAACGCATCGTCATGGCCTTGTTCAAGACCCATGGCATGCAGCCAGAAACCTGGCCTCAGGCCACCCGTGACGTATTGTGGTCATGATCTGCTCATGAGCCTGCACGCTTTACATCCGATTGTTACCAGCGACTATCAGCCACATGCCCTGCATGGTGCTGACCGTGCCTGGGCAGAAACCAATTGCTATATCGATGTCTGGATAGAAGTCCTGCATGCGCAGGGGCTGAATCCGCTGGCCTGCCTGCCCATGGTGTTTGCCAATGATTTTGATGGCGACCAGTGGACTTTCTACAAGCCACCGCATGAAGACTTGTTTGCCCTGTATGGCATAGACGTGCAGGAACTCAATGTCTGGCGCGGCTTGCTCAGCAATGCCAGCATACAGCTAGGCCGTGGCCGTCTGGTGCTGACAGAAACAGATTCCTTCTACCTGCCTGATACGGCAGGTACAGATTACCGCACCAACCATGTCAAGACCACGATAGCCATACAGGAAATCGATCTGGAACAGCAAAAACTGGGTTACTTCCATAACAGCAGCTACCATGAATTGCAGGGCGAAGATTTTGTCGAAACCTTCAGGATAGGCAAGCCGCACGATGCGACGTTCATGCCACTGTTTGCCGAGTTCGTACGTCTTGATCATGTACAGAAAAAAACAGATGCAGAACTGGCCGCAATCTCTTTGCCACTCTTGCGCAAATACCTGGCCAGACGCCCGCGCAGTAATCCCGTCAGCCTGTTCCTGCCTGTATTTATCCGCGATGTAGAACAATTGAAAGAAGAAGGTATGGCAGCCTATCATGCCTACGCTTTTGCCTGCCTGCGTCAACTCGGTGCAGGCTTTAGCCTGGGCGCGCATTACCTGCGCTGGCTACAACAACACCAGCCCTTGCAGTTTGAGGCGGCAGCGACAGAATTTGATAGCATCTCTGAACTCACCAAGACCTTGCTACTGAAAACGGCCAGGGCCGTCATGGGTAAGAAAGCCGTGGATCTGGCACCACTGATAGAGCAACTGGCTGTGCATTGGCAGCAGGGCATGGCAGCGCTTGATAACAGTCTGGCTGGCCGGTGATTGTGGATCCATGACACACATGATACTCATTCCCCTGACTGCTGACTGGCAAGCTGTACAAGTCGCTAGCGGCAGTGCGATTTTGCCTTCTGGCTTGCCATCTGGATTACCGGCGCAAGTGCCGGGCACCATCGCCAGCGCACTACGTGCTGCGGGACAGTTTGAATATGGTAAAGACAATTTCGATGAGGTCGATGTCTGGTATTTCTGTGATCTGGATTTGCCAGAAAATGCCGCCTGCCTGCATTTTGAAGGTCTGGCTACGCATGCTGAAGTTTACTGGAATGACAGTATCATCCTGCGCAGCGAGAATATGTTTACTGCCCATAGCCTAGACCTGGCAGCGCTTGCCGTCAGTGGCAAAGGGCGCTTGAGTCTGCGCTTTCTGGCAATGAATACCCAACTGGCACAACGTCGCCCGCGTCCGCGCTGGAAAACCCGCCTGGTTGAACAACAGCAATTGCGCTGGATGCGTACCAGTTTATTGGGGCGCATGCCGGGTTGGTCACCGCCAGTGGCACCAGTAGGACCATATAGGCAGATTCTGCTCGAATTGCAAAGCCCTGCGCGCGTAACCAGCAAGAACATCTCTAGCAAACTTGATGGCGCAGATGGGGTGTTGGAAATCGAATTGACGGTGCAAAGTACGCACGCATTGACTGCCTGTTCTATCAAAATTGGCGAGCAAGACTTCGCATTGAACTGGCAAAGTCTGGGTGGAAACCAATACCGTATTCTTGGTCTATGCCGCATAGCAGAAGTTAAAAAATGGTGGCCGCATACACATGGTGATGCCGCGCTGTATGCGCTGGAATTACAAATCGCGTCTGCCGGGCACATGCAGACCATCGATCTTGGTCATGCTGGCTTCCGCCAGATACAAGTTGACCTGCGCGATGGTGATTTCAATCTGCATGTGAATGATGTGCCTGTATTTTGTCGAGGTGCCTGCTGGACGCCGGTAGATATCATTTCATTGCAAAATGAAGCCATCGACTTGCACCAGATGCTGACATTGGCGCGCGATGCTGGCATGAATATGCTGCGGGTGATTGGCACCATGGTCTACGAGACTGCCGAGTTTTATCAGCTATGTGATCAGCTCGGTATCTTGGTCTGGCAAGACTGCATGTTTGCGAATATGGATTACCCTGTGAGCGATGGCGCATTTGCCGCCAGTATCACGACAGAAGTGCAGCAATTCTTGCAGCGTACACAAGTTTCACCCTGCATCGCAGTGGTCTGCGGTAATAGCGAAGTTGAACAACAGGCAGCCATGCTAGGCCAGCCAGCAGAATTGTGGCGTAATGAATTTTTTGCACAAACTCTGCCAGGACTTTGCCAGCAGTACCGACCTGACGTGCAGTACTGGCCTTCCAGCCCCAGCGGTGGCGTCATGCCCTTCCAACTGGATAGCGGAGTTGCACACTATTTTGGTGTTGGTGCTTATCTACGGCCACTCGATGATGCGCGCCGCAGTGCCATACGTTTTACCTCGGAATGCCTGGGTTTCTCGAACATGCCCGACGATGAACTCATAGACAGCATGTTAAGGAATGGCGAGACACCCGGCCCGCATTCAGCATGGAAACAAGGCATTCCACGCGACAATGGCACAGGCTGGGATTTTGAAGATGTGCGCGATCACTATATGGCGGAGCTATATAAAGTGAATCCCGCCAACCTGCGCTATGCCGACCGTGAACGCTACCTGTCTCTGGCACGCACGACGACTGGTGAAGTCATGGCTAAAACCATCGCTGAATGGCGGCGTGTTGGTTCTACTTGCCATGGTGCCCTGATCTGGTTCTGGCGTGACCTGCGGCCAGGTGCGGGCTGGGGCATTATTGACGCGCAGGGCAAACCCAAGGCTGCCTATTATTATCTGAAGCGCGCCATGGCGACGCTGACCGTGCTCATCACCGATGAAGGTTTGAATGGGCTGGCTTTGCATGTCATCAATGACGGGCCACAGGCATTCGAAGGTGAACTGGAACTGAATCTTTACCGTCATGCAGAAGCACGTATTGCCCATGGCCGTATTGCCGTGCGGGTAGCTGCACATGCGGCAATCAAAGTACAAGACTATGCGCTCTTGCCGCATTTTATTGATACCAGTTATGCCTATCGATTTGGGCCAGCCGGACATGATGTAGTACATGCTGCCTTGTACCACCAAGGTCATGAGCAGGCAATTGCCACCGACTTCCATTTCCCGCTTGGCCATCAATTTGATCAACAGGCGGACGTGGGTTTGCGTGCGCATTGCAGCCAGGATGCTGATGGCAATCACATCTTGCATCTGAGTACGCAAAAGCTGGCACAGGCAGTCACTGTGCAAATTCCGGGCATGCTTCCTGAAGATAATTATTTTCATATGGCACCTGGCAGCAGCAGGCAAGTACGTCTGTCAGTCATGCATGGCAAGTCCATCAGGCCGGGTCATGTGCAGGCACAAAATGCGCTGGCTAACGTCCGGGTGGCTATAGCAAATAGTGCAGCAACGAGTGTCATACTTTAGCGGGGCAGAATTGGCAACACAACAGTATCCAAGCAAAGACATTCTGTATACGCCGCAAGCCTTCTGGTTTGGCGATGCGGCTAGTCCCATGCTGGGCTGGTATCACCCTGCGCGTATTCGTGACGCCGGAGGCAGTCGTCGTTGCGGCGTGGTTCTCTGCCCCCCCTTTGGGCATGAATACATGGTCTCATACCTGGCCTATAAACATCTGGCCATGCATCTGGCAAAAGCCGGGTTTGATGTCTGCTTCTTTGACTATAACAATACTGGCGATGCTGCTGATGTCGCTGGTATTGACAGCGGCCGGGTCGTCCTGTGGCAAGAAAATATACGTCAGGCCGCGACACAGCTGCGGCAGATGGCTGGCATAGAACATATCGCCCTGTTTGGCTTGCGTCTGGGTGGCCTGCTGGCAGCTACAGTCGCAGCCAGCGTTGATGCCAAGGCCCTCATGCTGATGGCTCCCGTCATATCAGGACGCGCTTATGCGCGTGAAATGCTGGTCTTGCGCAGCATGAGTGCTTTGCAAAAAGAAGTCGATCCTGACCAGACTATCGATCCCAATCATGTGGTGACTGATGATGAATTGACTGGGTATGAATTTACCGCCGCCACTCGCAGCAGCCTTGGCAAGCTGGATTTAAGCAAGTTGCCTGCACCCGCCATGCCCGTCTTTTTACAGCAACGTGATGACATCACCGGACAGGAAACAAAGCTGGTGCAAGCCTGGCATCATCATGACCATGCCTTGCAATTATCAGAATTGCCCGGCTATGCCGCCATGATGCGTGAAGATGCACATGACACGCAGGTACCGACTGCAATCTGGCAAGAAATGCAGTCCTGGCTGGCGCGCTACTTCCCTTTACACGAAGCCATCAGTCAAGGTTTGCCTGCGGAAAATCAGATTGCCAGCATGCGTTTTGCCAATACCTTGGTGGAAGAAGAGCTGGTGGAGTTTGAAGGCATGGCTGGCATTGTCAGTCGCAGGACAGGTGCAGATGCGACTGCCATGCCCACTGTGGTCTTGTGCAATATCGGTGCCAATCACAGGGTTGGCAATCACCGCCTGTATGTGACCCTGGCACGTAGCCTGGCCAGTCAGGGCTTTTATGTTTTACGCTTTGACAAATCGGGCATAGGCTATAGCAGGACGACGCCTGAGGACAAAGAAAATGATGTGCATGCGGCATCCAGTGTGGATGACCTGAGCAGCGCCATGTATTTCATGCAGGGTAAATATCATAGCCCCTCCTTTGTATTGACTGGTCTGTGTTCCGGTGCCTACATGGCTTATCTGAGTGCGCTCAGGGATGAGCGCGTCAGCGCCCTGGTCTTGATGAATCAGCTGACTTATCGCTGGCGTGCAGGCGATACTATAGAAGAGCGCAAAAAGGCCACGATCAAGTCCACCCATTATTACGTGCATGCGCTGACCAAAGGTGATACCTGGAAGCGCGTGCTCAAGGGGCAGGTGGATTTCCGCCAGATAGGTGGCAATTTATTCCGCCGGGTAGGCAAGCGCCTGCGCACGCAATGGCAATTGCTGAGTACTCACCTGATGCACAATAATCTCTTCCTTGGTCAGGTGGCGCGTAATTTCAAGAATCTGGAAGCACGTGGTACAGAACTGGTGCTGATCTATGAAGCCAGTGATACGGCAGTCGATGTCATGACCGAGCAATTTGGCAGGCATGCGAAGTTGTTAGGGCAAAGCGAAAGGATACGTCTGAAATTCTTTAATGGCGCTGACCATACTTTTACGCCACGCTGGTCACAGCTGGCGCTGGTGGATTTCATCGGCAAGCATTTGCTGCATCGTTTCAGCTATCGTCAGCAAGATGATGTGGCTGGCGTCACCACACCTCTTTCCCAGACCCAGCATTTTGACGTCGTTGCTAATGTAGTTAATGTAGCTAAGCCTGTTTCTGCAGACGCGGCAAAATAAAGCGCCAGACCACGACCAGTTCAAATATTTCAACGATGATCAGGGCCAGGATTGCTCCCTGTGCCCCCATGCGCGGGATACTGAACGCAGTGATCAGCAAGACCATGCTGAGTGTCACGCTACCGAGAAAAAACATTTGTTTGTAAGCGCCGCCACTGGATAACCAGGACGTACCCACCCAGCGTGCCGCGTTGATGGCAAAATAGCCGCCCCACATCATGACCAGGGGATCGAGCCCGCTGTACTTGGCGCTGATGACATGGCTTTCCAGCCAGGGCAGGGCAAGCAAGAGCAAGGTGACATAGGCCAGCACCACCAGTTCTATGCCAGCAATCGAAAACAGGGTCAGGCGCTTCAAGCCATGCCAGTCTTTTTTTGCCATCAGGCGGCTGGCTTCTGGCCTGGCTACCCTGGACCAGGCTGCCACTGCCAGCGGTATGGGCATGAGCATCAGGCGCGAGGCATTCAAATCGGCAATGGCGGCTACTCCCAGCCAGGCACCAGACAGATAGACATAGCTGTAGTTCGACAACCAGCCGACGATCACCCCTGACACTGCCCAGCGCCCGTGACCGGCGATGGTTTCCTGATGAGCGTTGATGGCCTGGCGGATTTCTTCTTCAGCATGGGCTTCAACATCGGTAGAGGTATGTGCCAGGAAATGCTGGCGACTGGCCAGCGTACACAGGAAGGATGAGGCCGCCAGCAGCAAAAACACGGTCACCAGATCAAAATGCTGGCTGAAATACAGGTAGGCCAGGCCGATGGCAACCAGGCCTACATATAAAATGTCTTGCCGCAGTACAGAAATGATGTCGGACTGGATGAAGCCGACGGTACGGCCATATTCTCGTATGCCATTGCCAAACAGGTAGGCGGCAAATACCGCAGCCAGTATCCAGTTCTTGTTGCTGTAATGTGTTGCCGCTGGCACAAATTCCACAATCACGAAGGCCAGTGAACCCATCGCCAGGGTCCAGACTACTTGTTTGTACCAGTAATGACGCAGCAGGTATTTGCGGGTGTCACCTTGCACAGAAGGGGCAACCGTGGTGAGTGGCCCGGCTATCCAGGAATCGACGATCAGACCAACCAGCAAACCGCCAGCGTACAATTGTCCATACAGACCATAGTCATCTTTTGCCACCAGATTCATGAGCAAAATGCCAATGACAAAATTCAGGGCGCTAAGCATGCCCTGGTCGATGACCGATAATATGGAAGAAGAAAGAAATTTTTTATAAAAACTCATGGGCTTGCACGAGAGAGTCCTGGCTTATGATGCGGGATTGCAATGCGTGAACTGCCTCAGCATATTTTGCAACAGAAACATAACATCAAGACTAGTTGATACACAAAGTATTTCATTCTTTTACAATGGCTTTACCTTCATTTTCAATCATTTATGAATAATTTAACCACTAAAGACAGGGCGCTGGTGCTTTTCAGTGGCGGTCAGGATTCTGCTACTTGTCTGGCCTGGGCACTGTCCCGTTATGCCCATGTAGAGACTATAGGCTTTGATTATGGACAACGCCATGCCATAGAACTCAGCGTCAGGCCTGTGCTGATAGAAAAAATGCGCCAGTTTTCACCTGAATGGCAAAGTCGCCTGGGCGAAGATCATATGATAGACCTGGGTTTGATTTCGCAGCTTTCACATACGGCGATGACGGAAGATATCGCCATAGAAATGCAAGAGAATGGCTTGCCGAATACATTCGTGCCTGGCCGTAATCTGATGTTCATGATGACAGCAGCTACACTGGCTTATCGCCGTGGCCTGAATGTGCTGGTGGGGGGCATGTGTGAAACCGATTTTTCCGGTTACCCGGATTGTCGCGATGACACCATGAAAGCCCTGCAGGTAGCGCTGAACCTGGGCATGAATACCCGCCTCAAGCTGGAAACACCGCTGATGTGGATCAACAAGGCGCAAACCTGGCAACTGGCAGAACAACTGGGTGGCTCAGCTTTGGTAGACCTGATACGTGAAGACACCCATACCTGTTATCTGGGCCAGCGTGGCGACATGCATCCCTGGGGTCATGGTTGCGGTACATGCCCGGCCTGTGCTTTGCGTGCCCGTGGGTATGAGTATTACCGTAACGGTAATTTCGACCTGTAATTTCGACTTGTAAGCTTGTCGTTAACTTGCTGGCTTAGAATAGCTGCACCCACCATGATTGAAGTTCATCAATGCTGATTGCCGTCATTACAGACCTGCATGCCAACCGTGAAGCCCTTGAGGCTTGCCTGGCGCATGCAGAAAAACACAAGGTGACACGCTATGCCTTTCTGGGCGACCTGGTTGGCTACGGTGCCGATCCCCGTTGGGTGCTCGATACAGTCATGGACTATGTCAGGCAGGGTGCCTGGGCGCTGATAGGCAACCATGATGCAGGCGTGTTGCCAGGCGATCGCCAGGGCATGAACCCGATTGCCAGAAAAGTGGTGGACTGGACGCGTGCCCAAATAACTGCAGAGCAACTCGACTTCATTGCCAAACTGCCTTACCGCATAGAATGGGAAGACATCCTGTTCGTGCATGCCAATGCCTGGGCACCAGAGAAATGGGAATATATAGACGGTGTCATGGAAGCCACACGCAGCATGCATGCGACCAAGGCCAGCATTACTTTTTGCGGGCATGTGCACATGCCCACCCTGTTCCATATCAGCCTGACTGGCAAGACTGGTGAATTTATTCCTGCACCAGAAGAAGGCATACCGCTGAGCAGGCAAAGGCGCTGGCTGATCATACCTGGCTCGGCAGGTCAGCCGCGTGATGGCAATCCGGCCGCCTGTTATGCGACTTTTGATACTGACAGCCAGGTACTGACTTATTATCGTATTCCTTACGATACCGAAAAAGCCTGCCAGAAAATCATTGCTGCTGGCCTGCCACCGGCTTTGGGGCACAGACTGCTGCATGGTAATTAGCCAGGGATACCAATGAGCGGCCCCGAACATCACAAGCTGCAAAGTGGCATGGAATTCGATGGCTATCGCCTCGAAGAGAAATTGCACACTGGCGGCATGGCAGCCTTGTGGCGCGTGACAGATTTGCGTAATCGTCATTTATTGACAGATGATGGCAGCCAACCTGCGTTGATCATGAAAGTGCCGCTGCTGTATTCAACAGATGATCCTACTGCCATCGTTGCCTTTGAAGTCGAGCAAATGATCATGCCCAAGCTCAAGGGCAGGCATGTGCCGCGTTATTTTGGTGCCGGTGATTTTGATGCCCAGCCATATATCGTCATGGAGCAAATCGCCGGCACGTCCTTGCGCAGCCGATTTGAAGAAGCACCTTTGCCGGTTGCGGAGGTGGTAGATATAGGCATCAGGGTCGCGCATGCCTTGCAGGATTTGCACAAGCAGCACGTCATCCATCTCGATGTCAAACCCAGCAATATCATGTTCCGTGCTGATGGTACGGCAGTGCTCATCGATTTTGGTCTGTCGCGGCATGACAGATTACCGGATTTGCTGGATGAAGAATTCCGCCTGCCCATGGGCACTGGCCCCTATATTTCACCCGAACAGGTCATGGGTGTGCGTAATGAGCCGCGTAGTGATTTGTTTTCGCTGGGGGTATTGCTATATCACCTGGCAACCGGACAGCGGCCCTTTGGTCACCCGACTTCAGTCGCTGGCCTGAAAAAACGCCTTTATCGCGATCCCATACCGCCGTGCAGCCATCGCAGAGATTTACCGACATGGTTGCAGGAAATTATCTTGCGCTGCCTGGAGGTGGAACCGCAGGCCCGCTTTGATACCGCCGCTCAGCTGGCTTTTTTATTACAGCATCCTGATCAATTGCAATTGACGGCGCGAGCAGAAAAGCAGGTGCAGGATGGCTATCTGTCCGTACTCAAACGGCGTTTCCAGATTAACGGTGCCGAACCAGCTTTATCACAGAGTTTGTCGGATAAATTGTCCAGAGCACCGATTATCGTCGCGGCGCTGGATTTGACCGGTGGCTCAGAAGCATTGGCAGAAAGCCTGCGCAATATCACCAGGCGCATGTTGCAGACCGATCCCGGTGCCCGTCTGGCTTGCCTGACCATACGCAAAGTCAGTCGCATAGGCATGGATGAGAGCCTGATACAGCAGGGCGAAAACATCCATGTCAAACAACTGGTAGACCTCAAGCACTGGGCCAGGCCATTGAACCTGAACCCCGACAAGATCACCTTCCACGTGCTGGAAGCATCCGACCCGGCCACCGCCATTATCGATTATGCCCACAACAACCGCGTGGACCACATCATCATAGGTTCGCGCGGTAGTTCTGCTTTGCGCCGCTATCTGGGCAGCGTGTCTTCACAAGTCGTGGCCGAGGCAGAATGTACGGTGACCGTCGTGAAAGCGCACGACAAATGAATTGGAGATAAGCAAGTGATAAGCAGCGCTACCTTTTCATGCTTTCCAAAACCTGATCAACAAAGTCACCATCTGCATCGCTGAACTTCAAGCGTACCGGATACCATTCCAGACTGGGGGCCAGCCATAAATCCAGTTGCTGGTCTTTAGAGTCGGCTGGCGGTGCCTTGCTGACGTGGATGGCCACCATATCACCCATGGGAGTCTTGATATTTTCAGAGCCCACTACCTTAAAGGTCCAGGGGTCAGCATCACGACGGCCAGCAACCAGCATCTTCCATTCCGAGCCTGCTTTGAATCCTTCACCAGCGGCACGGGCAATGGCGATCAACTGCCAGCTGGCGCTGGTTCTGTCCTGTTCGCCGCCTTTCAGGACATAGGTTTCTGTGGATGCGCTAAAGCGCAGGGTTTTGCTGTCACGCTCAAAGCTGGTCGTGGTAGCGGGTTTGCGAAAGCGTTTTTCGACAAATTTGTCAGGTGCCAGGCCATAGTCATCGATATTGCCCTGGCTGCTGGCATCGAGGATTTTACCCACCAGCATGGCATGGGTTTCTGTGATGATGCTGTATTTCTGGTCGCCAGCCTGCCATTTGACCGAGGCCGAGCCACTCAGTGGCAAGCCGCTTTGTTTGGCCTTGATGCTGTATTGCAGTTCAACCGATGGCGGCAGTCTGGTTGCATATTTGACCGCCGTTTCATGTCCTTGTGCCATGGCCGGAGCATTCAGGCCCAATGCCATTAGCAGGGGGGCGAACACGGTAATAGACTTGCGCATGATTATCTTTCCATATTGATGACACTGACGATTTTGGTGGCAGTCTGGGTAGTCACAGCGCCATTGCTTTCAGTATTGCGTATTTGTATCGGATACCAGTTTTGGTCGGGGGCGAGCCAGACTTCGAGTTTGGAATTGTAAGAACCAGGCCGTGGTGGCCGCACCACATGCCAGGCCATGATCTT
The DNA here is from genome assembly GCF_049340385.1 of Undibacterium sp. Ji83W. Taxonomy (NCBI): domain Bacteria; kingdom Pseudomonadati; phylum Pseudomonadota; class Betaproteobacteria; order Burkholderiales; family Oxalobacteraceae; genus Undibacterium; species Undibacterium sp. Ji83W. The sequence continues at coordinate 319,404 of NZ_JBMPOZ010000003.1, read as the reverse complement.
GCCTGCCTTGGTGTCCACTTCCTCAAAGGCTGTCACGACAAAGACAAAGGTGCTGACATCGCGCTCTTCAGCCACTTGCAGACGTATTTCTCGTCCGCTCTGGAATTTCTCAGGGTCAGCATAACCTATGCCAGCCAGTTGCATGATGAAGCTGGCTTTATCCTGAGCGCCATCTTTTATTTCCGCCGTTTTATTCGAGGATGAAAAACTGACGGATTTATTGTTGTGATCAAAATGTGTCGCAGTTTCACTGCGGTTACGTCGTTTTTCTGAACTGGTCGCCGGTGTGATGCCATACACATCGATGACACCTTCACTGCGCATTTGATACAGGTTAATCGATGTCAATAACAAATCCAGAGAGGCGTCTATGCTCATCTTGTAACGGCCAGTCTTGAATTCCCAGTTAATCTCACCATCGCCATAGACAGGGCTGCGATTCGGTTCTGTGCGCACGATGCGCATGCTGATTTTGCCTGTTTGTGGCGTGCGCACCGGATAGGTTTGTGGGCCTTCGCTGTTTGAGTTGTCCTTGCTCACTGGGCCACTGGCTTCATCGGCTTTGACTTCAGGTTTGGTCTCTGTGGGCAGGACAGGGCTACTTTCCTTCACTTCTAATGGAATTTCTGCGTTTTGGGTAGGGGCAGGTGCCTGCTCAGGTTCTGGCGCAATCACAGGCACCACGGTTTTTTTCATAGCAGCTACTGGTTTGACTTCAGGTGCTGCTATTGGGCCGGGTTGAGGATTGTTGCCAGCCGCTTTTTGCTCAGCCTGATCGGGGATGTCCCTGAATTGCACCGCGATAGGGTTCTCTTGTAATTTGGGCTTGTCTGGCATCGCGTCCCTGTCCAGACCGTGTAAGACAAACAGATGCAACAACACCGCCAGCGTCAAAAACAACAGATTCTGGCGTGTAAATAAATTGGCATCAAATTGAGGGGCAGTAGCATCCATCCTGCTAGTGTAAACGCAGTAACTGAATTTTGGATGACTTGGCTGATTTGGCCAGGGAGTAAAATAGCAATTTTTGCAGCAGTTTGCGGTTTGCAGGATTTGATGGACATGACAGGATAGCTTTGATGCTGGCAGTATTAACAACAAATATGAAACGAAATTTTTCCATTTTGCTGGGGCTATGCATGTTCAGCAATGTGCATGCGGCTACCCCTGTCCAAAGTCTGACTCCAATACGCATAGGCATGATAGATGGTCTGAGCGGGGCTTTCAGCAATGCTGGCGAAGCGGTGCAGAGAAACCTGCAAATTGCCATAGAAAGGATAAATGCCCGTGGTGGCGTGCACTTGCCTGACGGTCAGCATCTCCTGCAACTAAGCAGTTTTGATAACAAACAGGGCGTGGAGGATTCCTTGATCGCGCTGAAACACCTGACTGACCAGCATATTCCCTTTGTTGTACAAGGCAATAGCTCAGCCGTTGCCCTGGCACTGGTGGATGCCATCAACAAGCACAATCAGCGCGCACCGGATAATCGCGTACTCTTCCTCAACTATTCTGCAGTCGACCCGGCGCTGACCAATGAAAAATGCAGTTACTGGCATTTCCGTTTCGATGCCCATGCCGACATGCGCATGCATGCGCTGACAGAAGTCATCAAGGCTGACAGCCGCGCCAAAAAGATTTATCTGATAGGCCAGGACTATAGTTTTGGCCGCCAGGTAAATAAATCCGCGCGCGCCATGCTGGCAGAAAAAAGGCCGGATATCGCCATTGTCGGTGAAGACCTGCACCCCATAGGCAAGATCAAGGACTTTGCCCCCTATATGGCCAAGATCAAGGCCAGTGGCGCAGATGCCGTCATCACTGGTAATTGGGGCAATGACCTGAGCCTGCTGGTCAAGGCTGCCAAGGATGCCGGTATGACGACCAAATTCTATACCTTCTATGGCAATGGCCTGGGGGCACCGGCTGCACTCGGCGACGCCGGTCTTGGCAGGGTGCGCGCCGTGGCTGAGTGGCACCCTAACGCAGGTGGTGCCGACAGTGATGCGTTTTACCAGCAATTCCGCCAGCGTTATCCTGATCCGCGTGATGATTATGTGCATTTGCGCATGCAAGTCATGGTGGAGATGCTGGCCACCGCCATGGAAAAAGCAAAAACTACCGAAGCGGCTGCAGTCGCCCGTGCCATGGAGGGCGCACAATACAAGAATGCCTTCCATGACGCCGTCATGCGTGCAGAAGATCATCAGTTGATACAGCCGCTGTATGTCACGGTCATGCAAAAGAAGGGCGAGAGTGGCGTGCGTTTTGATAATGAGGGCAGTGGCTATGGTTTTAAAACCGAACGTTATTTCGATGCGCGATTGACGGCATTGCCTGGCTCATGCAAGATGCTCAGAATTAAATAAACTGCAACCTTGAAAATATTAAGGAGAAGTCGTATGAGTAATCCGTTTTCTGGTTCTGAGATCCCCGGCATGAATGCCATGGGCGATACCCTGTCTTTCGTCAAAAAACTCTGGGGCAATATGCAAGTGCCCGGCATGGTGGCACCACCCATGTCGGTGGATGAGCTGGACAAGAAAATTCAGGATTTGAAGACGGTAGAATCCTGGCTGACCGTCAACATGAATATGCTGCGCGGCACCATACAGGCACTGGAAGTGCAGCGTGCCACCCTGGCTGCCTTGCAATCGATAGGTGAGAGTTTTGCGCAGCACGCACAACAGGCTGGTGCCATGGCAGAGCAGGCAAGCTCACCTTCAACATCATTTGCTGCCAGTGCCAGCAGCAGTAATAGTAATGCCGATTGGCCCATGCATCCACATACGGCCAAGGCAAAGGTCGCTGAACCTGATCCTGATGACGAAGTGGACGAAGAGAGCGCCGACATGCCGCCGGAAGCCGGAGCATCTGCGGTAGCAGCTGAAGTGCCGGTAGAAGAGCTCACACAATCTACTAAAACTAACAACGCTACCAACACTGCCAACGCTACTAAAGAGGCAGACTCGGCAGATACCAGCACACCTTTCGTCAACCCTGCCGCCTGGTGGGGACTGTTGCAAGAACAATTCAAGCAAGCCGTCAGCAAGGCCATGGAAGGGGAACAGGTAAGCAGCACGACAGCAGAAGCTGCGCCGGTACAAAAACCGGCTGGCAAAAGTACCGCTGGTACAGCGACCAAGACTGCAAAAGCTGGCGCAAGTGCTAAAGTCAAACCTGTCAACAAGGCTGGAAGTAAATCAGTTGCCAGCTCAGCGACCAAGCCAGCAGCAAAAACAGCAGCAAAACCTAAAGCGGCGGCCAAACCCTTAGCGAAGGGCAGCAAAACGACAAAAGCCAGGTAAGGAAAATATCGGCAACAGATATGCTCCAGCCTGAAGTATCAAGTGCGCAAGGGATGGGGCTGTTTCCTTAAAAGCAGTAAAAAAATGGCACCCAAGGGTGCCATTCCAGTTTCAATCTTCAATCTCCGGTTTTAATAACCAGCCTGTGCGGTCGGGCATTTTGCTTTGTTCGCCGGTTTTACTTCCACTACTTCGAAGTTGTTATTCAGCATCCAGGCACTGATACGTTTGCGTGTGACTGGTTTCCCCTTGGCCTGGCTGGCGACATTAATTGCGATGACTTTATCGGATTTGCCAAACTTGCAGTCCACCTCGAACTCCAGTCCTTCCTTCGGGCTGGTTGCAGGCAAGGGGATATTGATCAGGCGCAGTGGCGACTTGGCCTTTTCAGCTGCTGACAGTGCCTGGTAATCACTCGTGGTATCTACCACAAAGGCAGCCTGGGAATACGCTTCCAGCGTGGTGTCTGGTGATATGTTGCCGGTGGACTTGGTCCAGGCCAACACACTTTTTCCGGCAATACCGTCAGTTGCAATATTCGCCCATTTTTCCATTAACTCCTTGCGGGAGGGGAGTGGGCCACTTGCTGGAACTGGTGCTGCCGTCATGGCGGCAGCAGGTGTGGCGGCTGCTATTGTTGCAGGTGCAGGTGCCGCAGCTTTTGGCATAGGTACAGGGGCGGGTGCAGCCTTGACCGGTGCTGCGGCTACTTCGTCGCCCTGATATTTGTATTTGCCATCAAACGGCACATCGCCCCAGGCACTGGCACAGGTTTCTACATGCAATTGCATGCCGCCCGCAGCGCGTTTCAGGGTCATATTGCAACGGCCTTCAGCGTAGCTCCAGCCACCCGGCGCATCCGCCAGTTTTCCTTCACCTGAGCCGCTACGCGAACTACCAGTTTTGCTTTTTTCTGCCACTTCCAGTGTGAACTTACCGTCAGGTTTCACCGTCAACAGACGTTCAAAGCCATTGTCGCTGGCATCATATACACCGGCTTTGGGAAATGGATTGTAGTCTGCAGCCAGGGCAGGAGCTGCGATACATGCGAGACTGACTGAGAGCAGGCTGAGGGTTTTCAGGGAAGGTGAGCTTTTCATGTGGTCGCTGGATGAAGGTTGTTGAAATTGGTAAAGCTGCGCGCGTCGCCGAATTTCCGAATATCGTGTCGTATCAGGGCGCATGATGCATTAAAGTAAATGGATGGTGCATGACAGCCGTAAGCGTGTCAATCAAGTAATTGTGTGTTTTATATTAAAGCGCAACAATGTGTAAGCGGATTTGCATAGCAGATAAGATTTTGGTATCAGCTTTACTGAGAAAATGGGGCAGGCAAGTGAAACCTCGGACCCCATATCAGGAGAAATAGCAGTGACTTTTGTCCAGGAGAGTATCCCGCACAAGGGCTAGCTTATGATTTGCTTGAAAAAACGGCTATGGTTTAAACGAGCAGGCTATTGCATGCCAGTCACTCAATTACACTTCATTAAAGTTAGCCGCGACAAATTCCCAGTTCACCAGGCTCCAATATGCTTCCATATAAGCAGGCCGCTGGTTGCGGTAATCAATATAGTAAGCATGTTCCCAGACATCGCATGTCAGCAGCGGCTTATCAACACCAATCAAGGGTGTGGCTGCGTTCGAGGTATTGGCAATCGCCAGCGTACCGTCAAAGCGCTTCAGCAGCCAGGTCCAGCCAGAGCCAAAATTACTGATGCAGGACTGGGTAAATTCTTGCTTGAATTTGTCAAACGAACCCCATTGACTAGTGATGGCATCACCCAGTGCACCAGTGGCGACACCGCCGCCACCGGGTGTCAGGCTTTGCCAATAAAAGTTGTGGTTCCACACCTGCGCGGCATTATTGAATATGCTGCCAGTTGATTTCTTGATGATATTTTCCAGAGACTCTTCGGCAAACTCGGTGTCCTTGATCAAGGCATTTAAATTCGTCACATAGGCCTGATGATGTTTGCCATAGTGGAATTCCAGAGTTTCTTTGGAGATATGGGGTTGCAATGCATCCATTGCATACGGTAGTTCGGGCAAAGTATGTAGCATGTGCTTCCTTACTGTGTGCAATTTTACGGAGTAGTGTCCACGCGCAATGTAGCCTGCAGCGTTATTTCGGGAACACTGGCAAGTGCCTTGGATAAAGGGCAATCACGCTTTGCGGCCACCGCAATTTCCTGGAATTGCGCATCGCTTATGCCTGCGACCGTCGCTTCCATCGTCAGTGCGATACGATCAATCACGAATCCCTCGCCCTGTTTAGACAATCTGACGCTGGCGCTGGTATCTACATCGGTGGTTTTCAAACCCGCTTTTTCGCAGGCAAATGAAAACGCCATGGTGAAACAGGCAGCATGGGCAGCTCCCAATAATTCTTCGGGGTTGCTGCCGCGCCTGTCATCTTCAAAACGACTCGCAAAGCCATAGGGATAATCTTTCAGCGCGCCAGTTTCAGTACTGATATTGCCGACAGCAGTTTTGCCTGAGCCTTCCCAATGTACGCTCGCTTTTTTTTCGCTCATGGTAGATCCTTTTCCGGTGGTTGCTGCAAATAGACCAGACACAATATTGCGCAAAAGCATGGCTCGCACATCAGTGTTCCTGATCTGGAATTTATAGCTAATTTTTAACTTGTTTGTAACTTAACAGCAGCCTATGCCTCTGTTGCAAACACATCTGTTCGCTAACACACGCAAGGATTTTTAAGGAATTCGCTATTGTTGCTCACAGCCATGAAACTTTGGCTGAAGATAGCGTAGTGACAGGCACACAATGTGCTTTTTTGCGAAGACTGGGCAAGCAGTGAATTGTGGGCAGATGCCAATGAGTGGCACAGCCAAAAAAATACTTCGGGCGATGTTTAATTTGCCCTCGTACCATCCTTCAATATGCGCAGTGCCTCTTTGGTCCATTGCACACGGCTTTCTTCAAAAGTGATGCCTGCTTTCAGTATCAGGTAACGTAATTGCACTTCGTGCGACAACTGTGTCGCGCTAAAGTCACGCTTTTCTATCTCTCTGTAGGTTTGTAATTCCTGCTCATGCAATTGCAGGCGACGTTCAAACTCTTCTGTCAGGCCTAGCGGGCCAATCGCGGCATCAGCCCGCAATTTGACCATCATGTCATCCCGCAATCTCATGGGTGCACTGCTTTCACTGGCCCAGCGCCGTAATTCATCCCGGCCTGCGGGCAGGATATCGATGAGCTTTTTACCTGCGCGCCCGCCTTCAACCTCGCTAGAGATAACCCAGCCCTGGGCTTCCATGCGCCCCAGTTCCCGGTAGATTTGCTGGTGGGTGGCATGCCAGAAATAGCCTATGGACTTGTCAAAGCGCCGCGCCAGGTCATAGCCTGAACATGGCTTTTCGGCAATCGAGGTTAGCAAGGCGTGGGGCAGGGACATGTTTTAGAGTAAATAGTCGGTGTGGTTTTCAGGTATTTTATATGCAACTGGTTGCATAAATAAAGCAGTTTCGGTATATTCTTATGCACTCAGTTGCATAACTGTGAGGACTTACGAAAAGCCGCCCCAGCTGCGTTGCAGCTCCTAGCCGTGCTAAAGCACTGTCTTCGTCGCTGGCGCCTTGTTGGAACGGCTTTGCGTAAGTCCTTTTTTGACGCCCCTTCTTTAGGAATACGCCATGTCTTTTTATCCTCACCTGACAAAGCCACTCGATCTGGGTTTCACTACCTTGCCCAATCGCCTGTTAATGGGTTCCATGCACGTAGGGCTGGAAGAGGTCGATAATGGCTTTGAGCGCATGGCGGCATTTTATGCAGAGCGCGCCCGTGGTGGCGTTGGCCTGATCGTGACTGGCGGTATCGCCCCGAATGAAAGAGCGCGCCCCATGCATGGCGGTGCCATGCTCACCACTGAAGCAGAGGCAGAACACCACAAGATAGTCACCAGGGCCGTGCACGATGCCGGTGGCAAGATCGCCATGCAGATTTTGCATTTTGGCCGTTATTCTTACCAGCCTACCCTGGTGGCACCGAGTGCCATCAAGGCCCCGATCAATCCTTTCAAGCCGCATGCGTTGACGACAGAAGAAGTGGAAGAAACCATTTCTGACTTTGTCCGCTGTGCCGCATTGGCGCAATCCGCCGGTTATGATGGTGTCGAAGTCATGGGTTCAGAAGGTTATCTGCTCAATGAATTCATCGCCGCCTGCACCAACCAGCGCGATGATGAATGGGGTGGCGCTTATGAAAACCGCATCCGCTTTCCTATAGAAATCGTGCGCCGCATACGCGAGAAAGTCGGCACCAACTTCATCATTATTTACCGTCTGTCCATGCTGGATCTGGTTGATGGTGGTTCCACGCTGGAAGAAGTCACACAACTGGCAAAAGCCATAGAAGCGGCCGGTGCGACGATTATCAATACCGGCATAGGCTGGCATGAGGCACGCATTCCTACCATTGCCACCAAGGTACCGCGCGCTGCTTTTGCCTGGGTGACCAAGAAACTCAAAGGCCAGGTGAATATCCCCCTGATCGCCACCAACCGTATCAATACCCCGGAGATTGCCGAGCAATTGCTGGCAGAAGACTATTGCGACATGGTCTCCATGGCACGCCCTTTACTGGCAGACCCGCTGTTCATGCGCAAGGCAGAACAGGGCAGGGCAGATGAAATCAATACCTGCATAGGCTGCAACCAGGCTTGCCTGGATCATACTTTTGGCGGCAAGGTCACCTCTTGCCTGGTTAATCCACGCGCATGCCATGAGACTGAACTGCTTGATGCACCTCTGGAAAAAGTCAAGCGCATTGCGGTAGTTGGCGCTGGCCCTGCCGGCCTGAGCTTCGCCACGACAGCTGCCAATCGCGGCCATGCCGTGACCCTGTTTGACGCTGGTTCTGAAATCGGTGGTCAGTTCAATATCGCCAAGCAAGTGCCAGGCAAGGAAGAGTTTTATGAAACCCTGCGTTATTTCGGCAAGCAGATAGAACTGACTGGCGTCACACTCAAGCTAAATACCAAGGTCGATGCAACTGACCTGGCAGACTTTGATGAAGTTGTGCTGTCGACGGGTATTACACCGCGTGTGCCGCCGATAGAAGGTGTGGAGCATGCTAAAGTCCTGAGCTATCTGGATGTCTTGCGCGACAAGAAAACGGTGGGCAAATCTGTCGCCATCATAGGTGCGGGTGGCATAGGTTTTGACGTGGCCGAATACCTGAGCCATAGCGGCACCAGCCCTAGCCTGGACCCTGAAAAATTCTATGCAGAATGGGGTATCGATACCGATTATAAAAACGTCGGTGGCTTGCGTGCTGCAGAGGTGGAAAAATCAGAACGCCTGATTTTCCTGTTGCAACGCAAGACCTCCAAAGTGGGGGATGGGCTGGGTAAAACCACGGGCTGGATACACCGCACAGGCTTGAAAAACCGCGAAGTACAAATGATAGCCGGTGTCAGCTATGACAAGATAGACGATGCGGGTTTGCATGTCACCATCGGTGGCGAGCAAAAACTGCTGCCTGTCGATAATGTCATCCTGTGTGCTGGCCAGGAACCAAGACGCGATTTGCAAGCCGCGCTGGAAGCAGCAGGCAAGCCTGTACATCTGATCGGTGGTGCGGATGTGGCGGCAGAACTGGATGCCAAGCGTGCTATCAACCAGGGTACACGTCTGGCCGCCACAATTTAATAGTGGTATGGGAGATGGCGGTTTTTACTGCCATCTTCTACATTATTTGGTGAACAGCTTTTCGTATTCCGGCCTGTCCTGGTCTGAAATAAACGCATCCAGATACAGCGACCATGAATTCTGGTTACGGTCAGCCATGTTCTTGTTCAAGCCAGGTATCAGTGCCAGCTTGGATGGTGGCAAAGAGCGCTTGCGTATTGCATCAAACACGATATCGCTAAAGTGTTCAGCAAAGCTGACCGGACTACCAATTTCATTGAGCAAGCGGGCGATGATAGCGATCTTGTCGATACGTTGCGTGTCAATGAAATAGCGCACCATTTTTGATAATGGTGATTGCAGAGTGTTTTTCTCCAGCCGTAATTGCTGCCTGAGTATGATTTTTTGCGTATCCGTATTCAGCCGGTTTTCTATCAATTCAAGCGCGCCACCATTCGGCGCTGCCAGTGCCACTTCCAGCATGGTCCAGCGCTCATTGTCATTTTTCGCATAATCAGCAATATTGTCATAGCTGATATTTGCTTTGAGTTCTTCATCCGATATCAAACTGCTGTCTTCTGTCATGACAAAATGGGTTTTACCCAAAGTGTCATGCATGCTTTCGAGTAAAAGTACCGTGATGGGCAAGTTACCAAAGAAAACGGAAAAACCCAGTATGTTTCCATACAGTTTGATTTTTGAGCGATCTGAAATAGCGAATGCCCGCAAGAAATCATTGCTGTCACGGGGCAGTGAGCAGCGACTGAAATACTGGCGCGGATAGCCCTTGGCCAGATAAGTTTCCACGATACGCAGACCATTTTCTGCCTGCAGGCACTCAGCGATGCTAGGGACGACGCCGTCATTGGCTTCAATGGCATAGCCATCAATAATAATTCGTGCGCAGTGCTTTTTTATCTCTGTTTCAGAAAAGATGCTGGCATTCAGATGTTCAGAAAGCACGAATAATGCCCTTTTTAATGGAATGTCTTATTTGTAAATAATTTTTGATACGCAGGATCGCTTGTAGAAAGGTATGTCCCGCATGCAATGCAGGCGGGACTAGTTACTTTGCTTTCTCTTTGCCTGCTTTTGCTTGTTCATCACGCCAGTCCAGATATTCAGGGAAAGTCATTTCCCGCAATGCCACGCAATTGCGCAGGCCCTGGGTAACCACCATATCAAAGTTTTCAGGGTTGATCTTCGCCTGTGGATAAACTTCACAGCGGTATAGCATGGGCAAGCCATTTGGACGCGGCTGATTCGGCGCCAGCATTTCATTGCCTATCATATTGGCCAGCAAGGCGACAAGTATGGTGTTCATATTCCCGGATTCCCTGGTGCAGTACTGTCTGGAGTTAATAAAAAAACCTGAAATTACGGTTTTTCGACCAGTTTTTGTCCGCTAATGATAACATTGCCTTCATCGTCAATGCTTGTGAAATTTTACTTTCATTAGCTAATAACAGGAAAGAGAATTTCATGCGGCTGATCACCAAATTCGTACTGGTTGCGGTATTTGTAGCGGGCATTGCCTTGCTTGTTGAGATTTTTAGCAACAAAAATGAGCTGGATGCGGTCGGCAATACACCGCTGAAAGAGACGCCGCAATATGCAGCAATGGTAGAAAACGCCGAAAAATTACCTGATATAAAGATATGGCCAGGTACATTCATGAATGCTGCCGAATCCAGGCAACAGGTTCTGGAATACAAAATGACACTGGCAGAGGACCACGGCTTTCAATTCAGTGTTTCCTCCTATGAGGCAAAAAAAGACTGGGCAAAGACCAAACCTGAAGTCAGTAAGCAGTTATCTGGAGTGTATAGAGTCAAAGGCAGTGTCATTTACTTCGAGAAGTTGCAGGGAAACACTGGCTTGATGTCGGACAAGGCGCGCAGCGTTATCGGTGCCTGGACGCAGGATGGTATTGAATTCAAGAATGAGAACTCAGCCATGCGTCTGCGCATGCTCGTTCCACAAGCTGCCAATAAATAATGACACTGCAATAACACTACACAACATAGCCGGTACTACCGGCAAGCCATACCTGTTCGCAAGCAAAATGAATATCTCTGAAAGTTTGACTAACAAGCAAAGTAAGGACCTGCATCATCAGAACAGTCGCTTGGTTGATGAACTGCTGTCTTTCCTATTCTTATTGATACCGTTTGCCATTACCAATGGCATAGTGATTGCCAAGGCTGCGGCCTTGCCTTTGTATGGTGGCAAGATCATCCTGTTTGTGCTGCCCATTTCGTACCTGTTCTTTCAGTTGTGGAAACGCAGCCTGTTGGTCAAGGTACTAACTGCCTTGCTGGCTGTCCTGGCTGGTGCTGAAGCTTATGTTGCCTATCAGTTTGGTGGTATATCGGGCTCCAGTCTGTTTTCCATACTCACTACCAGTGATAGCAGTGAATCACTCAATTATCTGCTTGAGCGTGCTGAAGGTATCTTGCTGTGGTTGGTAATATGTATAGTCAGTACTACGCTGGCCGTGTATTTTTCCCGCCGCAGTCATTTCAGGCCTGGTGGGTTTTTGATACTCTGCCTGCTCTGTGTGGCAGGCTATGGCTGGTATATCGGGGCCATGAGTGCCAGTACTTATCTGAAAGAGAGGAATGCTAATCGCTTTCCTACCGCCAGTGAAAATGCCAAAGAAAAATTGTTTGGTGTCGATAATTTACCGCCTTTGCTATCGACCGTGAAAGATACCTTCCCTTACGGCATGCCAATCAGGTTGTGGATGTTCTGGCAGGAGGAAAAATTCATGCATGGCATGGAGCAAAAACTGCAGCATTTCCGTTTTGGCGCAAGCTCGCTTGAATCTGCAACAACGCAAGAAACCTATGTACTGGTATTGGGCGAGACAGCCAGATTTGATCGCTGGGCCGTGAATGGTTACAGCCGCGATACCTCACCCAATTTACTGAAAGCCAGGCAAAACGGCGAACTGGTCAGCATGCGGGATATGATTACAGCCAGGGCATTCACCATGGGGTCCATTCCTATCTATTTGAGTGGGCGGGATATCATGCTGGAAGGGGCGACGCAAAAGTCCCTGATTTCTGCTTTCAAGGAGGCAGGTTTCAAAACCTATTTCCTGTCTACCCAGGTCAAGAAAAGCTTTCTGAATAATGTGACTACCATGTTTGCAGCAGAGGCCGACGTACAACAATATTTTGAAGCCGACGAGAGTCTTGGTTTTGTCTATGATGATGCCTTGCTTGCGCCGCTTAAAAATATTTTGCAGGAAAAATCACCAAAGAAACTGATCGTGTTGCATACCATGGGCAGCCACGCCATCTATGCGGCCAGATATCCAAAGGCGTTTGAGAAATTCCCTGTCATTGGCGATGAAAAGGCGGCTGCAACAGGTGAACAATTCAATGACCTGCAGTCAACATCCAATGCCTACGACAACAGCATACGATTTACCGATCATATATTGGGAGAAGTCATACAGGCATTGGCTGCCTTGCAAGGTAATGCAGCCATGGTTTATGGTTCCGATCACGGTGAAACCTTGCCCACCCAGCAGTGCAAATTCATAGGTCACGGTGCCATGAATGAAGAGAATTTACGCGTCCCGTATTTTGTCTGGACCAATCAAGCCTACCGCGAGAAGCATGCCGCCAAGTGGGGAGACTTGCTGAAGAACCAGGACAAGGCCACGATGACCAGCGCCAATTTTGCAACTTTGCTGGACATGGCAGGCATCAGCTTTGCCAACTTCCCTGCCGGACATAGTCTGGCCCGGGAATACCAGGTCAAGCCAGCAAGAATAGTGCAGGATATGCAAAACACCGGTCTGGATTTCAATACCGCAAGAAAAATGGATGATGCTTGCGGCAAGCTGCAAGCCAGGGACCAGGCCTCAGCCGCTAAGTAGTTAAACCCCTAGGTAGTTAAATCCAAGCCTATCCGGGCCAGTTCTTTTGCTCGTGCAGACGCGATCCATTCTTTTTGTGTTGCATCAAATTTTTCAAAAAAACCATCTTCGGGCATATCACCTGGTAGAGTGGTCAGCTTGAGTATGACTTCTTTCAAAGCCGTGTTACTCAGTAAATTTTCGTTTTCAGCTTGCGCATGTTTTGCTTGCCGGGTTTGAAAATTGCGTGTTTCAGCAATCAGTTTTCCATGGTCATATAATTTGACTTCATAGCGCAACTGCGATTTTGAGATATGTGCCATCAATTTGGAACGCAGCAAAAATCCCTGCATGTTCAAACTGATAAAGCAGCCATCGTTTAACTGGTATTGCGGGTGCCGCCACAATTCACCACCATGATTGCGATTGGCAAATTCAATTTTGACGACGTTTTGCATGTCCAACGTCAGAGGAACCGTGCTTCTCGCTGTGGCATATAACAAGGGCACACCATCCTTGTCGCGACTCAGATAACCTTCTGGCAGCAAGCTGAATTGCTCTGAATGTGCGAGTCCTAGCAGGTCAGGCAAGTCAGGATCAGTAAACCCTTCTTCCAGGCGGATGCGGAAATTGCAGTCGCGTACGCTTTCGAGTTTAAGTATCAGATCATCAGGCATGCTCAGTGCATAGCGAGTCTTTAGCACTGACTTGATCCAGAATTTTTCACCCGCTATTGTTTCTATCTGTTCCGGTTGTATCGATGCAATAGTATGCACAGGACGGATAATGATTTCGCCCGCTTGCTTGCGTTGTATTGCGGCATCGATATAGGGTTCATAGACATTGAGCGCTTTAGCCACCATCTTTTCTTCAAAGCCTGTCAGTTGCGGCTCGTCTGCCCGTTTTTCCATCATCTTGGCGAGTATGGCACGTATTCTTTCGCGTTCTACAGCAAGGTCTGCAAGCGCATAACTGCCATAGCGGGGTAATTCGTTGAGGATACTGTCTATTTTTAATTTAACCGTGTTCGGGGTATTCATTTTTTATTTTTCTGGCGCATATTGCATATTGACCTGCTAATCAGGAAGCAAACGAGATGATACATGTTGTCTCAGGCATTTGCCGCACAGGCCTGTTACTGTTGTATGCAATGCGTCTATTTTGTCAATTGCAATACCGGCAGAGCTTCGCCCTGAGGGATATTGGCCAGGCCGTGCTTGCACGCCTTGATAGCACCGTCCCTGAATTTATTCTCGCCATACTGACGGAAAGTCTCTACCTGCTGCTGTATCACCGTTTGTTCGGCCAGATATTGATCACTGACCGTTTGCATGTAAATGCGCCGGGTTTGCAAACGTGTATCTGCAGGTAATTCAGGGAAGCGGGTATCGAAAGAATCTGCAATTGAACGGGCAAAACTGCGGGTCTTGTAGACATCAACGTTCCTGAGACGGTTGGACATGGATACCATGATGATGGACGCTACGTCTTCACAAGCCATTTCCAGTTGCAACAAACTGAGCGGCACCTTCATATTTGGTGAAGCCACCCCTTCGCTGACTGCTGGCGATGAGACTTTCCCACAGGAAGCCAGCAACAATGTGGCTGTCACTGCACATAGTAACTTCTTCATCAGCTTATGCCACACAGTCTTGCATACGACATACCCACCTCATGATGGGTTTTGAGATGACGCATCCATTCATCGGTTTTGTGCACAACCTGCACGCCATTTACTTTCAGTGTGGCCGCCAGTTCCCTGCGCAATTCGGCAAGTTGCGCTGGAGAACTACTTTGAAAACCTGGCAATTCAACTTTCCAGGCGATGGTCGGAACCAGTCTGTGATGAACTTGCTTTTTTTGCACGTATTGGGTTTCAAGGCGCAAAAATATGGTTTTTACTGTCGGGTTCTTGCCCAAAGTCTGGAAAAACTCTTTTTTCCATGCGGGTAATACAGAATTTTTAGTTTCATTCTCGTATTTTTCCGCAATATTTGTTAAGCTCATCAAAATACCTTTATAAAAATGAAGGTAAAAAAACTTTTCTCATCGAATGCTAGCAATTGTCTCTGGAAGTGTCAATTTTGATCTGCTTGACAGAACCATGATAATTGCCAGGGTCTGATGAAAAACTATTGCTGGGTATGTATTTTTTTAAATTCGGTTAAGTCAATGAATAAACTCGTTCTGTTTTTGTTAGCAACTTTCGCATTTGGAAATGCTTGTAATATTGCCCATGCTCAAGATAAGAAAAAAATTCCAATTCCAGAGATCAGGGAGCCACTTGATGACAAGCGCTCGCAACGCCTGATTGTACTCGCGACTGACCTGATGTTTGTCAGACATTTTGCCACCGACAGGCAAATCAAGCTAAGGGAGCTGGAAATCAATGTCAGCCTGGAGCCATTCAATGAAAAGCAAAAAGAGCTGCTTGCGATCCGCAAGAAGCAAATGGAAGAGTGTGGCAAAGATGCTGCGATAGTGCAGGCTAATTTTTTTACCGCCTATGATCAGTTGAACGCCGCCAAATACGAAGTGTCGGACTATAAAGCGATTTACACCTACGCCAAGAAAAATATTGCAGAATTCCAACGCAAGGATTTACTGCAGCCAGGAGAGTTGAAGTCCTATGAGGACAGCCGGCCTCAGGGTTTTGTATTCCGCAGTGTTTGTATTGACGATGGCGTGGCGCCCAAGCTGAAAGAAAAGACAGAATTCATTTCGCCAAATGCGCTGCCAAAAAAATAAACCAGGTTAACTGCAAAAACTCTCTATCAATAATGACGAAACAAGCAATGATGTACCAAGCCTTTTTGCAGAAAAAATTACGTCGTCTGGCAACGACCATTTTTTTTCTGATCATATGCATGGCCAGCGCGGTTGCCATTTTTGCGCTGCTGGTAACCGCCTTGAATGCAACAGGTGCGGGCGCCATGGCGGTACCAGGCGCTTTTATCTGTGTCATTTTTTATGAACTGGGGCGATATTTTTTTTATAAAAATTTCTTCATGCAACAACTGGCTCGCTTTGCGGCCTGGAAACAAGTACTTGATGAAAGTGAAGAATGACTACCATTACTGCTAACCCATCCATGAGCAAGCTACCGGCCTTGTCGGGCGGCGCCATGCAAATATTATTTGCCTTCAGTGCCGTGATTTGCCTGCTGTTTGGTATTGGACTTACCCGCATACTCAGTACTCACTTTGAGCAAAGGGTATTCGGCCTGATTATTTTTTGCGCGCTACAGCTACTACCTTTGTGCTTCGCACTGCGCCTGCCTTCATTCACTGTGGGGCGACTGCATTTGCTGGCGGTAAGTATATATTTCCTGGTAGCCTTCCTGGCCAATATGATGTTCCCGCAGCTGAAGTCTTATCTGGCCTGGCTCTTCTATAGTTTTTGCATCATGGTGTTTTTGCTGGCTTTAGTAGCAACAGGGCAGGCCATGCGCAACGGTATTGCACGCCTGTTCAGGCGTGTTAAATAAATTCAGGCAGGGGCAAGCTTTGTTGCATAGGCATTTTTCCTTCGGTATTTGCAGTCTTGTGCTGATGTTGTCGGCACAGGCTGCGCCGGTCACGGATGTAAAGGCAGTAGTACCCAAACTCAGGCATAGTTTGCCTGGTCAATTGCGACAGCATCATAACGAATATGAGTTGACAATCTACCGCTTGCCTGCAGGATCTGAAGTGGCCAAACTGATTTGCGGATCGGTACGCAAGTGTGAAAAGAAGGTAGCTGGCCCTTATTCATTTTATGCATTTTCATCAAAATTTGATGAACTCGACAGCGATTTTGCCAGGATGAATGTGAGTGGCCTGCAGCAGTATGCAGTGTCAGCAAATTACGAATTCACAACCGGGAAGTATTTTTCCGTGGCATTCAAAAAAAGCGGGCCGGTAGGTGAGAATATGCTCTTTGAAGACATCAACTTTGTCGTCAAGCCAGTGCTTCTGGATGCGGGGAAAATGACTATCGATGTTTTTGGTTTGTTCAAATATCACCTGCTGGGAACCGGGCAGGTGATTAGCCCTTCTGGCCGCAATATCAGCTTCAAATCCTCTATCAGTCAGTCAAAAAACTTTTTACTGATTGCTGAGGCGCAAGTGCAAAAGAATGAACCAGTTTACCTCGCGGTCATCAAGCAATGCGATGAAATCATCATTCCCTCCTACGAAGTAAAAATGCTGGAGAATGGCCCATGAAAAATTTGTGCCTATATTTTTCCCTGTTAATTTGTCTCGCTGCCACCACGCAGCCGTGCCTGGCTGGCGGATCGCTGACTGAAGAATTGGCTGCTGAACGCGGCATCAAGATGGTCAATATAGATTTGCTGGGGAAATCCAAGTCAGCGCCGGTCAAGTCGCAAATCCTGGGTTGTGGCGGCACACCTCTGGTCAGCAAAGCCGCCATTGGCGATGTGTTGCAAAATAAGGATGGGAAAATGACTATTGCTGCCAATCATCCTGCACCTGCGCAAGAATTTGATATAGAGAAAGTGAAAGAGTCGCTGATGGACGTATCCAGGCAGGCAGCGAATAGCCGTTATCAGGCCGCCCTGGCACAAGGTGGGAAAAAGAAATCCTGCAATTTGAATCTGACTGACTAAGTCAGGACATCCCCAACTTTTATAGCGGAAGAAATCATGCCCCTGATAGATCAACTTGTTGAAGCCCTGCACAATTTGCACAAGCCCCATGTAGAGCGGGCTTTGCAGTTGTATCAGTCCATACAGGTACCGGAAGGTCTGACTGCGGAATATTTCCAGCATT
Organism: Undibacterium sp. Ji83W; assembly: GCF_049340385.1. Classification (NCBI taxonomy): domain Bacteria; kingdom Pseudomonadati; phylum Pseudomonadota; class Betaproteobacteria; order Burkholderiales; family Oxalobacteraceae; genus Undibacterium; species Undibacterium sp. Ji83W. Next base: position 301,805 of record NZ_JBMPOZ010000003.1, on the reverse strand, counting down.
TGCAGCAAAACAGCCCGGCCATGGCGGCAGAGTTGCCTGCTGATGGTGAAGCCAAGTTGGCCGCTGCGTTGGCGGCGCTATATGGTGTGATACAGGTATTGAATCGCTGCGCGACCAACTTTCCTTTCGGGCGGGCCTTGCCGCTATTGCCATTCGTGGCTGAAGACAAGGCTGTCCGGGCAGTGCAGGAAACCTTGTTCGATAAAATGAAGGATGAATACTTTGCCCCATCCATCTCGGATGATGCCAATGGTGAGGCTGTGTATCTGAACCGACTGGCAATGATCAGGGAAATGTTGCAAGAATAGCTGGCCTTAAGCGTGTGCAGACAGCGTGTGCAGACAGCGCTTGCTGGCATGAGTTCGCAAAGCGACATACATTTCTCTGCGACAAATTCATGCATTGTCGATGGTGCAGATTGCTAGCGCAATGCGCCGTTATTTCCCCATAGCATCAAATATCCTGGCAATTGTTACTCTCCGCTTGCCTTGATTTGCAAGGAAATATTTCCCTCCGCAAATACTCCTCTCTGTTGCCAATACGGCATATTCAATTACCTTGATGCAATCAAGATGTTTTTTACCATCATTGTCTTAATAATTTATTTGTAAAGCTGGTAGAATTTGGTTTAAATGTCGAAAAAACCTTATCTAGCCTTTGTTTTCATAAATTCACATGATAAGATAATTGAAGAATTCTAAATTTTTCTATGAAAAAAGACCCAGCAATATCTGTTCAGCCATCACCCAAGCCTGTGGTCAAAAAGACCAGGCGTTATGGCTATGAGTTCTATCGGGACAATTTCCGTCGCATGACCGTACTCGCTTTGGGTCTGATTGGCCTGAATATCGTCCTGGTGGTGGCGATGTTCCTGGTGTACGGGAGTTTTCCCCAGCGTGATTTGTATGCAACCACGCGCAATGGCTTATTGGTGAAATTGAAGCAGTTCGACAGTGTCGATCAGGTCAAGGCTGCAAATGCTGCAAAAGCCTCAGTAAAAGCTGCAGCAAATGTTGAATCAGCGTATCCATAACGTGTAAGAGGATCAAGATGTCTGGCTCCATAGCTCAACAACAATTGCAGGCTCAGTCGGAAGCAAAGCCGCTGGCAAACGCAATTGACCCATCCCATGCAGGCGCTAATGCCAGGGAGACCACAGGGCAACCTGAATTAAATATGGCACGGGCTGAGTTTTATCTCGACCGCTATCGCTTTATCCAGAAAGTGGTGGCTGGCTTGCTGGTGCTGACGATTTTATTGGCGTATGCCTTGTATGACGTCTACCGCAATCCTCCCAAGCCGCTATATATCGCGGCAGAAAATGATGGGCGCATTATTGAATTGCGTCCCATTAGCCGTCCTACCATTTCCAAAAATGCTTTGCTGACCTGGGCCGCAGAATCGGTGACTTCGATTTTCACTTATGACTATGTGAACTATCGCAAGCAATTCCAGGGCAATGTCGATTATTTCAGTGCCGATGGCTGGCAAGCTTATATGGAGCAACTGGACAAGTCCGGTACGCTGCAGACAGTCAAGGAAAAATCCATGCTGGTTTCGGCGGTCGTCACCAGTAGCCCGGTCATTGCGGGTGAGGGTGTGTTTAATGGCGTCTATACGTGGAAAGTGGAAATGCCGATAGACGTGACATATACGCCGTTTGGACAGAGTCCAATCAAGCAAAAATTGATAATCAAAATGAACCTGCGTGCAATTTCTCCTTTAGAGAATCCGCGCGGTGTGGTAATTGACAGCTTTAGTACTTTCGAGCGGTGATTTGAGGTCGTTGATGATGAACAAGAACAAAAATATCCAGCTGGCTTGTGCACTATTCCTAGGGCTGTTGGGAAGTGCTGCTTATGCCAGGCAAGCTGCGCCAGTCAAGCCCGGTGAAATGGCCTTGCCAAGCGCCGTGCCTGCTCCAGTTGATCCTGCCCAGCAAGCGATGAGTCCGGCCAGTTCGGCCAAACTGACAGCATCAGAACTCAATGCGCGCTACAGTGATCCTGCCATGCTGCCATCGCCAGACGGTTATGCACGGCCACGCACCAAGCTTAAGATGCCGCAATTCCGCGACCCCAAAGAGCAGGCTTTTGATGAGTTGCTGGATGAAACGGTGACTTTCAGCCGCGACGAGATTAATCGCTATTACGATCGTATTGATGATTTCAAGCGTTCGGTACGAACACCTGACGGGCAGATGCACAGGGCCGTTATTTCTTCGGTGATTGTGAATTTGCAGCCTGGATCGGTGATACCGGTGATGCGTTTGAATGTCAATGAGAACTCATCCTTGCTATTTACCGATTCAACCGGTAATCCCTGGCCTGTCGTTAAATTTTCTGCACCGTCGAAATCCATGTTTGCAGTGGAATTTCACGCCAATAATAATCCGCATGAAATTGCGCTGGAGCCGATCAAGGATTATGCCTACGGCAACTTGAAAGTCTTTTTGGCTGGCATGAGTACGCCAGTCTTTGTGCGCCTGGTGACCGGGCAAAAAGAAACCGATGTACGTCTGGATGCCAGGATGCCAGTGCGTGGCCCGAATGCCGCTGCCCTGATAGAGAAACAAATGCCGCCTGAGGCCTCGTCTTCGATGTTTTCCATGCTCAATGGTGTAGTGCCAGAAAAAGCCCAGGAACTCAAGGTCGAAGGCGCTGATGCCAGAGCCTGGATGCTGGATGGAAAAATGTATTTGCGCCTGACTAATAAGACTTCAGTGCGCTCACCGTCCTGGACAGGGACCATGTCCTCTATTGATGGTACCAATGTTTATGAGCTTCCTGCGCGCACACCGGTGATCTACGCAGCGCAAGAAGGTAAGAGTGTTGAATTACGCGTGTCGGGGTTTTAAATGGCAGAAAAGAAAACAGGCGGACCAGGATTTCTGACAAATCCTAAATCCCGCATGATGGTAATTGGTGTTGCTGTTGTTTTAGTCGCAGGTCTTGCGCTGGCAGTCAATGGAATGATCAAAAAAAATGCCCTGGAAAAAGAGCAGAGCGGGCCGACGGATACTGCAGCTTTGCCTGCTGCGGCAAATAAAAAGACTGTTATTGATCCGTCGAAGGTCGATGCGCAACAGTCTGAACTGCGCAAGACGGCGAATGAAGATGCAGCCAAGCGTGCTGACTCAAATGGGCAGACTTTTATTGCCACCATGCGGCCTGATGCAGCGCCTGCTTCTGCGGTCATTGCTGGTGGTGGGGTAGACCCCTCCATGTATCCTGTCCGTAATGGGGAAAACGGCTATGCCAGATATACAGGTCCACGTGAGCTTACTGAACAAGAGATACGTGATGCCGAAGCTGCGCAGCAGAAAAAGGTCGATGAATGGAAGCGCAAGCTGACAGCCGATAAAACAAAAATCAATGAAGTATGGGAGCCAGGATCACGGGTTTTCTACACGGCCTATGTAGGCAGTGAGCATGCTGAAGCTGATAATAAGGAAAAAGAATCACAAGGCCAGCCGGGAGCCAAAGCCGAGGCGCAAAAGAAAGGGCAGGTCTTTGCCAGGGCAGGCGATATTTTTTATGGCAGCATTGACATAGGCATGAATACGGATGAGCCTAGTGCGATCACAGCGTATATTCTTAGTGGTCCCTTCAAGGGTGGGAAATTACTTGGCGCTCTTGCTGGCCAGACTGCACCCTACTCAGAAAAGGCAGTGATACAGTTTACTTCGCTGAATCACCCCAAGTTTGAACGTTCCATCCCCGTTAAAATCTTTGCTGTTGACCGTGATACCAAACGTGCTGCGGTGGCTGACAATGTGGACCGGCATTTGCTGACCAAATTCGGTCTTGCTGCCATCGTTGATTTTGCCCAGGGTTATGCTGAAGGCAAGTCGCAGAATAATTCGACTGTCGTTTATGGACAGAATGGTGCACCGACTATCGTGACTCAAACTGAACTTAATAATCAGCAATTGATAGCACGTGGTGCGGCAAAAACCATGAACCGCGTTGCCAGCTCGCTGGCTCCCTATACCAACAGGCCAAATACGCTGGAAGTGTATTCACAGACCGAGATTGGTTTATTGGTTGCAGCCGACATCGTTTATGTCGAAGGTGTCAACGCTGACAATAGCGGGCCGGTGCAAGGGGCTGCTGCCAATGGCGCAAGGCGTGCGTTGCCGCAGCCTGCGGTTGCCAATGCGTATGCTCCAGCACTTCCGGTTCAGCCCGGTCAGCCAGCTATCTATGGTCAGCAACCAGTCTATGCGCCTCAGCCTGCCTATGGCCAGCAGCCGGTATATGTGCCGCAGCCGGCCTATGGTGGTCAGCCGGCATTGTATGGGCAAGTTCCCGCGTATGGCCAACGTTAAATTCGCTTGTGGAATACAGCTTCATTTTTGACGCAAAGCCAAAAGTAAATTGAAGATAAGGAAAGAATGATGGGTATGAATGACTGGGATGGCCTTGCAGGTGAGCAGGTTGAAAATACAGATGCAGCTTCCTCTCCAACTGCTAAAAAAGAAGGGGAAAAGAAAGTAGTTCCCTTGCCTGCGGTAGCCGCAAAAAATAATAACAAGACCATGTATCTGGCGATGGGGGGTCTGATGCTGTTTGTCATGGGTGTATTTGGATACACCAAGTACATGCAAATCCAGAACGCTCAAAACGAAGAGCGCCAGCAGCAACAGCAGGCCTTCAAGAATCAAAAGCAAGAGGCTGAACGCAAGAAGCATGAGGCTGAAGCAAAGGATAAGCCCGCTGTTGTAGCGGCGGAAAACAAGCCAGCAGCTGAATCTGCACCGGCACCAGCCAGTCAGCCTCAGAATGAAGATCTGGCAGCGCTGGCACAACTTAAAAATCGTAATAACCTTAATCTAGCTACCCCTGCCGCCAGTCCAGTTGCCATGCCGCCTGTGACAGTGCCTGCAGCAGCGAATGTGACTGCAGCCAGGCCTATGGCACAAACTGCAGCGCTTGCACAAACTTACGCACCTGCTCAGGATGGGCAAAAGCGTGAGCAATATGTCAGCATGCTGGAAGGGCGCGTGAACGATCTGGGCCTGACCAAATTGCGACTGGAAGCTGAACTCTGCAAATATGAACCCAGGAGAGCCTTCTGCGGCACGTCCAATAAACCTGCGGTGGCACCAGAAGCTCAACGTGAAACAATACAGGCTAATGCCAGATCAACTCAGCCAGCCCAGTCAGCGCAGCAAGCTGGTGGTCGTGTCATGTTATTTGATACTGCCAAAGCAGGAAACGCTTATGCAGCAGAACCACCCCGCACTGTTTCAAAAACGAATCTCGCGCAGACACAAAACTTGCCTTCGCGGACGCTGACTATGGATGCAGCACCCAAAGCACTATCCCTGCAAGGCCTGACCATTTTGCGTGACCGTGTGCTGTATCGTGACCGTGATGGCCTGACCCATGAAGTTGAAGTGGGTGGTGACATGGAAGCTTTGGGGCGTCTGGAAAGAATAGATTTCGAAAGAAAATCTTTCCAGGCCGGTGGACGCACTTATAACTGATGACCGTTTGGGGACTTTGATGTCGACATCACGCTTTCGATTTTTCCTCGGTATAGTCATCAGCTTACTGGCAGCGCCAGCCTTTGCTCAAGGCCCGACAGCCATGACCATGTTGCTGAAATTTGGTGAGAGCATACCCGGATTGTGGAACTTCGTGCAGGCCATGTGCTTTGTGGTCGCCATGTTCCTGTTTGGTTTTTCCATGTTCAAGTTAAAACGCATAGGTGAAAGAAAATCCGACGACGGTGCAATGTCAGTAGTAATGACACTGCTTGCTGCAACAGGCCTGTTTTATCTTTCTTCTTCGCTGGACACATTTCTGGTTTCCACCTTTGGCACCAGTACCATCATGACCTATACCACATCCACCATCCTGGATGCTGACGGTATCAAGGCTGCGCGGGTTGTCATCGGTTTTGTCAATCTGATTGGCCTGATCGCCTTTGCCCGCGGCTGGTATGCGCTCAAGATGCTGGGTTCAGGTGGTGGACATAAGGAAGATACTGCCAAACGTGCCATCGTCTTGTTGGTAGGGGGTACTTTTTGCCTGAATATTGTCGCGCTTTCAGAAGTTCTGCAGAAATCATTGGGTATCAGCAACATTATTATCCCCTAGAGTGGTGCGCTTTCGACGATTCCAGGAAAAAGGTAAATATTTTTACTTTTGTTTGTATAAAAACTTGAAAGCATTTTTAGTCTAAGGTATTCTTATTGATGTTGTTACCGGATTTTGTTGCATCTATTTCTAAAGCTTAGGAGTGTTTCCATGATTAAACTTAACAAGAGTATGAAGAGCAAGCTTGGTCTTGCGTTGGGCGTGGCAGCAGGCCTGGCAGTTTTGCTGGTGCCAGAACTGGCTTTCGCGCAAACTGCACCTGCTGGTGATGCTAAGTCGATTGGTGACGTCGCAATGAATGCATCCAAGAGTATTAATGGCGTTCAAGTCATGATACAGGGTGCTTGCTACATGGCTGGTGTTGCACTGGCTGGCGGCTCGATGTTCAAATTCAAGGCACATAAAGATAATCCTCAGCAAACACCGCTGTCTACGCCTATCGTCATGCTGGCGGTTGCTGCTGGCTTGCTGTACTTGCCATCGCTGATGACTACTGCTGGTCAGTCTTTGTGGGGTGGCACACAGAACAGCACGAGGGTTTCTTATGAATACAGCAGCTTAGGAACTTAATACTGCGGTATTCCGGGTTGTAAATGCTATGGAACATGGGTTACGCAGCATGTTGATGTGAGCAAGATGACTGAAAAATTGCTGTTACAGCCATTTGCGCAATACTAGAAATTTCTGAAAGCCCGCAAAAAGCCTCGCAGGCCTTGTCTGCGGGGCTTTTTTGTAAAGCGTTTGCAGAGGCGCGATGTCAGGCATGTTTCTTATGCAGCGAAAAGTTTGCCTGTCTAAAAAATTAGTGCTGATCACTCATATGAAATAAATTCTATTTGATCGGAGTAGGTATGTCAGTTGTAAATTCTGTTCTTGAGGGTGTGGATGAGTTCGTCTATTGGGCTGGTTCCATGTTCCGGAGTGCTGCTTCGGTATATTGCGAACTGGAAACTACAGATGACGAGAGCACACTGGTGGCCAAAGATGGATCCCTGATCAGTTTTATCCGGGTTGATGGTGCAAGGTTTTTGGTCGGTACAGAAGAATTTGCGGTCATACACCGCTCACTGATGCAAGGTATTGAGGCATTTTTCGGCACGGCCGGGCATCATATGCAAATCGTCTTTGGTTGCGATAAAGACTTTGTTGTGCGTGACATTACTTCCGCCTTGGAAGGTTCAAGAGAAACCGCCAGGAATTTGCAAATGGATGTGCAAGACATGTTTGACGCCAAAGTGGCGCATATGTCGCAGTACACTTCCCATGAAGAGTGTTATCTGGTGGTGTGGACCCATGGTTCATCCATGACCAAGGCAGAATCTGCCGCCGCTGCCAAAGAAAAAGTGCAGTTCAATAAAGAACACAATGTGCCGATTATGAAGCACAGCCAGTACCTGTTTGCTGCGATCCGTGAGTTGCGCGACCGCCACACTTCTTTCAAGCGATCAGTCAGGCTGGAGTTGGAAACGGCGGGGCTGGATTGTGAAATTCTGGATGCGCATACGGCATTGCGGGTGGCGCGCATGTCCTACGATGCTGATTACACAGACGAGTTATGGAAACCCCGATTATTGGGTGACAAGATATCCCCGCGCGCTTTTGATAATCCACATCCGCGCGATATATCCGACATATTGTATCCCCGCATAGAACATCAGATCATGCCGCGCGATGCGGAAGAATTGAATGGCAAATGGTTGCGCATAGGTGACCGTATCATTGCGCCTGTCCATGTGTACCTGTTCCCAAAAGATATCAATACTTTCCAAAGACTGTTTGCCCGTCTCAGGGAGGCCGATTTGCCATGGCGTTATTCCATGATGATGGAAGGCGGTGGTGTGCGCGGATTCGGTATGAAGTCCATGATTGCCGCCTTGATTTCCTTTGCCTCATCGAATAACAAGCTGGCCAATAATGCCGTACAGGCCCTGCAGAATTACCAGGACATGGAGGGCGGTACAGTCGTCAAGGTGTCCATGTCGTTTGCGACCTGGGCACCCGTCGGTGAAGAAAAACTCTTGCGCAGCAGGGAGCAAAGACTGGCGCGTGCCATCGAAGGCTGGGGTGGCATAGAAGTATTCGACAAGAGTGGCGATCCTTTTGAAGGTGTGGCATCTACCTTGGTAGGGTTTTCCACAAAAAACATGGGCACACCTGCCATTGCGCCTTTGCCTGACATTGTTTACATGATGCCTTTACAGCGTCCGGCGTCTTCCTGGAAAGAGGGGGCAGTATTATTCCGTTCACCGGATGGAAAACTCTGGCCATATCAACCAGGTTCCAGCAAACAGACTACATGGATCGATATCATCTTTGCGAAGCCGGGTTCTGGTAAATCAGTATTGTCGAACATGTTGAACTGGGCAATTTGTGTCATGCCTGGCCTGAAGCGCTTGCCGCGCATTTCTGTGATTGATATCGGCCCCTCATCGAGTGGTTTGATTTCCCTGGTCAAGGATGCCTTGCCACCCAATCTCAAGCATCTGGCCAATTATTTCCGTCTGCGCATGACGCCGGAATATGCAGTCAATCCTTTCGATACCCAGCTTGGTTACCACTATCCCATACCGCAAGAGCGTGCATTCCTGGTCAACTTGCTGACGCTGTTGACCATGCCCATGGGTAAAACCGAGCCTTACGATGGTATGCCAGATATTTGCGGCATGGTGGTAGATGAAGCTTACCGCCTGTATTCGCCAGAGAAAAGTCCCAAGCGTTATTCTGAGCATCAGGATGAAAAAGTCGATGCAGCAGTCAGGTCACTGGGTCTGCATACCGATGAGATCACTACCTGGTGGGATATCACCGACGAATTGTTCAAGAGTGGCATGGTGCATGAAGCCATCCTGGCGCAACGTTTTGCCGTACCGAACATGAATGACCTGACCTCTGTGGTGCAGGATCAGTCTTTCAGGGACGTGTACACCAAACCAAAAACTGCAACTTCTGAAACCATAGTCGACGCATTTTCACGCATGATACAGTCGGTCTTGCGTGAATATCCGGTACTGACTTCGACGACCAAATTTGATATTGGTGACACCCGCATCGTGGCAATCGATCTGGATGAAGTCGCCAAATCCGGTGGTGCTGCTGCTGACCGCCGTACCGGCATCATGTACATGCTGGGTCAGTTCATAGGCACACGTAACTTCTTCTTCAATGAAGAGAATTTGCAGGAATGCCGTTCCTTGTACAAGGCTTACCACAAGGGCCGTGTCGATGAAATCAAGGAAGACCCGAAACGCGTGGTTTTCGATGAATTCCACAGAACCGAAAACTCACCTGTGGTACGTGATCAGGTCCTGGTGTATATGCGTGAAGGTCGTAAATGGGGCGTACAGGTTTGCCTGCTGTCGCAATCCATGAATGACTTTGATAAAGAGATGGTGGAATTTGCGACGTCCATTTTTGTCCTCGATGGTGGTGATGCTGCCCAGGTCAAAGAAATCGGTGATCGTTTCGGCTTATCCAAAACAGCACGTCATGCGCTGGAGTCTGGACGGGTTCATCCTCCTCGTTCTGGCGGCTCCACTTTCCTGGCAATTTTCTCGACCAAGAAACACAGGAATGAACAATTGCTGACCAACACTGTCGGCCCTATGGAATTGTGGGCTTTCTCAACCACGCGCAAAGATACTATTCTCAGGGACAAGTTGTACCGTGCCATCGGTTCATCCAAGGCCAGAAGGGTATTGGCAGAGAATTACCCGGACGGTTCTGCCATGGACGAAATCGAACGCCGCGAACTTGCCAGAAAATCTGCGACTGGCATGATAGGTGAAGATGACGATACCAATATCATTGAAGGCATGGCTGAAGAATTGCTGAAGTATTCTCACAAGAAAGATCTTGAAGAGAAAAAGCGGGCTGCAGCCTTGGTGTAAGGATAGTTTACATCGCCTTGAACTGAACTAAAGACGGGTGGCCGCAAGTGTCGCCCGTCTTGATGTGGAGTCGCTTCGTGGCGTTGCATGACTGGATTCATCAGGCAGCCACTGGTCGCTAATGTTGATACTTCTGACGCTTATTTTCCTGCTTTTATCCATACGTTGTTCAGAATTTCCAGTTACTGGATTTGCGTTTCCTTCCGCTAATTTTCCTGCCAGCAATTGATTGTTGAGTTTGCAGACGTCGTCGTCTTTCTGTAGATGGTGCTCTTTGTTGCAGGAAGTTCAAAATCCTCAGTCCTGATCAAAATACTCTGTTTAGGTGCTGTAATTTCAATAAATTTTGAAAATATTTTATGCTATCATTGTCTTAAAGTTTTCCTATTATTTTGATTTTCATTCGTAGAAATGGAAATAAATAAGATTTTGCACTTTCTCATTATTTACGAGACGTGAAAATTCTTGTACCGACAGGGCTTGAAACGATGCGCGTTCGCAACTCAGAGACTTCATCCATGAATCAGATTAAATTTGCTGTCAGCTTATTAGTTGTTTCTGCGACCCTGGCTGGTTGCCAGACGAGAAATCCCAAAGTGGCGGAAGACCAGAAATCCCGTTTGTCCGAGACGGTGACATTGCAGCAGCAATTGTTGTCGACTGCAGACTCGATAGAGCGCAACTCGCAATTGCTGGCAGAAGCAAGCAACACCCGCGCTGCAGTTGAGAAAGCCCAACTCACACCTGCACAGCAGGTGAAAATGGATAAAGCGGCTAACACCAAAGAGCCGTATGGCATGACCGCGAAAATCAGCTTTGTCTGGGAAGCTGGTCCCATACAGGAAGTGGCGCGTCAAATGGCGATACGTTCAGGCTATGAATACATGCAACCTGAAGGCAGCGTTCCCGCCATTCCTGTCATGGTAAAAATCAATGCCAGGGAACAGTCCATCGCTTCCATCTTGCGCGATGCCGGCTTACAGGCCGGTTCACGTGCAGATATTGTGGTAGACGAAGCAAGAAGAAAAGTGCTGGTTCGTTTCTTTGACTAATTTTGATAACGGGTCTTGTATGTTCAAAGTAAGTCAATTTATTGCAGCATCCATGGCTGTGCTGTGCGCCTCCACTGCCTTTGCTTACGATAGCAAAGGCGAACCTGTCACAGTCAATGTCAGTGCAGAAAATACAGCCAGAGATACTGCTGCACCCATGTTAAGTGACTTTTCTGCAGAGAATATAGCCAAGGCCAAGCGCAGTGAAGATGATCCATTCAAAGGCAGCGATATCCGCGACCTGCGGGTGGCCGCTGTGCGCGAAGCTGCCTATGGCCTGGGCATACGTAATGGCCTGGTCGCAAGATCCATACTGATCAAGGAATTCTTGTACCGTCACCGTTCAGAAATGGACAGGATATTCAATTTCGCTCCCCTTATGTTGAGTTGCGGTAAAGAAGAAAAAACCCGCTATACACAAAAACTGATTGCAGAACGCCCGAATGAAAACTGCGTCATGCAGCCGCCGGTTATCTTGGGAGCGAAAAATCTCTTGAGTGACAAGGATGGTCAGGGAGATGTCTTGCGTTATTCCAAAGCCAGCTTCCGCATTAAAAAGCAGGCGCGCCTGATCACCACCATTCCTATCTGGGAAAATTATCTGGTCTTTGATGCAGGTGTGCCAGGCAATGACGTACACCCTAGTTTGTTCCCAAAGAATGATGAAGAAAAACGGGTCTGGAACCAGGCTCTGGCTGAGGGCTGGGACAAAGGTGTAGATCAGGCCAATGCGATTTACCGCCAGAACCTGGCCATGTTGAATGAAGATTTTTCTGGTATGCAGCGCTATCAATATCTGCTGCTGCAAAACCTGGTGACCAAACCTTTTGTCTCGCGCAACCGCCTCGGTATTACTGGTAATGGCAAGACTGGCATATCCATCGATGATATTACGCTGACGATTACCGAACGCCCTGAATTCAATCTGAATTCTAACGACTGGATGTTGTTCCCCAGCTTTTGATTGCGAGTTAATTATGTCCGCGCTTGTACAGCCTATTTCGCTCGCTCCCAAGTCAGCAAAGAATCAAGATGTGACGTTTGACCGCGAAGCAGTCGAAGCCCGCTATGCATTCAAGGATGTACCAAACACTTTTGAGCAAAATTCTTTCCGCCGCTTGTTGCAACATTGCCTGGACATCGGGGTATCTGATATCTATTTGAAGACCGGTGATCCGGTCAAAGTCAGGGTAGGCAAGCCCATCTTCAAGCTGACCAAGAGAAGCCTGGAAACCAGCGAGCTCAATACCATCGTCACTGAGGTCTATGGCACCAATGGTCCATCCAAACTCGGCGGTGGTGAAGCTATTGATTATGCCTATGAATTAAAGCTGGAAGGACAGCGCGGCGTCTCTGTGCGGTTCCGTATGAATGCCACCGGCTGCCTGTCACCTTCAGGCCCAGGCGTAGAGATTGTCATGCGTCCCTTGCAGGAAAATCCGCCTGAAATATCCACCATGAAGCTACCGCCAGATTTGATGGAGCAACTGTTTCCTGAAATTGGCCTGGTGCTGGTGACAGGTGAAACTGGTTCAGGCAAGACCACACTGTTGGCGGCGATTATCCGCTATATACTGGAACAACCAGAATCAAATAAACGCATATTGACGGGCGAAGATCCTATCGAGTTTGTATTCGATAAATGCAAGCGCTATTCCTCCATGGTGGCCCAGCATGAAATAGGCCGTCACCTGAAGTCATTTTCTGAATTTATCCGTAATGCGGTGCGGCGTGACCCGAATATTCTGATGGTCGGTGAAATGCGCGACCATGAAACCATCAACGCCGGTATCCAGGCAGCGCAGGTTGGTAAGGCGGTGTATTCAACCTTGCATACCAACTCGGTAGGGCAGACCTGGAAACGTATGGTCAACGTTTTTCCGCATGAAGAGCGGGTGTCGAAGATGGTTGATCTGATCGATACCACCAAGGTGATTTTGACTCAGCGTCTGGTTGCTTCGACAGAAAAAAATGATGATGGTAACTTCAAGCGTATCGCATTGCGTGAGTTCCTGGTTTTCGATGATGAAGTGAAGACCCGTCTGATCGAACAAGTCGGGGCCGATGTCAATATGCTGCCTTTCCTGACGCATTCTATCGTCAAGGAAAGAAAACAATTGCTGGTGGATGAAGCCCGTCGCTATTACCGCGAAGGGATGATTTCCGAGATCGAATATAAAAAATATGAAGTCAGTGCTAGCCAGGCAGAACGTATGCTGGGCAGTGACGGACCAAAATAAGGAATTGAGATGGCAAATAATATTGATGACGGCACCGCGAAGGTAATCTGGCGTGATTCTGCCAGGGAGCTGCGGTTTTTGGGCATTAACTACGTGGCTGTTTTCCCGCTGGTATTTTGGTTGTTGCACGCCAATATGTTTACTTTCGTTACGGCCATCGCGGTGATCGTTGCACTGTCAATACTTGAGCGTTTCAAGTATTCACCCATGGTGGTGTTTCGCCTGGTTCGCTGCTTTATAGGCGGTAAAGTCAGGTACGCAAAAAACTGGAATGAGATGAAGCGCTATCGTAATTAGCAATTTCTTTGAAACTCGTGCGTCTTGTCCTAGCTTCACCAGGATGATGACAGGGTTCCAGTATCAAATAAGAATTTAATTTTTTGTAGCCGTGGGCTATCGGAGTGATTACTGATGAAATATCAACGTAATTTATTGAGCATCATTGTTTCCAGCATTTTCGCAACAGGGCTTGCTGCATACGCGCCTGGTGCCATGGCAGGGTTTGAGGTTGTCAGCAATCCCAACACACCTTATGTCTATCAGATATCTGGTGCGCAGAGAAAAGTCGTTGATGTCCGTGAAGAACGGGTAGTGGGTGCTACTGCCAATACCCTGCATCATGGCCATATCGATATGGATATGGTGATGATACCCGTCGCCGCAAACAGAGGTGTGGACATGCTCACCGGCTTGCGCGGTATCGTGCCAGAAAGCCAGGGCTGGCGCGTGTTTGCCCTGAAGGGCGTGAACCTCAGGAATAAAATTGAGTGGAACAGTGCCCAGACCTGGGTCATTGCACTGGATGGTATGTTGCTCAAGAACCGGCTGATTGCCGACATCAATTGGGAAAACCGGGAAATTACCCTGGCACCCATGTCGAACCGGTCCTACGCATCTCAATTACTTAGCCAGGGTAAAGATAAAAGCATCCTGCGCCATGTCACCGTAAGACAGCAATATGAAACCCCGGAACCGTTGATTGCCTTGCGCCTGCAACCGGCGCATGCAGCAATCACTGAAGCGCGTTCAGTACCAATTGCCACTGTTGAAGTGCCGGTACGTGCCCTGGGTGAAGTGGGTGACAACCGTGGCAGCGCCAACATCGGTGTCAGGGTGCCTGATGGTGCGATAGACAGCATGATCAGCCAGCGTGTAGAACAGGCGACCAAAGCAAAAATGGCGCAACTGGAAGCGCTGGAAGCTCAGTACCGCGAAAAGCTGGGGCAACTGAATGCCCGCAGCAAGCAAATCAAGCCAGAACCTTCATCCGTTCCACAGGACGCGACGACTGCCAAGCCAGTGGCGCAGCCTATCAGTTTTGAGGATGACAGCAAGCCTGTGACGGCAGGAAATATGGTCAGGGCTGATTACCGCTTCCCCATGCCTGCGGCTGGTGGCTACAGAATGAGCAAGATGGGCTTGTCCAATGCCGCGCTGGCAAGTACGGATGAAGCCAAGTCCAGCATCAAAAAGGTCAAATTTGATGCTGCCGAAGCGCAAAGCACTTCATCTGTCGTGGATAATAATGTCATCACTGAAGTTTCGACGGCATCGGTCAACAATAATGTCGTCTCTTTCCCGGTACAGGCAAATATCGAGGTAGTGGAAGCCTCACGTACCAAATGGGAAATTTCACTGAATGACAAAACCTTGCGCAACGCGCTATTGCGTATGGCATCCAAAAATGGTTACTCCTTGTCTTACCAGACCAAGGACCAGGATATCAAAATGGGTGGTACCTTCTTTGGTACGTTTGATGGTGCCCTGCGTGAAATTGAAATTGCGACAGGCAAGCGTATCCGTCAAGTTGAATCCAGATTACTTGGACGATTGATTATCGTTACCGATTAAATGTCAGAAGCTTAAACGGAAAAAAGGCACTGCATCTATTATGTGCGGTGCCTTTTTCTGTTTGGGCGGACGTTTCAAATAGCCGAGCGATGTGCAAAAGTGCGCCATAAGTTACTGCGCGAAGTTTCAATTTCCTTGCGTTCTTCATGCAATTGATAGACCAGGCCACGTATGCCGGCCAAGTCGCTTAATGGCAGTGACTGCAGACGAATTTTCTGCACCAATTGCAAGGACTCCAGAGTATCCAGTTCCAGCCCGTCGTGAACAAGTATCCCCAAGATCTTTGCGGCAAACTCATCTTCCCAGACTTCTGTAGCATTACCCAGTCGTTTAACGATGGTGGATGTGGCAGGGTCAAAAGACTCTTCCAGTCCGGCACTCATATGCTCAATAAAACGCAACCTGTCCTTGACGCCGTCTGACAGCGTGAACACGATTTTTTCACTACCCTTTTCCTTGATCAGGTAAAAGCACGCATTTTCAATTTCCATTTCTGATTCCCGTGTTGGCTTGTTTCACTTCCTCTGCGTCCAACCTCAAGTCTTGATGAATGGGTGACAGGGCATTCAGTATTTCTCTGGCTTTGACGCCGATTTGTTGTATGTTTTTTTGCAGATGCTCTGAGCGTTCTTGACGTGATATGTCAAAAGCCAGCAAGCCAGCGATATTGATACTTAATTTCCTGAATGTCTCCAGTTCCTTGAGCAGCACCTGGTTTTCAGGCAAATGAAGTGACTCGGTTTTGATATTGCTGGTATCAACACCCGTCAGTCTGGCTGCCATGTCTACACGGGCAGCCTGGGTATTCAGACTGGTCAATTGTTTTTGTATCAGAAAAAGATTGCAGCGTTCTACGGCACTGGCATATTTGACGTCAAATGACTGAGGACTGCAGGCTGCATCCGAAGCAGAAAAATCAGGTTTGCTACCTGATTGCAAAAGTTGATTCAATTCTTCCAGTCGGTTCTTCGCCATTACATCATCCTTCCCGATATCCAGGCCGCGGCCCTTGTTCAACATGGATGACAGATCATCCTGTGCCAATGCCCTGACGGCATCATCTCTATAACAGCCTGCATGGCCATCTTCATCGCGCTTTTGCTCCAGCGCGTGTAGAAACAGTGAGTAACTCAAGATGTTTTCCCTTCTTGTCTGGCCTGGAGAGACGCAGAGAGAGTAGCTAGCCATGCATCCAGGCTCAGTTCATATGCATGGAATAAATCAGTCTGTTGAATAATTTTGGATGACCACGCGGCTGGAAATACCAGCCATACGCCAAAGACGCGCAATAAACTCATGCATTGCAGGTCAACAAACCGGCCTGGTGTATGCTGCAAGCTGGCACCATAAACTTCGTTGACCTGTGTGCTCAGGCGCAAATTGAGACCACCGCCCAATACGAAACTTCTGATGACATAAGCGAAGAAAAGCGCAACATAAAAGCCCGTCAATATTTCAAAACGGTAGGGTACGGTTTTTACTATGAGTAAAAAGACCGGCATTGCCAGCAACATTCCACCTAATAAAAGATAGCACAGCAATACCAGGCTGACGCGTGCTTTGGATGCCATCAAATTCCCCAGTTGACCGCGATGGCCAGGCAAATCAAGGCACTGCAGGTACAGAGTTTGACGCGCAGATTCCACACCACTTCACGAAAGGTTTTCTCTTGCCCCTGGTCTTTCACATAGACGCGGTAGTGCTGTGTCACATGGGTAATGATATAGATCATCAGGGGAATGATGATGAGTGAAGCGCGCCCCATTCTGCTGGCTTGCTCTATCAGGTGATAAGCCATGGCCAGCGCAAAGCTTGCACCGCTGAGCCCGAGCAGATAGGCCATTAAATGACGGTCATAGATACCGCCTGCCATCATGTAGCTATGGTCTTCATTGGCAATGGTAGAGACTTCCAGCATGGAAGTCAGCCTCACTGCATACACCATCACACCAAACATATACACCAGCAGTATCTGCGTCGCAAATAAAGGCAACATGGTGTCGAGGGTGCCAGCAACTGCAGGTATGAGGTAAAACAAGGGAAAGCTCAAGACATCCACCAGCCATACCTGGCGTAATACCAGGCCGTATAGCAGGGACAACACGGCCATGGCAATCACGAACCAGCTGCTATGTATGCCCTTGGTATACAAGCTGGCCAGAATTGTTGCGGTAATAAACAGGACGATGGCGAGCGTCGCAATGACTTTCCAGTCGAAGTGCCTGGCCAGACGTCTTTCAGTCTCGGACAGCAGACGTACATTCTTTTTAAGACTGATTGCAGTGATCAATAATTCAGAAGCAATGCCCGCCAGCAAGAAAGGGAAAAAGAACCAGAAAGAAATAGCGAGGTAATTGGTATCAAACAGTTTTTTTGCATAGAAAATACCCATCAAGGCAAAAAAACCTGAGGCCCAATGCGGCCATCGGGCCAGTTTCCAATACTCCATTCGCTACCCCATTTATTCTTTTACATAGTTTTTGCTCGGTGGCCTGTCAGCGCGTTTCATTCTGTGGGATGCCACAATAAATAAGCCACGCCTGCAGCCATGATTTTGCACAGCTGCCAGAGCATGTACGTATTTAAACTAATATTTTCATTTAATTATCATAGTTTAACTCAATATAAATACAAAATAAATCGCTAATGGAAAAGAATAATTGAAGGAAAAATGCATTACTATTTCATCTAATCATTAAATTTGCTTTGATATGCAATGCAATATTGAAACTACCGTGGGATTTGAGCCAGCAAATGCAAAACAACAATTTGTGGAAGACTTTTCTTAAAATTTCCGGAATTTTTCTGGTGTCTGGACTGCTATTTGCCTGTACCGATGCAGGCAAATCCAAAGAATTGATGCAGGCAGCCATGGCGGCACAGCCCGAAGACAAGAAGATACTGGAATTTTTCATGTACACCTGCCCGCACTGTCGCGCCGTTGAGCCCAGTGTCAACAGTTGGCAGAGCAAACAGTCTGTCTTGTTTCAACAAGGGATATACGCATTTGAGCAGATACCTGCAGTTTTCTCTGCCAATTGGCGCAGTGACAGCAAGATCGGGGAAAGGGAAGCCGCGATCTTTTACGCTTTGCGCAGGATGGGCATGGAGCATCAATTACGTGCCAAGCTATTTGTTGCCATCCAGGACAAGAGCCTGAATGCGGGTGATCCTGATTCTATCAAAAGCTTCTTGCAAAAAGAGGCCATCCCGGTTGCGGAATTCATCACTTCCATTAAAAGTGCTGAAGTAAAGGCTGATGTGAGTCGTGCTGAATTACTGACTAAACAATACGGGGTTTACTCCGTACCCGTTTTCATCCTGTTCAATCGCGCCCTCATCTTGCCGCAAGAATATGCCGACAACCAGGCGGTCGAGGCCGCCTTGTTGAGTCAGGTCAAAGAGTTTTATACCAAAAATGCCGGCAAGCCATCTGCCTTTTGATCAGGGCTGGATGATGGAGGTGATTTTGCGTCTGCTGCGTTCGCGCAAAGAGCACTCGCGCAATTGATCGGCAAGATTTTCAAGGTCGTCAACACCGTAGATACTGATGATCGGTGAACTGGCATCAGATGATCTGAGTCTGATGCTGCTGTAGCCCGCCAGGCGCATGCCCAGAGGCTTGTAGACATCAAAATGTTCTATCGTGAATAACTCCACGCTTTCCAGCAATTTGGACAACACCCCATGTTCTATCTTGATACGCTGGGTAGTGATCTGGTAAGTCACCGAGATGCTTTCCATCCAATAGTAAATAAACGCAATGCCCAGAGTGCAGATCACGGCCAGCCACTGCCACGCGCTGTAGATGATGGCCGGATGCCCGGAATACAACACATGTTCCGTTTCTGCATCTTGTTCAACAGCAGCTGTTTTCAGATTGGAATTACAGAAGCGGCATTTTAAGGCGCCAACTTTAATGGTTTCGCGGCATACCGGACATGGCATGCTCTGTTCGTTCAATTGCTCGCTCATTCATATCCTTTTTGTTGGCAGCTGGGTAAGCTGACTATGGCCTATTCTATTGCGTCAGGCCTGCTTATGGCTCGATATGAATGCAAAAAAATTCCTGCAACCTATTCGTCGCTTATTCTTCATCTTCATATGGTGCCGGTGTGTAAGGATCTTTGTATGGCATAGGCATAGCTGCAGGCAGGGCGGGGATATTGGTACTGGGCAGCAGTTCTGGCAGCACCAACACGCAATTTTGCTCAGGGTGAGTGACTTGCCCGTTTGTAATGGTGTCGCCATGCTGCAAATGCCATAGGGCATGCAGGCTCATTTCCTTGGTGTCACGGCGACCATCTGCATCGAGGTCAAGTATGCTGCCTGGCGTGATATTGGGATCTTTGAGATCGGGGGCACGAGCAGTGTCACCTGGCCGGACCAAGCTCGTAGCGGAATTTACCTGGCTGGAATTTTTCATTTTGTCTGCGCACCTGCAGTTTTTTAAGTGGCACAGACTGCTTGTCATGCATTTGCGCCAGGTTTTCATTCCTTCAACCTGATATTGCCATTATCGTGCATAGGCAAGATTATCGTTTATCAGGGCTTTATCCGGAAATTATTGACTATTATTTAGTAATACCTGAATTAGTTCAAGCGCGTTTTTGTGTGAATCCCATGATTTCAATTTCTTTTTGATAAGTACCTGCTATGTGAAGGGGAAATGAAAGGGGAATGAAAATTAGAGTTGACAGTTAATATATTATTCTTGATTTTGTTACTTTTGTTTGTATAATCAATGACTTGATTTGACAAGGTAATTTAAACTTGGTGTCCCTTGCAAGCGGATTCTGGCAAGAATTTAATTTCAGGACCTGGCGTGAGCAGATATTGTTGAGTGAAACGGCTGGTTTTTTACTGTAGTGTTTTCTAAATAACTGAAAAGGCGGGGACTGATGTGGCGGCATGAACTTGATATGGTTTCTTCCCTTGCCTCTGAAAGTGCGATTGCCGCACTCAGTGATGTGGGAAAGATCATTTCAAATAATGCAGGCACGCCAGACCCATTGGTGTATTCAGGTTTGTCTTATGCGACGGATATGTTGCGGGTTGCCGGATTTGTGGCTGCGACTGTATTTGCCAAAGAAATACAACGGACATTTTCGCAAGCCATACTGGGGGCGCGCGAAGTGCGGGCATTCAAGCGGGCACTGACGATTTTGGTGTCTTATTTAAAGGATGCTGTCCGCTTTGGTGCAGGGCCGACACTGTACTTTTATGAAGAGGCTTTATTGTTGTCGGACATCTCAGGCCGTTTACCACCGGCCTGCGGCAATTTTTTTGCGCCATATGTGTTTTGGGATATTGAGGATGGCCTGAGTAAAAGCGTTCGGAATGCCGATAATGGTCTGTCGCGTGAAGCTTATCAGTCTGCTTTGCTGGCTTTTTTGCGTAACAAGGATGTTGTTGGCCTTGGGGCATTTTCTCTTATGTTTGCCAAAGTGGCAGAGGTGAATGAGCATGCTTGCAACTATTCACTTTGCAGAGTACTGGCAGCTTTTTTTGCTGTGGTCACCGACAGGGACGCTTTTCTTAACCAGGATGAAATGCAATTATTTTCCATGGTAGATGGCGTGTTCTTTAAGCAGGCAGATCCAGGGCATTTGCCCGAACCTGTTTTTATTTCCCGTCTGCTGCATGTGATCGCCAAGTCAACGCAGGACGTAACTGCGGTACGTGAAACGCAGACGTACTTCAAGCTGGAAGGTCTGTTATACGGTGCAGCTTTGGGACGGCGCGAATCCATTCGTGCCTGAGTTAATGCCTTTGAGCGTACTTTGAATGTAAAGAGCAGTGAATTTGTTTGCACTTAATTTCTAGCACTTAAGTTTGACACTAAGTTCAAGACTTAAGTTTTAGCGTTTTTATGAGGAGGATATATGGCATTGCCAGTTCTGGCCGGGATGGCCGCAAAATACATAGGTTCAAAAGTGATAGAGCAGGGCGTCGAGAAATTGGCTGAATCAGTCATGTCTTCTGGCGTGTTGAAAGAAGGCTTGGGCAAACTCGACAAGGGGGGCAAAATGGATATGCCATTTAGCCCATCGAAAATGCTCATGTCTTCAGTCACTGAGCCACCAGTCAAGTCACTGGCGAAAGATGCAGCATTGTCGATGAAATAAGCTGCGCAATGGCAGAGTGAGTATTGCTGCTGAATGTTATGCAGTGCTACCGAAACCCATTTCACTCCGGTTGATGAAATGCGTTCTGCGGTACTTGTAACGGGAATGGGTAAGGCAGATAATCTGTTTGCCACGACCCATTTCGTGCGTACTCGTCATCGTTAGCATTCAATGCCAATTTTGCCAGCATAGCCTATCCCATGAAAATTTCGGATCTTGTTTTATACGTCAGAATCTGGCTGTTGATGGCGACGTTGTGGTTTTTTGCTGCAGCCATCGAACGTTTCACTTATCCCTTCAGATATGAGGGCGAGCTGACTGCCGCAGAGGTGCCGCATCCCGTCGGTGATTGCAGAGGCTTGTCAGCAAAAACCATGATTGCCTGGCGCCTGACAGAAAACAAGAAGAGTGTCGAGTATAAATGCCCGGCGTCGCGGCCGTGGCCGTTTTATGCTACCAGTTCAAGCACGGAGATACCCAAGGCCATATTGCAGGCAATTGCTGATAACAAAAAGGAAGTCGCTAAAGTTAAAGATGCGGTGAAAGATGCCGCTGCAGTGAATGTGGCGCCAGCAAAATAACATGCTGGCTGCAGCAGATTACATTTTTGGTGCGGTTTTTGCGGTGGCAGTTTGCTCAAGCTTTTGATTGATCAACTCAAACAGCTCAGGTTCTACTTTGGTCCAGTTGTCACCAGTGAGTGTACTGACATTGGCGTTGTCCTTGTCACTGGCCTTGTGATACGGGCCAATCACGCTGAACTGGGAGTAGCCACCTGCCTCGCGACGCAACGTGAAGAAATCGCCTTCTACGTCCTTGTAGGTGCGTTCTGCAAATTTTTCATCGCCATCGCTGCCATAACCAAAATCAATCACTTCCAGCTTGGCCGGCATGATGCCGCTATCAATATTGCGCTGATGGGTCGCTGTATCTTCACGTTGCTCGATGAAGTTCACTTGAAAGCTACCGCCCAGCATGGCGCGCTTGGAAATTTCTGACAATGCATCTGTGATCAAGGATGCAGCATTGACGTTTTCCAATGCAACTTCATGTATGTCCACGCTGATTTGATGTGCAGATTTCTCACCATCCAGGCCTGGGTTGACCGTAATGGAAACATTACCAAATTTTTCCAGTTTTTCAACTTCTGCGCGGATTTTATTGTAGCGCTCGAAAATATCTGTACTGATCAGACAGGCACCGGTGACTGTAACAGCAAGTTCGGGCTTGACTTCGAGTATGCCCTTTTCGCGCAAAATGTTGGCGATTTCGACACGCGCATACATTTGAATTTGCTTGGGGTCTTCAAAGTAAAGCACCCCCGAAAGAACACGTTCTTCTTCCGACTCAACATATTCAAAAATGCGGTCTAGTTGCTCTGGAGAGACAAATTCAGGATCAACTCCATTACGGCGAAGTACATCAAGAATATCTTCCTCCGTAAGATCGATAGTTGAGCCACTCATCTTTGTCCTCTTGCTTTCTTCAAGCAATTTTTTATTTTTAGCACGCGAGATATTACGAAATTAAAGTAGGAAAGTCAAACTTGGACTTTCCTGCTGCAGGTAGTTCAGTATTTCAGGCCTTGCTTCATTTCATCTACAAGTAGCTGGCACCGCACACTATATGATGTGTAATGATTTTTTTGACCTGACGTTTGTCATATCAAGCGATATAAGTGCAAACTCATTTCTCTGGGCATACCACATTTAAATTGGGTCATTTTTCAGATTTTCAACAGGCAAAAAAAGCAAGCTCATTATTTCCAAACTATCTTGAAAAGAGCGAGGGGGCTGGCAATCAAAACGTCTTATGACTGGATTCGTTGACACTGTTATACGAATGAAGCTTACGCCGGGTTTTCTAATTAAGGCATTGTCTGATATCTGTGCGGTCTTGGCATAAGGACGACGGCGGTCTTACAAAATGTAACATAATGACGTCTGATATTTGTCTCAAAAGCCATAACATTGCCAAAAGTGAATTCGGTATTTCGTGTTTATTTACATGTAAAAGTCAAAAATGCAAACAGTCAACGGTGTGATTTCATATTTTAAAAAGCATCTGTGTTGCGTCTATGTAGCTAAGTGCGTAAGTGAGCTGAAGAGCGACAGTTAATTCAGAATATACTAATCAGCTGATTCATTTTATCGAAATGAGTTTCAGTTTGTAATTATCGTTTTGTTGAGGAAACCTGTAATTGAAATCAAGTAAACCTGTGCCAGAAAAAGTCACGAAAACGATTGCGCGGCGTAAGTCACCTGCCAAGGACGTGGTTGTGGATGAAGTATTTCCTGAGCTGATGATAGTCGGGACTAATATCGCAAAAAATAAAAGTTACTACCTGGCACAAAAGGCGCTGATACAGCGTGTGGCACACGGGGTATACATACCCACAGACAAAATGGCAGATGGCAAGGCCATTTTGATGCGGCATGCAATCCGGCTGGCCAGCCTGCATTTCAAGAATGCGACCGGGCTATGTTATTCGAGTGCATTCACGCTAGAGGCTATTACGCCTGAAGCTGGCCCTCCATTGGTGTTCGTTGCAGGTGAGTATTCCTATGGTCTGGAGTTGGGCGAGGGTGATATTAAACTGATGCTTGTGCAATCCCTGCATCCACCCTACGAAATGCTCAAGACCAATGACGAATATGAATTTTACGAAGACAAAATATGCTCTGATCCGATTGGGGAATTTGTCGTCAAAGTACCTCGTCCTGAACTGCTGGTTTTGCATAATTTTGAACGTGTTAAAGAGTGGTCAGAGAAAAAAATTGCCAACGGGCATTTAAAGAAATTTGTTGCCTGGATAGTTGAGGCCCGGTATGGCGGGTCTATCCCGGCATTTTCTGCCAATTTTGCTGAACTGGCGATTAAATGCAATCGTTTGGAAGAGCATGATCACGCCGTCACAGCCCTGCTCGCCGAAGGCTTTTCCATGTCCGAAAGGTACTTGCGGAAAATCGTTTGACTTTTGATTTTCATTCGCCTAAACTTTGCCTCATATATGGGGGTGGTGCTGCTGCCTGCGCCACAAAATGCGAATTAAAAGTTGATGATTTCCTTGTCTTGCTTTTGCGTAGAGTTTGCTATCGCGAAATGAATGGATGGCAATCAACTGGATAGAGATGTTTTAGCAGCATGATTGCCTGCCCTGTGCGGGCGGGCAATGTGAAAACTTCTTGTATCCGCATTCGTCCGGCTTGTCGCCAGTTTGACCTGGTTGTACAAATCAAAGCCGGCGCATTCACCAATCACCTATATGTATATTGAATAGTAGGGGCAGCCAATGGCTGCTTTTTTATTTACTTGCAAAGAGCGTCTGCTGTGAGCCTGGAACCGGATTTGTACGTGCATGAAATGGCAGTGACTGCCCCGCCTGCAGAAAAGATCGCTTTGCAAAAGGCGGTGCAGCTCTGCGTGCAATATCTGCTGGATGTGCAGATGGCATTGGATGCTGAGGTAATCGCGCCATTTTGCTTTCACAACTGCATGATTTTTTTATCGAGACCAACTGGGCAATTGCAGGTGGATATTGCGGTATCGGAAGCGGTAGTACTGGACTATGACATCAAGTCCCTGCACCTGAACACGCGCTATGTCATGAATGAAATGATTGCCCAGGCAGTCAGATTGTATGGCTCGGATGGGCATCAGGCATTTGCAATGGCCTTCTTGTTTCGCGACGGTTGTGGTTTGGTGAAGCTGGAACAGGCCGGTGGCTATGCGGTGAATTTAATAGAGCGCGTGCCAGTATCGCTGGATTATCAAGTCGGATTCGCTGTTTAGAGGAGTGACAGGTGAGAGTTTTTTCAATGGTGATGGTAGTGGCAGCGCTTACTGTATCTGGTTGCGCCACGCGACAAACGACAGTTCAGTACCGTGAAGTCATCCCGGAAAACAATTTTAAAGGCATCGTCGAGTTGCAGGCAAAGCAGCCTTCTCCTTTTATGCGGGACATGAAGCTGGAGCCGCCACAGTCTGCAGATCACGCCAAAGCAGATCCGGTAACCATGAATTACACCTGGTTTTATGATCGCGGGCTCACCATGGGGCAACATCTGGATGCCTGGGCACATCGTTATGCCTTCCGCTTTGAGTCACGTATTCCGCTTGGGTGGGATCCTTATGTGCAATCCGATGGCAGCTTTGTCGGCAACTTGTACGCCGCCATTGAAGACTTGAGTTATTTTTCTGACGAAGGGAAAAATAATTTCCATCAATATCAAGACACCAAACGCTTGCGTACAAAAAGCGTGCAAATCACAATTTTTGAAAAAGAGCGCTATATCCGCATAGAGCTAAGAGATGCGATAGCCGAAGCTGCAGAAGTGCAGCGCGATGAACAAGAGCGTCTGGCAGCAGAAAAAGCGGCAGGAAAAACAGCCTTCGCTGATTATTTTCGTTCAGGTAAATAAATAATAATCTATGGTCTACGCCGCCTCATCCTTCTTTGTCCTTGGCTTGTTGTTATTGGGCACACGCATGTACATGCCTGCGGGCACAGATAATCGCAGCAAGTATAAAGTGCTGCAATATGCTGGCAGTGCTGCCCTTGGGATGATTTTACTTTCCTGTGCCCTGGTGGTTTATACCGGCATGGCTGGCAAGAGCGAAGAAATAACAGTCCCGGTGTCTGGTGATTTTGGTTTGTCTGGTAATGCTCCTGCCAATGCTGGCGCGCAGGCGCTGGATATGTCCAGGCCAGGCGGTAACTCGCAAGATATGGCTAATAGAAATCCTGCCGCTGCTCCGGCAGCAAATACGCAAAACCCTTTTGGTCAGAAAGATGCCGCCAGCGGTGTGCCATCCGTATTTTCCATGGCACAGGCCAGCCAGATTTGCGCAGGGTTTTCTGATGTCGCAATGGGAGCGCTGTTAGCCGGATCGCGTGGCGAAGCTTTCCCGCCTTATGAAGAAAAGGCCAGGCAGTTGAGTGAGCAAGTCATGCGCCTGCCATTTGTACGTGAAGCGGGTAGCAAGCCCATGCAGTACATCAGCACCTTGTTTGCTACCCTGGTTGAAGACCAGTACTACATTTCTCCGCAGAACCGCGCAGTGCAGTTGGGTCTGATAGGCAAGGTCGACAAAAAACTGGCGCTGGATGCCATGAATCAAGTCTGTGAACTGAAAATTCTGGAGATACGTGCCAAATGAATGCACCAGCCATGAATTTAGCGACCAGCATCAATGCCCTGCCTTTGTTGAGCCAGACCATGGAGTCTCTGCTCGCGCCACAATACATTTTCTTTGCCAATAATGCCGATGGCCGCGTACATGATGGCATCGTCTATGGCCGTAGCGAAAATGACTGGGTCTATGGTGAAGATGGCTTGTTCCCGGCCATGTTATATCTGGCAGAACGGCATTATAAAGATAGCTTCTTTGAAGGCGATTATGCAGTTCCAGCTGCAAGCGGCACCCTGGCGCAGGGTTTTGGTATCGACTGGATTCCTGATCCCAGCTTTCAAAGCCGCACTGGTTATCGCGCGCAGATTTCAGATGCAGGCTTGCAGGTGTCGCCTTCTGTCATTTTATTATTTGTACATGACGCCATAGAACGCATGCATCAATACAGTTATCGCAAAGTGAAAGACTGGCGTTTTGAAATAGACGATGGACGTCTGCTTGAAGAGCTGGAAGAAAAGAAGATAGTCAATGCCAACGGTTTGCTGGATTTATTCCAGATGGTGCTTGCCCCCCTACCTGAGCCAGAGTCTGAGAATACTTAGTCGTACTTTCGTGTGGAGTTCCAATGACGGAAAAAAAAGAAACATCACCACTCAGGCGCAAACTTGTTCCTTCTGGCGATGCCCAAAAAGCTGCCGGTATTACGCGGAGTGCATTCAAACGCTTGTTTACCAGCGTGCGTTCAGAACGTGAAGAAAGTTTCAATGAGGCCCAGGATCGCCTTGGCTGGACTGAAGAAGATATTACCGGATTTGTGGAATACAGAAAAAAAGAAACAATGATCTATGCCGTGCTGACTGCAGTGGCTTTTCTGTTCGCCTGTGGTGCACCTTATTCAGCAAATCCCTGGTCGCATCTCGTCACTTCACTGGCAGTCATGCTGATGATAGGTACCAGATGGCTGGTCGCACATTTTCGCCTGACACAGTTACGCCATCGCGCCCTGTTTTCATTTGCTGAATATCTGGGGGTTCTGTTCCCTTTCCTGTCTGACAGTTTCAAAGAAATCAGCGCAGGCCTGAGTGAAAAATCAAGTGCAGATGCTGGCATGCGTAACGAAGAATCTGCCAAGGTCGTCGACTTGAACAAGAACCACAATAATAATTGAGGACAGGTTTGTGGATGCCTATATTGCGCCAGTGGATACCATGTCTGAGCCAGCCTTTTATTCTTGTATTAAAGGCGCCTCTGAGTATTACAAAGTACCGTCCATGGCACTGCTGGCAATTTATGCGCAAGAACGCGGGTCGTCTGCACGTACTTCAGGCAATGCAAACCGCACACAAGATTATGGCCGTTTTCAGATCAACGATGCAAGCTGGAAGCAGTATCTGGCGGAACACCGCATTCCTTTAAACCGGGTGCTGAAAGATAACTGTCTGAATGCCTATGTAGGTGCGAATATCTTCAAACTCAGATACCTCGCTTGCAAGTCAGATGTGTGGTGTGCGATAGGTTTGTATCATTCGGCCAATGAACCTTATCGCTCCGCTTATGTAAGTAATGTATATAAAAAGTATCAGGTAATTCAGCAAGACAAAGAATTTCTGAACTGGTTCCGGTCCCTGGCTTTATATGATGCCAGCAAAGGTAAATGGGAATATTTAATCGCAGGAGCAGGGCATGCCGCCACCACAAGCAGGTAATTCCGGTAACGATACTTCTAACGAAGGCCTGTGGGCCATGTTGTTATTTGTTGCCGGTGTGCTGATACTCTGGTTTGTCGGCAAGGGTTTTATTGTCGGCGCCGTCTTCCTGTTTCGCTCTTATGTGACGGGGCCGTTGATAGGTCTGTTTGATGCCGATGTGCGCGCCGCTGTCGACTGGATGGGCAGTGTTTCTTACGGCAATGTGGAATATGGCGAATTTGCTGCCAACGGTGAACTGATAGGAAAATACACGAAGATACCGGCCATGCTTTTGTGTGTCGCCATGGGTGTCTACATTTTTTTCAAACATCCCTCGCAAAATTTCAAACGCCGCTGGGATATGTTTAGCCTGGCAAAAAAAGAAGTGGCTTTGTGGCCCTGCATTACACCAGTGCTGGATGCCAATCTCTTGAAAATGCCTGTTGAGGGTGGCCGCTGGGCCTGGAGTACCACACCCAAGGAATGGGTAGAAAAGAGCCAGTTGTGGGAAATCTACCAGGAGATATCGCCTGTCAGTGGTTTGCCCGTCAATAAGCGCCGTCTGGACCGCGCCAGTGCAGAGATCGCATTGATCAAGCAACTGGGGCCAAAATTTGTATCCTTTGATGACTTGCCACCCTACCTCAAGGCATTGCTGGGTTCTTTCATGGCCAAGATCAGTGGTGACAAAAAAACCGCATTGAAGATATTGAATCAATTGTCAGCATCCAGCACAGCAGTTGGCGTTGCCAACAATGACCTGGCAGTCAAACTTGCACTGGCAAAATTTGATACCGGCTTGGGCGTAAGCTGTTTTGATCAGTATAAAAATACCGATGTCATCGTAAAGATACTCTCACGCCATGCCTATATGGCGACTGCCATGCTGGCCTTGCTGGATAAGGCGCGCACCAGTGGTGTGGTAGCTTCGGCTGAGTTTTTGTGGCTCAAGCCAGTGAACCGGACGCTGTTTTATATGTTCAATGCCCTGGGACGCAGAACCTGCTGGATGGAGTCAGCAGGAATATTCGCCCATTACCAGGCTGAATTACAGTCAGGCTCGAAAGTGATGCGGCCTTATGTCAAGACTGCACTGGATGGCCTGGAGTCTTATCTGGATGAATACCTGGATACCTACGGCAGCCAAGTGTGATGTTTAGTCTAATTCAACATGATTTTATTTAGGAAAATGGAATGTTACAAAATCTGATCAATCGTTTTGAAAGTTATCAGGCTATACAGGTCAATAAGAATTTCAATTCCCAGGAATTGACCGTGCTTGGAAAAATTTTGCTGGAAGGTGCGCGCGAAGTCGAAGTGGCCAATGTCATACGCTTCCCCTCCATAGAAAGAGGCTTTTCTATATTCTCTATAGAAAGCGGTTCTACCTTGTCGGCACCGCCGAGCCCGGTTGTTGCCAATGAACTGGACGCAGCGTCTGTACCTGCTCCCATCCCTGCAGCCCAGCTTGACCGCATCTTGCCCAGACTCGCTACCGGCCTTGTCAGTGATCTCAAGAATGATGCTTATCACCTTATCGTCAGGCAGGGTAATGCGCTGGAAAACGGCATGGTACTGGCTTCTTTCACCAATATGCAAAGTGCCGGCCTGGCCTTGCGCAAGCTGGCTAAACTGAATGCCAGGAAAACCAGGTTCTGGAAAATCCTGGGCTTCCTGATAGTCATGTATTTGGTATTGTCGATACCGACGATGAAGCGTCCTCCACAAAAATCCCTGGATGAAATCGCCACCAGCATGGAAATGCGCAATCCTGAAGTTGCACGGCAGATGGAAAACATCAACCGTAGCCGCACGGTAGGCAGCGAACTGATGTCACAACCAACATCACAAATGCAGGCGCAGCCAGATCCTTCTTCCATGTTGGGTGGCCCTACCGCAGTGATGGAACAAGCACCGGTAGCTCCCGCGCCAAGCGCTGCCGCCAAGCCAGAGCAGGCACAGGGAAATTTCGGTTTCTGATGTCAGCTAAAGCGAATAGTGCATGGATGCATGGATGACGCGGGACTGTGATCAAGACGCAGTTCGTGAAGTTTTTGACATAATCGAGTATTGAGGGAAGCATGGCCCAACCACAACAGTCAGGTCTAGAGCCGGAAAATGAGGTCAAGGCCCATCACCGGCGGCGTGACACGCGTCCGCAGTTACAAAGAATAAAAGAAGATATTCTTTTCAAGCCGGAGGCTGCCAGCATCCTGATGTTTGTGATCGGTGCGGCCGCCATGATCTCGCCTACCTGGCATGAATACATCGTTGTGTTCGGTATTTTGCTGTTTCTGTACATACGCTCCAGCTTCAAGCACTACAGCCTGCCTTTCCGCATGCCCATGTCGACGGCGTATGACGCATCTGCAAATGAGGGCAAAGGGCGTTCAGGCATTATCGATCCGGAAGAAATTAATCCCGCCACCGACAAGCCAACCTGGGCCAAGGGCATCTCGCATTTTGGCAACCGCAAAAAAGACGATGCCGAACTCTGGTTCAATAATGATGACTTGCGTACCCACATCCTGATCTTTGGTTCTACCGGTAGTGGTAAGACCGTGGCGCTGGTATCCATGGCTTATAACGCCCTGATGCAAGGCTCAGGTTTTATCTTTGTCGATGGTAAAGGCGATGCCAGCCTGTTTGCCACGATCTTCTCCATGAGCCGTGCCATGGGCAGGGAAGATGATTTTCTCATCATCAATTTTGGTACCGGCTCACGTGATATTGAAGGCCCGCAACTCACCAAGTTATCCAACACCATCAACCCCTTTGCTTTTGGTGCATCTGACGCGCTGACCCAACTGCTGGTCGGTCTGATGGGTGATTCTGGTGGCAGTGGCGACATGTGGAAAGGTCGTGCGATTTCCTTGCTGACGGGTTTGATGATCGCCCTGGTGTCCCTGCGTGATGCTGGCCGTATCTTGCTGGATGTGGAAGTCATACGCGACTTCATGCAATTGAAATATATCGTCGCTTTATCGAACGGAAAAAACCCTATAGATGGCACGCCCATCAAATTGTCTGACCGTGCCCAGGCGGCCATCAAGGCCTATCTGAGTTCCCTGCCTGGCTTTGTAGAGAAGAAGGGCGCTGACCAGTCAGCCACCACGCTGGAGCAGCATGGTTATCTGCAGATGCAGTTCACCCGCGTACTGGGTTCATTGTCAGATACGCTTGGTCATATCTTCAAAACCAATCTGGGTGAAGTTGATTTATACGACGTCGTCGTCAACCGCCGCATCCTGGTGGTCTTGCTACCCGCCCTGGAAAAATCACAAGATGAGCTGGCCAATCTGGGTAAAGTCGTCATCATGAGTTTGAAAAACATGATGGCCGCCACCCTGGGTGCGCAGATGGAAGGCAGCAAGATGGAAGTGCTGGACAATCGTCCTACCAATGCACCGTCGCCCTTTGTAACGATACTCGATGAGTACGGCGCTTATGCCGTACCCGGTGTCGCCGTCATGCCTGCGCAGGCACGTAGTCTGGGTTTCAGCATGGTCTTTGCCAGCCAGGATATGCCTGGTTTTGAAAAGGCATCGAAGGAAGATGCCGCCTCCATTGCCGCCAACTGCAATATCAAGATCTTCATGAAACTCGAAGATGCCGAGCGCACCTATGAGATTTTTGAAAAATCAGTAGGTATGGCCGACGTCATGGTCATGGGTGGCATGCAGGCCAGCACCAATGGCATGTCCACTAACTATATGGATAATATGAACGCCACCATGGAGCAGCGTTCACGCGGTTCCCTGCAGGATTTGAAAGAACAAACTCCGGGTGAGGCACATATCCTGTTCAAGTCCAGAATTATCCGCGCCAGAATGTTTTCTTGCGGCATGGTGGATGAACGTAATCTGCTGAGTAAATACAGATTGAATCATTTCATTAAAGTCAAACCACCTGCTTACGGTGAAATGGCGGAATGGGATTTGTCGCCTGAAGCATTGAAAAAGAAAACGGATGCAGCCGCACAGGCAGAGGCCGCGAAAAAAGCTGTGATTGCAGAAGAAGTAGTGGCCAGCGCGAATGCCCCCAAGGTCGCCGAACAAGTGACGGCGACGCCCTCAGTTGAAAGCAAAGCGACAGCGACACAAACCCTGCCGCAGACTGCACCAGATGCGGACATCAAACAACGTACAGCCCGCGCTTTGTTTGGCAAACGCACAGGCAAGAAAAAGGCCACGGAGCAAGAATTCGATGGCGCCGTCGTCAGTATTTTTGGCCGCAACAATGACAGTCTCGATGATGCCAGCAAGGTAGTAGTCGCGCCGTGGGCGGCAGAAGTACAAGCCGGCATGCATGAACAATTGGCCCCATCAAGCGCTTATGAAATTGGCTGGCAGACTGCGACGACGCTGAGTGACTTGTATGCCATGGAAGAAAAAACCGGCAAGGGCAGGCTGACACAAATACTGATAGACCAGGACCACACTCATGCAGCGCTGGTGGCCATGGATATGCGTTTGGGAGTTGACCCCTTTAAAGCAAAAAATGATGCTGATCACTTGATGAAAGCCATTGTCGCCAATGCCTCTTATGCTTGCCAGCCGACACCGGCAAGGCGTAGCGGCAAAAGCAGCCTGATCGAAGCATTCAGCAAGAAATACGCTGCCAGGTAATTGTGACAATGAACAGGCTGTCCGATAACATGGAACCCAGCACAGAGCAATCACCCAGACGTGATTTCCTGGCAAAATCCTTTGCCGTTGCAGCAGGCTTGATATTGCCCGCTACGGCGGGTGCCGCAGCTGTGCAATTGTTCAGTCCGGATTACTACTATCCCGAAAAATCTGGTGAAGGACGCATACTGCGCCGCGTTTATTTAACGCGAGAGGCTTCAAAGTGGCATGCAGCGGAGCGTGCCGACTTCATCCTCTGGGGTAAGGATGGCCGTATCGATGCAGAAGGCTATAAGCGCCTGTGCTGGTTTTTGCGGGACGTCAGAAGTGCCAGAGTGGTCCAGGTAGATATGCGCCTGGCTGCCCTGATTACGGCAGTGCAAAGTCACTTCTGGTTTAACCAGGGCATACATGGTCATTACCACCTGACTTCTGGATACCGTTCCTGGGTCACTAATGATCAGACCGAAGGTGCGGCAGCAGATTCCGGACATGTATATGCAGGTGCGGCAGACGGCTGGCTGGATGGTGTAAGTGTGGAAGATCTTGCCGGCGTTGCCCTCAGCCTCAAGGCTGGCGGCGTTGGCTTATATAAAAAACGTGGGTTTGTTCACACTGATGTAGTGGGAAAGCCGAATTTATGGAAGGCATGATGTAATGCAAAAGAACCGCATATTAAAAAGTATTCTCATGGCATTGGGGGTATCGCTCTCCCTGTCGGCCATGGCTGCAACTGACTGGAAGAAAATCATGACGACGCGTGGCAACAAAGTCGTTAAAGAATTTTCTTCCCCATCAGGTTTCCGTGGTCTGGTAATAGAAGCGGGCGGCACCGAGAAGACCTTTTATGTGACTGAAAACGGCGACTATCTTTTTTCAGGCGAATTATTTGGGGAAGATGGCTTGCCGCTGTCGCAAAAGAGCGTTGCCCCCAAGTCTGCTCCGGACTGGAATCGCATCATGCAGGGCAAAGGTAATAATGTCGTCAAAGAATTCCGCTCTTCTTCAGGATTCAAAGGCCTGGTAGTCGAGCGCAATGGCAGCAAAAAGATTTTCTATATAACCGCCAATGGCAAATTCCTTGCGGCGGGTGAAGTCTTTAACTCTGCCGGTGGTTCTGTTACCAAAATCGAATTGGCTGAACAGGCAGGCATTGCCCAGGCAATCCCGGCAGCTCCTGCAATGGGCGCAGCGGGTGCAGTGGGGGCAAGCGAAGTCGATAAGACCATTGCTGAGCAAAACAAGATGCTCACATCCATCCGTGAGCTGGAAACTGTTCCTACCGAATTCAAGAACAAGGTTTTTGCCGCAGCAGAAAAATCCACTGCATGGGTAGAAGAGGGTAGTGGCAATAACATCGTGTATGTGATTTTCGATCCTATCTGTCCGCATTGCCATAAAACCTGGGAAATGCTGAGACCTTATGTACAGCGTGGACTCTTGCGTGTGCGCTGGATTCCCGTCATTTCATTGAGCGGCAATAATATGCAAAGCCCGTCAGCACAGATGGCAGCCTATTTCTTGTTGAACCGTGGTGAAACCGATATCGTCGAGAAAATGTTCACGAAAACCATCAAGTCGGTTGCTCCAGATGACAGGATGGCGCGTTCGCTGTCACAAAATCTGTTGTTCTTACGCGATACCAGATTTAGAGGAACTCCTCTGCTGATTTATCAACGTGGTGGCGAGCGCAATGCTTTCATTGTCCCTGAGCAACCTGAAGTCGAGCAGATCGAACGTATGATCAGGAAAAATTGAAACCAAATGTTTCCTGACTCTGGCTGTTGCTGATATTTAAGGCAGTATTTTGCATACTTCGGTATGTATATGAGCTTAAAAAAGCTAAAAACCAGGGCTGCAAAATTGCCTGGAACCAGTCATCCGGTACCACCTGGGTTTTGCAATTCATGTGGGCCAGATGAGCAGAGCTTCATAGTGAGGTGCCAGCAACAAACACCAGTATTAAAGGGAGGAGTAATGCAATCAGGAAGTGGCTCGCTACGTTGCTAATTGACTATTTTCATTTTTGTCAAGGGTGCTTGCAAATAGAAACAATAGCCAAACCACTTTGGATGCTGCGGTATAGGTTTGTTCACAACCTCTAGGTTAAGATATGAGGCTTAAACGCTTGCCAAGATTCCGTATTAGTTATTATTATTCTACGGCAACTTCCGTCTTTTTAAGCCAAAATTGGGATAAGAGAGTCAGCATTTTTCATCATGCGGACATTTTTACCTGTAACAATGAGGAGCCCATGAAAATGAGTGCCTCAGCCAAAAAAGACGGTGTGAGGTAGATATGTTGTACTTTTGGATTTTGGTAGTCGTATTGCTTTGCCTTGTTATATATGGCTTTGATCAGCAATCTGAACTTAACCCTGAAGCGGCCAGGCCGCGCAAGCTCATCATTGGTGTGATTATTTCGTGCTTGCGTTTTGTCCGTCAGTTGGGGAGGAACATCGTGCATGGCGTTAAGGCCGATGTGACTGGCTGGCGCTCTGGCGATCAGTTAAAAAAACGTGCACAGCAAGACCCGGAACAGAAAGATTGATCAAAGCGTTTTAGTTTGGAGCATTCAGTGAACAAAATCATGAATGAGGACTTGAAATCTTCAGAAACCGCAGCCCAGCCACTGACCAAGTGGGCGGACCTGACGATGCACACCTTACGTATGGTGGTTGCGTATGACCCTGATACCCAGAGTAAACGCCTGTGTTTGCTGGGCCCATTATCGCTGGCCCAGCGCCGCGTACTGGCTCGCGAAGACTTCTATGAAGAGCAGGGAATGTTTTTCAGGGATGAATTGAATTTTGGCCTGACACAGCTATCCAATATATTTCCGTATGTGCGTGCAGTGAATAAACATACCAGTGAAATTGGTGTGATGGCAAATGAACTGCCTGCTTTGCAGCAAGAATTAAAAAGAACAGCTGCCTTGCGCCCCACCATCGTTACCACGACACCAGGTGCCGAAAGTCTGCTTCAAGTACCATTAAGCCGTCCCGTACTTTCCATAGAGCCCGTACCATTTTCCAGCCGTTTTTCCAGTGTCCGCAGTTATCTTGGACATGCAGATTTCAACCGGCTCAAAAAATCTGTCTTTGTGCGGGCCGGATATCGCTGCGAAATCTGCCTTGAAAATGGTTTTGAACAAGGCCATCAGCATCCAGTTGAATGTCATGAGGTGTTTGAATATGACGAAACCAGGGGCACACAAAAAATCACTGCACTGATGAGTTTATGTCCGCGTTGCCACTCAGTTAAAAACATAGAGCTGAGCAGGGCAAAGAGTGATGAAGAATTTGAAGTCGCAATGACCCAATTAGCAAAAATCAATGGCTGGAGCAAAGCACAGGCATTGACGTATTACCAGCATGCCATGCATGTCTGGAAAGAGCGCTCGAAAAAATCGTGGGAATTGAATCTGGATATGCTGGACGGCACGGGCTTGCAGTTTCCCGGGGAGGGCAACAATACCTCAAAGCGCCCAAAGCGGGGTCGTGAGGTCGGTTCCAAACTGCCTTTTCTATCCCAGCTCCCATTGAATAGCATGAAGTTGTTTTCTATCGCAGGTGCCCAAACAGAGGGTTGAATTCCAGAGTTGTTAATGAGAATTTGCAAAACGCCATATACAGTCTTTTAGAATGTATATGGCGTTTTTGTTTTTGCTGACAGATTTGGCCTGATTTGCTTATAAGAACATGATTAGACCAATAATGATTTTTTCAGTTAAGTGCCACTTACAGTCATCAGTATACGCCTGCGGGCAAACGAGATTGGCGCGCTGCTGTATTACGGTTTGTATTTCTACTGTTCAGCACAAAACACCTGAATTCAAGATGTCACCCATGTCCTTCATTCATTTGGGGCAGGGATGACATCTTGCATATTATGAAGCGATTACTGCGCGGTGGACACGACGCTGCCACGTTTGGCAGCCATCTTGCCGCCAATCCCATTGACAACCTTACCGACCCCGCCCGCAGCCTGGCCACCAGCAGCATCCACGCCTTGATGGATATTGCTTGCTGTTGATTGCGCCTGAGTGCCAACGGAATCACTGCCGCCTATCCAGCGCATGATATTGTCCGGTCCGGTATTGATGATGCCAAACACAGTAATAATCATTTTGGTCGTTATGCCGGAATAGAGTATCAACGTTCCCAGTAAAGTCATGATGCCTACCATCGAGCCTTCAGTCATATTCGAAATGGATTGAAAGAAACCCTGATTGACGACAGTCATGATGGGCTTAATGAGCAACATGGCGGCAAACAGGAAGATAACCATTAATGCGGGACGTATCAGGATAGACAAAACAAACATGTAACCAGGTGAGCCACGGCCAGCGATATCGTGTCCTTCCGGGTGCATGTGCGCAATTGCCCAAATTGGAGCTGCAATGACAGCCTCAACAAATGAGATTAACCACCAGGCGACACCAGATATCCAAAATACATAGGGGAGCATGGGCAAAATTATCCCAAGGAACATCCCCATGCTCAGCATGATTCCTGTCAGGGCCGCCAAAATAATCGACATGGTGGTAGCATTGCCGGATTTTTCACCAAACGGTAAGGCACCAGAACCTTGCACCAGCATGACTTCACCAGCCACGATGGCAGTATCGCCAATTGATTTCAGCTGTATCAGGGGGTCCAGGCCATTTTTTCCGATTTCACCCACCATGGCAAACTTCAACATGCCTGTGGAGATGCCGTCAGTGATGCTATTCCAGGTTTTTCTGATATCAAATATATCGAATTTTGCAGGGGTGTTACTCTCTATCTTATTCGCAAGATCATTTGTTCCTATAATAGCTTGCTGGATATTGTTCAGAAAAACAGAGAACGCGGAATTCTGACTCTCGTTCTGCATACCTGCAATATTGGGGATGGTATAAGCGGTAGAAATAGAGGAATTGATCACATTTTGAATGGCATTATTCAAGTTGCCGATCTTCATGTAAAAAGAACCGGCGTGCAGCCATCCGGCATCTTCCATTTTTGCCTGCATTTGACTTACCCACAGAGCCTGAATGGAGCCATTTTTTAACAAAATTGCTTTCATGTGCAACTGAATTTTTGCTATCAAATCTTTTTCGTATTGCAGCTGGATGTCTGAAAGTGTGCTTTGGTATGTGCCACCCGGACCTGGAAGCATCACAACTTTGGAGGCATCCGATGACAGTAGCAAGGCATCAGCCATCTCTATGAGTTTGGGATTCTTGAGCATATTTTCGATAATTATTCCATGCTCCTCACGCATTTTTGCTTCAAAAGCTAACTTGTCCGCATCGTCAAACAAATTCACGGCTTCAAAACCGGTTACGTTGAATTTTGAGAATGGCTGACCGCTAGTATCTGCCAGCAATGTCTTGCAGCCTGTCTCGCTAGAGAAGAAATTGTCGCAACCAATCAGGGTGTTTTTTGCATTGGCCAGCTTCGTTATCAGACTCGATGCACTCCACTGTATGGTGCCGCAATAGCCTGCGCTGCCTGCGTCTTGCGATCCTTCGGCGGCGTAAATAATTTTTCCGTCCGTAACTTTAGGAGTGATTTTCATTCCATACATATCACCCGCCTGCTTGCAGGCTACCATCAGAAATACTTGTTTTGCAGTTTTATTTGGAGCCAGAAATGGGGGCGCGATAGAGGCTTGCTCACCGATATTCTTGTATGCAGTCTTCCAGATTGTGCTGCCCAGTCCAACTGCCTGTAATCCAGCCCAGATCAGTACTACTTGCAAGAAAGAATAACCTGCAACTGTGGGCAGCAACATTGCCATGCCGCCAGCAGTACGTAATGGAACCATCATGGTGTCCCATTTTTTGCCCAGCCACTCTCCATCCTTGGCAGTATGTACAGCCCCGCCAATATAAGTGTAGGCCATGATAATCATGCCAATGACGAGAACGCCAGCATTCATCGTACCTAGCAAACTGGAAAGGATGTGAGTGCCGTTGGAGGCTATGTTGCCGTCATAAATATTTTTCACGACGTCGCCGAAGATGTACCTCAGGATCATTATCGAATAGTCGTCAGCCCCTTTTGTGGGTACCCAGAAATTGCCTGCATAAGCACTCGTCACCTGAAAGAAATATAAAAGTGAAAGCACGGCATATTTACTAAAGTGTTTTGGTATCCGCATAGTTATCTCTTTAATGGCTGAATGCTTGTTGGCGACTCTGGCAATGTTCTTGTTGGGATGATTTCAAATCGTCCATACATCCCTAAATACTTTTAAATTGGTGTAATACGTTTTCTCTTGCGTGCCGTGGCGGTCGGCATACCCGGTCGGTCTGAAGGCAACTGGATGGCCGGCGTCAAATCCATAGCCTGACTGAAGGCTCGCTCGTGATAGCGTTTCTCGGTTTCACTGACCACTTTTTCACTCGGTTTCTTATTCAACTTCTTGCCAGGATTCCGCGGGTCATCATTGGCATCCAGCACCAATACCGGTTTTGCTGTCGGCACCCCATTCAGCGTCAAATGAGGCTGGTTCAAAGGGATGGTATTTGCATTGTTCGTATTTGGCTGGCCATACAACTCTGCGGCCATGTCAGCCACGTGCAAAGTTTGGGCAACCAACATGCCACCAACCGGACCCAGCAAGACATCGGCGATATGGTGAGCCGCCTCTATCACTTTGTGTTTTTGTAAATGCTCACCCAGTTCATCATCAGCCTCCCCGGCTTCGGATGTTGTTGGATTTGCACTCCTTAATGTTGATTGATTGATTGGTTGATTGTTCAAATTCACCGCCATTAAGTTTTTTACTTTCACTTTTTTAATTATTAATGATAACCTGATGGTAAAAACTCGACAAGTAAAATAATATTTTTAAAAAACTTATTACATGGAATGGTTTTTTGAAATAAAGTTAAAAACACAATGGTATTTTCTTTAAATAATTCTGTAGTTATAATGCGTCAGTGTTGTATTTTCTGGCATGGATAATATATGGTTGATTTAACAAGTAAAGGCTTGGAGAAGTACTGGAGCGAGGTTTCGCCCGGGGCACCCTATATTATTGGCGCAATGGATGCGACTGAAGATTGGGTGCTCGACATTGACGGTTCTCTGGATGATGAACTCGCGGCATTGATGCTGGCAATGCCGGATATGCTGTCGCTGGCTTTGCGCGCAGGAAAGAAGTCTGAGTTCATCAACGACTTCCTTGTCGTTATCGCTTACCTGCATTCATCCAAAGCCTTGCGCCTGGTGTATTGGCTCGAAACCGGGTTTCCTGAGCTTGAATTTGATTTCCTGCGTGAAGCCCATAACCTTTATGAGCAAGGTGGAGTAACGGCAATTGACCGTGTGGCGTTCAAGCTTTTGATGGACAGGCTGCGTTTCGCCAGAAAGACGGCTTTGTTGCAGACTGTATTTGCCCCTGAACGTATGGCGGCAGTGCAGGCGGCCATTGAACGCTGCGTACAGGTGGCATGATGAAGTTTATTTTTCACAAGCTGCTAATGATTGCCGGCCTGGCATGGATGGCGCTGCTGCCAGGATTATGTGTTGCAGACAGTATGTCTGGTGTGGGTGACCTGACTATTACTACTCTTGATGCGACTGCCCAAAAAACCCTGGAAGCAAATGGAGTGGTAGGTGCAAACCAGACCGATAACGCAAAGATCATATTGTGTGCGACCAAGGCTGAAAAAGCAGGTGATGATGGGCGCAAGGGCATGGCAACAACAATGACAACCAGTGACCATGTGCAGAAACTCAATGACAGTGTGAATGCTTGCCTGGCAAACATCCAGACGATTTCCGCTGCACTAAGTTTGCCAACCAGTTTTAATTTTACTCAATTGTTTGAGGCAATACTCAAGCAACTGATGGAGAGGCTGGTCGATGAAATCATCATGAAAATATGTGCTGCGGCGACAGGCGCCTGGAATTCGGCAGTTGGTAACGCGATAGATACCATCAATTCAGGTGTGAATCAATCAGGCATCAATACGTTTGGAAGTTTTGTCAGTGTAGGGCCTGCGCCAGTCAGCCCTGCACCCATGGCACCGCCACCAGCGAACCCACCTTCGGCTATACCGGGTTTGTAATCGTGCGCCGTGCTTGCTGCGTTGGGCCTGAAGATTTCAGGCGGACGCAGTAATTGGGATGCGGGGATGGATTTATATTAATTTGGCTCAGACAACAATATGAAAGCAAGGAGCTTAGAGATGCGAGAAATTGTGAAAAATGTGATTTGCCGATTGCTGATTGTATCAATCGGCATTATGCCTGTAATGGCGCGCGCAGATACTCCTATACCTGTAGGTGCGACTGGAAACGTGGATTCAACTTTGCCAGTATTCGATGCCAACACGCAGAAAACCATGCGGGCAGCCTCTACATACGGTGCCAGCGAAGCCGCAGGGAAGGCACAAAATGATTGTGATAAAAGAAATAAGAATGCCATCGCTGCTGCAGCGGAAGGGGTCGCAATAGCGGCTGCGCCTGGTGACCCGGTCAAACGGTTTAATGATTCCATCAATTCATGTCTGAATAATATCCAGCTGATTTCAGTGGCATTTAATTTGCCTACCAGTTTCAGTTTTACCGCTGCTTTTGAAGCGATCTTGAATCAGCTGATCGATAAACTGGTCAACGACATCATCATGAAAATTTGTGCTGCAGCCACAGGTGCCTGGAATAGTGCAGTTAGCAATGCAGTCAATACCGTGAACTCAGGTATTAACCAGTCTGGCGTGAACACTTTTGGCAGTTTTGTGAGTGTAGGGCCACCACCACCGAGTCCTGCACCGCCGGCATATTCACCGCCGCCAGCGGCTGCGGCACCTGCCAAATCACAATCGACGATCCCAGGTTTATGAGTAAAGGCGCTAAGCGATGAAAAAGCTAAATAAAAAATTGGTGGCAGGTGCAGTTATATGTGCAATTGCTTTTCCTGTTGCCTTGATTCCCTTGCGCGCTGACGCCTGTTGCGGCGATGGCGCGTTGGCGGCAGCCGGCGCAATATCTGCTGGTGGAACAGTCGCCGGTGCGGTTACGGCTGCTGCTACCGCGATTATTGCGGCAATGACGGAAATCGTCGAACTGCAAATCTTGCCTGAAATCTGGGGGGCTGGTGCCAAGGTCAAGGCTGCGGTTGAAATGAATGGTGCCAGGGCCAAGGTGCTGGCAGAAGGCAAGATTGCTGTCGATGGCGACATCAAGATCAATGAAGCCGCCGCCATCGCCCTGTTGAATATCAAAGACCCGATGTTGAACGGTCAGCGTAACTGTTATGACCTGGCATCCTCAAGCACGCTGGGTTCGGCTGTTGGTGGTGTTACTCCGGATTCGCAAAGTGTGCAGGAAAAAGTAAATTATTTCCGTAATGGCTCGTCGGACATCCGTAAAGAGATGGCGCAACGCTATAAGGACGATATGATTTATATGGATACCAGTGCGCAAACCAAGCGTTACTATCAAGCGCCGGTAAATGCCTCCAAGACGGTACTGGCATCTGCTGATAAACCACTGGATGATGCAGGTCTTATCGCGGCTTCGCGTTTTGCTGTCAATGTTGTCGGTGAGCCGCCGAATACGCCAAGTAATGTAGATGAGATTTCCAAGACAGCAGCTGGCAAACAATGGCTTTCGGCAAACAATACCTATGCAGCGCGTGCGTCTGTCACACTGGCAACGATGGAAAATGGCGCGATGATGCGCAAGGTTGATCAAAGTTTGACACCAGAATCCATGGGCGTTGTCGCACCCGGTATTACAGCATTGTCGCCCTTGCAGGCCATGAAGCTTTTTGTCGAAAACCGCTTTGTCGATCAATCCTGGTATCTGACTTTGTCTCAATACAATACCAATGGCTTGTTGCGTGAATTGAACAAGATGATGGCATTCAAGAGCTGGATGGATTATCAATCCTATGTGCAGCAAGAGCGGGTTGAACAAAATATGGCAACGCAAGTGGCGATATTGAATGAAATTGCTGTGAGCCTGAATCCGAACTACGCAAAAAATCGTGAATCGGCTTTGCGTGCAATCGGTACTACTCCTTAATCGCAATAAAAAGAGCGATCAAATTCATGCGCAATTATTTCAACAGACAGAAATCGAGGGACCCGGCTACCGCCAGGAAAACGAACTTGCGGCGTTATGCCTTGCTTTCCCTGAGTTTATTGTTGCTGCCCCTGGTCTTCATTTCAAAGCCGGCCTCGGCGGTTGTCTGTTTGTATGAATACGATATCATTTGTGAGGTATGGTCGCCAGAAATGTTGCTCGCCATAGGCGAGGCCACTTCAGCAATACTACTGGCAATTTCGGGAGCCGTCTCTGCGGTCACACTGGCTGTTGCCGGCCTGGTCAATTATCAACTGCTGCCAGAAACCTGGGGGGCAGGCGCAAAGGTCGCTGCTGCCATAGAACTGAATGGCGCACGCAATAAAGTTGAGAATGATGGCGAGGCCTCCATGTTGCAGGGTAAGTCTTTCCTGTATGGTACCCAGGTTGGACTGCCTGGCAGTACCCCCCGTGGCCCGCAGGAAGCTGTTGCTGCTACGCTGATCAAGGCGACAGGGACTACCATGCCCAGCAAGGTCTGTAATGAACTGGTCGCACAAACACAGGTGACCCCGCTGATTTCTTCCGGCACGGCGATTGCAACCGATGCGATGAATACGCGCCTGATCAACAGCATGCGCACATCAAGAATGGCCGATGCAGAAGCGAGTTACTTCCGACATTCAACCACCTATTGCACACTGTCAGACGTATTCAATGGCATTTGCGAAGCTGCTGCACCAGACCACCTGCAAAATCTGGATGTCATGCCACCTGGTTATATCAGGACAGGCGAAGCAAAAACCACGCAGCTGTCGGAAGAAGAAAAACGTGCTGGCATGGTTTGGTCTGAGAATGTCATGGGTATGGGAAATTATCCTGCGAGCGATTACAACGAAGACACCTATAACTCCGACGCCAGGAAAGCCTTCTCGGGTGGCAATAACGTCATACAGGCCAGGATGAGTACTGTGGCGCATTCCCTGAATTCACAAATCGCGCGTCGCAGCAAAGTCGTAGTGGCTTTCAATGCAGATAATTCTGCACGTGCCGATGTGGCAAGTCAGATTGCTGACGCCAATCCTAATCTTGATCCATCGTCGACAACAACGGGCTCAGCAGATACGAGTTCGCGCTGCGCTGCCAGTGCTGACTTTGCCAAGTATGAAAAAATGGGCAAGGCCGATGTGAATACGGCCATCAATAATTCCTTTGCCAATGGCGAT
Source organism: Undibacterium sp. Ji83W (assembly GCF_049340385.1). Taxonomy (NCBI): domain Bacteria; kingdom Pseudomonadati; phylum Pseudomonadota; class Betaproteobacteria; order Burkholderiales; family Oxalobacteraceae; genus Undibacterium; species Undibacterium sp. Ji83W. The sequence goes on along the minus strand of NZ_JBMPOZ010000003.1, from coordinate 257,838 downwards.
TCTGGCACGCCTTTATTGCAATTTGGTATCTCGCGTTCTGCCTGGCATTACTATGCTTATGTAGAGTCGACCAAGAACCCGTCGGCTGTCAGTCCCGCGCATTATTACGGTCTGTATCAGATGGGCGCCGGGGCACTGGCTGACGTCGGCATGAGCGGCCTGCTGCCCGATCAGGTATTTGAGCCCTATCAAAACGGTATTGCTGCGAAAAAGTATGCGATAGCCAATATTGCCGCTTTTGGTGCCACTTTCCCGAATGGGGTGAAGGGAGTGCCACCAGTGTTTGTCTTGTATGGCATGCACAATATGGGTGCCTCTGGTTTTAAACAGATTTACGACAACATTACAACAGGTGCACCTTTATCTGATGCACGAAAAAAAGCCATACAGGGAAACATGAGCCCGCGCGTACCTCTGGAGCAAATCAATGGCCAGATGTATTGGGAGTTCTGGCGTAAGAAATTTGGCATCAACGCGTGCTGATGACGGTTTATAGAAGAGAAAAGAAGATCTGGTGATGTCATGAAAAAGAGCGTGCTTGCAATTGCATTGTTTGCCCTGGTTACCCTGGCTCAGTCTGGCCAGACTGCTGATGCTGTCAAGTTGGGACAGGAAGCAAAGTCAGCCGCAGGTGTTGAAAAAGTTATCGCCCTTGGCGGTAGTGGCAATGATGTTTACTGGGTCTCGACTTTTGTCCGTGCCGGTAATTGTCCAGAGAAATCTGGCAAATGTGCCAGTGATTCCATCAATGTACGTGGCCCTGGCGGCGTCATCAATATTGCTGTTGAGGATGCCAGTGCTGCTGGCGGATTTTTTTCCCAAACAAAAAATCAGGTAGCTGTGGTTTTACTTCCGGTTAACAAGGGCGGCTATGTGTATGCCTCAGCCGAGATTTATACCTTCACTGCAGACAAGAAACCACAAAGTGTACTCAAGACAGCCGAAGTGTTGCTGAATAATCTGGAAGGTGCTGCATGTGAGGGGAAAAAATTGTGTGCCGACAGTAAATTGACTGCCAGCTTCCCCGCTTCGGCTATGCCAGATTATCCAGATGTGGTATTGCGACAAACTGGAACAGCAATGAATCAGACAGGCACGGCCTTGGAAAAGCTGGACAGGACTTTTTCGTTTACTTTTGATGCCAAAACAAAACTGTATGTCGCGAAACGATGATGCGGGTGTTTTTCAATAATTTCTTGTTGCTGCTTGTCGTCTTGGTTGCTGCCTCTGGCAAGACACTTGCACAAACCAGTATGGGTAGTGAACCGTCAGAAAATAACCCCTGGTTTTCTTTTTATGTAATCGAAAAAACGACAAAGAACCAGACTGAAATAAATAAAAAGCTCCTCATGAAGGAGCCGGACGCGGTAAAGAAAATTGATACCTCGCTGGCTTATGCCTATCCCAAGCTGGCGGTTCTGCGTCCGGGTGGCATTATTGCCAGTGAACCGGATAAGCGGTACGCAATGATCTATAAGAAGATGGCATGGTATGCGGCAAATGATCAGGTGATATCAGCGCAAATACTGTTTTATACCGCAGTACGCTTGAAACAGGCAGACCAGAACAAAGGTGCGGTACTCGATTTACCTTACCTGACTTTGCATCACTTTATTTATAACAGTATTTGCGTAGACACCTCGCATGACAGTGAATATGACCAGTCTGTATGCAAGACTGTGCAGGCAGCAGCGGCACGCGCGCAGGGCGAATTGCGGAATGAAAAACTCCGGCAATATCTTAACTGGGCAGCACTGGGACTGGGCTTCGAAGACAAGATCGCCTATGAGGCTGGAGTATTTCTGATGGAACGTGAAAGTCCCACGCGCAGTGAAAAAGACACGATTAAGTCCATACTAAAACCATTGTTGAAAAAAAATGCAGGCTAAACTTACTCTCAGACCCTATCTGCTGGCAACTGCAGTATGCGCAAGCTTACTGACACAAAGCCTGGCGTCGGCAGCTTGCCTGCAAACTGTCATCAAGTCAGGGTCTCTGGTTGTCAGCAGCCCGTTTGGCTGGCGCTTTGATGCCAATCCCAATGGCCGTGGTAAATGGCAGTTTCACTATGGAACAGATTTCTCGAAGAAAGTATTGACTGATCCCATGGTAGTGGCACCTATAGATGGTACGTACCGCTCTATTGCAGGTACAGCTGGTTGTGGCAATATGGTGGTTATTTCCCAAGCAGATGGTTTCTCCACCAAGTTTTGTCATCTGAAAAGTTTCGAACCCGACGCCAGTGGCAAGGCCAGGTTGAATGGTTCTGCCATCAGCGTCGGCGACAAGATAGGCGTGCCTTCGAATACCGGCATCTTGCCTAACCCCGAACATATCCATCTGGAAGTAATTACCAAAGGTGATGCAAGCACCACCAAGGCATGGCGCATACCTCCGCCATTTTGTGGCGGTGTTTCTTTCACCTATCAGGCCGCCGTCGACAAGCCAGACAGAAAGCCACCCTTGAGTCTGATACGTCCCGCTGGCGTAACAGACAAGGACACCTTTGGTTCAGCCGGGACGAATTTCGACAAGGAATTTTACGATAAATACCTGGCACAGAATGCGGCAACAGGCACGATACCCAGTTCATCTGTTGCCACCGCCAATCCTGTTGCCATTGTTGATGCCGCAAAAATCGCCAAGTCTGGTGATAATGCTTCGCAGCAGCCTCTTTTGCCGGCACCGCTCACTGCAGAAGACATGTCCTTCTCGGAAATGATAGTTAGCGAAGCGAAAAAACGCTTCGGTTCAGAACAGTGGTATTCAGAACTGGCATTGAAAGGTGAATTGCCCTTGTACTATGATCTGGCAGTCATGACCGCCTATCAGATATATATGCAATATCAAAAGCAGGAAGTGGCTGAAAATATCGTCCAGTTATCTGCAACCAGAACAGCGTTACTGAACGAACTCGCAGTGCAGATCAAGGTCAAGAAATTGCGTGAGCCCGCATTGCGCGGCATTTCTCCTTAACTCTTAAACTTCGTCCTACGGAATCGGCATCAATGAGCCTGAACATCAGTCTTGATCGGCAACAGAATAAAAAATGGCATGCCAGCCATGGGATACTGCTGTCTTTCATGCTGGGCCTGATTTTGCCATTGCATGCACATGGGCAACAAACAAATGATCTGACGCAGATGGATAGTGTGAATACAGGCAAGGCGGCAGCGAATCAGCAAAAGAAAGAAAGTACTCTCGGTCTCTCATCAAAATTGAGTGCAGCTGATGCAAAGAAATATCAGGCTGCCATCGCCAGTATGGAAGGAAAGAATGGTGATGAGATTCTCAAATCTCTGCAGGCTGATAATGCCGCCAGGCTGGCGAAAATGCCACCGGAAAGACGCAAGCAGGTCGAGGAATATCAAAAAAAATATCTGTCTCAAATGGCGAATGGTGGAGCGGGTTTGCAGTATCAGTCTCTTGATACAACCATGGAAAAATTGCGCCTGCATTTGCTAGGACTGGATCGTGGTGATGGCAAGGTGATGAGTGCTCAACAAAAGCAGTACTTTGAACACAAGGAAGCACAAATACGACAGAAATACTTTGACCCGGTAAGCTACCAAAAAAATCGGCGTATGCAGGAAGACGCGGACGCCTATATCAAGAGTAACCTGGACATACAGGCTGAGTACGCTAAAAAGTTTGCGAATTCTCCTGGTCGTGCGTTGCAGACCCGGGCCGCGCCTGTGCCAGATGTATTGAGATCAAACTGGCTGGTGCGCAAGATGGCGACGGAAGAACCGGCTGCACTGATGCCCAAGGCGTCCACCATGCTGCCAGGTAGCGCCGATGTAGCCCGGGCACAAATTGACGATTTGTCGCGCCAGTTGCGCTCCAATAAGACAGTATCAGTGACTGAGCGCTATGGCGCAAATGCCCGCGTCATTAGCGAGGCTGAAGCCAGGAGCAAGCTGCAAGAACTGGGGAGTAATGGCAATCCAGTGGCAAATACCAATAATGTTCCCGTAACCGGGGCGACTGGCGCAAGTAAAGCACAGGCTGAAGTGCCTGCCCGCAAAGCTTCTCCCATACCCGGTCTTTAATTCTTCCTGCCAGCCTGGCGTGAAAGCCAGGTACTTTTCATCCTGAGCTAGCCCGCATCATCTCCACCCATCTCCGTCTTGTGTGCTACTGACGCACAAATTCTGTTTGCTTAGGCATTGCTACAGGATGTTTTTGTCATTTTCATACCTGTCCTGCCAGCTTTGACTTTCAATTTATGAAGGCATATTATAGCTTTTTAGAAAATCGGCAGTTTTTGACTGCAACAAGAAAGCTTTAATAGAAATGACAAAACACGACATCGTCGAGCGTATTTACGGCAAATATCAGGGCACTTTGACCCGGAATGTAGTTAAAGACATCGTTAGCTTCGTCTTTGATGAGATCGTTCGCGAAATGACGGAAGATGGCGAGGCCAAGATCAGCCGCTTTGGTACTTTCAAAGTGGCAGAGAGAAATGCAAAACAAGCCAGAAACCCCCGCACAGGCGAGCCGGTAATGATAGAGGACCGTAAAGTCCCAAAATTCAAGCCTAGCCGCTACCTGCAAAACAAAGTCAATAATCTGCCAGTTGATGACATGAAGGACGAGGACGATTAAGCAAATTAACCCCTGCTTAAACCTGAGTTAGCTATGAATTGAGGCTGTTTGGTTCTCTTTGAGCAAAAATGGATGCTTTTGAGCATCCATTTTTGTTTTTCCCGTCAATAGCTTTAAGTCTGATTAATGGTGTATTCGATCAGGAATGGCCGCCATATCAAAATCCCCGCTGTTTTTTTAATGCTTTTAATTTCTAAAATGTTTTTTACTTTTGTTCGTATAAATATTTGTAAAATGAAAAGCGTGGAAGTATAATTCCTGACATCAAATCAGTTTTTAGTATGCGTTCTTTGTTTCACGACATGGCATCACTGTACTCGCCATGTTGGTCGTACCGGGGCCGGGAGCTGTTCAAGGTGTAGTCGTGAGTTTTGTTTTTCCTCGCCTGTTTGCAAATTGCACTGTGGCAGCTTGGATTATTTTTGAAATTCTGATAATAATTCGTGTGCAGTACATTTAATTGAAGTCATTCTGGAACGTATTTCACCCGAATCATGAAATGAGTTCCATGCAAAAAATGGGTAAAAAACGGGCAAAAAATGAAACTCTCGAAACGAAATTTTGCAGGATGTTTGATGGCAATCGCTTTACAAACACAATTGGGATCTAGCGCAATGGCAAACGAAGATTTTTTGAAATTCTCCAAACATGATCTGAACATACAGGCCTATAGCGCCAGTGATGTTGAAGTGCTGTACGCGGGGACGCCGCACAAGCTGAGCGCAGGAAAGCTCGCGCCGGCCAAGACAGAAAAAGATCAAAACAAGTTCCCGAATTTTAAATCCGGCTCATACGTCACTTTCGCCGGTCCGGTGGACGTGAAATGGTCTGCCGCCGATGGCAGCAAGCTGGCCGCCACTTTGAATCTGGATGAAATATTCAAAGACCGCAGAGTCTTGCATACAGATGATGTGAGCCGTCTGTACAAGGCTGACCCTGTCGCTGGTGGGCATCCGACCATCATCATTGAAGTCAATGACCGCACACTGAACGTGTATATGTTCGTCACGATACGCCTGGAGAAAGATGCAACGACGCGCGAACACCATGACCACCGCACGCTGGCATATTCCAAAACCTATTAACGGTAATCACTATGACCGATCCTGTGAAATCTGATCCAGTTAAATCTGATGGCGTTGACGTTACGCAGGCGACCCCTGCGCAACTGGCAACTTATACCAAGGCAGAAACGGAAATCAATGCCTTCAAGGTGCCACAGTTATACGACAGCAAAGATCCCAACTCACGCGTTTTCGTCGCCTTGTTTGACGGCACAGGTAACGACGCAATTCACGATCCCAAGCATATTACCAATGTGGGCTTGTTGAAGGATCAGGTTGAAGCAGCAGCGCAAACCAACCCGAATATCGGTGGTTATTACAAAGAAGGGCCGGGTACCCAGGGTGGTCTCAAGGGCGCTCTGGATGGTGCTACTGGTGGTACATATCAAGAGCGACTGGAAGATATGTACGAGCAGTTTGACCGTCAGGCAGCTGTCTGGCTGAAAGAAAACCCGGACGCTAAAATCAGTGTCGTTTCTGTCGGTTTCAGTCGCGGTGCCGAGCAGGCGGCAGGCTTTACACGACTGGTGGATGAAAGAGGTATTCAGGACCCGAATGCCAGGAAAGTGGACACCTATCCTCTGGGGCTCAAGGATGACAAGATTACTTATACTGCACCGCCATTGCGGGAGCCTGGCGAGGTCGCCCAGGCACTGGCCATGTATGACCCGGTAGCCACCGGTGCACCTGAGCGCAAGGACAGGCGACCTGCTGATTCAGTACTCAGTGGTTTGCAAATCAAGGCTGGTGATGAGCATCGCTCTTTGTTCCCGGCAGATAACATCATTCCTCAAGGGCTATCGGCTGACAAACGTTTCCTGGGCGTGACAACCGCTGGTTGCCATAGTGATGTTGGTGGTGGATATGAACTCAATGGCCTGTCCACGCGCAATTTCAACCTGATGACGGGTTACCTGAATGCGACTTTAGGTTCAGCCATGATCTTGAAGCGTGAAGTGCCGGTGGAGCCAGAGAAAAGCGTGATCCATGATTCGACCCAACATCAGTTCTTTTACCGCAGGGTAGAAGAGCGTGGCATGACAGCAAAGCAAGATCCGCAAGGCAGGCCGGTAGAGCCAGTAGACAAGAAGGTGGCTGAGCCATTTAATGACAGTATTAAACCTATCACTGCCACCAGACCTGGTGCTGACCTGAACGTCCTGAGTGCGGATGACAGTCCTTCAAATCGATTATTGTCGCGCACCCCTGAGGTAGCGAAACCGGTACAACCTAAGCTGTAAGCAAGCTTCATTCGGGCAAAATCACATACAGGCAGGGTTTTGGTCTAAGATTATCCTTTTCGTATTGAGTCTGGCATGCCGGGCTTTCAAAAAAGGATGACGATGAAAAACCTGCCTGCAGCTGTTGCCGCTTCCCTGCAAACCTGGCATGAGATGATAGCCAGTAAAGATTTGAGTGCACTGCCATCCATCGTGCATGCGGATGCGGTATTTCGCTCACCCATGGCGCATCAACCTTATGCCAGCGCCCAGGCCGTCGTGTTAATTCTGGGAACAGTCGTCAAGGTATTTGAAAATTTCACTTATCACCGCGAATTGTCTTCTGACGATGGCTTGAATATCGTACTCGAATTCAGTGCCAATGTAGGCGACAAGCAGCTCAAGGGTATCGACATGATACGTTTTGATGTCGATGGAAAAATCGTCGACTTTGAAGTCATGGTCAGGCCCATGAGCGGCTTGCAAGCCCTGGGGCAAGAGATGGGGGCGAGATTGGCGCAATATCTGCCTGCCTATAAGTCGACTAAATAAGCACCCAAATAAGCTCCTGTATAAACAACTAAATAAGCGGTTAAATAATTTCCTGCCAGCTCATTTTTACTTGCGTGCCTGGCTCTTCAAAAATCGCATGAAGCTGCCCAGCACGGGCAGCTTTTCATACAACTCTTCTGCCGCATCCCAATAGTCGCGGTGGAAATTCACCCGGCCATCGTCAGCAAAGCGTATATGCGTGGCTCCACGTATGCGTTGTGTTGCTGCACTGAAGTTTTTCATCGTAAATAAAAAATCCCAGACCAGGAAAGCGCTATCGTTTTGCAGAACCGATGAAGTAATGCGAAAGTGTGGTTCATGTACCTGCACAAACATGTGCTGGAATACCTGGTTAATCGCAGGCAATCCGCGCAGCTCGTTGAATGGATCTTTAAAATAAGCATCCTCAGTATAGATGCCAGACAAGTCCTGGCAGGCCGCCAGTGAGATGGTTTCAAAGAAGCTGATGAGTTTGTCCAGGCTGGCCTGATGATCAGGAATGGACAAATCGATAGCAGGTAAATCATTAGTAGCCATTTATAAACCTGTGACTTTATGAACCAGATAAAAATAGCTGCGGTAAGGCAGCAGGCGAGCCAGTCTTAGCCAGTTCGTGAAACGTCTTGGGAAATGAATATGAAAATCACCTCTTTGCATACCCTTGACAATAGCCAATGCCGCTTCAGGCGCACTCATCAGGGCAGGCATCTTGAAATCATTCCCCTGTGTCATCGGCGTTTCTACAAAGCCGGGGTTAATCATATACACCGCAATATTTTTAGGGCGTAAATCCAGATACAGCGATTCACACAAATTGATGATGGCCGCCTTGGTCGGCCCATACACCAGTGCCTTGGGCAAACCTGAGAGACCTGCCACCGAGCCAACTATACCTATGCCACCGCTCCCCTGTTTTAGCAGCGCAGGCAAGACCACATCCAGGCATTGGTAGACGCCGCGCAAATTAATGTCTATAAGGCTGTTGACTGCAGCCATATCGAAACTGTCTGCCCGCATTTCATTGTAGCTACCGGCAACGATAAGTACAAAGTCTATGCTGCCCCATTTTTGTATCAAGCCTGCATGGCAAGCGACCAGGCTGGCATGATCGCAAATATCTACTGCCACGGCTTCGGCCATGGGATAGTCTGCTGCAATCTTTTCCAGTTGCGCCAGCTTGCGGGCTGACAGTGCAACCCTGGCACCACACGTCAACAATAACCTGGCAGTCTCTTCGCCTATGCCGCTGGATGCGCCTATGATCCAGATGCGTTTTCCCTGCCAGTCGCGGATGGCGGGGTTCATGGCGTGGCGTTACTGCGTTTGGTGAAGGATAAAGTGACGCTGCCGAGTTCAACACCAAACTTGCGCATGATGGCGCGGTTCAGCATGATCTTGTCATCCATCAAGACCATGGTGTCGTCAAAATCCACGTTATAAACGCTGCCGTCTACCGGCAATGCCAGGACATAATTCCAGTGCAGGGTATTGCCTGATACTTGCCCCCTGGCTTCGCCTATGACGTCAGCCGCAGTGCCGGTAAATTGATCATCCCCTGTTTTTTTCAAAGTCCAGATACGCTTTTGCTTGCTCCCATCTGAATAACTGAAGTCTTCATTGAGCGTACCAATATCACCTGACCATTGACAGTCCATGACCACGGTAAAGCGTTTGACGATAGCACCCGACCTGTCCTGGAACATGCCCCAGGCATCCAGCTTGCCATTGAAATAGCTTTGCATATCCAGCTTTGGAGTCTCATTGCGGTAGCGGCCAGGTTCATACTGGCTGGCACAGGATGTCAGCAACAAGATCAGGCTGAAGAAAAATAAGCGGTAGGTGTGCTTCAACATATGCTTTCCTGATGTGAGTGTTTGTTGCTGGTGTGCTTAATTGGCGGCGGCTTTGCTGCCCAGCAGCCTGGTGCGCAAACTTTGCGCCGTGGTTTTCTTGTCCAGCCATATGGCAAAGAAAGCATGGGCAAATTCCGCATCGCGTATCTCGCCCAGCAATTTCCCATTCAGATAAAACCTGGCTGCTTCATTCGGTATGTAAATACCGGTGATGTGCGTGCCCTGTTTGACGTCGGGGAAAAGTTTTTTCATCTGCGCCAGCCAACGCTCTCGCTTTTCTGCTGTACCCAGCTTGAGCTTTTCTATTTCATCTATGCTGGCATCGGCGATCTTGCCGCCATATAAAGTGCGGGCATACGCCAGGTCCAGCGCAAACTTTTGTGGCTTGTCGCTATCCGGTTTATAGCCTTCAGGTGCAGACCACAAGCTTGCGTCGTAAATATGCAAGCCAAACCAGCGAAAACTGCCGCCACCCTGCAAGCTGGCTTGCGGAATTTCTTCACTGATGTGTGCTGGAGCAGGTGGCGGGTTTGCAGGCACATCCGCTGCGTGCACAGGCATTGCTATCACTGAAACCAACAAGGACAAACATAGCCTGCGCAAGGTGTGAACAAAGCTCATTTTTTTCTCAATGTGAATTGCGTGACATTGATACTTCCTGCGCGGAAGCCCGCTTCACAATAGGCCAGATAAAATTCCCAGGTACGCAAGAATTCATCATCAAACCCCTGGGTTTTGACCTGCGCCAGTTTTTCCATGAAAGCATGGCGCCAGTGCAGCAGGGTGCGCGCATAGTCGAGACCAAAATTATAGGTATCCAATACTTCCATACCGTAGGCTTCAGCCATGGCATGGAACTTTTCTATCGATGGCAGCATGCCACCGGGGAAGATGTATTGCTGTATAAAGTCCGTGCCCTTGCGGTAGCGTTCGAATAATTCATCTGCGATGACGATGCTTTGCACACAGGCACGGCCACCCTGTTTCAGGTTGCGTTGCAGGCATTCAAAATAACCAGGCCAGTAAGCTTCACCTACGGCTTCAAACATTTCTATGGAAGCGATCGCGTCGTAGCTGCCGTTTGCATCGCGGTAATCTTCTATCTTCAAATCACCCTGTGCATGCAGGCCCGCATGACGCAGGCGCTCTTGGGCATATTGCAATTGTTCTGTAGAGAGAGTCAGGCCAGTCACGTGGGCACCGGCATCCCGTATTGCCATCTCGGCAAAGCCACCCCAGCCACAACCTATTTCCAGTACCTCGGCATTTTCTGGCAATGCCAGTTGATGCAGTATGCGGCGGTATTTTTCTTGCTGCGCTTCTTCCAGTGACTGTTCTTGCTCGTCAGAATAAATCGCGCTGGAATAAGTCATCGATGGGTCCAGCCACAGCTTGTAGAATTCATTGCCGATATCGTAATGGGCGTGAATATTTTTCTTGCTGCCTGTGCGGGAATTACGGTTCAGCAGATGCTTGAGTCTATAAATAAGATTACCCCACCAACTGCCATAGATCACGCTTTCCAGTTGTTGGCGATTATGTGAAATCAGTTCTATCAAGCCGGTAAGGCTGCTGGTAGTCCAGTGACCGGCGATATAACTTTCGGCAAAACCTATATCCCCAGACTTGAGTACGGCGCGACATAACTCCCAGTCTTTCAAATGCAGGCTGACATGTTGCCAGCCTTCATAGGCGCGGCCAAAGCTGGCAGTTTGCCCATCCGGGAATTGCATCGTCAGGCAGCCGTGCTCAAGTTTATTGAGCAAGCTGAGGACAAACCTGGCTTGCGCTGGAAAGTGCTTGCTATTCAGTTGTGCGTTTGCTGTGGCATTGTTGTCAGCGCTTGCAGTGCCAGAGGCAAAAGTAGGATGTAGGCTGCTCATCGGCTTAACTCTTCAGTAGGAGGAATAGGTTTGGAAATAAAGGGCACACGCTTGATCCACAGGCGCAGTGCTTGGATATGGATGCGCAGCACTACGCCTATAGTCATGAAGGGGTAGCGCAACATGACCTGGGTTATACGGGTATTGCTCATGGTCTGTTCACGGCCAGAAACGCTGGTGAGTAATAGCGGGCCTTCTGCATCTGCATAGTCGATACGGGCCAGGTGCTTTTTCTGTACATGTCCTGCGTCTTGCCCAAGCATCTCTTGCTGTGCTTGCATGAAGCGGAAGCGATAGCTGCCCTCGACCTTGCAGAAAGGCGAGACATGGAAGATTTTCCTGGCTTGCAATTCTTCGCCATTGGCCAGCTTGCCACCTTTTTCCAGCAGGTATAAATGCTTCTCGCCAAAGGTATTGCGTACTTCGCAAACCACGGCGCGTAAGCTGCCATCCTGACGATGACAAAACCAGAAAGACACAGGATTGAATACATAGCCAAACACCCGGGGGAAACACTGCAGCCAAATCTCGCCGTCAGCATCTGTGATGCCCTCGCTTTGCAACAAGTCATCCAGCCATTGCGCCAGTGGCTGACCAGCATCACCATGGTCACGCTCATGGAAAGACAGGACATTAAAGCGGTTCACAGAAAACAATGCCGGGGTACTCATGCGCTTGATATCGTTGATGTCACGCACAGGCACACGGATAAAAAACACGCCATAGCGAAAAGCATTTTTAGCCGGGCGCAAGCGTTTGTGCATGACTTCGCCTGTACACAAGACGACAGCAGATTTGGTGGCAGGCGTGTTCATGTTCAGGCTGCGCGTATCATTTTGTCGTAGGCAGCTTCTGCGCGGGCGAGTATGCATTCCGCCACACGCAGGCCAGATTTCAAGCCATCTTCATGGAAGCCATAGCCTGTCCAGGCACCGGCAAACCAGATATTTCTCCTGCCCTGGATATTCACCAGCTGGTTTTGTGCATTGATTGCCATCGCATCAAATACCGGGTGAGAATAGTCAAAGCTATTGATGACGCTGTCTGCAGCCGGTTCTTGAATTGGATTCAAGGTGACGATAATGGGTGTCTTGAAGGGCAGGGGTTGTAATTGATTGATCAGGTAGTGCACACAGACACGTGGTTCGCTGCCGCTTTCACTTTGATAATTCCAGGCCGACCAGGCTTTTTTATTTTGCGGCAAGACACTGGCATCGGTATGTAGCACTGCACGATTAGGCTGGTATTTGACAGATGACAGGATTTGACGCTCCGCCAGGTCAGCATCAACCAGCATTTTCAGACTTTGATCGCTATGGCTGGCGAAAACTACATGCTCGAACGTTTGCGTGCCTTGTTCAGTCTGGACAGCAATTGCACCTGGTGTTTTTTCGCGCACGCTTACTACCGGGGTTTGCAAATGCGTGTGTGCAATCCTTGGTAAAATCTTTTCTACATATTGCCTGGCACCGCCTTTGACAGTTTGCCATTGCGGCCTGTCATTTACTTGTAGCAAGCCGTGGTTATGGCAAAAATTGACGAAAGAAGACAGCGGAAAAGCCATCATGGTTTCAGTAGGGCAGGACCAGATACAGGCTGCCATGGGCAGCAGATACCATGCACGGAATTCTTTGCCATAACCGTGTTGGTCGAGAAAGCTGCCCAGCGGTTGTTTGAAATCTGGATGATCTTGCGTGGTTGCCAGCGCAGTCGCCTGTTTATTAAAGCGCAAGATATCGCGCAGCATGCGTATAAATGCCGGGCTCAGCAAATTACGGCGCTGGGCGAATACCGTATCAAGATTCGCTCCTGCCCATTCAAGCAGGCGACCCCCATTTTTACCCAAGGGCATCTTGACTGAAAAAGACATGTCGGTCGCGACCGTCGCGATACCCAATTCCTTGAACAGGTTGACCAGGTTAGGATAGGTCTTGTGATTGAATACCAGGAAGCCGGTATCTACTCCATAAGTCTGGCCATCCAGACTGACATCGACCGTATGAGTATGCCCGCCAAAATAATCATTGGCTTCAAACAGGCTGATTTCATGCCCTGCTTTGGAAAGCTCGTACGCGCAAGACAGGCCGGAGATGCCGGAACCGATGACAGCGATTTTCATAGTCTGATTGTGCTCATGGAATTGGTAAAAATATATTTATTGTGAAGCGATTACTTTGGCCCGACCTGTAATTCACTGGTTGGACCGTATTCATATATTCATACGCAAGCTGCAGTTTTTTGGATTCAGGAGTTTTTACCGTTGCCATGATCGATAATTTCTCTGGTAAAAAAGCTGCCTTGGGTTAAAATATGACCATGAATTTCATTTTGTGACTGATCAGTCACAAAATATACTACAAAGTTTTTATTTGCGCAGAAAAAATAATGGAAATCCGGATTCCTTTTAAAAAACAACAGTTTGATGCACGGGAAGTCGCCATCATCGATGCCGTCAATCGCCTTTTGTCAGAAAAAGGCTATGACTTGATGACCATGGATGATGTCGCCGACGCGGTAGGGATAGCCAAGGGCAGCCTGTACAAGCATTTTTCGTCCAAGGAAAAGCTGGCAGGGGCAGCCATGACGCGGCTCTTGAAGGCAACCCAGGCTGAGTTGGATACTTTGGCGGCGGAGATGCCAGCGATAGACAAAATCAGGCATATCCTGGCCTGGTCCTTGCGACTGCGCCTGCAAGGTGGTGTGCCACATCTGCCCTCAACCAGTCTGGCTTTACAGCGCAGTCTGATGCTGAACCTTGATTATGTGATGGTGGCCTTGCGCGTCAACAAGCGTTTTTATGCGTTGGTGGCACAAGCCAGGGAGCAGGGCGCATTGACACCGCTGGTGCCGGATGATGTCCTGGTCTACACCCTGTATTCACGGGCCTGTGATCCGACCATGGAATTTTTATTGCGCGACAAGCGCCTGACGCATGAGCAGATAGTCGATGCCATGGTGCATGCGACCATAGGTGGTTTTTTGTCGAATGAAGCGAGGAAAGCTTAAGCAGCTTAAATAGCTTAAACAGATTGAGCTGATTCTTTGTTTTCTGCAGCCAGGCGCAAGGCTTCCTGCAAGATGTTGAGATCACCTATGTGATTAGCCAGCAGCAAGATCAATCGTGCATTCAGGGAAGCGCTAGCTTCATCGCTAAGGTCGCGATGGCTGTCTATCAACAACTGATAAAAATCATCACCAGCACTGTAGTCACGTTGCGATGATTTGTCAGGGTAATGGAAATTTGATTGCAGGTTCAAAGGCATCATGCCACTCCAGATGAATTGCCGCTTGCAGTTTGTACTGCATGAAGCACGTGTTTCAATTCAAATTGCTGCCAGCGCGCAGCCAGATGCTGATCAGGTCTGAGCAGATGATAGCTGCCGTTGCCTGCGCCATAGCGCTGGTGCAGCAAGCCCTTGACGTCAGTCAGAACCAGATGAGCATCAAGCGCGCCATCCTGTTTGCTAATGATGAGTGTGGTTATGGAAATTGCTTCTTGTTCCAAAGCTCTCATTGCCGCGAGATGTACATCAGGAATATCAGATACGGCATCGCAGAAATACAGGCCTTGAAAAACTGGTTGCAAATAATCGATCAGGAAACCAGATTTACTTTGACAAGTAACTGGCCCGTCTTCAAACGGCGCACCAGTTTGCAGGGCTGTATCAAACCCTTCGCGGTCTTCTGTATTCAAATTCGACTCCGACAAGATGGTCGGTACAGACAAGCGCCCGGAATTCACCAATTTGCGTGCAAATGCATGTTCCTGCGCCAGACTTAATACCGCATTGCGAAAGCACTTGCTGATGGTACTTTTGGGTGTGATGAAATCAGTAGAGCGTGTCGAATTCAGCAAATTTTCATCCGCTGCAAATACGCGTTCATCGGAATACGTATCGAGCAAGCTGTCCGGTGCTTTGCCATCAACGACCAGCTTCAGTTTCCACACCAGATTATCTGCATCCTGTATGCCGGAATTTGCTCCACGTGCGCCAAAGGGGGAAACCTGATGCGCGGCATCGCCAGCAAACAGCACACGGCCATGGCGGAATTTTTCCATGCGCCGACACTGGAAGGTGTACACGCTGACCCATTCGAGTTCAAACTCCCTGTCATCACCCAGCATGGCCTTGATGCGCGGTATCACGTTTTCGGGTTTGCGTTCTTCCACCGGGTCGGCATCCCAGCCCAGTTGAAAGTCTATGCGCCAGACATTGTCGGCTTCACGATGCAACAGCACCGATTGATTGGGATGGAAAGGTGGGTCAAACCAGAACCAGCGTTCTGCCGGAAAATCAGCTTTCATGACCACATCAGCAATCAGGAACCTGTCCATGAAGACCTTGCCTTCCACTTCCAGTCCCAGCATCTGGCGCAAGGGGCTGCGCGCACCATCGCAGGCGATCAGCCAGTCTGCTTGCAGACTGTAATCACCCTCTGGTGTGCTTATCCGCAAGATGGAAAAATCATCGCTTTGCTCAATCGCAGTGACACGGCTTTTCCAGCGTAACTCTACGCCGAGTTCCATCGCCCGTTGCACCAGAAAATCTTCGAGATAATATTGCTGCAAATTCACCATGCCTGGGTGTTTGTGATCAGGCGCAGGCAAGAGATTGAAATTGAACACTTCATCCTTGCGAAAGAAAGTACGCCCTACATTCCACTCCACACCCTTGCCACGCACTGCTTCTACCACGCCCAGTCGGTCAAGTATTTCCAGCGTACGTTTGGCATAACACAAGCCGCGTGAACCTACCGACACCGTGTCATCATCATCCAGCACCAGCACATCCAAACCCTGTAAATGACAATCTATCGCAGCAGCCAGACCAACAGGACCAGCGCCGACAATGACAACTTTGCGGCGCGTGATTTCTTTCGTCCGCAACTCCGGTGGAGTCACGAAGGGAAATTTTTGATATTGATAAGTGCTAAGCAAGACATGACTCCAGCTACAACATTCAGGCTAAGGAAAAAAGTGAGACTCAGGTATTTATATCAAGACTGTAAACAAAACTGGTTCTTCTCTTGAATTTCTCTGTGTCTCGGTGTCTCTGTGTTGAGGGGTCTTGACGTTAAATAAAACTACCCCTCCAAACTCTTCCACATCTCCACATCCCGCTCCGCCGTCCACACCCGTGGATCAACATGCCCCGACGCTTCATCAAAAGCCCGCGTCACATCAAATGGCAGGCAATGATCAAAGATCACCCAGTGGCCATACTTGGGTTTCAACGCGGTGTAAGTATTTTTGTAGATGGTATTCAGGTCATGCTGTTGTTGCTGACCAGCCTTGACGCTGGCAAACAAGTCGCTGATAAAAGAGCGGGTTTCACTGAGGCCCGCTGCCACCAGTTCTGGTGTAGTCAGGGCGGCTCCGCGACCTGGCACCAGTTTTTCGGCTTTCATTGCTTCCAGATTGCTCAGGGTTTGCGGCCAGTCTGAATAATAGGCGTCACCCGCATAGGGTGTCGCACCAAATTCAACCAGGTCACCAGAGAACAGGACTTTTTCCTGTGGCAGCCAGACGATGGTGTCGCCCTTGGTATGGCCTCGTCCTACCTGCATGAGTCTCACTTCCAGCTTGCCCAGCCAGATCGACATTTCACCCTTGAAGGTAATCGTTGGCCAGGTCAAGCCGGGCACGCTTTCAACATTACGGAACAGACGCGGGAAGCGGCCTATCTCACTCTTCATGTCAGCATCGCCACGCTCAACGATGAGGTCATAAGTATCGCGACTGGCGATGATATGCTCCAGCCCTTCCGCCACATAGCCACTGGCACCGAGCACGCGCACCGCATGGTAGTGTGACATCACCACATATTTAATCGGCTTGTCAGTGACTTCACGGATGCGGCGCACCACATCCTGCGCCATGATGGGCGTCGCCTGGGTGTCGATCACCATGACGGCATCGTCACCGATGATGATGCCGGTATTCGGGTCACCTTCAGCGGTATAGGCATAAGCATGTTCAGATAATTGCTGGAAGCTGACTTTCTTTTCTTCCAGGTCAGCGTGGGAGGCGAATTGTTTGGTGGTCATGACAACATCCTTTGATCGGTGCAAGGCATGCTTAAAATTGAAGCACGCGACAGAAAGCAAGAATAAGCATTAATTCGTTATTTGTAAATGCATTTGTTAATAGTAAAATAGATTCGAGCTAAAGAAAGGGCTGCCATGACAGAAAAAAGCAAGGAAAGACGCGGCATAGGCGCGATCGAGGTCGGTGGCTTGATCCTGAATGCACTGGTCAGCTCTGGCCGCGCCATGTCCCTGGGTGACCTGGCGCGTGAGAGCGGCATGCCAGCATCCAAGGCACATGCCTATCTGGTCAGCTTCGGTAAACTGGGTCTGGTGGAGCAGGATGCGGCGACTGGCGCTTACCAGCTTGGCCCCTTTGCCCTGCAAATGGGGCTGGTCAGCCTGCAGCAAATGTCACCCGTCAAACTGGCAATACCTGAAATCACCCGCCTGGCCGCCATTACCGATCACACCGTGGCGCTGGCAGTGTGGGGTAGCCATGGCCCTACTGTAGTGTATATCGCAGAATCCAGCCGCCCCATCCATGTGAATATGCATGCGGGTTCTGTCATGTCCATGCTGGGTACGGCGACGGGCTTGGTGTTTTCTGCTTTCTTACCGCAAGCGCTGGTTGACAAGGTGATTGGCAGAGAGCTCAAAGATGAATTGGTAATAGGGCAGGCAGGGGCGCAGATGACTGCCAATGATATTGCCAGCGTATTGGCAGAAGTAAGGGAGCAGGGCCTGGCAAGAGCACAGGGTTTGCCTATACCCGGTATCAATGCCCTCAGCGCGCCAGTCTTCAACCATGCCCAGGCACTGAGCCTGGTGATTACCGCCACTGGCCCCAAGGGCAGTTTTGATACAGACTGGGATGGCGAACTGGCACAGGCTTTGCGCGCCAGTGCCAGCGCCTTATCACGTCAAATGGGCTATGTGCCCAAGCTTTTATAAGGATCAATTCACAGGAATTACTGCGCGGCCAGTGCTTTTTCTACATCGGCGACCAGTTTCTTGTCGTCCGGTGTGGTTACGCTGGAATAAGCCGCAACGACATTGCCTTTGCGGTCTATCAGGTATTTATAAAAATTCCATTTTGGTGTCGTGCCAGTTGCCTTGATCAACTGCGCATACATGGGATTGACATCCTTGCCCATGACAGAAGATTTGCTGAACATGGGGAATTTCACGCCATAGGTATTAAAGCAAAAATCAGCAATTTGCTTGTCGTTGCCAGGTTCCTGCTTGCCAAAATCATTGGATGGAAAGCCCAGCACCACCAGGCCCTTGTCGCTGTATTTGGCCGACATGGCTTCCAGGCCTTCATACTGCTTGGTAAAACCACAATAACTGGCGGTATTCACGATCAGTGCAACCTTGCCTTTGTACTGGCAAAGATCTTGCGGCGCTTCATCTTGCAGGCGCTTGAATTTATGGTTCAGCACAGCCGGGCAGGCATCACCGGTATCCGCCCACGCTCCCAATGAGCAACTGATCAAACCCAGAAAAACAGCAACTTGAATTGGTGTGCGTCGCAACATGGCTAACTCCTGAAGAAGAGGATGTCATCTTAGCGCAGTCTTGGGAAAATATGTAGTTGAAGACTAAGTGTTTTATGAATGCCAGATATTGACGTTTTATTAAAAGACAGGCGCAACAGGCATATTATCCAGCTTAAGTTCACACTGAATTCTTCGTTTACCTCGGTGCTCCTCTGTGTCTCCGTGCCTCTGTGTCGAGCTTTTCGGTTTCATCATCGATTACTACCATATGCCAAAAACGTATATTAAACATCGAAACACTTCGTTTTAATTTATATAGAGCCGATTTATTCTGTACTCCTCATAAAAATTATTATTTACCTGGACTTAGAGATGACGATCAAAAAGATAATCCTCGCAGCGAGCGCGGTTGCAAGCCTTGCCACTGCATTTTCCTCTGTTGCACTGGCGGCAGATATCAGCCTGCTCAATGTTTCATATGACCCAACCCGTGAGTTATATCAGGATGTGAACCAGGCTTTCGCCAAACAATGGAAAGCCAAAACTGGAGACAATGTCACTATCAAACAATCGCATGGCGGTTCTGGCAAACAGGCGCGTGCCGTGATTGATGGCCTGGATGCGGACGTGGTGACGCTGGCGCTGGCCTATGACACTGATGCACTGGCAGAAAAAGGCTTGCTCGACAAAGCCTGGCAAAAACGTCTGCCACACAATGCTTCACCTTATTCTTCTACGATTGTGTTTTTGGTACGCAAGGGTAACCCCAAGGGTATCAAGGACTGGGCTGACATCGTCAAACCAGGTGTAGCCGTGATCACACCTAATCCAAAAACTTCAGGCGGTGCACGCTGGAATCATTTGGCAGCCTGGGGTTATGCCCTGAAACTGCCGGGTGGTAGCGAAGCCACGGCAAAAGAGTTTTTGTCCAAGCTGTATAAAAACGTCCCGGTACTTGACTCAGGCGCACGTGGTGCAACCACGACTTTTGTTGAGCGCGGCATAGGTGATGTTTTGCTTGCCTGGGAAAACGAAGCCCTGCTGGCGATCAAGGAACTGGGCCCGGACAAGGTTGAAATTGTTGCCCCATCTACCAGTATCCTGGCTGAACCTTCCGTCGCTGTGGTCGATAAAGTTGCAGACCGCCGTGGTACCCGCAAAGTGGCAGAAGCCTACCTGAACTATCTGTACACTGATGAAGGCCAGGACACGATCGCCAAACATTACTATCGTCCGACGACAGAAAAAGCCTCGAAAAAATATGCGGCGCAATTCCCGAAATTGAAATTGTTTACCATCGATGACACTTTCGGTGGCTGGACCAAGGCGCAAAAAGAGCATTTTGCCGATGGCGGCATTTTTGATCAAATCTACCAGCCAAATAAAAAATAAATTTCCCGGCACAGGAAACAGGAGGCAAGAAAATGCGCATCTTACTGCTATCGGGAAGCCCGTCTTCCCCCTCACGTTCAGCACGTTTGCTGAACCATGTGGGTATCAAGCTCAACGAACAAGGGCAACGTACCAGCAGTCTGCATGTCAGGGACTTGCCTGCTCAGGCTCTGATGCACGCCGACTTTTCTGATCCAGAATTGTCTGCAGCTAAAAGCCTGCTGGCGAAAGCCGATGCCATCGTCATTGCGACGCCCATCTACAAAGCAGCATATAGCGGCTTGTTGAAAAGTTTCCTGGATATCCTGCCGCAAGATGGTTTGAACGGTAAGCTGGTATTGCCACTGGCAACTGGCGGCAGCCAGTCACATATGCTGGCGCTCGATTATGGTTTGCGTCCGGTGCTTGCCTCCTTATCTGCACGGCATATTTTGCCCAGTATTTACGCGACGGATGCGCAGCTTACCTGGTCCGAACTGCATGGTTTGCAGCTTGATGCAGCAATACAAAACCGGGTTAAAGAAGGTGTGCAGCTCTTGCTTGATAGTCTAAGTATTTTGCGGCCACCAGTGCATGCAGAAGCAGAACTGGTTTTACCTTGTTGACCCTGACAAAACATGGCAGGCCCTGATAGAAGCACTGAGGCAGCACTGAGCAAGTACCTGCTCTAACTCATTTAATAAAAACCTTTCTTTCATGCTGGCACCCCGGCAGGGGGAAGTCTTGTCCAAAATATGAAAGCAGAACATGAGCCGCAAATTTCAAATCACCAGCAAGGAAAAACGTCTTACCCTGAGCCGCCTGTCGGCTTTGACAGCGGCCGCTTTGAGCGTGGTCTTGCCGAAGGCCTTTGCCCAGAACAAGACAACTGGCAATCTGCGCATAGGGTATCAGAAGTATGGAACACTGACGGTACTGAAGGGGACAGGGGCGCTGGATAAGCGTCTGGCCGCCCTGGGTGTGGATGTCAAATGGACAGAGTTCCCGGCTGGCCCGCAATTGCTGGAAGGTTTGAATGTAGGCAGCATCGATTTTGGCACCACGGGTGAAGCACCACCAATTTTCGCCCAGGCTGCCGGTGCAGATTTATTGTATGTTGGTAATGAACCGCCAGCCCCTGGCGGTGAAGCCATCATCGTACCCAAGAATTCCACCTTGAAGTCGGTTGCAGAACTTAAGGGCAAGAAAGTCGTTTTGAACAAGGGCTCCAACGTCCATTACCTGCTGGTAAAGGTGTTGGAAAAAGCCGGGTTGAATTACAAGGATGTTGAAGTCATTTTCTTGCCGCCTGCCGACGCGCGTGCTGCGTTCGAACGTGGCAGTGTCGATGCCTGGGTGATCTGGGACCCGTTCCTGGCCGCCGCTGAAAAACAACTGGGTGCCAGGGTACTGGCGGACGGTAAAGGTGCGGTCAGCAATCACCAGTTTTATCTGGCAGCACGGCCTTATGCGCAAAAAAGTCCTGAAGTCTTGCGCATTGTATTGGAAGAGCTGGCCAAGGTTGATGAATGGAGTGCAAAAAATCATAAGGAAGTGGCCAGCATACTTGCTACGCAAACCGGACTGGAAGTCAGCATTCTTGAATTGTCTACTTCCCGTTTTGGCTTCGGTGTCAAACCATTGACAGAGCAAGTCATCAAGGAACAGCAGAGCATTGCGGACACCTTTGCAGACCTGAAGCTGATACCCAAGCGTATCAATATCCGCGATGCGGTATTCGCGGTCAAGACTTGAGGCTGATGATGAAATTGTCTTCCATCCGCCGCTTGTTATTGGCATTTGCTCTGAGCAGCATACTGCCCGCGGCCAGCTTTGCTGCGGCTAATGACTTGCCCAAAGAGCTACGTATTGGCTTTCAAAAAAGCTCAGTCAATCTGACTTTGCTGAAACACAGGCAGGCGCTGGAACAGCAATTGAAAGGTGTCAAAGTCAGCTGGTTTGAATTTACTGCTGGCCCGCAAATGCTGGAAGCCCTGTCAGTTGGCAGCATAGACTTTGCCACTACCGGTGAACCGCCCCCTATTTTTGCCCAGGCTGCTGGCAGCAATCTGGTGTATGTCGGTGCCGAACCTGCCAAACCGGGTGTCAGTGCGATTCTGGTGAAACCTGATTCCGCCATACGTACACTGGCAGATTTGAAGGGCAAGAAGATCGCCATACAAAAAGGCTCAAGCGCGCATTACCATGTCTTGCGCGCTGTGCAACAAGCTGGCTTGCAATGGTCAGACATTACACCTGTCTACCTGGCACCTGCTGATGCACGTGCAGCTTTCGAACGCGGCAGTGTCGATGTCTGGGCTATCTGGGACCCGTACTGGGCAGCAATCGAGCAAAGTGCAGCACCAAGAATTCTGGCGACTGGCAAGGGGCTGGTCAACAATCTGTCGCACTATTTGTCTGCGCGCAGCTTTGCTGACAAATATCCCAAAGTCATACAAGTGCTGTTTGAAGAACTGACGCGCAGCGATACCTTCGTGCAAAAGAATCGCGATGAGGCAGTGGCCATCATTGCCGCCAGCACTGGTCTGGATAAACCAACCATCGCCAGCTTCCTGGAACGAAGGCCACGCTCACCAGTCGTTTATTTTACCCAAAACATTGTCGATGAGCAGCAAAGAGTGGCTGATAATTTTTATCAGCAGAAACTGATACCCAAGGCAGTCAATGTGCGTGACGCTGTATGGTTGCCGCCTGGTACCAAGCTGTAAATCTGTCGCTAAAAAAACAGGAGCAAATAATGAGTTTGAATATATTCTGGTTCATCCCTACCCATGGTGACAGCCGCTATCTGGGTACTACCCAGGGCGCACGCCAGGTCAGTTATGACTACTTGAAACAGATTGCGGTTGCCGCTGATACCCAGGGGTACGACGGCGTACTCTTGCCTACTGGCCGCTCTTGCGAAGATGCCTGGGTGGTTGCTTCCAGCCTCATAGGCGCGACCAGCAAGCTGAAATTCCTGGTGGCGATACGCCCCGGCCTGAGCAGCCCCGGCCTGGCCGTGCGCATGGCTGCCACCTTTGACCGTTTGTCCAAGGGACGCTTGCTGATCAATATCGTCACTGGTGGTGACCAGGGCGAACTGGAAGCTGACGGTGTGTTTGCCGATCATGAAAAACGCTATGAAATCACTGACGAATTCTTGCGCGTCTGGCGTGCTTCGCTGTCAGGCGAAGGTGGTGATGCCGGCTATGATTTTGAAGGCGAGCACATTAGCGTCAAGGGGGCCAAGACCCTGTATCCGGCTATCCAAAAACCTTATCCACCGCTGTATTTTGGTGGTTCTTCTGAACCTGCGCATGAACTGGCGGCAGAACAGGTGGATGTTTACCTGACCTGGGGTGAACCACCGGCAGCTGTTGCCGCCAAGATTGCCGACATGCGTGAACGTGCAGCCAAACATGGCAGGACTTTGCGCTTTGGCATACGCCTGCATGTCATCGTGCGTGAAACCAATGATGAAGCCTGGCAAGCCGCAGAAGACCTGATCCGTTATGTTGATGATGATGTCATCGCCCGCGCCCAGGCAGCATTTGCCAAGATGGACTCGGTTGGCCAGCAACGCATGATCGCCCTGCATGGTGGCAAGCGCGACAAACTGGAAGTGTCCCCCAACTTGTGGGCTGGTGTAGGCCTGGTGCGCGGTGGTGCCGGTACTGCCCTGGTGGGCGACCCTGAAACTGTCGCTGCGCGCATCAAGGAATATCAGGCGCTCGGTATCGACACCTTCATTTTCTCGGGCTATCCACATCTGGAAGAGTCTTACCGTTTTTCAGAACTGGTATTCCCTCTGATAGGCAAGGAAGTGCCCGGCGTCTCCAATAGCCTGACTGGCCCGTTTGGTGAAGTCATGGCCAATGGCATCGTCCCCAAGGTATCGCAAAGCTAGGGAGGCAATATGGGACCAATGATTACTGAAGTGAGCGAATTCGCTGCTACCTATGTGCAAGGTGGTTCTACCCACGCAGCACAGTTTGCCGCAAAAAAACCGGATGTCTTTCGCCAGGTCAGCGTGCGTCTGCTGAAACGGGGTTTGCCATGGCTGGTACCAGTAACATTGATCCTGTTCTGGCAACTGGCAGCGCAGACTGGCTGGTTGTCCAGCCGTATCTTGCCTGAACCACTGGCAGTAGTAAAAGCATTCTGGACGCTGGCCGTCTCCGGCGAAATCTGGGTGCACGCCAAGACCAGTTTGTGGCGCGCTATTTCCGGCTTTGCCGTGGGTGGTGGATTGGGTCTCTTGCTGGGTTTGCTGACAGGCAGTTTCCGTTTTGCAGAAACCTTGCTCGATACCACGCTGCAAATGGTCAGGAATATTCCGGCACTGGCCCTGATACCGCTGGTGATCTTATGGTTTGGTATCGATGAAATGGCGAAGCTGTTCCTGGTGTCGGTGGGCGTGTTCTTTCCCGTCTATCTGAATACTTTTCATGGCATACGTACTGTAGACAAGGGCTTGATAGAAATGGCGCAAAGCTATGGCTTGTCTGGCTGGGCTTTATACCGTGATGTGATTTTGCCGGGTGCTTTGCCATCGATACTGGTCGGTGTGCGTTTTTCCCTGGGCCTGGTGTGGGTTTTGCTGATCGTTGCAGAAACTATTTCTGCCCAGGCTGGCATAGGTTATATGACCATGAATGCACGTGAATTTTTACAAACGGATGTAGTGCTGGTTGGCATACTTTTATATGCATTGCTGGGCAAGTTGGCCGATGTACTCTCGCGTGCTCTGGAGCAGTATTGCCTGCGCTGGCATCCGGGTTATCAGGGGAGGGCAGTATGATGCGTCAATTTCCGGAGTTTCCCATGAGTGCAGTCGCAGATATCGTCGCCTTGCGTGAAGAGTTGGACGGTGGCTGGGAACAGACTGCCAAAGGTGAATGGGCACCTGCATTTGATGATGTGGGGAGCGACGTGGGTAGCAGTGGCACTGCACTTAATCTGCGTCTCATACAAAAATCTTATCAGGGACGTCAGGTATTAAAGTCATTGAACTTGCAAATAGAGGCGGGTGAGTTTGTCGCCGTCATAGGCCGCAGTGGTTGTGGCAAGAGTACTTTGCTACGCCTGATTGCAGGACTGGAACAGGCGGATAGCGGTAGTCTGGAATTTGGTGCAGAACAATCGAAACCAGATACCAGGGTGATGTTTCAGGATTCCCGTTTGTTGCCGTGGAAGTCTGTTATTGCCAACGTGGCACTGGGTCTGGGTAGTGACAAGACCAGGGCGCGCCAGGCTTTGGAAAAGGTCGCGCTGGCCGAGCGCGCTGACGAGTGGCCATCGGTATTGTCCGGTGGCCAGCGTCAGCGTGTTGCGCTGGCAAGGGCACTGGTGCATGAACCGGCCCTGTTATTACTTGATGAACCTTTGGGCGCACTCGATGCACTGACCCGCATTGAAATGCAAAACCTGATTGAAAGCCTGTGGCAGCAGCGTGGTTTCACTGCTGTGCTGGTGACCCACGATGTACAGGAAGCCATCGCCCTGGCAGACCGTGTGATCCTGATAGAAGATGGCCAGATCACACTCGATACCAGAATCGACTTACCCCGACCACGTGCGCGTGGCAATCCAAAATTTGCCGAACTGGAAGAACGTATCTTGCAGCGTGTATTGCAAAAACCTTCAGTAACACCCGACACAGAACTCGGTGATCTTTCCTTGCACAGAACAGTGCATCAGGTTGCCTGGGCTATTTAAACTTTTTTTAGGATTTATCATGAGCATCCAAGCTATCAATGTACGTAACCAATTTCGCGGCAAGATCAAGGCCATCATCGAAGGATCTGTTGTGTCCGAAGTCGATGTCGAGACACCCGCAGGCATCGTCACTTCTGTCATTACTACACGCTCCATCAAGGACTTGAACCTGGTCATCGGTTCAGAAGTCGTGGCGCTGGTAAAAGCGACAGAAGTTTCTATCGCCAAGTTATAGATAGAATTTTTAAGCTGAGGCAGGCATGCATTATCCCGCATTGCAAAACTACCTGAGTCGTCTGCAAAGTACGCTGGCCACCACCAACTTGTGGCTGGATGAACAAGGGCGCGCGCGCGGACGTTATTTTAATTCCACCCTGACCAGCGCCTTCCAGGCCATACGTGCTGGTGATGATGGCCGTATTGTTGCCTACGAGGCGTATGCACGCAGCTATGCCAGCGATGACCAGGGCCTGAACATCTGGAAATTGCTGGAAAACGCCGCCAATGATGATGAGTCGGTAGAGCTGGACAGGCTGTGCCGACTCTTGCATACCCTGAATTTTTATCGGCAGCCAGAAAGTGTCAATCTGGATCTGTATCTGAGTGTGCATAGCCGCTTGCTGGCAGCAGTAGAGGGCAATCATGGCATGGCGTTTCGCCGCATCCTTGATGTGCTGGAATTGCCACACCCCGATATTGTCTTGCAACTGCCTTTGATCACGCCCAGCCAGCGCTGGGTGCTGACACATGTCGCAGAGAATTACCGGCGTAATGGCTTTCGCATAGGCTTGCATGCAGCCAGCCTGGAGCAGGCTGCAGACTTGCTGGAACGCATACGTCCCGCTTCCATCAAGCTTGATATCAGCCTCGCCAATGACGCGGAGGCCCAGGTACGTTTGCTTGAACAGGCTGACCGTGCGCAGTGCCACATCATCTTCCGTCGTATAGAAAACCAGAAACGCCTGCAGGCATTGCGTGACGCCAACCAGACGGCCAGCCCTTATCTGCTGCAGGGTTTCTTGTTTGATTTGCCCAAAGCTGCATTATTAAGCCGCGATGAAAGCAAGCTGACTTTCCATTACGAAGAAGAATTCAAACTGGCCTGAGTTTTTCAATATCAAACAAATAAGCGCAGGGATCATTTATGCAGATGGTTGCAGACGTGGTCTCTGCGTTTTTGCGTTACGCATATGTAAAGTAGGGAAATGGGTAGTTCATCTCCAATTCAGTGTCTTATGAATAATTTTTTGGCATTTTCTGATGTTAGAGACTAATCTATATACGAAAAACGTATTTAAGAATAAGAAAAAATTCGTTTTCTATATAACAAAATACTGGGAAGATTGCTCATCGATAGTCATATCTGTAATAAAGGCTAAGCATGGCGCAGTTTCTAGGATCAAATAAAAGGGCGAGACGGGTAATGCCTGGCTTTCACCTTTCCCTGGGTTTTACCCTGTTTTATCTGGGCTTGATAGTCCTGATACCGCTTTCTGCCGTGTTCCTGAAAACCTTCACCATGACCTGGGAAGCTTTCTGGAATACCGTCACTTCCGACCGCGTCATGGCTTCTTATCGCCTGACTTTTGGTGCTTCCCTGCTGGGGGCACTGATCAATGTCTTCTTTGGTGGCATCGTCGCCTGGGTGCTGGTGCGCTACAAGTTTCCCGGCAAGCGATTGATTGATGCGCTGGTGGATTTGCCGTTTGCCCTGCCTACCGCTGTTGCCGGCATTACCCTGGCAACCCTGTACGCACCGAATGGCTGGATAGGCAAGTTGCTGACACCACTGGGCATCAAGGTCGCTTACACGCCTTTGGGTATTTTGATTGCACTGACTTTCATTGGCCTGCCTTTCGTGGTGCGCACAGTCCAGCCTGTACTGGAAGAAGCCGAAAAAGAACTGGAAGAAGCCGCCGTCAGTCTGGGTGCCAGCCATCTGCAAACTTTCTTGCGCGTTATTTTACCTAGTATCTTGCCCGCCTTGCTGACAGGTTTTGCGCTGGCCTTTGCCCGTGCCACCGGCGAATACGGTTCAGTTATTTTTATCGCTGGCAATATGCCCATGATTTCTGAAATTACACCGCTATTCATGATTACCAAACTCGAACAATACGACTATGCCGGGGCAACGGCGATTGCCGTGGTCATGCTTCTGCTGTCATTCAGCCTGTTGCTGGCGATTAATGCCCTGCAAGCCTGGACACGCAGCCGACAAAATGCAGGAAGAGACTGATCATGACAACAGCAACCATCATTGCCCCTGTAACACCGCGCCGCTATGAGCCTGTGATTACGCCAGCAGCAACGCTGGAACCATTCTGGGTGCGCGTCGTTTTGACACTGACAGCACTGGCTTTTCTGACCCTGTTTTTGTTTATACCACTGGCCGCCGTTTTTGCTGAAGCCCTAAAAAAAGGCTGGCAAGTTTACCTGGCTGCCATCATAGAACCAGATGCCCTCTCAGCCATCAAGCTGACCCTGATAGCTGCTGGTATTGCTGTGCCTTTGAACCTGGTATTTGGTGTGGCTGCAGCCTGGACTATCGCCAAGTTTGAATTCCGTGGCAAGAATGTATTGCTGACGCTGATAGATTTACCATTCTCGGTGTCACCGGTTATTTCTGGCCTGATCTACGTTTTGCTGTTTGGTGCGCAGGGCTGGTTTGGTGAATGGCTGCGTGACCATGAGATCAAGATTTTGTTTGCCGTACCCGGCATCGTGCTGGCGACCATCTTTGTGACATTTCCCTTTGTGGCGCGTGAACTGATACCACTGATGCAGGCACAGGGTAGCGAAGAAGAAGAGGCCGCACTGGTACTCGGCGCATCTGGCTGGAAGACTTTCTGGTACGTGACCTTGCCAAATATTAAATGGGGTTTGCTGTATGGCGTGATCCTGTGTAATGCACGTGCCATGGGCGAGTTTGGTGCGGTATCGGTGGTGTCTGGTCATATCCGTGGCGAGACCAATACCATGCCTTTGCAAGTCGAGATTTTATATAACGAGTACAACTTCACTGCCGCATTTGCTGTCGCATCATTGCTGACCTTGCTGGCCTTGTTCACACTCGCGCTGAAAACATTAGTCGAATGGCGTACCAATGAAAACCGCCAATTGCCACAAGAATAAAGAGAGAAGGGGTTCACCGTGAGTATCGCTGTTAATCAATTACAAAAACGCTTTGGCAATTTCACTGCCCTGGACAATGTCTCGCTGGATTTTCCGAATGGAGAATTGACCGCCTTGCTGGGGCCATCAGGCTGCGGTAAAACCACCTTGTTGCGGATTATCGCCGGTCTGGAATATGCCGACAGCGGCCAGGTTTTGCTCGACGGGCAAGACGCCTCGGCCCAGCATGTGCGTGAACGTCAGGTCGGTTTTGTGTTCCAGCATTATGCCTTGTTCAAGCATATGACGATTTTTGAAAACATCGCTTTTGGCTTGCGCGTCAAACCGCGTCATCTGCGTCCTTCAGAAAGCGAGATCAAGGAGAAAGTCACCAAGTTGCTGGAACTGGTGCAACTCGACTGGCTGGCTGACCGTTATCCACCGCAATTGTCAGGTGGTCAGCGTCAGCGTATTGCGCTGGCACGTGCACTGGCGGTAGAACCACGTGTGCTCTTGCTCGATGAACCTTTCGGTGCGCTCGATGCCAAGGTGCGCAAGGAATTGCGCCGCTGGTTGCGCCGCCTGCATGATGAATTACATGTCACCAGTATTTTCGTCACGCATGACCAGGAAGAAGCACTGGAAGTAGCTGACAAGATCGTGCTCATGAATCATGGCAAGGTAGAACAGGTAGGTGCTCCGGCCGAGGTATACCATCATCCGGCTACGCCTTTTGTCTACGGCTTCCTGGGTAATGTGAACTTGTTCCGTGGCCGTATTCATGAAGGCATACTTGATGCTGGTGGCGTACCTTTTGAGGCACCTGGCCATGCCGATACCCGTGATGCTTTTGGTACTGGCTATGTGCGCCCGCATGAACTGGAAATAGACCGCTATTCCCCCGGTGCGACAGGTCTCAATGTGCAACTTCGTCGCGTCCACAGCATAGGCCCGCTGGCCCAGCTGGAACTGGAAAGAGATGACAACGGTGAACTGGTCGAAGCCATGATTTCCACTGAGCGCTATGAACAACTGAAACTCAAAGTCGGAGAAGCCCTGGTGGTGCGTCCTAAACGCCTCCATGTCTTTGTCGATACTCAATAAATAGTAAATACGAAATAATAAATAAAAATAAGGTGCCCTATGAATTTCCAACAACTACGCTCCATCCGTGAAGCTTCACGCCGCGGTTATAACCTGACTGAAGTGGCAAATGTGCTGTTCACTTCCCAGCCCGGCGTCAGCCGCCAGATCCGCGAGCTGGAAGAAGAGCTTGGCGTCGATATTTTCGAGCGCAATGGCAAACGCCTGACTGGCCTGACTGAACCAGGCAAGGACATATTGCCCATCATAGAAAGATTATTGCTGGAGGCAGAAAACCTGCGCCAGGCTGGCGAAGATTATTCTGACCAGTCCAAAGGCACGCTGACGATAGCTACGACCCATACCCAGGCGCGTTATGTCTTGCCCAAGGTGGTACAAGGTTTCCGCCAGGCTTTCCCGGACGTGCGCATCGCCTTGCAACAAAGTTCACCGGAACATATTGCTGAATGGGTATTGTCTGGCAAGGCGGATATCGGTATTGCTACTGAAGGTCTGTCGCAGTTCAAGGACCTGGCTTCTTTTGCCTGCTATGAATGGAATCACGTAGTCGTTGTGCCAGAAGGCCATCCTTTGCTGGAGAAAGGTGAACTGACGCTGGAAGATCTGGCGAATTATCCACTGATTACCTATGATGTCGGCTTCACTGGCCGTGGTCATATTGATGATGCTTTCCGTCTGGCTGGCTTGCGCACCGACATCGTCCTGACCGCCATGGATTCTGACGTTATCCAGCAATATGTAGCACTGGGTCTGGGTGTGGGTCTGGTAGCGTCGATGGCAATAGAAGTGCAACGTGCACATGGTTTGAGGACTATTTCTGCCAGCCATTTGTTTGCATCGAATGTCACGCGTCTGGCGGTACGCCGTGGTGCTTATCTGCGTGCCTATACTTATGAATTCATACAACAGTTCGCGCCTAATCTGGACAGGGACGAAGTGCGACAAGCAGTCAGTGAAAACGAGGTAGCTTAAAATTCATATTTTTGTTGCGTAACCGCCTAAATTTTAAGCAATTCAGGTGTTGTCGTGAAGGTGTCACATCTCTCTGGTAAAATTAGGCAAATTATTCTAATTTCCGCAATTTTTATCAGAGGTTGACCATGCTTTACCCTGAATTGTTTAAGTCTTTGGAGCAAGTGCGCTGGAATATGGAGTCAGACATCCCCTGGGATAAATATGACGCCAGCAAATTGACGCCTGAGCAGGCGCAAACCATCAAGATGAATGCCATCACTGAATGGTCTGCCCTGCCTGCCACAGAAATGTTCTTGCGGGACAATCGTGGCGATAGTGACTTTTGCGCCTTCATGTCCATCTGGTTTTTTGAAGAACAAAAACATTCCCTGGTTTTGATGGAATATCTGCGCCGCTTCCATCCTGAACTGGTGCCAACTGAAAAAGAACTCGACAATGTACGTTTCGAGTTTGATCCAGCCCCGCCGCTGGAAACCCTGATGCTGCATTTCTGCGGCGAGATACGTCTGAACCACTGGTATCGCTGCGCATCTGACTGGCATACCGAACCTGTCATCAAGCATATCTACAAAATCATCAGCCAGGATGAAGCACGCCATGGCGGTGCTTATCTGCGCTATATGAAAAAATCCCTGGCAGAAATGGGCGACGTGGCACGCGCGGCGTTTTCAAAAATTGGTGTCCTGATGGCATCCGCCAGGCGTACAGAAAAACCTTTGCACCCGACTAACCTGCATGTCAATCAGGCATTGTTCCCGAACGACACCATACAGTCACGCCTGCCTGATCCTGACTGGCTGGAACGCTGGCTGGATGGCCAGATCAAGTTCGATGGCGTGTGGGAAAAGAAAGTCGTCGACCGCATTTTGCACAATATGTCGCTGCTATTCGAGCGTACTTTTGAAACCGTGCAAGACTTGAACCGTTATCGCAAGGAAGTTGCGCAAAGACTGGTTATTCTGCCTGGCAGCATGCCTAGTGCTGCATAAACCTGGCTTGAAGCTGTACAATCGCCGCTAATCATTAGCGGCGTTTTTGTTTATAAATTCAAGACCTCTCAACACAGAGGCACGGAGACACAGAGAACGGCACAGAGAAAACCGAAATCGTAATTCTCGTAGGTTGGGCCGGGCCTTGCTAGGCTACGGTTTACCAGCCCAACACTGTGCCCTTGATAAACGTATACGTTATTTATATGCCGAGTGTTGGGCTGGTAAACCGTAGCCCAACCTACGAATTACAAACATTTGCGTTTATTTACTCTTGTACTTCTCTATGCCTTTCTCTGTGTCTCCGTGTCTCTGTGGTGAGAGGTTTTCGTAAAATACCCACAAAGTTTCCTATGCCAGAATTCGAAAAAAAACTTACTACCCGCGAGCAATTGGCGGAACGTGTACGCGGGCTACCAAAACCGGTAGTCATGACCAACGGCGTATTCGATATCCTGCATCGCGGTCATGTCAGCTATCTCGCTGACGCGCGCGAATTTGGGGCTTCGCTGGTGGTCGCCGTGAATACCGATGCCTCGGTCAAGCGTCTGGGCAAGGGTGATGACCGGCCTGTCAATACCTGTGAAGACCGCATGGCGGTGCTGGCTGCGCTGGAGGCTGTAAGCCTGGTGGTGGAGTTTGATGAAGACACCGCTTTGCAAGCGGTGCTGGCGGCGCATCCTGAAGTGTATGTCAAAGGTGGCGACTACGATATGACAGCCATACCTGAAGGCCAGGCTGTGCTGGCTTATGGTGGCACGGTAGCGGCGATTGATTTTGAGCATGACCGTTCGACCAGCAAATTGCTGGCCAGGGTCAGGTCAGCGACGTAAAGATTCTTGTCGCAGGAAGACTTCAAATTCTTCAGGCGGCAGCGGTTTGGAAAATAAATAACCCTGGGCAAAATCGCAGCCTGCCTGCTTCAACAAGTCATGCTGCTGTTGCGTCTCTACTCCTTCAGCCACCACCTTCAAATCCAGCTTGTGCGCCATCATGATGATGGCTTCAGACAGGGCAATATCACTGGCATCTGTCGCCAGGTTGCGGATGAAGGACTGGTCTATCTTGAGATAGTCGATATCAAATTTCTTCAGGTAGGAAAGTGAAGAATAACCAGTGCCAAAATCATCCAGCGCCACCTGTATCCCGGCATCGCGGAATTGCAAAAGCTTGCTGGTAATCTTTTGGCTGGCATCGAGCAATAATCCCTCGGTAATCTCCACTGTAATTGCCTGTCCTGGCAGGTTTTGCTGCGCCAGGTCATGTATCCAGTTCACATAGCGTTCCTGGTCGCCCTGAAATTCCATAGGCGACTGGTTGATACTGATCTGGAAGTCTGGATGATACAGTTCGCGCCATTTCTTGACCCAGTGCACAGCTTCATGGAAAACCAGATCACCGATGGCGACTATCAGGCCGCTGGTCTCCGCTATCGGGATGAATTCCATAGGACTGATGAAACCCCTTTGTGCATGCGGCCAGCGCACCAGGGCTTCGGCTTTTTGTATTTTCCCATTATGGATATCGACGATGGGCTGGAAATATACGCGCAAGCTATTGTCTGCAATTGCGGCACGCAAATCATTGGTCATGCGCAGGCGCGCCAGCGCCGCAGTTTGCAGACCGGGTGTGAAATAGCTGAAGCGATTCCTGCCTTGCGCCTTGGCCGCGTACATGGCCTGGTCGGCATGCTTGATCAAGTCATCCAGGTTGTCCGCATCACGCGGATAAATGGTGATGCCTACGCTGGCCGACAAATAGATTTCTTCGCCTGCCAGCTGGAAAGGCGTGGACATGCTGCGTATGATGTTTTGCGCGATGGCTTCGGCACGGTTCTGCTCCTGCATTTCTGGCAGCGAGACAGTAAATTCATCGCCGCCCAGGCGTGCCACGGTATCGCTTTCCCTGACACAATTGCGTAGTCTGTGCGCAGCCTCTATCAGCAAGGCATCGCCAGTAGCATGGCCCAGGGTATCGTTGACTTCCTTGAAAAAATCCAGATCAATGAAGAGGACGGCAAGCGCCAGACTATGACGCTTGCTGAGCTTGATATCATGATCCAGCCTGTCATAAAACATGCGGCGGTTGGGCAAGCCAGTCAGGGTATCTATATTGGCCTGTTGCCAGATCAGGGCTTCGGTTTTTTTCTTTTCTGTGATGTCTAGCACGGTACCTAGCATGCGCTGAGGCTGGCCGTCCCTGTCCCATTCGACTATGGCCCCGACCGAGAGTATCCAGGCCCATTCGCCGCTGGCTTTCTTTTGCCGGAATTCGACACGGTATTCGTCACTCTTGCCTTCCAGATGTTCCCTGAAAGCGCGCGCAGCCAAAGGGAAATCTGCAGGGTGAACCCTGGTTGCCCAATTCTTTCTGTTTTCCTTAAAACTGTCATGCGCATATCCCAGCATGAGTGCATATTCCGGGTTGACGATGGCGTCCCCGGTTTGCACATTCAAATCATACAGACCCTGATGGGTGGCAGACAACGCCATGCGCAGGCGCTCTTCACTTTCACGCAGGGCGACTTCAGCCTGCTTTCTTTCTGAAATATCGGTATGAGTACCGACTACGCGTACCGGGCTGCCCTGGGCATCGCGCTGTATTACGGTACCGCGTGTCAGTATCCATTTCCAGCGACCATCCTTGCATTGCACCCGGTGTTCGTTGATATAAATCGGTGTCTTGCCATCAAAGTGCGCCTGTCTGTCCAGGTACATTTGCTTCAGGTCGTCAGGATGGGTGCGCCTGTCCAGTTCTTCAGACAAGTCTTCGATCTCATCTTTTTCATAGCCATAGATCTCGCGCAGGCGATCAGACAATATCTCTATGCCGGTTTGCGGATACCAGTCCCAGACACCATCGCCAGAACCTTCCAGCGCCAGTTGCCAGCGTTCTTCATGCAGATGTAATTGTTCTTCGCTTTGCTTGCGCTGGCTGATATCAACAATCATTGCGTAGCAGCCCTTGACCTTGCCATCATGGTCAAAGACGGGCAGCAATTGAGCGGAAATTGTGCGGGTCCCGCCATGCAGATAGGGTACCGTGGTTTCATAGGCGATAGCTTGTCCCGCCAGCGCTTGCGCCACGTACGAGCGCACGTGCTGGAAAGCTGGTTGGCCTATGACGTCGGCAATGTGTTTGTTGATGACTGCTGATCTGGGCAGGCCAAACCAGTCCATATACACTTGATTGATGAATTGATAGTGATATGCGGCATCCACATAAGAGATGCAGACAGGCAGCGCATCGATCAGATGTCGCAGCTGTTGAAGATTATCTTCAAATTGCTCAATTCCTGAATTTTGCACGATCTTGTCCTGGCCTTGGGTCTAGGCCCTGAAGAATGGGCCAAATTAAGGGGCCAAATTATAATTGTCTGGAATCTGTTCTCCTGCAAGTATGCTAAAGGATTCTTGGGGATATGGGCCAAATTTTCAAATGCCGTGTGGTAATTTGGATAATTGACATGCGGAAATGAAAATAATGATCGTCAGAGCTTAACTACCACCTGCAAAATCATTCTGGCGCCAGGCTTCGTAGACGACGACGGCTACTGTATTCGATAAATTCAGGCTGCGGTTGTCTGGCCTCATCGGCAGCCGTATGCGCTGGCCGGTAGGGAAGGACTCGCGCAATTCTGGGGCCAGGCCGCGGGTTTCTGCACCAAACACAAAATAGTCGCCGGGCTGGAAAGCCATATTCGCAAAGGGCGTGGAACCATGTGTGGTCATGGCAAACATGCGGCTGCTATCTGGCTGTTCACTGGCACAAAACGCTGCCCAGTTTTTATGCACCTTCATGGTCGCATAATCATGGTAATCAAGACCGGCGCGCTTCATCTTGGAGTCATCCAGAGGAAAACCCAGCGGTTCTATCAAGTGCAGTTGTACACCCGTGTTGGCACACAGACGGATGATATTGCCAGTATTTGGCGGTATTTCTGGTTCGACCAGGACGACATGAAACAAGGTGATTCCTTAGTAATAGTAACTTGGAGGCTGTTGCGAAATTAAGATGGCTCGGCGCCCCCGGCTAGGCAAGGCGGCGCAACAACGCCAGGTTAATTTCGCAACAGCCTCTTAGTGAATATGGGGCAGGGTGCGGGCAAAAACATAAGCTGTCACTTCAGCTGCACCGTAACGTTTCAGCATTGTAGCGATTTCATGCAGGGTCATGCCAGTGGTCATTACATCATCGACGACGCCTATGTGCGCACCGCGCAGCTTGTCCAGCTGATTTTCGTCTATACAGAACGCATGTTTGACATTGCGCGCCCTGGCGGCGGTGGGCAAGCCACTCTGCATGGCAGTTTCCCTGCTACGTTGCAGTATATGCATGTTGGCAAGTATGCCCAGATGTTTAGCCAGGGGGCGCGTGATTTCCCAGGCCTGGTTAAAGCCACGGTCGGCCAACCTGTCTTTGCCCAGGGGTACGGCGCAAAGTAAATCCGGCAGTTCCTTGCCCTGTTGCTGCAAGATGCTATCCCTGAGCATGCGGGCAAACAGCGGTGCCAGGGCCAGTTGGTGGGCGAATTTCAGTGACAGCACCAGTTGATCCTGTGGGGCGGCATAGTCACAAACGGTCAGGCTACTGTCAAAAGCAGGGGGATTGCTGAGGCAATCGCCGCAACGCGGGCTGGCGCTTGCGGGTGGCAAGGGCAGGGCGCATTGCCTGCATCGTGTTTGTCCTGCCTGGAAATAGGCCAGATGGCAGGCACTGCAGATCACATCGCGGCTATCCAGGCGGCATAGCGCACAAGAATTTGGTATCAGGGCAGAAATGCCATTTTTCCAGGTAAGTTTGAGTTTGTCTGTCATCATGAGTACAAGCGTGTAAACTGCCAGCTTAACTTAAAAACGCAGTTTCTTGCAATTTTGCCTATGCTGAGCGCCCCCATCAATCTGCAACTGGTACGCCGCCTGTTTGCCGATGCCGAAAAAATCCGTACTTCCGACTTTTTGCGTCGCGAAATAGCCACGCGCATGCGTGAAAAGCTCGAGTTGGTCAAAATCCAGCCAACAGGCTTTCTGGATGCTGGTTGCGGCGAGGCGGATGATATTGCCGAGTTGCAAAAATACTATCCAGCGGCCCAGGCTTATGGTGTTGATGCATCTTTGGCAATGCTGGAGGCAGGCAGGGATAAGCATGTAGCCGCCAAGAGTGCAGTCGGACGTTTACTGGCGAAATGGACGCCTGCTGCCCTGCGCCAGGACGGCGGCCAGCATTTGCTGTGTGCCGATTTCGCCCGCTTGCCCATGGCGAGTGCTGCGGTTGACCTGATCTGGTCGAATCTGGCGCTGCACTGGCATCCCCAGCCTGATCTGGTATTTGCTGAATGGCGCAGGGTTTTGCGGACTGAGGGTCTGCTGATGTTTTCCTGTTTCGGCCCGGATACGATGATGGAATTGCGCCAGGCCTTTGCCGAGGTCGATGACCTGCCCCATGTGCTGCCCTTCGTTGACATGCATGATTTTGGCGATATGCTGGTGAATGCAGGGTTTTCCACACCTGTCATGGATATGGAAAAAATCACATTGACTTACGCCGATGCCGATAAATTGCTGGATGACGTGCGTGCCCTGGGGGGAAATCCCTTGATGACACGCAGGCAAGGGTTACTGGGTCGCAAAGCCTATGTGCGTTTGCTGGCAGCCTTGGACAAACGCAAAAATGCGGATGGGCGCATAGCCCTGACGCTGGAAGTGATATATGGCCATGCTTTCCGTCCGGTGAACCGGAAAACTGCCGCCGGTGAATCCATAGTCCGTTTCGATTTACCTAAAAAATCACCTTAATACACATCAAAACCAGATCAAAAAATACTGAAAAACTGTAAATTTACGTCTTAAATCTTTGTGACATTTGAGCGGGATCATAGTTGTCGCTCGTGTATTCTGCTTGATATCACCCTGCTTTACGCCTTATACTCTCGCAGTTGTGGAAGTTGCCGGTACGCATTTGAAAAATTTTGAATCTGTGTCCCTGGCGCTCTGTTAAAAGAATTCTAATCGGGTTTTGGGGAAATTCATGAAACATGCTAAGCGATTAAAGTCGTTCATGCTGGGTGCCTCGCTCTTGGCTGCTAGTCTGCCAACGTGGGCGGTGGTTAATGGTCCGGCGGTAGATATGAAGGGCGGTCCGGCAGTAAAGCAGTTAAATCTGCAACCACCTGTTACACAAATTGCTGAGCAAATCTATTCCATTCATAACCTGATGTTGGTTATCTGTATGGTAATTTTTGTTGCAGTTTTCGGGGTGATGTTTTACTCCATACTGAAACATCGCAAATCCTTGGGTCATAAAGCTGCGACTTTCCATGAGAGTACTGCAGTTGAAATCGCCTGGACAGTCGTGCCATTCATCATCGTTATCGTCATGGCTTTGCCAGCGACAAAAACTGTTGTAGCGATGAAAGATACATCGAATGCAGACATCACCATTAAAGCCACCGGCATGCAATGGAAATGGGGCTATGACTACCTGAAGGGTGAGGGCGAAGGCATTTCCTTCCTGTCCACGCTGTCTACTCCACGTACACAAGTTGGCGCGCCTGGCGTGGAACCAACTGAAAAACGTGGCGATAATTACCTGATCGAAGTTGATAATGAGGTGGTCGTACCTGTTAATAAAAAGGTTCGTATCATTACTACTGCCAATGACGTTATTCATGCATGGACTATTCCGGCTTTCGGCGTCAAACAAGATGCGATTCCTGGTTTTGTGCGCGATACCTGGTTCAAGGCTGAGAAAATCGGTACTTACCGTGGTCAGTGCGTGGAATTGTGCGGTAAAGAACATGCTTTCATGCCTATCGTCGTCAGTGTCGTATCTGATGAAGATTACAAAAAATGGGTAGATGGCAAGAAAAAAGAAATGGCTGCCAAGGCAGATGATCCAAGCAAAGTCTGGACTATCGATGAGCTGAAGCAACGCGGCGAAAAAGTCTACACAACCAACTGCGTGGCCTGCCACCAGGCAACAGGCAAGGGTGTGCCAGGTGCATTCCCTGCTCTCGATGGCTCTGCTGTCGTGACTGGTCCAAAAGCCGCGCAAATCAATATCGTCTTGAATGGTAAAGCGCCAGGCATGCCTGCATGGAAAGGTTCTTTGTCTGATACAGAAATTGCTGCCGTAATCACTTACACACGCAATAACTGGTCTAACAAGGCTGCTGAAAACATCGTCCAACCGGCTGAAGTTTTGGCTGCGCGTAAGTAATAACAGGAAGAACAGGAGAAAAGATGAGCACTACTACAGCTGATCACGCTCACGATCACTCTCACGACCACGCGCATGACCATCCACATGGTTGGCAGCGCTGGTTGTTTGCCACTAACCATAAAGATATCGGTAGCCTGTATCTGTGGTTCGCTTTCACAATGTTGCTGGCTGGTGGTGTCATGGCCCTGGGCATTCGTAGCGAATTGTTCCAGCCAGGCTTGCAACTCATGCAGCCGGAGTTCTTTAACCAGTTGACCACCATGCATGGCCTGGTCATGGTTTTCGGCGCGATCATGCCGGCATTCGTTGGTTTTGCCAACTGGATGATCCCTCTGCAAATCGGCGCGTCCGATATGGCATTTGCCCGTATGAACAACTTCTCGTTCTGGCTCATGCCTCCGGCAGCTTTGTTGCTGATGGGTTCTTTCTGGGTACCTGGTGGCGCTACTGCTGCTGGCTGGACTCTGTATGCACCATTGTCCACACAAATGGGCCCTGGTATGGACATGGCGATTTTTGCGGTCCACATCATGGGTGCATCTTCCATCATGGGTTCCATCAACATCATCACCACCATCCTGAACATGCGCGCTCCTGGCATGACTTTGATGAAGATGCCGATGTTTTGCTGGACATGGTTGATTACTGCTTACCTGCTGATCGCTGTTATGCCGGTTCTGGCTGGTGCGATCACCATGACTTTGACTGACCGTCATTTCGGTACCTCTTTCTTCAATGCTGCAGGCGGCGGTGACCCTGTCATGTATCAACACATTTTCTGGTTCTTCGGACATCCAGAGGTGTACATCATGATTTTGCCAGCCTTCGGTATCGTTTCCCAGATCGTTCCTGCATTTGCCCGCAAGCCTTTGTTTGGTTATGCATCGATGGTGTATGCAACATCATCCATCGCGATCCTGTCCTTCATCGTTTGGGCGCATCACATGTTTACAACTGGTATGCCAGTGACGGCACAGTTGTTCTTCATGTATGCCACCATGCTGATCTCGGTACCCACCGGCGTGAAAGTGTTTAACTGGATTGCGACAATGTGGAAAGGCTCGATGACTTTCGAGACACCTATGTTGTTTGCCATCGGCTTTATCTTCGTGTTCACCATGGGTGGTTTCACAGGTCTGATCCTGGCGGTGACACCGATTGATATCCAGTTGCAAGATACTTACTACGTGGTTGCCCATTTCCACTATGTGTTGGTGGCGGGTTCCCTGTTTGCCCTGTTCGCCGGTTACTACTACTGGAGTCCAAAGTGGACAGGTTTCATGTACAACGAACTGCGCGGCAAGATCCATTTCTGGGGTTCGCTGATTTTGTTCAACGTAACCTTTTTCCCTATGCACTTCCTGGGTCTGGCCGGCATGCCACGTCGTTATGCCGATTACCCAGCACAGTTCACTGATTTCAATCAGTTGGCAACTGTTGGCGCGTTTGGTTTTGGTCTGATGCAGGTGTATTTCATCCTGGCAGTGGTTATCCCGTCCATCAAGGGCGGCATACCAGCAGCAGCAAAACCATGGGATGGTGCCGAAGGTCTGGAATGGACAGTGCCTAGCCCTGCACCTTTCCATACTTTTGAAGAACCGCCAGAATTCAAATAATGTAGTACGGCTTAGGCTTGCTCCGGTTCTGCCGGAGCAAGACAAAAAATGAGTAACAAGAAAAAACCGAATAACTTGCGGACAGCCATCATTCTGTTTTCTGTGGCGCTGGTGTTTTTTGCCGGTGTCTTCATTAAACAAACCTGGTTACGCTGATAGGATAGCTTCATGTTGCAAGAGGAATCCGGCGTTGCAGTCAAGAACAAGCTGAATGCAAAAATGCTGGGCAAGTTGCTGGTGATTGCACTCCTGATGTTTGGATTTGGTTACGCTTTGGTGCCCATCTACAAACAGATTTGTGAATTGACGGGGGTGAATATTTTGACGCCCAAGGATATTTCGGTAAAAGAAATATCCAATTCCCAGATCGACAGAAGTCGTGAAGTGACGGTTGAGTTTGATGCCAATACGCAGGGCCCGTGGCGTTTTCGCCCTACCGTGGCGAGCATGAAAGTGCACCCCGGTGAAATGACACAAATCGTTTATGAAGTAGTCAACAAGCAGTCTTACAAAATGGATGCGCAGGCCATACCGAGCTACGCACCACAACAGGCTGGCAATTACTTCAAGAAGAT
This sequence comes from Undibacterium sp. Ji83W, assembly GCF_049340385.1. NCBI lineage: Bacteria > Pseudomonadati > Pseudomonadota > Betaproteobacteria > Burkholderiales > Oxalobacteraceae > Undibacterium > Undibacterium sp. Ji83W. The sequence goes on along the minus strand of NZ_JBMPOZ010000003.1, from coordinate 216,443 downwards.
GGAATGCTTTTGTTTCAAGCAGCAGACTCTGGGCCCGAATGAAGCGCGGCAAATGCCTGTAGTGTTTTATCTGGATCCGGCCTTGCCGAAAGATGTGAAGACAATCACCTTGTCTTATACATTTTTTGAAGTTGGTGGCAAGCCACAAGCTGCTGCCGTAGCTGGCGAAGGTCAGGGCAAGTCATGACAGATTTAAAAGAAGCAAGCAAGCGTAAGGCTTCGTTTGTGGCAACAATGAAAGCCGTATTCTGGTCGTTTTTGGGGATACGCAAGAAAAATGATTATGAGCAGGATGCAGCACAGTTGAATCCTGTTCACGTGATTATTGCCGGCATCATAGGCGCGCTGATCTTCATCGCAGTGCTGATCATGATAGTCAAGCATGTAGTCGCGAAATAACAATTCAAGTAGTACATTAAATTGCATCGGGAGATGGAAATGAGTTCTCAACACGCTAATGCGCCATACTATTTTGTGCCTGGCCCATCCAAATGGCCGGTCCTGGGTGGTACCACCTTATTGCTGACCATGATAGGTGCTTCTGCCTGGGTCAACGGTCTGGCCTGGGGTTCTTACCTGAATTTTGCAGGTATCATCCTGACCCTGGTAGTCTTGTATAACTGGTTTGGTGAAGCGATTGCTGAATCCGAAGGCGGTAAATACAGCGCCCGTATCGACGTGTCCTTCCGCTGGAGCATGAGCTGGTTCATTTTCTCTGAAGTCATGTTCTTTGCAGCCTTCTTTGGCGCATTGTTCTATGCACGCACCATCAGTATGCCTTGGCTGGCTGATCTGGATCACAAAGTCTTGTGGCCTGATTTTGCTGCCAATTGGGGTAATGTAGGCCCGGCTGGTACAGTCGAAGCCTTCAAAACCATGGGTCCTTTCCCTATCCCTACGATCAATACTGCCTTGCTGCTGACATCCGGCGTGACGCTGACGATTTCTCACCACGCCCTGCGTGAAGGTCATCGTGCCAAGACAGCATTCTGGTTGTTTGCCACGGTATTGCTGGGCGCAGTGTTCATGGGCTTCCAGGCTTACGAATACATGCATGCCTATAGCGAGCTGAACCTGAAACTGACTTCCGGTATCTATGGTTCCACTTTCTTCATGCTCACTGGTTTCCACGGTTTCCATGTGACGATGGGTGCGATCATGTTGTCGGTTGTTCTGTACCGTGTCATGAAAGGCCATTTCACACCTGAGCATCACTTCGCATTCGAAGGCGCTGCCTGGTACTGGCATTTTGTTGACGTGGTCTGGCTGGGTCTGTACGTTGTTGTCTACTGGCTGTAAGCGAGCATCAGTAGCGTAAAAAAAGCCGCACAGTTAGTGCGGCTTTTTTACATATATGAAAGTGCTAGTGCAGCGAACGATACTGGTACTACCGTAACAGCAAAACTTACCTGATACCAGTAGGCTGTATCAGGCCAAAATGATTGGCCAGCAAGATCAGCAAAAACAGGGTAATGGAAAAACCTACCCGGAATGCCAGTGCTTTGACCGTGCGATTACTTTTTCCCTTGTCTTTCATCAGATAAACCAGGGCAGATCCCAGGCTGAAAAGGATAAGGAAAAAAGCGATGGCGACAAGAATTTTCATACTGAGCTATTGTTGGTGCTTTTGATTGATCGACTCCTGCATTGTAATACCTTAATACCTGAATGCCTATTTCCTTCCGCTTCCGTCTGATCCCCTTTATTGCCTGCCTGCTGCTGGTCAGCCTGGGTATCGCTTTGGCACAATGGCAGACGCACAGGGCGCTGGAAAAGGAAACACTGGCGGCACTACTGAGCGAGCGCCAGCATTTGCCAGCCCTGGTCTTGAATAGCCAGACACCGTCTGAACAGTTGCAGGTATTTCGCAAACTGCAAGTCCGCGGGCAATTCATACGCGAATGGCCCTTGTATCTGGATAATCGCCCCTTGCAGGGCAAAGCTGGTTTATACGTGCTGATGCCTTTCAAGCTCGCGGATAGCAGTAAATATGTGTTGATCGCGCGTGGCTGGCACCCGCGTGATGCACGCGACCGCATGCATATGCCAGATATCCCCGCGCCTGCAGGTCAGGTTGTGCTGGAGGGTATGCTCAGGGACAAGCTTGATCGTGTCATGCAACTCGGTCAGGCCGAAGTTGTCAAACCTGGCAGTCTCTTGCAAAACATCGATGTTGAAGCATTGGCAAAACAAACACGCTGGGACTTTTATCCCTTTGTGCTTGAACAAACGCTGGAACAGATGCCAGACCAAGCGCCGGAACAATCTTCAAGCCACAAAGATGGTCTCTCGCGTGACTGGCCCATGCCATCGGCAGGTGCTGACAAGCACAGAGGCTATGCCTTTCAATGGTATGCACTGGCCTTGATGGCTTTCTTATTTTTTGTTGTTACTGGATTTCGTCGTGGAAAAAACTGAAAAACAAAAGTCGCTTGGTCGCTGGAAATTATTCCTGGTGCTGGCAGTCTGTGCCGCCCCCATGGTCTTTTCCTATCTGACCTACTATGTCATCAAGCCCGAAGGCCGCACCAATTACGGCACCATACTGGACCCACGTAATTACCCTATGCCTAAACTGGCGGGGCATTTGCTGGGTGCTGCTGCGACCGATCCTGCCATTGGCCTGGATGCCTATAAAGGCAAATGGCTGATGCTGCAGGCGGACAGCGGTGCCTGTGCCGACGCATGCCAAAAAAGAATGTATGACATCCGCCAGTTGCGTACTGCACAAGGCAAGGAAATGGACAGGATAGAGCGCGTCTGGCTCATCACTGATGAAGCCCCGATTGATACCATGCTGATACGCCAGCATGACGGTGCGCGCATGTTGAAAGTCGACGCTGCAGCATTGAAAGCCTGGTTGCCGACCGAGAGTGATACCCAGATCAGCGACCACATTTACCTGATAGACCCGCGTGGCAACCTGATGATGCGTTATCCAAAAAATGCAGATGCCAACAAGATCAAAAAAGACCTCAGCAAATTATTGCGTGCGTCAGCGATAGGTTAAGAGCAGACTTATGTGGTTGCAGATTGCATTGACAGCACTCATGGTCGCGGTGATACCGGCGATGATGATTTTCTTGTCAAAAGAAAAGAATAAATATCGCAAACTCATTGCGGTGACCGTGACGCTGACCTTTGAACTCATCATGTTTGGGGCATTTACTCGCCTGACGGATTCTGGCCTGGGTTGTCCGGACTGGCCAGGCTGCTATGGACAGGCCAATCCATTGCAATCCCATGCAGCCATCAAAGCGGCTGAAATTGCCATGCCTACCGGCCCTGTCACTTTGCAAAAAGCCTGGATAGAAATGGTGCACCGTTATCTGGCCATGAGTGTAGGCATACTCATCATTGCCCAGATGGCCATCGCCTGGGCACGTCGTCGTCAGCTCAATTCCAGCCCCTGGCTGGCGACTTTCCTGCTGTTTTTTGTCTGCCTGCAAGGGGCTTTCGGTGCATGGACTGTCACGCTGAAGCTGCAGCCCATCATAGTGACCACTCACTTGATCCTGGGCATGGGCTTGCTGTCACTGCTCAGTGCCAGTCTGGAGCAGCAAAGTTCTTCCCTGGCTGGCACCAGCATTGCCGCTGCAGATGGCAGGCGCATGCTATGGCCTGCCGGCCTGGCCTTAATACTGGTCTTTGTACAAATCGCCCTGGGTGGTTGGGTGAGTACTAACTATGCTGCCCTGGCTTGCCATAATTATCCCATGTGCAATGGTCAGGTGATACCGGCGATGGACTTTGAACATGGCTTCAGTCTCTGGCGTCAGCTAGGCCAGACCATGAGTGGTGATTACCTGCCCTTCAATGCCCTGGTTGCCATACACTGGGTGCACAGGAATTTTGCTCTGCTGGTGGTCGCTGTCTGCCTCTGGGCTGCACTAAGGGCACGCAGGATTGCCGGGCTGGAAAAGCTGGGTCGCCACATCTTGCTCGCCATACTTGGCCAATTTATCATCGGTGTTTCTACCGTATTTTTTTCCTGGCCCTTGCTGTTGGCAGTTTTGCATAATGGGATGGCCGCCATGCTCGTGCTCTTGCTGACCATGTTAAACTACCGTATAAGGCATGTGAGCCTTGCCGCTGCCAAAGATAGATCATGACCACTTTAAGTTTGCCTACTAACCGACTGGCGCAGTACTGGGCTTTGACCAAGCCCCGCGTTACCCAGCTCGCCGTATTTTGCGCCGTTATCGGTATGTTTCTGGCTACGCCAGACCTGCCTGACTGGCGCGTTGTTGTTGCCGCCACCGTGGGAATCTGGCTGCTGGCAGGTGCTGCTTTTGCCGTAAATTGCCTGGTGGAAAAAGAAATTGATTCACGCATGGCAAGAACCGCGCGTCGCGCGACTGCCCAGGGCGAAATCACCGTGCCGCAGACCCTGATTTTCTCTGGTGTCATTGGTGGCATGGGCATGTGGGTCTTGTATACCATGGTCAATCCCCTGACCATGTGGCTGACCTTCACTACCTTTGTCGGCTATGCAGTTGTGTATACGATTATCCTGAAACCAGCGACGCCGCAAAACATTGTCATCGGTGGTTTGTCTGGTGCCATGCCTCCAGCGCTGGGCTGGGCAGCTGTCGCAAATGATGTGCCTATGCAGGCTTGGTTACTGGTGTTGATCATCTTCATCTGGACGCCACCGCATTTCTGGGCGCTGGCGATGTACAGGCGTGATGACTATGCCCGCTCTGGTCTGCCGATGTTGCCGATTACGCATGGCATGGAATTCACCCGCTTCCATATCTGGCTATACACCATCGCCCTGTTCGCCACCAGCATGCTGCCTTATGCCGTACACATGAGTGGCCTGATTTACCTGGTCAGTGCGATCATCCTTGGCCTGATTTTCCTCTGGTATGCATGGCGTATTTACAAGCATTATGATGATGTGCTGGCACGCAAGACTTTTGCCTATTCCATCATCTACCTGTCCCTGCTGTTCGCAGCCTTGTTGATTGATCACTATATCAAGCTATGAAAATTCTGAAGCATGTGACCAGTATGCTGATGGCACTGAGTTTGCTGGCCTTGGTGGCTTGCAATCCGGCGCAGGAAAAATTCAATAACACCGATCTGACCGGACTTGATTACGCCAAAGACTTTGCCTTGACCGATCACAATGGCAAGGCGCGCACCCTGGCAGATTTCAAGGGCAAGGCCGTGGTCATCTTCTTTGGCTATACCCAATGCCCGGATGTATGCCCGACCACCATGGTGGAAATGGCGAATGTCATGAAATTGCTTGGTGCTGATGCCGACAAGGTGCAAGTGTTGTTCGTGACACTGGACCCTGAGCGTGATACCCAGGCTTTATTGGCCAGTTATGTCCCCAATTTTGACAAACGCTTCCTGGGTTTGTATGGTGACGCAGCCGCAACGGCCAAGGTCGCCAAAGAATTCAAGGTGTTTTATCAAAAGGTGGAGGGTAAAACCCCAGGCAGTTATACCGTAGACCATACCGCCGGCAGCTATGTATTTGATCCTGAGGGGCGCATACGCTTATTCTTGCGCCATGGTCAGGGTGCAGAACCTGTTGCCCATGATTTGAAGATACTGTTGAAATAAGTCTGAACAGCACGCTCCGACCTGTCACATAAATCCGGCACACAAAACAAAAGGCACTCGCGAGAGTGCCTTTTTCATTGCTACAGCATGTTTTGATCAAGCAAAACTGCTGAGGCTACCCTTCATTTTCTTCAGAGCTGCGCTTTCGATCTGCCGTATGCGCTCGGCAGAAACACCGTATTCATCAGCCAGCTCGTGCAGGGTAGAACCTGTACCGTCATCATTTTTCAACCAGCGTGATTCTATGATGTGACGTGAACGTGCATCCAGCTTGGACAAAGCCGATTCCAGGCCTTCGCTTTGCAGACGGTCATACTGACGTGTTTCCAGAACACGGGTAGGCTCGTCAGATTCCGTTTTCAGATAAGCGATAGGAGCAAATTTCTCATCGTCATCATCCGTCGGTGCATCCAGGGCAATATCATGACCGGACAAACGCATTTCCATTTCGATGACTTCTTCGCGTTTGACATCCAAAGTTGATGCCAGGGCATCAATTTGTTTTGGTGTCATCGCGTCCAGGCCTTCTTTATGGCTGCGCAGGTTAAAGAACAATTTGCGCTGGGCTTTGGTCGTTGCTACTTTGACCAAACGCCAGTTTTTCAAAATGTACTCATGCATTTCTGCCTTGATCCAGTGCATGGCATAAGATACCAGACGCACACCCTGGTCAGGGTCGAAACGTTTGACGGCTTTCATCAGGCCGATATTGCCTTCTTGAATCAAATCAGCGTGGGGCAACCCATAGCCGAGGTAACCACGGGCGATGGACACGACCAGACGCAGATGCGACATAACCAGTTGCTGCGCAGCAGCCAGGTCATTGTCATTGCGTAATTTGTTTGCAAAGTCTATCTCTTCCTGATGCGTGAGCATAGGCAGACGATTGACTGCAGAGATATAGGCATCAATATTACCCAGCGTACCGCTAAAGCCTAAGGCCAGAGCTGTGCTGTCAGTTGCAGGGATCAATTGTGTCGATGTAGTTGCCATTTTTCCTCCTTATTGCTGCCTTAAGAGTATCAATTACTCCTTTCGGCACTATCAAGTTCCTATATTAGCACTCTCTTGAGAAGAGTGCTAATACTCAGATTCTATGAACTTCATCAAATAAATCTATTGAAAAACAAGCACTCATTTACGGCATTTATTACAACATGTATATCGCTTAGATACGAGCCAGAGTGGAAAGTTGCAATCTTGTCGATGCAAATTGTAAGAGGCTGTTGCAAAATCAAGATGCTCAGATCAATTCCTTAGCCTCGGAAGCAAGCAGTGCTTTATAAGTACTGCCAACATCATGTAGACGAAACAGAGCCAGAATTATTTTGCAGGAGCATTAAAAAACTAACCGGCGCGTGCCAATTGCCGTCTTACTGAGAGATAAACGCCTACCAGTCCAAGCAGCATGCTAACAGCCAATAGGATGGCACTCTGTACGATACCCAACGGAGCCAGGTGAAATTCTGAAGCATATAATTTAGCAAATTCAGCAATAGCCTTGTTCAAAGGCTGCAGTGATGCAGCAATCAGGCCCAGTGCCAGACCACCTGCCAGCAAGCCCAGCAAGGCACCGGTATAGTAATAAGGCTTGTGGATGAAGCTATTGGTAGCACCCAACAGGCGCGATACGGAAATTTCTGCCCTGTGTGAAATAACTTGCAGGCGGGTGGCATTAAAGACTACGACAATCACGACCACGCCCAGCGTGGCAGCGAGGAATAACAATCCCAGTTGCATGATCTGCACCAATGCTGCCAGACGCTTGACCCAGGCAGAGTCAAGTTGCACGACATCTACATCCGGCATCTGCTTGATTTCTTCTACCAGTGCTTCTATCTTGCCAGCATCATTATTCGACATGGACAATATATAGGCGTCCGGCAGAGGGTTACCGCCCAGGGTGGATAAGACTTCTGCCAGATTGGATGACTGCTCAAGGCTGGCGAGTGCTTTGTCCTTGGGGATAAAGCTCAAGTTTGCCGTGATGTTTTTCTCTTTCAGCAATTTCTTCAAGGGTATCGACAAGGCGGTAGCAGTTGCTCTTGGTGTGTCCGGGCTGACGAAGATACTGATTTCTGGTTCTATCGACAGTTGAGAAGAGATGGGGCGTATATTTTCTATCAGGGTCAGGCCAGCGATGGGCAAGGCCAGTGCGATCGCCACTACCAGTACATTGAACAAAAAATTGCCAGGGCTGCCACGCAAATGGGCAAACGCACTCTTGATGGCAAACAAGTGCTGACGGAACCAGTTGGTCATGAATTCATCCTTATTATTCTGTCATGCAGGATCAGGCGGCGAGCGAGGATTTCCAGGTACTGACTACCTGGCCCTGGCTCAGATAAATCACACGGCTGGCCTGATCAAGAAATTGTTCATCATGGCTGGAGATAATGCAGGTGACACCCGCGCTCTGGAAAGCCTTGAGCGCACCCAATACCTTGTTGGCATTGTCACGATCGAGAAAGGCGGTGGGTTCATCGGCCAGGATGATCTGTGGCCGGTTGACGATGGCACGGGCAATCGCTACCCGTTGCTGTTCGCCCCCTGATAATGCCAGCGGCAGGGAATAAGCCTTGTCAGGCAAGCCAACTTTTTCCAGCGCAATGCGGGCGCGAGTCTCGGCTTCGCTATGAGAAGCACCGGTAACGATGATGGGTAACATGACATTGGCCAGCACATGACGGTCAGTCAACAGCTTTTGATCTTGCAAAATCAGACCCAGCTTGCGGCGCAAATAAGGCAGGCTGCTGGTTTTTAGTTTGCCTATGTCCTGGCCATTGACTTTGACCTTACCCGCTGTCGGCTTTTCTATACCGGCGATCATCTTCAGCAAAGTGGATTTGCCTGCGCCTGAGGGGCCCGCCAGGAAGATCAGTTCACCGGCGGCAATCGATAATGAAACATCTTTGAGCGCATAGACATCTTGCGAATATTGTTTGCTGACGTGTTCAAATTCAATCATGGTCGCGTATGGTCTTTTTTGAGTTTCATCATTGGCCAAAACTGCACTTGCGCCTGGTTACATTCACTGAGGGGATTCAACTGAGCACATTTAGCTGAATTAGCTCAACTAGCTGAGCAAGGCATCAACAAATTCCTGGGCATTAAATGGTTGCAAGTCTTCAATCTGTTCACCTATGCCTATGAAATACACAGGAACAGGGCGGTTCTTGGCAATTGCTGCCAGCACGCCACCTTTGGCAGTGCCATCGAGCTTGGTGATAACCAGGCCAGTCAATTGCAGTGCATCATCAAAGGCTTTGACCTGGGCCAGTGCATTCTGGCCGGTATTGCCGTCGATAATGAGCAAGACTTCTTGTGGCGCACCATCCATGCCTTTGGCGATGACGCGTTTGATCTTCTTGAGCTCTTCCATCAAATGCAACTGGGTAGGCAGGCGGCCAGCAGTGTCCACCATCACCACATCGGTACCACGGGCGCGGGCAGACGCGACTGCATCAAAAGCCACAGCGGCAGGGTCGCCAGATTCTTGCGAGATCACTGTGACATTATTTCGCTCACCCCAGATCGTCAATTGCTCACGTGCTGCTGCGCGGAAGGTGTCACCCGCTGCCAGCAAAACAGATTGCTGATGGGTTTGCATATGTTTCGCCAGTTTGCCTATGGTGGTGGTCTTGCCAGCGCCATTTACTCCAGTGATCATCATGACCAGCGGTTGATAGCGCCCCAGTTCCAGCGGTTTTTGCAAAGGCGTCAACATTTCCAGCAGCAAGACTTTGAGTGCGGCCTTGACTTGCTCGGCATCTGTCAGTTTTTCTTCCTTGACCTTTTTCTTTAATCCATCCAGCAGAAACTGGGTAGCTTCTACACCGGCATCCGAGGTCAGCAGGGCAGCTTCGAGTTCTTCATACAAATCATCATCAATGCGGGCACCGATGAAGAGGGTGGTAAGATTCGAGGAAGTTTTGGCCAGTCCGGCTTTCAGGCGGCTTAACCATGAGCGTTTTTGCTCGGGTTCCGGCGCTTGAGGGGCTACAACTTCTGCCAGTACTGGCGCTTGTGCTGGCGTAACTTCAGCCACAGGCGCAGTAACGACAGCGGGCGTAGCAACAACAGCGGGCGTAGCAACAGCAGGGCTGGCTGGCGCAGTGACAACTGTCACAACTGGCGCGGGCTCAGCCACAACAACTGGTGCCTCTTCTTTGGGCTTCTTTTTGAAAAAACTAAACATCGGGATATTTGGGAGTGCGGGCGGCAAATAAGCCAGCCCTGATATTGGAATGCTGCCATTTTAACAGACAGCGCAACGTAAACTGATTTAGCCGTAGCAAGCATGCAATGAAAACAAATAGTAAAAAAAAGACAGTAAAAACAACAGTAGTAAAACGTCAAAGCCATCAAGTCCGCATCATAGGCGGTGCCTGGAAGCGCAGCCTGCTCAGCGTAGTTGATGCTGAAGGCTTGCGCCCAACGCCAGACCGTGTCAGGGAAACCCTGTTCAACTGGCTGAACCACTTGCTGCACAGTAACTGGACCGGTGTGCATTGCCTGGACTTGTTCGCCGGTAGTGGTGCCCTGGGTTTTGAAGCCGCCAGCCGCGGCGCGGCGCAAGTCATCATGGTGGAAGCGCATACTCCGGCCTATAAGCAACTGGAGCAAGTCAAAGACAAATTGCAGGCCAGCCAATGCAAACTGCTCAGGGCAGATGCGCTCAAGGCAGTCGAAAGTATGGCAAACCAGCCACAAAAAATGGATGTGATCTTCCTTGATCCTCCATTTGAGCAAGATTGGCTGGGTCGTATCCTGCCAGCATGTGCGCAATTGCTGAGTCCTAAAGGCTGTATCTATGTCGAATCCGAGTTTTCCCTGGCTGAACCGGCAGGCGATGAAGCGGCTAATGAAAAATTAGCTAAATTATTAAGCGGATGGCAACTTATCCGCGCCGATAAAGCCGGTAGTGTGTACTTCCATATACTGCAACGCAACATTTTGCCGCATGAGGCGCACGAAAATCAGGCATAATGCCTGCTCAACTTGGTGCATATCCTTATGCAGATTGCGAAAAAAGGGAGTGAAGATGGTCACAGCCGTTTATCCGGGAACATTTGATCCGCTGACACGCGGTCATGAAGACTTGGTGCGTCGCGCATCCGGTCTTTTTGATACTTTGGTGGTGGGTGTGGCGGATAGCAAAAGCAAGAATCCATTTTTCTCCCTGGATGAACGCCTGGAAATTGCCAATGAAGTGCTGGGGCATTACCCGAATGTCAAAGTAGAGAGTTTCTCTGGCTTGCTGAAAGATTTCGTGCGCAAAAATGATGCACGCGTCATCGTGCGCGGTTTGCGTGCCGTGTCTGACTTTGAATATGAATTCCAGATGGCAGGCATGAACCGTTATCTGTTGCCAGACGTAGAAACCCTGTTCCTGACGCCTTCTGATCAATATCAATTTATTTCAGGCACAATAGTGCGTGAGATCGCCATGTTTGGTGGTGATGTATCAAAATTTGTGTTCCCTTCAGTAGATCGCTGGCTGAAGAAGAAGGTCGCATTGCTGGCCGAGAGCAAGTCTTAAAGCAAGTACTGAAGTATATTCAAGTAGTACATGAAAGTGAAGTGACAACATGGCCCTGATGATTACAGACGATTGCATTAATTGCGATGTCTGCGAACCCGAATGCCCTAACGACGCCATTTACATGGGGCCGGAAATTTATGAGATCGATCCGCATAAATGTACCGAATGCGTAGGACATTACACGGAGCCACAATGTCAGCAGATTTGCCCGGTCAGTTGCATCCCTTTTAATCCTGAGTGGCGCGAAACACCGGAGCAGTTGAATGCAAAGTACGAGCAATTGCAAGCAGGCAAAAAGCCTGCTTGAGATAAGCCCTGCCTAAAAACAACGTACCTGATTACGGCCGCCATTTTTTGCCTGATATAAGGCCCGGTCGGCACGCAACACCAGATCACGGGCGATGCTGCTGGCATCGTCGTAATTGGTATTTTCATCGATGGTCGTCAGGCCTATGGATATCGTGGCCTGGCAAGTGCCAGCTTCACTCAATACAAAATCCTGGCCAGCGATACTTTTGCGTATACGCTCCGCCACCTGTATCGCATCATGCAAATTGGTGTTGACCAGCACTACCACAAATTCTTCTCCACCAAAACGGCCCAGGGTATCACTGAGACGCAATTCATCCTTGATGCGTTTTGCGACTTCCTTCAACACATCGTCACCGCCCTGATGTCCGTAACGATCATTGATCTGCTTGAAGAAATCAATGTCCAGATACATGCAGGCGATGCTGTATCTTTGCCTGCGAGCGCGGGCAATTTCTTCCAGCATGCGCTGTTCTACATAACGGCGGTTGCTGACGTTGGTCAGGGGATCGGTCAGGCCTATATACGTCAGGCGCTCATTGTTGATGACGTTTTCCAGGCAGATCGCAATGATGGAGCCCAGGCGTTCAATAAAATCTGTCGCCATATTCGGCTGGAAGCGGTCGGCCTTGAAGCTGCCCAGGTTCAGGCAACCTATCAGGCGGCCTTGCCTGCGCATGGGGATAATGGCAATGCTTGCCGGTTTTTTATTGAAACTGCTGAAGTAAGATGAATAAGCCAGGCTCTGGTATAAACCCAGTTGTGGTTTGCGCAGGGCAGTCTCAGGCTGGCTGAGTTCAACTTCATGCCGCAAGAAAATCAGATGCGGGAATTCATTCAAATCGATTTTGAGGTCGCACAGCATCTGCTGTAAATCACCAAATTTGTCGAACAATACCAGAGACACGACATCCAGCTCCGAAGTGATTGCAAGAGCACTGAAAATATTCGTGATGAGTTCGCGAAAACTGTTGGCGCCGATGATCTTTAAATCAAAACTCTGGTGACGCGCCATGATGCTTTGATTGCGATGGGCGAGCTCAAGCAAGCTGTCGAGCCGGGCGCGCAGCGTCTGATTTTCATGCTGCAATTCCAGCAACGCAGATGGAACTTCATCTGGTTCTATGTCGGTAGACGCTGGCATCATGCTTTCCATGTTGGCCCGTATTTAAAATGCGATATTCATATTGATGGAATCACCAACGCGCAGTAGTTGCCCAATACCCTGTTCGACAATGATATTCATGCCAAAGGTGATGCCACCATCCACCAGAGGATTGGCCCGATAAGTCTGCAGGATATCCATCGGGTCAGGGCCAAATTTGCCGGTACTCTGGTCTATTGAAGGCATGGGGCAGCGCGGGCAGGGCTTCACCGGGCGCAGTTGTATCAGGCTGCCAATTTCAAAATTCTCGGCATAGTCTTCTTCATAAGCCTCGATGCCATCCAGCACGATATTCGGACGGAAGCGGTTCATGGGCAGCGCGCTGCGGCCCTGTTTTTCCAGTTTCTGATTGAGGTCGTCGAGAGAGGCAGACGCCGTCAGCAAGATAGGATAGCCATCGGAAAAGCGGGTTGCTACCAGTTTGTCGCCGGTCCATTTCTGGCTGGCATAACGCTGCGTCAGTGGTGTACTGCGTACCAGGTGGCAGGGCGTATCCAGCGCCTTGCTGAACCAGTCTGCCATGGTTTGACCGCAATCAAGTGCTGCGAAATTTTCTTCCCAGATGGTGACTGAGGTGGCGCTGGTATCTTCCTGCGTATCCAGAGAAAGCACGGGCATGCCGGGTGCGTGGATGTAAAGCCCGTCACTACGGATTTCTGGCCGTATCAAGGTCATTTTCGGGAATTCTCTTTGCGTTAAAAACTGCCCTTGCGGGTTAACCAGCATCCATTCCCTGTCATGTATGCCTTCAAAACTGAGGCCAGTTTCAGTCAAGGTTGCCGCATTCAGCGCGATACCTGCACAGGATTTGATGGGGTAAATGGACAGGGATAATATGCTGGGCATGGTCTTGACGCAAATAATTAAGCAGTGAAGTTATGTTTACTATTTTAATGGCTAAGCTCTATTCATGCTGATGTTTCAGGCATATTCCATGCCAGTTCATTCATCTATGATGTTCGGTAATCAAGCATTCCCCTGAAAAGCACGCCGGTAAGCCGAAGGGGAGATGCTGAATTCGCGCGCGAAGTAACGCCGCAGTAATAATCCTGTACCAAAACCGGTATCGGCAGCAATGTCATCAATCGCACGTTTGCTGGTTTCCAGCTGGCGCTGGGCTTGTGCCAGCCTTTGATTCAATAACCATTTACCCACGGTTGTGCCGGTTTGCTGCTGGAAGTGGCGGGTAAAGCTGCGCCTGCTCATCAGGGCTCTTTGTGCCAGTTGATCGAGCTGCTGCGGTTCGGCCAGGTGAGCCAGCATCCATTCCAGCACTTTGGACAGACGGTCATCGGTGGCCAGCACAGGCACGGGCTGTTCTATGTATTGCGCCTGGCCACCCTGCCTGTGCGGTGCTACCACCAGACGTCGTGCGACATGGGCCGCCACGTCGGCCCCATAAGTGCTGCGCAGTACATGCAGGCAGCAATCTATGCCCGCAGCGGTACCTGCTGAGGTGACAACGTCGCCGTGATCCACGTACAGCACATTCGGGTCCAGGCTGATGTGGGGGTAGCGTTCTGAAAAAGCCTTGCTCAAAGCCCAGTGCGTGGTGGCGCTACGGCTATCCAGCAAACCTGCTTCGGCCAGCACAAAGGCACCCAGGCACAAACCTATGATGCGCGCACCCCGTGCATGCGCCTGACGCAGTGTCTGGAGCAGGGCGGGCGGTGCCGGGCGCAAGTCATCATGCCAGGAGGGGATGACTACCATGTCTGCCTTGCCCAGCGCAGGCAAACCATGTCGCACATGGATGCCAAACCCCGCACTGGTGCGCACTTCAGCTTGCGCCTTGCCCGGCTGGGCCAGACAGACCTTGAGATCGAACAGGGGCATGTCCAGCCCGCCATGATGCTCGCCAAATACCATGCAAGGGACTGACAGGTGAAAGGGGCTGATGCCATCAAAGGCCAGCACGGCAATATTGATCTTGTTTTCAGGAATGGAAGCATGCATGGCCCGATTATATCGAATATTGGCAATCGGGTCACTTCTCTTCTGGCCCTGCATGGCTGAAAATACATCCCATGAACAGCGCTGCTGTTTTATTCAATTCACCTTGAATTTACCTAAAAAGGAAAATGCCATGACTGCCAGCAACCCTGTAAAACGCGCCCTGATCGTTATTGATGTACAAAATGAATATTTCACAGGGAATATGCAAATCAGCTACCCTGACCCGCAAGTATCCCTGCAAAACATAGGCAGGGCCATGGATGTGGCCAAGGTTGCGGGTATTCCTGTATTGGTGGTGCAGCATTCTGCGTCAGAAACTTCACCGATTTTTGCGCGTGGCTCCAAAACCTGGGAAATACATGAAGTGGTTGCCAGCCGCCACGCCGATCACCGCATAGAAAAAAACATGGCCAGTGTATTCACAGGGACAGATGTGGCTGCCTGGCTCAAAAAGAATGAGATCAATACCCTGAGCATAGTCGGCTACATGACACACAACTGCAATGCCAGCAGTATTCTGGAAGCAGCACACCTGGGTTATCAGGTCGAAATGCTGAGTGATGCCACAGGCTCACTGCCCTATGAAAATGCGGCCGGTTATGCAACGGCAGAAGAAATCCACCGTGCCTTCAGTGTGGTTTTTCATTCCAATTTTGCTGCCGTTGTCAGTACGGATAGCTGGGTCGCAGCAGTCAAGGCAGGCGAGTTGCTAAGCCCGGCCAATGTGTATAGTTCGCATATGGCTGGTCGCCAGCGCGCAGCGGCTTAAACTTAGAACTTCTGTTCCGAACTTCCGCTCGGAACTTCCCATCTTGTCGGACAAAGCCCGGATTGCATGGCAGCCGGGCTTTTATTTTTCGTGCAGACTTTGCAGAATGAGGTTTCTGAAAAAAGCATTGACTTCTAAAAATGGTACCGCTACCATATTCGATAGTAATAATCATCAGTATTCAAGCGTTTTCACAAGAGCCGCGGCAACGCAAAATTAATAAGGGGTATGAGATGCATGGTTTAAGAATATGGCTGGGCAGTGCAGTCTGCTACGCCGTACTTGCAGTATTGAGTAACATAGTGTCCAGCGACACTGCATTTGCGCAAACCAGGCCCGCTGCTCCCGCTGAGACACAAACCGCTTCGCCAGCGCTGCTACAAAATATCTATGGTCGTCCTCATATCAGCCTCAACGGGCGCTGGAATTACATCATTGATCCATACGAGATGGGTTATTACGACTACCGCCGCATGCCATTTGATGAGTCAGTCACGGGTAAAGGTGGCTTTTATGATGGCCGTGCGCCCAAGGATAAAAACGACTGGGTCGAATACAATTTTGACCTGTCGCCAACAATGAAAATACCGGGTGACTGGAATTCGCAGGCAGAGAAACTGCAGTTGTATGAAGGCACGATCTGGCTGCGCCAGGTATTTGATGCCGAGCCCAAAGCGGGCAAGAATTACTTTCTCTACTTTGGCGCGGTCAATTATGAGGCGCATGTCTATCTGAACGGTAAAAAACTGGGCAGCCATAAAGGCGGCTTCACGCCATTCCAGTTTGATGTGACAGGCAAGCTCAACAGGGGCAAGAATTTCGTCATCGTCAAGGCCGATAACACAAGGCACCAGCATGAAATACCGACAGTCAATACAGACTGGTGGAATTACGGCGGCATCACCCGCGATGTCTTGCTGGCAGAGCTGCCAGCCACTTATATCAATGATTATAAAATCCAGCTCGCCAGAGGCAATCTCAAGCGCATAGAAGGTTTTGTGCAACTGTCAGGCGTGCGCAAGCCGGAAGATATCAAGATCAATATTGCCGAAGCGGGCATCAGCACTACCGTAAAGACTGACGCGAATGGACGTGCCGCCATCAGCATCCCGGTAGAAAAAATGACCTATTGGTCGCCAGAAAATCCCAAGCTGTACAAAGTGGATATTGCCGCTGCCGGTGATACCGTCAGCGACCGCATAGGTTTTCGCACAATAGAAACACGGGGGCAGGACATACTGTTGAATGGTAAATCCATATTCTTGCGCGGCATTTCCCTGCATGATGAAAATCCCCTCATCGTCGGACGCCTGCGCGGCCAGGCAGATATGCGCATGATGCTGCAATGGGCCAAGGAACTGAACTCCAATTACGTGCGCCTGGCACATTACCCACACAGTGAAGAAATGCTGCGCCTGGCAGATGAAATGGGTTTGCTGGTCTGGGCAGAAGTACCGGTGTACTGGACTATCTCCTGGACTAATCCCGATACCTACCAGAACGCCAGCCAGCAACTGACAGACCTGATGCTCAGGGATAAAAACCGCGCCAGCGTGATTATCTGGTCGATAGGTAATGAGACGCCGGTCAGCGATGCTCGCAATGTATTCATGGGCAAACTGGCGACTACGGCGCGCATCAATGATGATACCCGTCTGGTTGCTGCTGCGCTGGAAGTGCATCGCGAAGGACATGAAGTGATAGTCGAAGATCCGCTGGCCGACAAACTCGATCTGGTCAGCTTCAATGAGTATGCCGGCTGGTACTGGAGTAATACCAAAGAGATGCTGGATTACCGCTTCAAGATCAAATACAACAAGCCGGTAGTCATTACAGAATTTGGCGCTGATGCTCTCGGTGGTTATCATGCAGATGCTGATACACGCTGGAGTGAAGAGTATCAGGAACTGCTGTACCAGAACCAGTTCAAGATGCTGACCGCCATGCCAGGGCTGCGCGGCATGACGCCATGGATACTGGTGGATTTCCGCTCACCACGCCGCCAGCATCCTTACTTCCAGGACTTCTGGAACCGCAAGGGACTGATCTCTGACAGCGGTAAAAAGAAGAAGGCATTTTTCACCTTGAAAAACTTCTATGACGATGTGCAAAAGAAGTATCAATAAAAAAATGGCAAAACACGATATGCATGGCAACAAATCCACAGTGCTGACAGTCTTGTTTGCTGCCCTGATCCTGACGGCAAATGCGTCAGCACAAGACAGGCAGATAGAGCAAAAAGTTGATGCGTTGCTAAAGCAGATGACGCTGGAAGAAAAGGTCGGTCAGTTGCACCAGCTATCTGGACGTGACCTGACTGGTCCTGCCAATAACAAAAATACCAATATCCTGGCAGAAATCCGCAAGGGAAAAATAGGTTCCATGCTGAACGTAAAAGGCGTGGCAGAAACCCGTGAAGTGCAGGCAGCCGCCTTGCAATCAAGACTGAAAATACCTCTGCTGTTAAGCCTTGATGTGATCCATGGTTACAAGACTATCTTCCCCATCCCTCTGGCTGAGGCCGCCTCCTGGGATTTGCCAGCGATAGAGCAATCTGCCCATATCGCCGCCAAGGAAGCGGCAGCGTCCGGCATACACTGGACCTTTGCACCCATGGTGGATATCAGCCGTGATCCGCGCTGGGGCAGGGTGATGGAGGGTGCGGGCGAAGACACTTATCTTGGCAGCCAGATTGCCAAAGCACGGGTACTTGGTTTTCAAGGAAGAAAACTGGGCGGCACCGATGCCATCATGGCCACCGCCAAGCATTTCGCAGCCTATGGCGCAGCGATAGCCGGGCGTGATTACAATGCCGTAGACATGAGCGAGCATCAACTGTGGGAAACCTATTTGCCGCCATTCAAGGCAGCGGTAGATGCAGGTGTGGCCACTTTCATGAATTCTTTCAATACCCTGAATGGCATCCCTGCAACCGGCAGTAGTTATTTGCAGCGCGACATACTCAAAGGCGCATGGAAGTACCAGGGCTTTGTTGTCAGCGACTGGGCATCAATTGCAGAAATGGTCAAACATGGCTATGCGGCAGATATCCCTGATGCTGCGCAAAAAGCGATAAACGCAGGCAGCGACATGGACATGGAAGGCTTTGCCTATTCCAGCTCGCTGGTGCAACTGGTCAAAAGCGGTAAAGTAAAAACAGCTTTGCTCGATGATGCGGTAAAACGTATTCTGTACAAGAAATTTGAACTGGGTTTGTTTGATGATCCTTATCGTTTTTCTGATGCAAAGCGCGAACAGGAAGTATTGAACGACCCCAGCCATAGACTTATTGCACGCGATATCGCCCGCAAATCCCTGGTGCTGCTCAAGAACGACAAGCAAACCTTGCCGCTGAATAAAGCTGCGAAGTCCATCGCCGTGATAGGCCCATTGGCGGATGCGCACCGTGACCTGGAAGGTGGCTGGATCGTTAAATCAGATGCGGGGCAGGTCGCCAGTTTGCTGGATGGCATACGCAGCCATGTGACTAAAGACACTGAAGTAATTTTCGCGTCAGGCTGTGATGTCGCCTGCACTAAAACCGATGGCTTTTCCGCAGCACTGGCGGCAGCAGACAAGGCCGATACTGTCTTGCTGGTGCTGGGCGAAAGCTGGGACATGAGTGGTGAAGCAAAATCACGTACTGACCTGGGCTTGCCGGGTTTGCAGACGCAATTATTTGAGGCATTGCAAGCGAAGGGCAAGCCAGTCACGGTTGTGATCATGGCAGGGCGGCCATTGGTTTTTAATGCGGTAGCTGATCAGGCCTCTGCCATTTTATATACATGGTTTGCTGGCAGTGAAGGTGGCAATGCGATTGCTGATGTGCTGTTTGGTGATTACAGTCCTTCAGGTAAATTGCCCATGACTTTCCCGCGCAACGTCGGCCAGATCCCCATTTCATATGAGCAGTATGAAACCGGGCGGCCAGTGCAGGACGTGAAAAATGTTGTCTATAAATCTGCCTATATCGATGCACCGAATACCCCGCGTTACGCATTCGGACATGGTTTGAGTTATACCGATTTCAGCTATAGCAATCTGAGCTTAAGCACTACCAGCATGCAGCCCGGTTCTACCGTGACGGTCTCGTTTGATTTGCGCAATACTGGCAAGCGGGATGGCGAAGAAGTGGTGCAATTGTATTTACGTGATCCGGTCGCCTCAATAGTGCGCCCTGTCAAGCAACTGAAAGGCTTCCAGAAAATCAAGCTGGCGGCGGGTGAACAAAAGCGTGTGGCTTTCAGCATAGACCAGGCCATGCTGTCGTTTTATGACAGTAAATTGAAATGGATCGCAGAGCCAGGCAAATTCATTATCATGCTGGGCAGTGCATCCGACGATATCCGCCTCAGTGACGAACTGCAGCTTTTGGACAAACCGAAGTAAGATTGGCAACAGGATTGCCAGCAACGGCGTTGCCCTTGGCAAATGGCTATGGGCGAATTTGCAATGCTATAATTTATGGATGAAAAACAAGCCATCCTCTAAAGCGACAGCCAAGCCTGATATTGCAACTGAAGCACTCGCAGCCGACGTGCTTGCGCCTGATCCTGTGCGCCGCAGCCGTCGCTCCAGCGGTGGCTTTACTTTGCGCGACGTGGCAAAACTTGCCAATGTCGCGCCTATCACTGCATCGCGGGCATTGAATACCCCCGATGCAGTGTCGCCAGCCATACTGGCAAGGGTACGTGAGGCGGTAGAGCGCACTGGCTATGTGCCTAATTTGTTGGCGGGCGGCCTGGCCTCAAAAAAAAGCCGCCTGGTGGCTGCGGTGGTGCCTACCATCACTGGTTCGGTATTTTTAGAGATGGTGCAGTCCTTGACCAAGTCATTGGCAGACGAGGGCTATCAATTGATGCTGGGTCAGGCGGGCTATGAAAATTCGCGTGAAGATGCCTTGCTGGAAGCTATCATAGGGCGTCGTCCAGACGGCGTTGTTCTGACCGGCATCATGCGCTCGGAACTTGGTCGTAAACGTTTGCACGCCAGTGGCATTCCGGTAGTCGAAACCTGGGACCTGACACCTACCCCTATCGATATGCTGGTCGGATTTTCACATGAAAAAATCGGTGAGGCAGTGGCCAGATATCTGCATGGTCGCGGACGCAAGCGCGTAGCCACCATCAGCGCCAATGATGAGCGCGCGGTACGCCGTAACAAGGCATTTTCCGATGCAGCTTTGGCCCTGGGCATGGGGCCAGCAAGCGCGACTGAAGTTGCGACCTGCATAGTCAAAGCGCCGACCACCCTGGGCAGTGGCCGCAGTGGCCTGCGCAGCTTGCTGGAGAATGATCCTGCCATTGATGCCATCTTTTGCAGCTCAGACATGATGGCTCAGGGTGTCATCATAGAAGCACAGGCAATGGGTATAGCAGTGCCAGCAAAGCTGGCGGTGATAGGTCTGGGCGACCAGGAGTTTTCAAAAGACCTCAATCCCTCACTGACCAGTGTACGCATAGACGGCACCACCATAGGCAGCCTGGCAGCACGCTTCATTATTGATCGTGTTGATGGCAATCCTGTGACAGACAAAGTCAAGGACATAGGTTTTTCTATCGTCGAACGTGACAGTGCCTGATGTTGAATTTTTATTCTTGAGCGTCTTCAGTTTATCTGACCAGGCCTGGTTAGCTATCTCTTCTGCCTTGATCTCGCTGCTGCATTAGTGTCATACGCATTGCTTTGCACATTTCGTTGTATTTGCGTCGTTGATTGCACTGCTAATCAACGCGATTTAACACGGTTTTTCAATCCCCTGCAATTTGCTCAAGAAATTGATTGACTTCCAAAAAAGGTACCGCTACCATTAATTCATTATTTGGTAGCGGTACCATTAGGTGGGCAGGAATGAACTTGGCTAGCTTTGCCCGTCTTGCATCAGCTTGCTCATTATTGCGATGCACAAATGGTCTAGACCACCAGTAAAGCTTCTGAAGAAATAATCCAGAACAAATTTATATAAAAACTATCCCTATTTTTTATGCAGACACCAGTGTTTTCCAATGTTAGCAACCCACGTCCTCAAGTACATGTCACGCCTGTAGTGACTCGGTTGCAAGTGATACCTGTAGCTGGTTATGACAGCATGCTGCTCAATCTGAGTGGTGCGCATAGCCCTTACTTCACCCGCAACATCGTGATCCTGACGGACAGTGCGGGCAATCAGGGCGTGGGTGAGGTACCTGGCGGCAGTGAAATTGAAAAAACCTTGAAAGATGCGCGTCCTTTCATCATCGGACAGCCTGTAGGCGCATTCAATAGCATACTCAATCAAGTCCGCACGGTATTTGCCCAGCGCGATGTCAATGGACGTGGACATCAGACTTTTGACTTGCGCATCACCGTGCATGCAGTCACTGCGCTGGAATCAGCCTTGCTGGATTTGCTGGGCAAATTTCTGGGTGTGCCAGTCGCAGCCTTGCTCGGCGAAGGTCAGCAGCGTAGCCAGGTCGCCATGCTTGGTTACCTGTTCTACATCGGCAACCGTCACGATACCAATCTGCCATATCCTGATCCTGGTACTGTAGCCGGGCCAGATGATGACTGGGCACGCCTGCGCTGCCAGCCCGCACTTGATACCAAGGCTGTGCTTGCATTGGCAAAAGCCGCGCATCAGCGCTATGGTTTTCGCGACTTTAAACTCAAGGGTGGCGTATTACGTGGCGAAGAAGAAATAGAAACCGTCACTGCTCTCGCTGAAGCATTTCCTGATGCACGTATTACCCTCGACCCCAATGGCGCATGGTCCTTGAAAGATGCCATACGCCTGTGCCGTGACCGTGCCGACGTGCTGGCCTATGCCGAAGACCCTTGTGGCGCAGAAGATGGCTTTTCAGGCCGCGAAGTGATGGCAGAATTTCGCCGCGAAACTGGCTTGCCGACAGCCACCAATATGGTCGCAACAGACTGGCGCGAGTTGGGACATGCCGTGCAGTTGAGGGCAGTTGATATCCCCCTGGCTGACCCGCATTTCTGGACCATGCAAGGCTCCGTCCGTGTCGCGCAAATGTGCAAGGAGTGGGGGCTGACCTGGGGTTCGCATTCAAATAATCACTTTGATATTTCGCTGGCGATGTTTACCCATGTGGCAGCCGCTGCGCCGGGAAAAATTACCGCTATCGATACACACTGGATATGGCAAGACGGCCAGCGCCTGACTCATGCACCGCTGACTATCTGCAATGGCATGGTCGATGTACCTGACAAGCCTGGCCTTGGTGTCGAGCTGGACATGACAGCGGTAGAAGCAGCACATCAGCTATATCTGAAAATGGGATTAGGTGCACGGGATGACGCCGTTGCCATGCAGTTTTTGATTCCAGGATGGACCTTCGATAACAAGAAACCTTGCCTGGTACGTTAGTCTTAACAAACAGAGTAAGCGCAATAAGCAGTGCCGTAGTAATAAAAATATTATAAAAATCATTAAACCGTAAGGAGACAAAAATGTTCCGCAGCAATACCAATACCAATACCAATACCAAGCATAGTAATCAACAAAAAAAACATCACGCCGGCAACACAACTCAACAGTATCAATTGACGCCGGTTACGGCTGCAGTGGCACTGGCAATCTTGAGTTTCATGAATACTGCCAATGCTCAGCAAGCCTCCACCAATGTACCCGCAGCTACAGCGAATAAAGCTGCAACGGCGAATACAGAAGTTGATGAAAAAGGCCTGGCCAAAGTAGTCATCTCAGCCAACAAGCGCGTAGAGAAACTGGAGAATGTACCAATGTCGATATCGGTTATTGGTGAGGAACAATTGCAACGCAATAATGTGCGCGACCTCGATGACATCATAGACCTGTCACCAGCCTTGACCAAGACTCAGAGTGACAACCCGGCAAACACTGGTTTGAACATGCGCGGCATAGGCACACAGTCGATAGGCATAGGCGTGGAATCTGATGTTGCGGTGATTGTCGATGATATTCCTATCGGCATGCAAGTGCAGGCTTTTCGCGATCTGGCAGACGTCTCCCGCGTCGAAATCCTGAAAGGCCCGCAGAGCACATTGTTCGGCAAGTCGGCGATTGCCGGTGCTATCAATATAGTGACCAAACCTATTTCCGGCCCCATCGTTTCTCGCGCCAGTGTATTGCTGTCCAGCGACAGGGAATGGCGTCTGGGTGCATCCATAGGTGGTGAAGTGTCAGAAAAATTCGGCTTCCGTATCGCCGCCAGCAATAACGATTTTCCGGGCAACGTGAATAACCTGACAACAGGAAAAATGACCAATGGCTCCGCTGGTAAAACCTTCCTGGGTAAATTCAACTGGCGTCTGACTGACGATCTCGATATCGATTTTTCGCCGCGCTACAACTACACAAAAACCGATTGCTGCGCACTGGTCATCACCAGCCTGACTGGTACCAATATACAAAATGGTTTGTTGAATAATTCCCCTGCCATGCCTATCTCACAAGTACTGGCGGGCATTACGCCCGGCCCGGACAACCGCACCATCCGTAATGACACATTTACTGGACAGGAATCGACTACGCGAGGTTTTGGCCTGAGAGTGAATTACCAGTTACCGACGGGCGCAACCCTGACTTCGATTACTTCCGGAGACCGCTATCACGCCTACGATTCACGTGACCAGGATTTTACCGATGCACCGGTCATGTTGTACTACCCCGTCACAGGTTCGACCAAGTCATCAGGCTTGAACCAGGGCGCAGAGCAGCATGGCCGTTTTGATGTGATTTCACGCACTCAGGAAATACGTCTGGTGTCGGCAGACACTGGCAACTTCCGCTATGTCGCCGGTCTCTGGTATGGCAAGAATGAACTGGCACGTTACTTCAAGCGCGGTGAAAACGGTCTGGTCGCGACCAGCCCTACCGAGTTTTATGGCGACACCTACAATATCAACAAAGCCGTATTTGGCCAGGCCAGTTGGGAGTTCGTTCCTACTTATACTTTGACTACCGGCGTACGTTTTAACAGGCAAGAGTCCGGTTATCATTTTTCCGGAACTGGAAACCCTTCCAAATTGGCATTGGGCAGCCCCTATGTCGCTGTCAATAACTTTTCCAGCGTTGGCAATGTAGAAAACGCCACTACTGGCAAGCTAAGTTTGCAAAAACAAATCACACCCACATTGATGGGCTATGTCTCCGCATCCACTGGTTATAAGGGGCAGGCTTACGATATCACCAGCAGCCTGGCTGCCTTGACAGCATCGCAGCAACCCGTCAAATCAGAGACAGCCAAGAGTTTTGAAATCGGCATGAAGGGTAACTTCCTGGATAACCGTTTGACCGTGGCAGCGACACTGTTCAACAGCAAATTCAAAGACTACCAGCAAAATTCAGGCAGCTATATTCCAGATACCCTGATTTACCAGACGCGCCTGAATAGCCTGGAAGGTGTGCAGACGCGGGGTGCAGAACTCGACATCAACGCACTGGCAGGCAGGGACTTGTTGATCAATGCCAATTTCGCTTATACCGATGCCACCATCACCTCATTCAAGAACTCTACCTGTTATCAGGTGACCGGCAGCCCTAATGGCGGCTTTAACGAAACCTGCATTTTGAAAAATCCCTTGTATGGCGATCAAAATACCACTGACGTGTCAGGCGGGCGCATGCCGTTTTCACCCAAGCGTAAAGCCAGCGTAGGCTTCAAATATGATGTGAAATTACCTGACATGAGTTTCGATGCCTACGTCACAGGCAACGTAGTTTACGCCAGCGACATGATCTCCAACCTGGATCAAAACCCGCTTAACTTTGTGCCAGCCACCACCTACGTCCACGGCGGCTTTGGCTTCCGTGAAAAGTCTGGTCGCGCTAGCTTGAGCTTCAGGATCAATAATCTGTTTGACCGCCAATACCGCGCCAATCGCTCCTTCCCCTTGGCGAGCTTCAATGCCACGGGATCCAATCCACCAGCCAATATCACGACCACGACATGGACGCCGACACGTAATGCGTTCCGTTATATTTCTGTGCGTCTGGATGTGAAGTTTTAAGTACTAATTAGCGCCCTGGTCGCTGCAGGCAACCGGGGCGCTTACTCAAAATTATTGATCGTGGCGCGAGAGGCATGGAACATGAGAACTTCAAACTTCTTTGACCGACATGTTGCCTGTTGAGTGCAAAGCTATGCAGTTGCGGCCTGCATTTTTAGCCCGGTACAATGCCTGATCAGCAGCCTCTACCAGTGCAGCGAGATCCATACCGATCCCCAAAGAATCTGCAATGCCAGCACTCAGGGTACTTTGCAGGACTTCGTTTTTCCAGGCTATCTGTAATTCTGCATACAGCAAGCGCACACGTTCGGCCAATTGGGCGGCACCTTGTTCGCCAGTACCCATGAGCAGGACACAAAATTCTTCCCCGCCATAACGGGCCAGGCAATCTTCACTGCGGACCACAGACTGCAACAGCGCTGCCAGACGGCGCAATACTTCATCACCTGCCTGATGGCCATGTACATCATTGATACGCTTGAAGTAATCTACATCAATCATGATGACAGTCAGGGTTTCGCCAGTGCGGGTGGCACGGGCCAGCAAGCGCTTTGACTCATCTTCGAAACTCCGACGGTTCAACAGACCTGTCAGGCTGTCATGCGAAGCTTGTTCGCGCAAATTACTGACCAGGCGGAAAGTGATCAGCAGAACCAGCGCCAGCGAGATGGATAGTTGTGACAAGCCGCCGAGCACCAGAAGCACTGGGTTGACATTACCCTGCGCAAACAGGGAAATCTCTTCAGCTGGTTTAAGCAGGATATTCAAAGCCCTGAGAAAACTCATCAAGGCAATAAATGAAAAGGACGCTGCCGCGAGGTTGTAAGCGGTTCTCAGTGGCTGCGTGGCTTTGACGATCAGACTCAGCGCACAGGCGGCGAATATGACGCTGACCACCAGGGAATTGGTGGCGATCACCATGCGGATATTGTCATGCACGATACCTAGCCACAGGCTTTGCAGCATCATTTGTCCGCCTATCCATACCGGAACCCAGTAGTGGCAGCGCTTTCCCTTAAAAGCTTCGATCCCGTTAAAGAGAAGACCAAAGCCACAACCCGCGATGAAAGGTACGCTGGCAATAATCAACAAAGGCCATTCGGGGGACATCTGGGTGCTGGTAAAAATACCTATGCCCATGCAGCAATGCCCCAGCGCCCACTGACGTGCGCCCCTGACATTGTCCGCATGAAAACTGATGAGCGCCATCATACCCGCACCCAGCAGATTAATACCACTCCACATCAGCATGATAGTACGGACATCAAGATTCATGTCTGGCTCGCACAAGTGGCAGGGCATGGATACTTGTCAGGCAAATTTTCTCCGTGAGGTGGATAGTGACGCTGGGCAGCGAAGTGCTTAAAGTATTACATCTCAGACGCAAGGGCAATAAAGGAAGCAAAAAAGCCGCGAATGTCGCGGCTTTTTGTGGGTTTTTCTGATGCTGGCCAGATTCTTTCAGACCTTATTTATACCTTATTTACACATTAAACAAGAAGTTCAGCACATCGCCATCCTTGACCACATATTCCTTGCCCTCGGCGCGCATCTTGCCTGCTTCCTTGGCACCGGATTCACCTTTGAAGTTGATGTAATCATCAAATGCGATGGTCTGGGCGCGGATGAAGCCGCGTTCGAAGTCGGTGTGGATGACGCCAGCTGCTTGCGGTGCTGTGTCGCCTACGTGGATAGTCCAGGCGCGTACTTCCTTGACGCCCGCAGTGAAGTAGGTTTGCAGGCCCAGCAATTTGAATGCCGCACGTATCAGGCGGTCGAGCCCGGGTTCTTGCATGCCCATGTCGGCCAGGAACTCGGTTTTGTCGGCATCGTCCAGATCAGCGATTTCAGATTCTATGGAAGCGCAAATTGCCACGATAGGGGCATTTTGTGAATTTGCATAGGTAGTCAATAGATCCAGCAATGGGTTATTGGTGAAACCATGATCTGACACGTTGGCTACATACATGGCCGGCTTGGCAGTGATCAGGCACAGTGGCTTGATGAGCAGCATTTCTTCTGCATCCAGGCCCAGTGCACGCACAGGCTTGGCATCGTTCAGGGCAGGCATGATGCGTTCCAGTACGGCGACCAGTTTGGCTGCATCTTTATCGCCAGAACGGGCTTTCTTGTTTTCGCGGTGGATGGCTTTTTCTACTGTGCCCATATCGGCCAGTGCCAGTTCTGTCTGGATAACTTCGATATCATCCAGCGGGCTGACTTTGCCAGCCACGTGGATCACATTGTCATCTTCAAAGCAGCGTACGACATTGACGATGGCGTCAGTTTCACGGATGTGCGCGAGGAACTGGTTGCCCAGGCCTTCACCTTTGGATGCACCGGCAACCAGACCGGCGATATCGACAAATTCAACGATGGCGTTCTGGATACGCTCAGGCTTGACGATGTCGGCCAGTTGTTTCAGACGCGGATCTGGCACCTCAACGACGCCCACATTCGGCTCTATCGTGCAGAAAGGATAATTTTCTGCCGGTATGCCTGCTTTGGTCAGCGCATTGAACAGTGTGGATTTGCCGACGTTAGGCAGGCCGACGATGCCGCATTTGAGACTCATGATGTTTTGCCAGTTGGATTTGATTAACCCGCTATTTTACCGGAAAGCATGGCCTTCAGACTGATTCTGGCTACGATACTGGAATAAAACCGGGAAATCTTGCTAATAATTCAGGCAGCGCGACAGGCCGGCGCAATATTCAAACGATACAATAAATGATGTTCGCCTTATTTTGGGGCGGTTTTCTTTAAAAATACAGGTATGAAGTTTGCTTTGTGAATATTAATTCCAACAATTATTCAGGAGCAAGACATGGACAGACGTGGATTTATTGGCAGGGTAGTATTGACGGTGGGTAATCTTGCTGTGCTCTCTTATGCGATTGCACAAGTCATCAGCTTGAATGAAGCAATCAATAAATCTGGTCGTCAGCGCATGTTGTCACAGCGCCTGGCCAAGGCCTATTTGCAACTGGGGCAGGGTATTGAGGTGGAGCAGTCACGCAAGATACTTGATACATCCCTGGCGAGTTTTGACAAGCAACTGGCCGAGCTGAAAACTTTTGCACCCACCAATGACAATAAGCAGTTGTTGTCTGAAATGGAAAAAAACTGGCTGGGATATAAAAAAGTCTTGCTGGAAAAACAGCCCAATCAGCAAGATGCCCGCCTTATCATGGTGCTCAATGAAGATGTCTTGAGTATCGCCCACAAGGCCACGGTGCAACTGGAAACTTATTCAGGCACGGCCATGGGGCAATTGGTGAATATCTCAGGCAGGCAGCGCATGCTCTCACAAAGGATGGCCAAGTTTTACCAGGCCCAGCAATGGGGTGTGGCACCACCAGATGTGATGGTCAAGCTGGAAGCCGCGCGCAAGGACTTTGTTGCTGGTATGACGACCTTGCAGGCAGCAACATCGAACACCCTGCGCATACGCGACGAACTGGCACTGGCGCAGCAGCAATGGATGTTTTTTGATGATGCCTTGCGCAAGATCGGCGAACCTAAAAATGCCCGTCAATATGCGATCAATGTTGCCACCACCAGCGAGCGCATACTCAGCACCATGGATGGTATTACCGGGCTGTACCAGCAGCTTGCATGATCCTGCGCTGGCTGAGTTTATGCAGCAAACCTGTCAACATGATGCCGGCAATAGTCAGGCCGAGTACCAGGCCTATCCAGAAACCGCGTGCTGCCATCGGTTCTTCTGGATGCCATGGCAACCATGATGGTGCCAGCCCCAGCACGCAGCCTATCGGCAGGGCAAAGCCATAGAATGCCATCAGATGTATCAGCATCGGCGTGCGCGTAACTTTGTAGCCGCGTATGGCACAAGATGCGGTGACCTGCGCTGCATCAGACAACTGGAAGATGGCCGCATACAGCAGTAACTCGGACGCCATGGCCTGCACTGCCGGGTCAGAGGTATAGGCCGCCGCCACCAAGTCGCGGAAGATCATGATGCCCAGCGCCGATATGACGGCAAAGCTGGTTGACAATGCATAGCCTGTCCATGAGATAAAGCGTGCCCGTTCCGGGTCGCCTTCGCCCAGGGTTTGCCCGACCCGCGTGGTCAGGGCGATACCCAGGCTCAATGGCACCATGAACACCAGCGATGAAAAATTCAGAGCGATCTGGTTGGCCGATACCGGCACCACGCCAAAGCGGGCAATCAGCAAACCGACAGCGCCAAAGGCCGAGACTTCAGCAAAATACGTGACACCTATAGGCAGGCCCAGGCGCAGGGTAGAGCGGATTTCTGTCCAGTTGGGCCCTTCATAATGGCTGAAGGGGAAAGTCTCTTTGTAGGCTTCGGCACGGCGCATCCAGAATAGCATTGCGCCCAGCATCAGCCACAGCCCCATGCCGGTAGCCATGGCGCAGCCGGTAGAGCCCAGCTTGGGAAAACCCAGATGACCATAAATAAACAGCCAGTTGATGATGATATTAAAAGCCAGGCCACCCAGCGCAATCACCATCACAGGCTTGGTCTGGTTCAGGCTGGTGGTGTAACCATACAGGGCGCGGTACATGGCAAAGGCAGGCATACCCAGGCTGATGACATGTACGAACTGCGAAGCCTTGGCATTGATGGCCGGGTCAAGTTGCAGGTAATTGAAAACCAGCGTGGCGATATTCAATAGCACACAGCCAACCAGGCCCACACCCAGACCCAGCCACAAAGCCTGGCGCACCATGTGCGGCACACGCTCATGATTTTCTGCGCCTACCTCATGGGCAATCACGGTATTCACCGCCATCATGATGCCCATCACGCTGACCAGGATAATCACCCAGACATTCGCGCCCAGTGACACCGCAGCAAGGTCGTTCGCACTCAGGTGGCCGGTCATGGCGACGTCGGCCACACTCATGCCTACGGTGGCAAGCTGCCCTATCAGGACAGGCCAGGCAATGGTCCAGAGGGCGGCAGCTTCGGTACGGATACGGGTTTTCATCCAGGGCAAACAAAGAGGGATTGGATCAGCATCTTACCGTAGAAAACAAATTCTTTGCTGTCTTCAGGGTTTAATCAATGCGGGTGCGCATCGGCTCCTAATGCTTTAGCCATAGTTCATTAAACGATACAAAACCAAACGGTGTCATCCTCACCCCCGCTACATGCGGGGCGATGCTGACTTGCTGGTTTTCATGCGAGACCGGTATCATCCAGCCTTCTTTGACGAGTCGTCTTCCTATGCGTGCATAAGCCAGCATGCGGCGTTTGCTGTCTGCCAGTTCCTTGATTTTCATCAGCTCAGCATCCATTGGTTTCAGCGCACTGGCAGGCATCCAGCGGCGGAATACGCTGTCGGCAACAAACCATTCGTAGCAACCAAAATCCTGGTCGTCATGCATGACTTCGCGAGTCACGACGAGATCAGCATCTTTCATCCAGTCGCGTGCCAGCAGTTGATCATAGGGCAGGCTGGTCCAGCTAACGGTGATGCCACCTGCTTCCAGTCTTTGCTTTACCGCTTGTGCCAGGCTCAGCATTTCAGGCGTCTGGCCACTGACCATGCGTAGTTTGCTGCCAAGCTTGAAATTGCAGCATTTCGGTTTCTTGGCGACGCGGTGCTTCCAGATCGCCAGCAAGCCTGAGGCTGGTTTCCTGCTACGTTCTTCCGGATCAAACAGGGTTTCTGGTGCCAGCCAGTCTGCCAGTGCCAGCCTTTGTTCGGCAGTTTTAAAAAAACTGCGTGAAGAATTGCAGATGATGTAAGTACAGCCGGATTCTGCACCAGCGATGGTTTGTTTTTTTGAGCAATCCTGATTGGCATAACCAAACTGCAAATCAAATCCCGATGGGCCGGATGGTGGTGGCAGCATCCATAAATCTATTTCATCAAGCAAAGGGCGTTCACGGTAATAATCCTTGAAAGCCTGCAAGGTCAGTTGATAGGTATTGTTGCGTATCACGCGAAATGCACCGCTGCCAACCGGGAAGCGTGCAAAATCAGGCGCACGCTGGCGCGGCACGATGGATGAATTGGCGGTGGCGAGGCAATTCGGCCACAACTGGTCAGGATGATCCAGATAAAAACTCACGCGCTGGCTGGGTCCAGTCTCTACATATTGCAGGTGACGGTATAAGCGTTGATAAATCGCCGACTCATCACGCAGGCGCAAGAAGCTGGCTTTGACATCTTCTGTACCCAGTTCAGCACCATCATGAAAACTTAATCCTGGCCGCAACCAGAAATGCCAGACGCTGCCATTTTTTTCGCTTTCCCAATGATGGGCGATAGCTGGGCGCAAGGCATTTTGTTCATGATCAAAGGTCGTCAGGCGCGAGAAGATTTGCCGCACCAGATGTGCTTCCAGACGACCATATACTTTCAAAGGGTCCAGGCTTTCTACCGTGCGGAACAGGGGCATGCGCAAGCTGCGGCAGGCACTGTCCGGCATGCCCAGATAATCAGGCAGGCGCGTTGCCAGTTGCTGACGTTGGTGATCATCCAGGCTGGCAAAAGCCTGTTCCAGATCACCACGCGCCAGAAATTGCGAGAGATGATCCAGCGCCAGGCTGTCCGGGGTTTGCAAAAACTCAAGCTGCGAATGATTGCCACGTCCGCGTCCTGCCTGCCAGTCCAGCCAGCCGCGTTGCTGCATTTTCGCCAACAGGTTGCGCATATTGCGTTCACTGCAATGCATGGCCAGTGCCAGCGCTGGCAGGCCGGGCTGTTGTTCATGATGCTGCAGAAAGGCATGCAGTTTGCGGTATTGGTCGAGCAGTTTCATGGCGAATAGTCTATCCCGATAACCAAGGCATAAAAGAGGAAAAATTTTTTTAAATTATATCCATTTTTTGTTTCTGCTTTTTTGTAGATACTCATCTATATCAACAAGTGCCTGCTGTTTGAATGACCCGAAAAGGAAGATGATGCCCCGCTTTCCCGCTACCGTGATACGGCTTTTATTCAGTTCTTTTGTCTTTGTCATGGGGCGCGCAGTGGCCCTGCCTTTCATGGCGCTGTACCTGAATGAGCATCTGGGCCTCAACCCCCAAGTCATAGGCTGGGTGCTGGGTGGCAGCATTTTCTTTTCTACTTTGTTCAGCCTGTATGCGGGTTATCTGGCAGACCGGGTCAGCAAGAATTTGCTCATGAAGCTGGCGGGTGTGGTGGTCGCCATGTGTACTGCGTCGCTGACGATTGCGCCAAATGCCTTTACCGCCTTGCTGGCATTGATGTGCATAGAGTCTGCACTGACATTGCGCGGCATTTCCCTGAAAGCCATGCTGGCTGATTTATTGCCGCCAGATCAAAGGCCAAAAGCATTCGCCCTCAACTACACACTTATCAATGTCGCCTTTGCTCTTGGCCCTGTACTGGGTGCCTGGTTGTTTGCCATCAAGATATCAGCACCATTGTGGCTGGCGGCAGGCTTCTCTCTGCTGGCATCGCAGGTATTGGGCAGGCCGGCTGCAGTAGTCAAGACAAATTCTGAAGTCAAAACCAGCCCCGCAGGCTTCAAGGCGACCATGCGTGTGTTGCGCACAGACCGCCGCCTGGTTCTGTTCACCATGGGCAGTGTGCTGACTTCCTTTGTATTTGGGCGCTTTGTCTCCGGTTACTTGTCGCAATACCTGATCGTCAGCCAGGGCACGCAGGCTACCGCCCAATTGCTGCCATTTATTCTCATCACCAATGCGGTGACGGTGGTGGTCTTGCAATATCCGGTAGGCAAACTCATGCAGCAAAAATACCTGTTCCGCTGGGTCAGCCTGGGTGCCATGTTGTATGCCGTGGGTTTGCTGGGCTTCATGCATGCCAGTAGTTCGCTAAGCTGGATAGTGGCAACGCTGGCTTTCACGGTTGGCGAGGTCATTGTCATCCCTTGTGAATACATGTTCATCGACATGATCGCGCCCGCCGACAAACGCGGCAGTTACTATGGGGCGCAAAGCCTGGCCATGTTTGGTGCAGCACTTAATCCTGTCATTTGCGGTTTTCTATTGGCGCATTTTCATAGCGATGTCATGTTCTGGGTATTGATCTCGGCGGCCCTGCTGGGCGTACTTTTGTATTTTGCCGGTACCCGTAGCAAACCTGCAGGGGAGCAAGTACATGAGGTCGAAACTGTGCCCGCAACTTGCAAGCCGCAAACCTGCCTGTCAGTATTGGCAGCGAGCAAGCAGCTTGCCGGTAATCGTGTGAAGAATTTGTTTCCCTTGTCTTGAGCCTGTCTGCCCATGAAGAGGCCAACATAATGGGTGGCCTTTTTGTCATCCCTAAGCTGTTTTCAAGCTTCTGCTTTCATTTTTAATCTCCCTTGACATTTCCACGCGTGCACACTAAAGTGATATCACTTTGATTTCAAAGTGCCATCTATCAGGAGAAAGTATGAGTACTACCTCAGTGTCAGCGACTGGTAAAAAATTAATACAAGAGCGCTCCCGCCCATCGCTGGACGGTTATTTCATGATTATTGTCGGCCTGCTGTTTGTGGCAGGCGGTGCCTATAGTTTTATTGACCTGGTAGGCTCAGGTCAACCGAGTGTGCCCGCGGTATTGGCGCGTCTGGCGATTGTTGTTGTGGGTATTTTTATACTCACTGGTCTGTATATGCTGCAACCGAATGAAGCTGCTTTATTGTCTCTGTTCGGACAATACAAGGGCACAGACCGTAGCGAAGGCTTGCGCTGGGTGAATCCTTTCTATTCAAAACGCAAGCTCAGCCTGCGTGCCCGCACTTTGAACACGGCGCCGCTGAAAGTGAATGACAAGCGCGGCAATCCCGTGGAAATTGGTGCTGCCATTATCTGGCGAGTGGAGGACACGGCGCTGGCGATTTACAATGTCGATGATTTTGAGAGATTTGTAAATATTCAGTCTGAAGCTGCGATACGCCACCTGGCAACGCAATATGCCTATGACGATGGTGAAGACCTTGCCGAAGGCGAGACGACATTGCGGGCAGGCATGGATGTGGTAGCCGGTGCCATGCGTGACGAATTGCATAAGCGCTTCACTGCTGCCGGTATTGATGTTGAGGATGCCAAATTAACGCACCTGGCCTACGCCGCAGAAATTGCCCAGGTCATGTTGCGTCGCCAGCAGGCTGAAGCCATCATCAGCGCGCGCAAGAAAATCGTGCACGGTGCAGTCAGCATGGTGGAAGCTGCTTTGCAAGGTCTGTCAGAGCGCAAGATATGCGAGCTCGATGATGAAAGAAAAGCTGCCATGGTCAGCAATTTACTGGTGGTGCTGTGTTCAGATAAGGAAACCCAGCCCGTCATCAATACCGGCACTTTGTACAACTGATTACGTAGCGAGATAAGATGATGGAACATCCAGTCTATGTGGAAAAACAGTGGATAAAATTGTTGTGGATTATCCTGCCTGTCGGTACCGTGCTTTTACTTGCGGTGCAATTGATATACCTGGGGCCAGGAATGATAGGCATCAAACTGGCATTGCCCCTGGTGAGCCTGCTGTTACTGGCTTTACTCGGTGCTTTGACTATAAGCGTTGACGCAAGTTATTTGCGCTGGCATTTTGGCCTGATTGGTTTCCCTTCCTGGAAAATTGCCCTGTCTGATATTGCTTATGTAGAAGCTGCCACGACCAGCATGATGGAAGGCTATGGCATCAGGTTCACAAGCAAGGGCATGTTATATAACGCCACTGGCAATGCCGCCATATTGGTGGTTTTGCGCAATGGCAAGGCACTGCGCCTGGGCACGCAAGATCCGCAGCGCCTGCTCAGTTATATCGTTCCTCGTTTGAATGCCTGACAATGGCCAGCCCAGGAAAAAAATCCTTCCCCCTGCGTATCGATCCCCTGTTGTGGAACGAGATCGAACGCATGGCGGCACAAGAGCTGCGCAGTGCCAATGCCCAGGTTGAGTATTTGCTCAGGCAGGCACTGAAACAGCAGGGGCGGCATGTACCCTCAAGTAAAGCAATGGCTGATAAAGATGACAGCCAGGCAGAAGAGTAGAGCAAAAGAATAGGGGCAAGGAAATTCGAGCATCGCAGCAGGCAAATGCAAAGCCCGCTATACTTCTTCTACGTATGAATTACCTCGCCCATATTTACCTGGCACAGCATAGCGATAAAGCCATGCTGGGTGCCTTGCTCGGTGACTTTGTCAAACTGAAAGACACTGCACTTTATCATCCTGAAATCCAGGCTGATATCCAGATACACAGACAAGTCGATAGCTATACCGACAGCCATCCCATCGTCTTGCAGGCCAAAGCATTGTTCCAGGATAAGCACCGCCGTTATGCCGGTATCTTGCTGGATATCTTTTATGATCATGTCCTGAGCCAGAACTGGCCGCAACACAGCCCGGCTTCACGTCAGGATTTGATACAGCGCTTTTATAACGCCCTGCAAGCACAGTCAAAAATAGTCTTGCCTGATAACTTGCAGGCAGCCGTGCCGCGCATGCTCAGCCAGGACTGGCTGGGGTCTTATCATGAATTTGATGGAGTAAGAATTGCAGTCGAACGTACTTCGCAAAGACTGTCAAAGAATGGTGATTTGTTGCGTGCAGGTCTGGGTGATTTGCTCAGCAATTACGATGCATTGAGTAAAGGTTTTCAGGAATTTTTCCCGGAACTTGTTCAGTACGTGGCTGTGCAGCGCTCGCAACTACCGCCATCATCATTATTGCCATCATAGTCAGGGCTGCAGAGTTCAGGCCGCTTTAGAAATTCAAGGGCTGCACCAGATCAAGATTTGGCTTTTCAACAAATGCCGCAAAATCATCACGCATGCGTCCGCTTTCGCTGATTGCCAGTTTCCAGTTCTGGATGCGGAAATCGTGATTCAGTCCGTAATAAAAAAAATCTTTTCTATCCGGCAGCTTGCCACGTGTCAGCGTCTTCAGGAAAGAGGGCGATGGTGACACCATGATCACATTATCCAGCCATTGACGATTGGCACCCATGCCTGCCCTGCGCCATGGCAGTGGCTTGTCCAGCCAGCCGGGAACAATATGATCGGTAAAGTGCGGGTAGAGCACCAGGTCACCATCCTTGCTGCCAGCCACACGTGAATAGGGCAGGGCCAGGTGGTAATCGATAATGCCGCCATCCCAGTAAGTACCCACCGGTGCATGCGGGATATGCGAGACTGGTTCCATGATCAGCGGCAGGGTGCCAGAGGCCAGTAGCGACCAGCCCAGGTTATCCGTTTTCAGCGGGCAAAAGTGGGTATCAAAACCATCGAACTTCGCTTTCAGCCAGAACAGCGGATCACGCATATCACCAACTATCACGCGGTCCATATGTCTGGCCAGGCGCGAGCGCGAAGCCAGGTTGGCAAAGGTCGCTGCCACAAAACCGGCCTTGGCCTTGTGCACAGATTTAGGTGCGCTCAACAAGCCACGCCCGCGTACTGCCAGCAAATGCAATCTGTGCAATGGCTGGTTGACGACTTCTGCTTCATGCCCGCCTATGAAATCATGCAAGAGATTCTGTATCTCCCGCGTTACATATTGAGCAGAAGGTTTTTCAGGGTAACGCTGTTCGCAATACAAATCACCCAGGCGCTGGAAAGCCGCCACCGGGTCAGCATGGCTGGCCGCCGCCATGCGCCAGGCACCGATGGATGCACCAATCAGCGTGCGTTCACGCGGGGCTGTTGGCAACCATGTACCAAATATCCATTGATCCAGAGCCTGCAATATCAAGCCCTTGGGACCGCCAGCCGCTGCCGGGATGATGGCAATATCCTGCGCGCGCAAGCCATGCTCACGTAGATGTGCGTAGGCTTTGCGACCGGCATGGATTTGTATTGCTGAACTCATTTTGTCGTGTGGAGTTGCATCATCGCTTCAGGGAATTTACCTTCAACCAGCAAGGGTAACACGGCCAGGCTATTGGCTATCGCTTCGTCTATCGGCCCCTGCTCTTCCTTGCGTGGCCTGTGCAAGACAAAGTCCGCCACGCCCTGGGTTAAATTCAGGCTGCGCGGATGACCTATGCCTATGCGCAAACGCCAGTAATCCTGGGTACCGAGTGCCGCTGTAATATCCTTCAAGCCATTATGACCACCGGATGAGCCACCCAGCTTGAGCTTGGCTATGCCAGGCATGATATCAAGTTCATCATGCACCACCAGCACCTGGTCTGGCGTGATCTTGTAGAAGCGGCAGATGGCACCTACGGATTGCCCGGAGCGGTTCATGAAAGTTTGCGGCTCCAGCAACCACACCTCCTGGTTGGCGATGCGCGTCTTGCCTACCAGGGCATTGAAATTCTTGTCCCTTTGCAGGCTGGCTGGTAATTGGTCTACCAGCCAGAAGCCGGCATTGTGGCGGGTTTGTTCATATTCAGGGCCGGGATTTCCCAGGCCAACTATCAGGCGTATTGTCATTGCTAAGCAGGTATCTTGTAGTTATTGCAGAACTGATGTGCTGCGGATTGAAGCCTATTATAACCAAGCCTAAAGTACGCTCATGAAAATGCACACCACCCAACGCAACATCACAACGCAACATCAATAAAAAAGGCGCTGTTTCCTTTGCAGGAACAGCGCCTCACATCAAGGCATTACTTTATTTTGATTTCTTCAGCAGCGGTGCCAGATACTTGCCCGTCACGCTCTCAGGATTGGCCGCTACTTCTTCCGGTGTACCTGTAGCAATAATCTTGCCGCCGCCAGCACCACCTTCAGGACCAAGATCAATCAGCCAGTCAGCCGTTTTGATGACATCCAGATTATGCTCGATGATGACTACCGTATTACCCTGGTCACGCAACCTGTGTATCACCTTCAACAGCAGGGCGATATCATGGAAGTGCAAGCCAGTGGTTGGTTCATCCAGGATGTACAGGGTGCGGCCAGTATCACGTTTGGATAATTCCAGCGACAGCTTGACGCGTTGTGCTTCACCGCCCGACAGGGTAGTGGCGCTTTGCCCCAGGCGTATATAACCCAGGCCCACATCCAGCAGGGTTTGCAATTTGCGCGCAATGATAGGCACAACCTTGAAGAATTCAAATGCATCTTCTACCGTCATGCCCAGCACTTCATTGATGTTCTTGCCCTTGTAATGCACTTCCAGGGTTTCGCGGTTATAGCGCTTGCCGTGGCAGACATCGCAAGGTACATACACGTCAGGCAAGAAATGCATCTCGACCTTGATCACGCCATCACCCTGGCAGGCTTCGCAGCGACCACCCTTGACGTTGAAGGAGAAACGGCCTGCGCTATAGCCGCGTTCTTTTGCCGTTGGCACAGTTGCGAACAGATCACGTATAGGCGTGAACAAGCCAGTGTAAGTGGCAGGGTTGGAACGCGGTGTACGGCCTATCGGTGCCTGGTCGACAGAAATAACTTTATCAAAATGCTCAAGGCCGCTGACATGGTCAAATGTTGCCGGTTCAGTTTGTGAACCATACAAGTGACGCGCAGCGACGTGGTACAGCGTGTCATTCACCAGCGTTGATTTGCCTGAGCCGGATACACCGGTCACGCAAGTCAGCAAGCCCACTGGCAATTTCATCGAGACTTTTTTCAGGTTATTGCCACGCGCACCGGCAATCAGCAATTGCTTGGACGGGTCAGCCTTGCTACGTTTTTTGGGGACTGCAATTTCCAGCGCGCCACTCAAATATTGTGCAGTCAGCGAACGCGTGTTGCTCATGATGTCTTCCAGCGTACCCTGGGCGATAATTTCACCACCATGTACACCCGCACCTATACCCATGTCGACCACAAAGTCGGCGCAGCGTATCGCATCTTCATCATGCTCGACTACCAGCACGCTATTGCCAATATCGCGCAAATGCTTGAGCGTATCGATGAGTCTGTCATTGTCGCGCTGATGCAGGCCGATAGATGGTTCATCCAGTACATACATGACACCAGTCAGGCCAGAACCAATTTGCGATGCCAGACGTATGCGCTGGGCTTCGCCACCAGAGAGAGTATCAGCACTGCGTTCCAGTGACAGATAATCGAGGCCTACGTTATTCAGGAAAGTCAGGCGTGCTGTGATTTCCTTGATGATGCGGTCAGCAATATCACGTTTGGAACCGGTCAGCCTCAGGTGTTCAAAGAAGTGCAGGGTTTCGCGCAAAGGCATGGCGCTGATATCGTAAATAGCCTTCTCCTGCTTGCCTGTACCCACCTTGACATAACGTGCTTCTATACGCAGGCGCGCGCCATCGCATGACGGGCATTGTTTTTCATTGATGAACTTGGCCAGCTCTTCCTTGACGGCCATGGAATCAGTTTCGCGATAACGGCGTTGCAAATTCGTGACCACGCCTTCAAAGCTGTGTTCCTTGATGACGGTCCGGCCTTTTTCATTGATATAGGTAAACGGTATCTGCTGCTTGCCTGAACCATACAAAATGATTTGCTGGGCCGATTCCGGCAATTGTTCATATGGTGTATCAATATCAAATTCATAGTAAGCCGCCAGGTTCGACAGCATCTGGAAATAGAATTGATTGCGCCTGTCCCAGCCCTTGACCGCACCACTGGCCAGTGACAAATTAGGGAAGGCGACTATACGTTTAGGATCAAAGAATTCTATATGCCCAAGCCCATCACATTCAGGGCAGGCACCCATGGGGTTATTGAAAGAGAACAGGCGCGGTTCCAGCTCCTGCAATGAATAACCGCAAATAGGGCAGGCAAATTTGTTCGAGAATAATTGCTCATGATTGCTATCCATATCCACAATCAGGGCGCGGCCATTCGCCAGGCGCAAACAAGTCTCAAATGATTCTGCCAGTCGCTGTTTGATATCTGCCTTGACCTTGACGCGGTCTATGACCACATCTATCGTATGCTTCTCGGTCTTCTTCAGCTTTGGCAGATTATCGACTTCATAAATCTTCGCTTCATGCGTGCCGCTCTGTACGCGAAAACGTATAAAGCCCTGCGCCTGCATCTGCTCAAACAAATCCATGTGCTCACCCTTGCGGTTGGCAACCACAGGCGCGAGTATCATGAGTTTGGTATCTTCCGGCATGGCCAGCACGGCATCCACCATTTGCGATACCGATTGCGCAGCCAGCGGGTTCTCAGGATGATCAGGGCAATACGGTGTACCCACACGCGCATACAACAGACGCAGGTAATCATGTATCTCGGTGACTGTGCCAACGGTGGAGCGCGGATTATGCGAGGTGGCTTTTTGCTCGATGGAGATGGCCGGGGACAAACCCTCGATCAGATCGACGTCCGGTTTTTCCATCAATTGCAAAAACTGGCGCGCATAGGCCGACAGTGATTCTACATAGCGGCGCTGGCCTTCTGCATACAGGGTATCAAAAGCCAGTGAAGACTTGCCTGAACCAGACAGACCGGTGATGACCACCAGCTTATTGCGCGGCAGATCAATACTGATATTTTTCAGGTTATGGGTGCGTGCGCCGCGTACGCGTATCAAATCACGTTTTTGTGCCAATTGAACATCACTGGCATCAAAGTCGATTTCTGCCGGTTTGGGCGCTTTTACTGCTTTTGTGCGTGTCGTCATAATCTCTGTGCTGAATTTGGGCCGAATTTGAAGGAAGTAGGCGTGCAACCTGATACTATAACGGGTTTTGAAAATTATCGCGGGCTCGTCTTTGCTTTGCGCAAACTAAACCAGGTAGACGAGCTTCTTGAATATGACTATTGCAACATCTTCCGACGCTTCCGCACTGAGTGAGCAAGAGCCTGCGGGCATGAGCCGCGAGGAAATAAGCTCCAGTGCCTCCCTCGCTTCCATCTTTGCCTTGCGCATGCTGGGTCTGTTCCTCATCCTGCCGGTATTTGCAATTCACGCCAAGACCTTGCCTGATGGTGATAATGCCAGCCTGGTTGGTCTTGCCATGGGCATGTATGGCCTGAGCCAGGCGTTTGGGCAAATCCCGTTTGGGATAGCATCTGACAAGTTTGGCCGCAAACGCATCATCGTCATTGGCCTGTTGCTGTTTGCTATCGGCGCTTTTGTTGCAGCATCTGCAACCACCGTGGTTGGCGTCATCATTGGTCGTGGCATACAGGGTGCAGGCGCGATCTCCGCCGCCATTACCGCCCTGATTGCCGATACCACCAGAGAAGAACACCGCACCAAGGCCATGGCCATGGTCGGTGGCTCCATAGGCCTGACCTTTGCATTTTCTTTGGTGGCAGCACCCTTGCTGTATCAAAGCATAGGCATGAGTGGCATCTTTGCCCTGACCGGTGTCTTGTCACTAGTCGGTATCGCCGTTGTCTTGTTCATCACGCCAGAAGCACCAGCCATACGCCATAAACCAGTGCCCCTGTCCGTGGTCTTGAAAAATACTGAACTCATGCGCCTCAATTACGGCGTGTTTGCCCTGCACCTGACACAGATGGCCATGTTCGTCGTCGTGCCAGCGGCATTGGTGC
Organism: Undibacterium sp. Ji83W; assembly: GCF_049340385.1. Classification (NCBI taxonomy): domain Bacteria; kingdom Pseudomonadati; phylum Pseudomonadota; class Betaproteobacteria; order Burkholderiales; family Oxalobacteraceae; genus Undibacterium; species Undibacterium sp. Ji83W. The sequence goes on along the minus strand of NZ_JBMPOZ010000003.1, from coordinate 174,774 downwards.
AATATGCCGACCTGCCAGTTGCTGCGCACTGGAAAGTCTACCTGCCCGTGATGTTCGCCTCTTTCATCGCCATGCTGCCAGCGATTTTCATCGGTGAGAAATTTGGCAAGATGAAACAAGTCTTTGTTGCCGCAATCGCACTCCTGCTCGTGGTTGAGCTTGGTTTGTGGCAATACTTGCAATCTCCAGCCATGCTGGTAGGCTTGCTGTTTGCTTTTTTTATTGCCTTCAATATCCTGGAGGCATGCCAGCCATCCCTGGTATCGCGTATCGCCCCGCCAGCCGCCAAAGGTGCAGCATTGGGTGTGTATAACACCTTGCAGGCCCTGGGCCTGTTCTGTGGCGGTTTGCTGGGGGGCTGGATTAAACAGAATATGGCATCGAACTCGGTTTTCATCGTAAGTGCAGTGCTGACAGCGGTCTGGCTTATAATCGCTATCAATATGCCCAACATCCCCAAGCGCAGCAAAACTGCGGTTGCGGTCAAGGCATAAATTAATTTGTATCAGGAAAAATTAGGAGAAATACATGGCATCAGTGAACAAGGTCATTATCGTCGGCAACCTTGGGAGAGACCCGGAAACCCGTTACATGCCATCAGGCGATGCAATGACCAGCATCACCGTGGCAACCACCGATAGCTGGAAAGACAAATCCAGCGGTGAAAAGAAAGAACAGACAGAATGGCACCGCATTACCTTTTTCGGCAAACTAGCAGAAATCGCTGGTCAATACCTGAAAAAAGGTTCGCAAGTCTACGTTGAAGGCAGCCTGCGCACCCGCAAATACACCGACAAAGACGGCGTAGAAAAATACGCAACCGACATCAAGGCAGACAGCATGCAAATGCTGGGCAGCCGCCAGGGTATGGGCGGTGGCGCAGGTATGGATGATGGTGGTGGCTACGGTGGCGGCGGTGGAGGTGCACCAGCACCACGCCCACAGGCAGCCCCATCACAACAACGCCAGGCCCCAGCATCACGCCCGGCACCGAATTTCTCGGATATGGATGATGATATTCCGTTTTGACCCCGAACTTTTTTAAGATGTAAACAAGAACCCACTTCCTCTATGAGGGGTGGGTTTTTTGTTTACATGCGATCCGAAATAATTTCTAATGATGCCATTTATTTATTAACTTTTTTGGATGTAAACAATGGGGAACTCTAACGCACTTGTAGTTCGCAACCTTCTTTTTTCGTCAGGAGAGAGATTCCCAAGTTTAGTTGATCGGATTCGTGACATACCTGACTTCGATGCTACACTTTATGTGTTCGTTTGCTGGTTGAATTGACCCTGTCAGTTTGATCCACCTTCCACTTCCTGGCGAAGGCTGCCACCCGGTCATACGATCCTTCAAATCCCGGTTCTTTTAGATCCAGATGATTTGTTTTAAGCTGCGTCGCTGCTTACGATTCTTGCCAGCTTCGGTTTTAAGCCAGCTTGACAGCGGCAATGCATATTTGTCGATGCACTGGTTGTTTGTCGTTCCGCATAGGCTGGCTCTGTGACTTCAGAGCGCAGATAGTGTCGCGCGGATAGCGCCGGACAGTGTCGCGAGAGAGGCCCAGTCGTCTGGCGATCTCCCGTAATGGAACCTGGTCACGAATGTGCCAGCGTCAAATAATACCTAGTAATGCCACGTCAATCACTCCTGCCCCCTACTCATCAAGATAAGTAGGATTGTGTGCTAAACGTGGGTCACAATAGATGCAATTTATCCAGCAAAGTGTGGGGTCAATTTTCAGTGCAAATCAACAGAATCGCTTCATATGCGGGTCTGTTCGCTCAAGCGGAACTTCGTCGAACGAAAACCAACGTGCATCCCTAAACTCGCCTTCGTCAAATTTGAAGCTATGGTGTCGGTTTGCCCGCACTTTGTACCATAGCGAAACATCCGTATGTCCCGCCGTAAACCCAACAGTCGTCGTTATGGTAGCGAACAGAGGTGCCCCTATTGGATGTGGTGCTGCAAAGCCAGCCTCGCAGCTTTTTTTATGCTGACGTACGGTTCTTATTTTGCAAGCATTTGTAACCTGGCCTGATCAGGAAAAAAAATGCTTATATGGCACGAACTTGGTGCATCTGGCATTTGCCGTGCACAATTCTGCGGGGTGCAAGAGTGACAGCGCTCTCAAGCCGCTGAAATTTTTTTCTCTCCTGATAGTCCCATCATGAAAGGGCTGGTTGCTTTATTAAAAAACAACATGCGAAATTGCCTTTTTGATATGGCCGTATTTCATTATAATTAGACCAAATATAGTTATCATTTTTTAACATTTAAGCTTCACTATAGCATTCGTCGCATAAACAAAGTCGTTTTTGGAGTAAGGCATGCTTAGTTCTTATATAAATTCAGTCATGCATTTCCATAGGGAAACTAATTGCATGCAGGCAGGCTGATATTCAGCATTGCCTATACACACCTAGCCAAAGTCGCTGGCTCAGCACAATGTAGCTCCAGTATTGAGAAGCGATGATTAGTGAATGCTACAGGGCCGCCCACACCCTAGTCGGACTCAGCGATTTGTTTTTCCCGCGTACTAATGGATGACATTGGCTGGCACATCCCTGCTTTATGAGGAAATTTCCGCAGATGTCAGGCTATGTCATTACGTGGCGAAACCAAGCGTTTTGTCAGTTGTAAAAAAGTCGGGGGGACTTTTTTGGGGTACCGGGGTCACGCCCAGTTAAATATCTACTTAACATTTAATTAAGGCTCATCATGGATAACCAACATACAGCATTCAACTTGCGACACCACGGGGATTGTCTCTCACGTTACGCGCATATCATGGAGAGCAAAGATGAATCAGAAACACTTGCACAGCTGACCACGGAAGTGGCCAAGCTGGGTTTCGACCAGATCAACTTCACGCTCTTGCGTGGCATGAGCAAATCTTACGAAAACGCCTATGTTTACAGTAATCATGCAAAAGAATGGATGCATCGTTATGAGTCACAGTCTTATTGGGAAATAGACCCCGTCTTCAACCATTCAATGCAACGCAAATCACCTTTGGTGTGGAATGCCGACACCTTTGAAACACGAAGGCAACGCCACTTATATGAAGAAGCAAACATCTACGGAATATATGCCGGTATTACATTGCCGCTGGGTTCTATGGGCGCTGTCGGCATGCTGACATGCGTAACCGATTTAACGTCAGGAAAAAACATACTCAATGACGGTTTCGCCGTCTTGCCACAGCTCACCTTATTGCGCGATGTGGCATTCGATTCCCTGTCCCGCTTTATTTTGCCAGATGCCGCAAGCGAAGTACCCAAACTGAGCCGCCGGGAAAAAGAATGTCTGCAATGGCATGCTCAAGGAAAAACGTCTTGGGAAATCGGCAGTATCCTGAGTATTTCTGAAGCATGCGTTAATTACCACTTCAATAAAATACGTACTAAGTTCAATGTCACCCAAAGACATCAGGCAGTCATCAAGGCGATCATGTTAGGTTTAATCTCAGCCTGATTCATCTATTTTTAGCCTGGAGATAACCTCAACGGTTGTGTCGCAATAAGGTCGAATGGGCTAGAAAGGCGACAAGGCTCCAGAAAATTAGAATGGCAGGCTGTAAAATTGTTTAGCTTTAGATACAGATAAAGCCTGGGCTTTGGTGTCAGACTTCATCTGTCCCTTGTGAATCATATGCATGGTTTCGATACCCGCAATAATGGCCTTGGCACAAGGGAATTTCTTGAACCCCATCATGGGCCGGGTTAGTCGCTTGATAGCCCGGTGGTCTTGTTCAACGATGTTGTTAAGATACTTGCTCTGACGCATCCGAATCTCTGCACCTGTATTATTGATTATGCTGACGATAGCTGCCGTATCGACGCTGCTTTTGTCAATCGTGATCGAATCAGGTAAATCGTGTTGTCCAATGGCGCGCTCAAAGAAGCGTCTTGCCGCAGCCAGGGCGCGTTTGGCCGTGAGAAGAAAATCGATGGCTTGTCCTTCACGATCAACAATCTGACGAAAACTCAGAGGGTATGCCGCGTACCAGCGTACACAAAGCAGCATGACTTCCAACGGATAATGAAGTCGTTTGAGAACCTTGCGGAGGGTGCTTTTGATGAAGCTTTTACCAAAATCATCCATACCAATCTTTATCAGATCCGTTTATTGCGACACAACCACCTCAACTACGTCAACGCCAACCGGCGCGTTGGGCAACTGGAATAAACGGGGTAATCATGTCCATCGCCATCAAAGATATCAGCAAACCAAATATGCTTGCGGATGATACTCTCAGCGATTTCACGCAACACCTGATCAATCTCAATGACGTTGACAAAGTTGTCCATGTCAGCGGCAGCGGCTCGGCTGTCATCGTCATGACAGAGATGCCCGGTATCAGCCCGCATGTGGCGCGCTTTGCACGCAGGGCACGTGATCCTGCTTTACAGTGTACATGCCCTCGTTGTTCTGGCGCGACGGTATCGTGGCTAGTGCAGAAGAGGATGCTGCCGACCTGCAGACCGTGCGCGACCGGCTGGAAAGTGAAGACCTGAAATTCATGGCTTACCAGTTTGACGGCGACAGCTTTTGCCGCGCCCAGAGCTTTGCCGCATTTTCAGAAGCACTGAGTGAACGCTTCGTCACCAGGGTGTTACCAGACAGTGCAGCCAATCAGGACACTGCCCCTTTCTTGCAGCGCTATGTCAAAACTTCGCATAGCGTGGTGACAGCGCATCTGATTGATGGAGCGCGGCAACTGACCATGGCGGCGCGGGATCAGATATTGCAATTCTTCAGAACCAGGCTGATAGAGAGCTAGACAGACAGCCCTCTGCTCGCAAAATAGTGTGCTGGTGAATCACCAAAATTGCGCCGGAACATGGCAATAAAATTGCTGGGTGTTGCATATCCCAGAGACTCTGCTACGTTGGCAACCGGCTCACCTTGCGCCAGGCGCTCTAGTGCCTGGGTGAGCCTGGCCTGCTGACGCCATTGCGCGAAACTGGTCCCGGTTTCTGCGCGAAACAGTCTGGTAAGAGTGCGTGCTGACAAACCGGCCCAGGCTGCCCATTCTTCCAGCGTACGATCTATATCCGGTTGCTCAAAAATTGCGGTAGTAACTCTTAGCAAACGACGGTCTTGTGGCATCGGCAGATGCAAAGACTCATGCGGAGCCTGACGTATTTCGTCGAGCAATACGGCGATCAGACGTTCCTGTTCTGGTGCCAGGTCAAGTTGTCCAGACCAGGAAACGGCGCGACGCACCAGTGACCTCATCAGCTCGGTCACGCCCATCACGCAGGGCTGGTCAGGCAGGCATTTGGCCGCTTCGGGTGTGATCATGACACTCCACCCGCTCATTGCACTGTTGATGCTGACCTGATGTGCTTCGCCAGGCGGTATCCAGCCTGCGCGATTCGGTGGTGACAACCAGGATCCTCGCGGTGTGCGCATGTGTACCAGACCGCTTTCTACACAAAAAATTTGTCCGCGCAGGTGGCTGTGCCAGTCATATTCACGGGTCCCCAGGCGGAAGCCGCTTTCTGCACTGTCGTCACCCCAGACGGCGACAACAGCAGGTCCATCACTGCGTTCACTGAAATCAAAAGTGGGATTTTCTATTTTTTTTTCAGACATGGCCTGTTCTCACTATTTTTTGTCTAAACAACGTTATCAGTTTTTACATGAACTGTCCAATACTGTGCCATGTGTTAAAGCAAATATTACCTCTCAAATTTCGTCAACTAAATATTCAGGAGCTCATCATGAGTGCTTCTCCTTCTGTGCCGGCCATGTCGGTTCCCTCACTGATTCATCCGCATATTCCCTTATGGGTGGCGGTGGTCATCGCTTGCGTTTCTTCTTTTATGGTAGTGATGGATGGTGCCATCGTCAACGTTGCCCTGCCTGCCATGCAAACCGATTTGTATCTGTCCAAACTGCAATTGCAATGGGTGGTTGACGCTTATCTGTTGAGCCTGGGCGGCTTCATGCTGCTGGCCGCACGCGCGAGTGATTTGTTTGGCCGTAAAGTTATACTGCAATCGGGCCTGCTGATTTTTACCCTGGCAAGCCTGGCAGGTGGTTTTGCTGAAAATGGCACCATGCTACTGGTTTCGCGTGCGATTCAAGGGTTTGGCGCATCGGCCCTGGCTACGTCCACGCTAGCTGTGATTGTCGCCGTTTATCCTACCGGTTCGGCGAAGGCAACCGCCATATCCATGTGGGCAGCATCAAGCTCGATTGCCTCCGCGCTCGGTGTCGTGATCGGTGGCTGGCTGACTACCTCTGCCGGGTGGCGTTGGGTGATGTTTGTCAATGTTCCCATTGGTTTTGCGTTGATTCTTGGTGTCGCCACATGCATGGCGCCAGTCAAGCCAGGTACCACTCGCCCAAAACTCGATGTATGGGGCGCAGTAACGATTACCCTGGGCATGGGAGCGTTGATACTCGGTATTTCCCAAAGCGCGAATTTGGGCTGGAATTCAAGCATCGTGCTGGCTGCATTGTGCGCAGCGGCGCTATTGCTGGTCAGTTTTTTTACCATACAAGCCAAGACCGAGCAGCCATTGATACCGCTCAGTATCTTCTCTCTGCATAGCGTACGCATGGGGAATATTGTTGTACTGGGCCTGGGTGCTTCGCTGACGGCTTCCACGTTCTTCCTTTCCATTGTGCTCCAGCAGGTCGCCGGTTATAGCGCACTGGAAACCGGCCTGTCGTTGCTGCCCATGGGTATCACACTGGCCATTGCAGCAATAGTTTCGCGTCCGCTGATGGACAGTGGTTTGCGTCGCTTGCCGTTTTTTGGCGGTTTGATCAGTGCGGCCGGCCTGATCTGGCTGACCAGGGTACCTGCAACGCCAGATTACGTTATTGACGTACTTGGCCCTACATTGCTGGTCGGCCTGGGTCTGGGTCTGATGTTGATGACTTCTGCCCACACTGCGCTGGCAGGTGTGCCGCCAAAACAGGCAGGTCTGGCGTCCGGCCTGTTCAATACTTCGCGCCAGCTGGGCGCTGCACTTGGTATTGCTTGCCTGTCGACGTTGGCGCATACCATTACCCGTGATTCCGTACATCTGGACATGCCGCTGCTGGCTCAGTTACAGGGTTATCACGCTGCTTTTCTGGCGACAGCAATATTGAGTGCAATCGCTGGTTTGACTTCACTGACCTTGCGTCCTTTGGAAAAGAGTTAAGCAGGTCCATAAAAATAATAAATAAAAAATAAAAAATAAGCAGCCTGATCAGATACCGGCGTCTGCCGGCCAATTGACGGCTGCTCAGCACGACAGGGATGGATGTGTCGTTCACACCATCCTTGCCTGGCGGCTGTCGCACGTCCTTCTGATTTGCTCATCTTTGCTGCAGATCAAGAACCGTGGAAACCGCAAGGGAGGACGACATGTACCCTCCGAGCCATCAGTTAAAAAATTCCATTCCAGAGCACTCTGCGTCCGCCATGACCAGTGCTGACAAACTGTTTTTGTTAGAAAGTAAATGCATCATGGAATCCATACAATTACACCCTGTCGCCAGGGCATATCATATGCCGCATGTTGAAAATGCGCAGTTATTTCGACTATTCCGTACACTGGTCTTGCTGACCCTACCCATGCTGGGCATGTCCGCTTGCAGCAAGCATCAGGGAACTGCTGTTGCAGCAGAACATGAACCGCCGCCCGAGGTGAGCAGCATGACCATACATGCAAAGACCCTGCCGGCTGATTTTGAATATGTGGGCCAGACCGCCGGTTCACGCGAAACTGAGGTGCGGGCCCGCATTTCCGGCATCCTGCAGAATCGTCTGTACGAAGAAGGTGTAAACGTCAAGGCAGGACAGGCATTGTTCCAGATTGATCCTGGTGCTTACCAGACACAATTGGCTTCGGTCGAGGCAAACGCGGCAGTCGCTGAAGCGAAATTGAATCAGGCCAGACGCGAACTGGAACGCCTGACCCCTCTGGCGGCGGAAAAAGCCATCAGCCAGAAAGAGTTTGATGATGCCAGGTCCACACTAGAAACGGCCGAGGCCGGCACCAAGCAGTCACGTGCACAAGTGAATGAAGCAAGACTGAACCTTGGCTATACCAAGGTAATGGCGCCTATTGGTGGTGTTACCGGTGTGGCTATCAAGTCAAATGGCAGCCTGATCACACAGACAGACAGCCTGCTGACGACGATAGTACAGACTGACCCCATGTACATCAGATTCAGCGTGCCGGAATCCGATTTCCTGAAATTGAACAAGGATTTGAACAGCGGCGCACTCAGTCTTGACGGCAAACGTGCTGCCAACGGCAGTCTGGGTTTTAGCGTCAGCATCAAACTTGCGGACGGCAGCATTTATCCAGTCAGTGGAAAAATGAATTTCTCCAGCGAACGCATCAATCCGGCCACTGGCGGTTTTGACGCCCGTGCACAAGTGGCCAATCCCAATGGCAATTTGCGTCCGGGGCAATTTGTCCGGGTCATGCTCAGTGGCGCCAGTCTCAATAATGCCATTGCCATTCCGCAGCGTGCTGTACTTGATGCACCTAAAGGCAAGATGGTGCTGACGGTCGGCCCGGAGAATAAGCTGGTGCCGCGCCCGGTGGAGCTCGATGGCCTGAAAAACGGTACATGGATAGTTACCAAAGGCTTGCAGGAAGGCGACCGTATCGTTGTCGACGGCCTGTTCAAGGCAAAGCCAGGCATGGCGGTCAATCCGGTAGAGGCGACATCGATAGCAAAGACATCTTCGTCAGCGCCATCGCTGGCCGCACCGGCTGCGGGAGCAGCACGTTAATGATACGTCCTTGCCAGATTCATGCCAACTCTTCCATAACGGGATAATCCAATGTTCTCCAAATTCTTTATCGACCGTCCTATCTTCGTGACGGTGTTGTCGCTGGCGATAGTGCTGGCAGGGCTGCTCGCGCTCAAGGCCCTGCCCATATCGCGCTACCCGGATGTTTCTCCACCGGTGGTCAACGTGGTTGCCAATTATCCGGGCGCCTCCGCAGAGGTTCTTGAGCGCACCGTTGCCTCGCCCATTGAAGATCAGATCAATGGTGTGGAAAAAATGCTGTATATGGATTCGACTTCCTCTTCAGACGGACGGGTTTCCATCAATGTCACTTTTGAAGTCGGTACCCCGCTCGATGTGGCGGCAGTCAATGTGAATAACCGGGTCCGCCAGGCTGAAGCAAAACTTCCGGCAGAAGTACGACGCCAGGGGGTAGTGGTCAGTAAGAGCTCATCAAACTTCCTGGTGGTTGCGGCTGTGTATTCACCGGACGATCGCTATGACGCGTTGTACCTGTCAAACTACGTGACCCGCAACATGCTTGATGCCTTAAAACGCACACCAGGGACCAACAATGTCCATATTCTGGGCGCACGCGATTATGCGATGCGTATCTGGCTGCGACCAGACCGCATGGCACAGCTCGGCGTGACGGTGGCAGATATTTCCAATGCCATCAATGAACAGAGTTCGCTGTATGCGGCGGGCAAGGTGGGGGCGCCTCCCAACAATACCGAAGAATTGACGATGACGGTGACGGCCAAGGGTCGCATGCTGGAGCCGGAACAGTTTTCCAACATCATCGTCAAAAGCTCGGATGAGGGGGCAAGCATCAGGATCAAGGACATTGCGCGCGTCGAGCTGGGATCGCAAGACTACAATGTCTATGGACGTGTGAACGGGCACCCTTCTGCCAATATTCGCATGTTCCTCGAAAGTGGCGCCAATGCGCTGGAAACCCGCAAGGCCATAGAAAAAACCTTGCAGGAATTGAAGGCAAAATTCCCTGAAGGCATGACCTACAGCACACCTTATGACACCACCCCGTTTGTCACGGAATCGATTACAGAAGTGATCAAGACCCTGGGTGAGGCGATGGTGCTGGTATTTATTGTCGTCTACCTGTTTTTACAGAGTTGGCGTGCAACCATCATCCCGACCCTGGCGGTACCGGTTTCCCTGATCGGTACACTGGCGGCCCTGCATTTACTGGGATATGGCATCAATACCCTGACTTTGTTCGGCATGGTGCTGGCAATCGGTATTGTTGTTGACGATGCGATCGTGGTTCTTGAAAATGTCGAAAGGCTGATCAATGAACATGGCATGTCGCCGAAAGATGCAGCACTCGAAGCCATGCATGAGGTGACCGGGCCAGTTGTCGCCATCGTGCTGGTGCTGGTTGCGGCGTTTGCACCGGTGGCGTTTCTTGGTGGACTCGCGGGCGAACTGTACCGCCAGTTCTCGGTGACGATTTCTATTGCAGTGATATTGTCCGGCTTTGTTGCATTGACACTGACCCCGGCACTATGCGCCATCCTGCTCAAGCCTTCAGCGCAGCAACCGCATCGTTTCTTCGTCTGGTTCAACGCAGCATTTGCGCGTTTCACAACACGTTATACCAGTGGCGTTAATTTCCTGATCAAGCGCTCGGTTCTGGGACTCGCGCTGTTTGCCAGCATGGTCGGTGTGACTGTCTATCTGTGGAATGCGGTACCCAGAGGCCTGGTTCCCGATGAAGACCAGGGGTTTTTCATCAGTGCTGCGATGCTGCCCGAAGGCGCCTCTCTTGAACGCACCAATGCGATGATGAAACAGGTTGAAAGCATAGTTACTGCCAATAAAAATGTAGACACGACACTGACCATGGTTGGCCTGGATTTTCTTGGCGGCGGCGCCATCAAGTCCTCGGCAGCCACCATGTTCGTACCGCTTAAGCCATGGGACAAGCGTGACCAGTCCGCGCAGCAACTGGTATTGGAAAACTTGAAGAAAACCAAGCCTGTCAAGGAGGGTATGCCCTTGTTTTTCAATCCACCGGCAATTCAGGGTCTGGGGCAGATTGGCGGCTTTGAATTCTATATGCAAAACCGCGGCGAGGGTGGTGTCAGACGCCTGGCAGAAATATTGCCAGCCTTTATTGCAGAAGCCAACAAGCAGCCCGAACTGGCTGGTGTCAAGAGCCTGTTCCAGGCCAGGTCGCCACAGGTATTTGTCGATGTCGATAATGACAAAGCCAGGGCGATGGGGGTCACGCTGTCGGAGGTCTATAACACACTGGCTGCGACACTGGGCAGTTATTACGTCAACGACTTCAATAAAAATGGCCGTACCTACAATGTCCTGCTGCAGGCTGAAGGACAATATCGCGCCAAGCCGGAAGATATAGGAAGCATGTACGTGCGCTCAGCGAAGGGGTTGATGATACCGGTGCGCGCCTTTACGCGCATCAGTTATGAAGCCGGTCCTGATTCCGTACTGCATTTCAATGCGCTGCCGGCGATCAAGATATTGGGCGCCGCCAAACCAGGTTACAGTTCAGGCCAGGCCCTCACCGCCATGGAACGTGTGGCTGCAAAAATCCTGCCGGCTGACACCAGCTATGACTGGGGCGGTGCATCCTTCCAGGAAAAGCGCAGCGCGAATGCCGGCAGCCTGGCCCTGGGGGCTGGCGTGCTGATGATTTTCATGATCCTTGCAGCACAGTACGAGAAATGGTCGTTGCCTTTGTCTGTGTTGCTGGTGATGCCGTTCGGGATATTCGGCGCCTTGCTGGCTGTGTATTTCAGAGGGTTCAACAATGACGTCTACTTCCAGATTGGCCTGGTAACCTTATTGGGCCTTTCCGCAAAGAACGCCATCCTGATTGTCGAATTTGCGGTGATCAAGGTTCATGAGGGATATACCCCTGTTGCTGCTGCGCTGGAGGCCGCACGCCTGCGCTTCCGTCCTATCCTGATGACATCCATGGCGTTCATACTCGGTGTAACACCGCTCGCTTTCTCACATGGAGCCGGTGCAGCGGCGCGTCAATCCCTCGGTACGGGTGTGCTGGGCGGCATGCTGGCAGCAACTTTCCTGGCGATCTTCTTTGTGCCCTTGTTCTTCAAGCTGATTCAAGAGTGGCGTTTGAAAACAGGTTCGCGATCTGCAGCGACAGCAAGCAATACAGGTCCTGTGCTGCCCTATCCCCAATCTTTGACAGTAAAGGAATAGCCGATGCCTGCCTTAAAGTATAACGGCGCACTGTGCACCCTTGTCACCAGCCTCATACTGTCTGCCTGCACTTCGGTTGGTACGCCTTACCAGGCGCCCGCCATGGAGACGCCGAAAGGACTGACGACGCAGGGAAAGATTGGGCCGGTGGACTGGCAGCACTGGTGGCGATCTTACGATGAGCCGGTGCTGGAGTCGTTGCTCAAGGAAGCATACGCCAACAATCAGGATCTGGCGGTTGCGGCAGGGCGTGTAGAAGAAGCCCGGGCCAATGAAGCGGCAGCGCTTGCTGCCAGCTTCCCTGCAGTCGATGCCATCGCCGGGGCGACCAGATCACGTGCCAGCCGCAATACCGGGAAAAGCAGTGCCGGTGCAAATCAGTTCGGTACAGATATACAGCTTGGATTGAGCTCCTCCTATGAAATCGATTTTTGGGGCAAGCTGGCTTACGCCAACCAGGCGGCAAGAAGCAGATTCCTGGTGCAGGAAGCCGGCAGAAATATTGTGATGAACACTTTATACGCAGGTGTTGTACAGGCTTATTTCACGATGTTGGCCAACGATGATCAGGTTGAACTGGCCAAGGCGACGCTTGCAACCAGGCAGGAGAATCTGCGTTTGCAGCACAAGCGTTTTTCAGCCGGCTCCATCGGTGAACTGGATTTGCATGTGGCTGACTCCGAGGTGTCCGCTGCCGAAGCCATACTTAGCCAGGCCCGGCAAGCCCAGGCGATTTCAGAATCAGCGTTGGCAATTTTATTGGGACGATCTCCTGCGGCAATCGCCAGACCGGTTATCGTGCGCGGAAAAAAAATTGACGAAATTTATCAGCATACGGTGTTGCCAGGTGATTTGCCATCTGACCTGTTGAATCGTCGACCTGACATCATCGCTTCCGAACAAGCCCTGATTGCCGCGCATGCCGACCTGAACCAGGCAAGGAGCCTGTATTTCCCTCAGGTAAAACTGACCAGCGGCCTTGGTTATGAATCCAGTGTATTGCAGGATTTATTCAAGCCCGCTTCCCTGTTCTGGAGCCTGGCCGGGAACCTGGCGCAACCTATTTTTCGCGGCGGCGCCATCGATGCCGTGGTCTCCGGTGCGAAAGCAAAGGAAAAACAGGCTGTCGCGCTTTATGTGCAAAGTGTGCAAGGAGCATTTCGGGACGTACACGATGTACTCGTCAATCTGTCGGCAGAACAGGACGTAGCTGCGTCGAGCGAGCGTCGGCGGCTGGCGTTGAAAGACAGCCTGCGCCTGGCAGAAGTCCGTTATTCGAATGGATATAGCAGTTACCTGGAAGTGTTGAATGCTCAGCGTGACTTGTTGCAGACCCAGGCCAGCCTGATAGCAACCAAACGTGCTTATCTGGCTGCATCAATCAACCTGTACAAGGCAGTTGGTGGTGTCTGGGAGTAAGCATAAGTAGTAGCTGCGCGGTAGTAACCATGTAGCAGCAATCTTGAAGAAGTAGCCATGTAGTAAACCAATAATAGAGTCAATATAGACATAGCCAAACTTGATAGAGGGAATAATGAATTTGACAGACATCCATGTGGCAATCATAGGGGCCGGGCTGGGGGGACTCAGTCTGGCCCAGGGCTTGAAAAAGAGAGGTGTACGTTTTGATGTGTATGAAAAAGATACAACATCGTATACAAGAAGCCAGAGTTTCCGGTTGAGGATAGATCATACCGGGCAGGAAGCGCTGTCGCAATGTCTCTCAGAAAGCCATTACAAACTGTTTGAAAATACCTGTGGTGAGCAGTTTCAGGGTATGCATCGCCTGAATTCAAAACTGGAAAGCACGGCTGACGAATGGATAGAGTCCTGGACACCTCCCGCAGAAGAAAGAGATCAGCAGATAAAAGAAGACCTGGCTGCCAATCGCCTCACCATGAGGGAGGTTTTGTTATGTGGCCTCAATCTTCATGTGCATTTCGATAAAGTCTTTGTTCAGTATGAAGAAAGAGATGATGGCAAGGTAGTTGCTCATTTCTCTGACGGCAGCACTGTCGTCTCAGATGTCCTGATTGCAGCCGATGGGGCAAATTCCACTGTCCGCAAGCAAAGATTCCCTGAGCTGCAGACTTATGATACCGGCATCGTCTGTATATATGGGAAAACCTATCCTGTTGGTCGAACTAAAGAGTCTATTGCGAAAGTACTGCAGAGCGGCACCTCCGTGATCATGGATGACGACCTGGTTGCCGTTGCTGAAAATGTCCATTTCAAGGAGTCACCTGCAGCATTGGCGGCAACACTTGATCAGGACTATGTGGTCAATCCTGTTGATGACTACATTTACTGGGCGATACTGGGCAAACGCAAGACTTTTGGCTTGAGTGACAGTGAGAATATCACGTTGAGTGTCGAAGACATCAGCCGTCATGTCGCCAATGTGGTGGAGACCTGGAATCCTTCCCTCAAGGCCTTGTTCTCAAATGTTGATATGAACGCCCTCGCTATTGCTCCAATGCGCAGCGCCAGGCTGCAAGAACCCTGGGTTAGCAGTAGAGTCACCGCGCTTGGTGATGCTGTCCATCTGATGAGCCTTATTGGTGGCTTGGGTGGTAATACAACCTTGTATGATGCAGCAGTTCTGGCGGATAGGCTGGCAGATGTGCAGTCTGGAAAATTACCCATGCTTGAAGCGATTGCAAAATATGAAGAGGAGATGCGTGCGCAAAGTACAGCATCTATTCAATCTTCATTGGCAGGTTCTGAAAAGTTGTTCCCGGCTTGATAAAAAAAAGCAGTGTCTGAGAACTGGTGGGCGGTAATGTTGAAGCAGGCGTGGCAGGTGCGCAGGTTTGAATGTTGCGGGTCCACCGGTTTTTTTCCGCGTTTGGTCACGAGAGAAATTGCAGAGAGAATCATAGCTCAAAGCACAGACAGGTTATGACAAAAAAAAATGCCCGGCCTTGTGAGCCGGGCATTACATTTCATTGTCAGACTGGTTTACAACCGTAACAGACTACCTCATGGCCATAATATGTTCTGTTGCCAGTTCACGCCTGTTTTCTGATAACGCAGACGTGTGAAGCGGCGTTGCTCACTGGATTGCCAGAATTCAACAACATCGGGTGACAATGCATAAATGGACCAGCTCGGTGAAACAAGGCCAGGATCATTCGCCATGCGAGCAAGCTGGTGGGCTACGGCAACGTCCAGGTCACCCGGGTTTTCCATGACCTGGCTTTGTTTTGCAGCCAGTATGGAAGCCCTGGATTTTTCAGGACGTGTCATGAAATCGCTGGCACCAGCTGCATGGTCAAGTTTGCCTATCTTGCCGCGCAAGCGGATCTGTTGCCCTGTTGCCGGCCAATACCAGGTCATTGCTGCATGGGGCGACTTGATCATTTGCCGGCCCTTGGGGCTGTCCGAGTTTGTGGCAAAATGCCAGCCTTGTTCGTTGACATTTAACAGTACGACAGAACGGGCGTCAGGCAGCCCATCGCTGTCGACAGTCGACAGTGTCATGACATTCGGTTCTGCAATCTGTTCATCGATGGCTGCTTGCATCCATTCCAAAAATAGGGAATGCGGCGTGGCAGGAGCATCTTCGGTATTAAAATTGCTCAGTTTTCCTGTCAGTGTCTTGATAGATTTCAGGGTTTGATGCACATTTTCCATGGTAATTGCCTTGCATTAAATTTGAATCATGAAATACCGAACTGGCCTGCTCTGGCAAGCAGACGACGTGCCGCCAGGTAGTCTGGAACTTCAACAAGGAAGCCATCGACTATGGCGCCGGGGATCCTTCTTTCACCGGCTGCCACGCGGGCTTCATCAAAGGTCTTGACGATCTTGTTTGCCAGCACGACTTCAGCGTGAGTAGGGGTCAGTGTGCGATTTACCACGTCGACGAACTGTGCATTGACGATGGCCTTGGCCTTGTAACCGAGATCGCGGGTTATCTGCATATCGAGTGCGGCCCCTTCGTTGTCGACATAGCTATAGGGGCAATCAATTGCCGAGACACCTACGGCTGCGCATTCGACGATGAAACGCGAACGTACATAATCAAGCTCCCTGCCGGCGCGGGTGCGCTGAGAGCCTATATCAGCGACCATGTCTTCGGTAGCAACCAGCACGGCGGTCACACGTGGACTGGCTTTGGCAATTGCCATGGTATTGATCAATCCCAGTGTCGTTTCTATATTCGGCACCAGTTCGGTAGATCCTGGTTCTATGCCGTATTCCTTTTCCAGGCGTGTGACAATTTCATCCAGAGCTATTACTTGCTGTGGTGTTGCGACCAGGGACATCTGAATGATCTCTGGTTTGGCCTTCATCACGGCTTGCAGGTCATCCACGCCACCTTTCTCCAGTGGATTGACGCGTATGGACGTAGTAATTCCGGCTGCGCGCCATTCTGCCATGACACCGGCACAGATGCGGTAAGCCTGGGGACGCCTTTCAGGCGGAGTAAAAGTTTCCAGTTCCTGTACCAGTACGTCTGCGCCGCTGCGGCAACCGTCCGACAGTGCCTGCTGATCTGCACCTGCAAGAAACAACCAGGAACGACGAAGTTGTGGAGGAAGCCTGTCTGCTGATTTCATTTGTCTGCTCGCTATTGATAAATTGAACGTGTCTGTTGTAATACCTGCAGGCGCGGGATCACGCGGATAACCCCCACCTGTTTCTGTACTCAGAGTGTGTGCTGGTAAGCTTCTACACTGGACTTGAAATAATCAGGAACAGTGGTGGTTCTTCCTGTGCCATGATCGAAGGAAACATGGGTGGATGCGCCCTTTGCCATCAAGGTCTTGGCGTTGTCATCACGGTAAATCTCATATTCGATCTCAAAGCTCTTGCCACCGAATTTTGTCACGCTGGTTTCCACGACCAGTTGTTCGCCCAGTTTGGCGGGAACCAGGTATTCACAAGAGCTTTTCACCATAATCTGCGGCACTTTTTCAGTGTAGGGAAGCTCCAGCAATGTATGCATATACTTCACATAGGCATGCTGCATGTATTCATAGTAAACAGGGCTGCTGACATGGCCCATGGAATCCGTGTCACGATATTTGATCTCGATATTGAGAGGGAAGCGCCTTTTCGACATGTGTATCTCCGGTTGGTTAAGACATATTCCTTCAAATTCCCGGCATTGGCCGGACGGCATTATCAGGAATCATATCCACTGCTGCGCAGCGGTTTTTTGATCACCCCAGTTTCTAGGCAGACTGGCGTGACATTTGATTGAAAATATTTTTCCTATGCATTTCTTCTGTGCCGCCTACGCTGGAAAAGCCAAGCGCGTCGCGCGCCAAGGCGGTGATATCCCCTTCGTGGTAGCCGACGCTGCCGTGTAACTTGATCAGGCTGAGTGCGCTATTGATCAAGTCCTCTGAAGCGACAAGCTTTGCCATGGAGCAGGTCATCAGTGCATCGGGGTGGCCATTGAGCAACTGGCTCAGCGCCGCATAAGCCAGCCATTTGCTGCGCTCCATACCTATTCTGATGTCTATCAGGCGTTTCTGTACATATTGATTGGTATCGATAGGCGACTTGAAGCTGCGTCGGCTACGGCTGTAGGCAAGAGCATCAGTCAGGAAAGGGGTAATCACGTTGGCGGCAACCAGTCCGTAATACAGACGACCAAGTGAGATGATATCGATCAGATCGTGTAGACCTTCGCCTGGTACGCCGAGGATTTGACTGGATTTTATCTTTACGGAGTCAAAGCCCAGGCTGCCAGTCGGCAGATCTCTCATTCCCAGTTTATTGTCTGGCTGGCCGTAAGTCACGCCTTGCTGACCGCGATCCAATAAAACCAGTGTTGTATTTTTCTTTTCCAGATCGGCTATGCGTGTCACCACCAAAATAAAATCTGCGATGGGGGCATGTGCGATATTGAATTTCTGGCCGTTGAGTTCATAGTCGTCACCGTGACTCCTGATGGTGGTTTCTATGCTTCTGACATCCGTGCCAGTGGTTGGTTCGGCGATTGCAGTGGCACTCAGGTCACCGCGCTGGATGGCGGCAAAGTAGCGGTCTTTCTGTGCTTCGCTACCATACAGGTTGAGGGCACGCACCATCCCTGCCTGGGCAATGATGGAAAGCAGCAAGGCTGGGGCGCGTATTGTGGTAGACAGTCCTTCCAGCGCGGCAGTAAATGCCCACCAGTCGGCGCCCGATCCGCCGTAAGATTCCGGAATTACCAATTTCCACATGCCTTCGCTGCAAAGTGTTTTCCATCCGGCTTCATCAAATTGATCCAGCGAATTGCCACGGCGAGCGTTGAATTGCTCCCCCAGATGTTGATAGCGTGCACGCAATGCTTTCTGTTCTTCTGTCCAATCTAGTTGCATCTTCCTATTCCCCGTTGTGATGACAATTGCTGCAATCCATGCACGGCGCAGTACGGATGGACCGTCCTCTTGCCATGATCAGCGCAGATGATAAGGTTAGCCGCCATCAAAATAGAACTATCATTCGTGTTAGTTCTGCAGCGCTGAAACCAGCGCAATTTCCCTTTGCTATCAACTCTATTAGTTCTCAAGCAGTCAACTCGGTAGTAGCCTTGTCGCGCTGCAAGACGGCAGATAAATTGCATTTACCAATAGCTTTATCCACGCTTTTTTTTGGGGTAAAGAAAAATGTCTGCACCATATAGTTTCCCTTCAATAATCACAAATACACTATCCGGAATGAAGCATGATGAGCAAGTTCGAGGCACAGGCACTGCACCCCGTCGAAGGTTTCGGCATCGATACGCAACTTGTAACGCTGGGGCGCAGTCCGGAATTATTTAACGGCTTTGTTAATACACCTGTCTATCACGGGTCTACTGTTCTCAGCTCAACGGTGAAAGAACTGCTGGGTCGCACCCAGCCGTATATCTATGCAAGACGCGGTACGCCAACCAGTGCAGCGCTGGAGCAAGCCATTTGCGGCCTTGAAGGCGGTGCTGGTGCGGTGCTCTGCCCATCCGGGCTTTCTGCCTGTACGACAGCCTTGCTCTCATGTCTGAAAACTGGCGATCATCTTTTGGTGAGCGACGGTGTCTTCGGACCGGTTCGTCATGCGTGTGAAACCGTATTAAGCGCGCGCTTTGGTGTGGAAGTCACATACTATGATCCCATGGCAGGTGCAGACATTGCCTTGCTGATCAAGAGCAATACCAGGGCGGTGTATGTCGAGGCGCCGAGTTCACACACTTTTGAAGTGCAGGATGTCAGGGCGATTGCGGATGTGGCGCACCAGCATGGAATGATGGTGTTGGCAGACAATACCTGGGCAAGCCCCTTGTTTTTCCAGCCGCATGCACACGGTGTCGACCTGTCCATACAGGCAGGGACCAAGTACCTGGTGGGGCATTCTGATGCAATGCTCGGTACGGTATCCGCTTCAGCTGCTGCCTGGCCAGCGCTCAAGGCTTTGCACGGCGATCTTGGCCTGTGTGTCGGTCCGGATGACATTTACCTGGCACTGCGCGGTTTGCGTACTTTGGGAATGCGTATGCGGACGCACCAGGAGAATGCACTCGTCATTGCTGGCTGGCTGAAATCCCGCCCTGAAGTGCGCCGTGTATTGCATCCTGCATTTGATGACTGCCCTGGTCATGTCAACTGGCAGCGTTATTTCAAGGGCTCTTCCGGGCTTTTTTCAGTTGAATTACAGGATTTTTCACAAGAAGCAGTAGAGGCTTTTCTTGATGGGCTCAGTCTGTTCGGACTCGGCTATTCCTGGGGCGGATTCGAAAGCCTGGCCCTGCCATTTGATGTCAGTGCAATTCGCACTGCAACGCGATGGCAGGCGGCTGGCCCGTGCATACGTTTCCACATAGGGCTGGAGAGCGTGGCGGACCTGATCGCTGATCTTGAAGCTGGCTTGGACCGTCTGGTGGCGACAGATGTGCGGAGGCGTGCATGAAGCGGGACGCCATCCTGCCGCAACTTGAAAGGCAATCTGGTATGGAGCCGGACACGCTGACTATCTGGGGGCGACGTGATTCCTTCAATGTACAAAAGGTCATGTGGCTGATTGGCGAACTGGCGATAGAGCATAGACGCATTCCCACAGGCGGTGAGTTTGGCGGGCGTGATACGCCTGAATTCCTGGCCATGAATCCGCATGGCCGCATACCCACAATCGCAGTTGGCGACAAGATCGTCTGGGAGTCGCACGCTATCTTGCGTTTCCTGGCGGCGCATACCAGGCTTGCGCCATTCTGGACTGATGATGCCTATCAGCGTTCGCTTTCTGATCGCTGGATGGACTGGTCACAAACCGTGCTGGAGCAAGACCTGATGATAGGCGTGTTCTGGGGCATGGTACGCGTCCCCGAGGATCAGAGAAACTGGAAGGTGATCAATGAAAAGCTGGCACGTTGCACCGCTCATTTTGCACTGTTAAACCGTATCCTGGAAAATCGCGACTTCCTGCTGGGCGATGCGATCAGCCTGGCTGATATTTCCATCGGTGCTACTTTGTATCGTTATTTCACACTTGATATTGATCGTCCGGCCATACCCAATGTGGAAGCCTGGTATGCCCGCCTGAAAGATCGCCCAGTCTATCGCGAACACGTCATGGTCTCGTATGAAAACCTGCGTGGCCGCCCGGATGGTTGAAGCACTATCTTGACACGAAGCAAAGCGGGCACCCGACATCCGGCACCCGCTTTGTAACTTTGCTGCATCAGCAGCAGCTGGCGGAATGATAGAACTATACAAGTTCTATCAGTGATTTTCTGTCGATATCCTCGTGTACATGGGGTGCCGAGATCAGGCGCTGGTCGCTGGCCAGCCAGTGATCCAGAAAACAGTTCAGCCAGACCAGACCATTGCGGTCATGCGTCTTGCCGTCCTGCAGTTGATTCTCGCGACTCTGGGCGCCCAGCCAGTGGAGTTTGTGTGCACCCATGGTGGCCCAGCGGCGCATCATCTGATAACTGATTTCAGGATGGAACTGTACGCCATAGGCAGATGTTCCGTAGCGCACTGCCTGATTCTCAAAGTGGGTTCCCACAGCCAGTTGCTCCATTCCGCTGACACATTCAAATCCTTCGCTATGCCAGTGATAGACGCTGCCCGGCCAATTGAACAGGGCGCGACCTGCGGCAGTTGGTTTGATTGGCCAATAGCCGATTTCCACGTAACCGTCTTTGTTGGCTGTCACCTTGCCACCTAGATGGCGCACCAGTAATTGCGCACCCAGGCAGATTCCCAGAAATGGTGCCTGCTCACGCAAGGCCACACCTATCCATTCTGTTTCGTGCCGCATCCATTCATCATTATCGTTGGCGCTCATGGGGCCGCCAAACACGATAGCGCCAGCATAGGGTGCCAGGGTGGGTGGCAATGATTCTCCGAGAGGTGTCCTGCGTATTTCGAGCTCGTAGCCACGTTGTGACAATAGTCTGCCAACACGACCTGGCGTTGAAATATCGCGATGCAAGACGATGAGTATTTTCTTTGAAGCGGGTAAATTTTGTGCCGTCATGATGGTGATGGATTCAGGACATGTATGTAGAAAAAGAAGTGAACAATGAGGTGGAAAATCAGATCGTTGCAAGGAAAAATATCCAGTTTTTTCAACTCTTGATGCAGCGATGAACGATGCATTTTCCTCGCCAAGGATACGGCTTGAAGAGATCGATAGGAACTAATAGAACTGTTAGAAAAATCGCCGTTCCATGTCGTTTTGTGCAGTCAAAATACACAATCGTTTCAGCTTTTAATTTCCATTCCTGCTGCTTGATTTCTAATAGCTTTGTTAGTATCCACTGCGAAGAAATGCGGGTATCTTTCAGCCAAGTTTGCGATTGTTTCTGCAGACTGATTGATCTTGAACAAGATGAAGATTCTTGTTTGTGACACGCAAATATTATTGGCTGGTATTGATATCATTTGGAGAATTTAGAAATGGAAAAGAATTACTACGACACATCCATAGAAGTTAAATACCGTGACACGGATTCTGTCGGCAACCTGAGCAGCACTGTGTATTACGATTATCTCCAGCATGCCTATCTGCGCTACATGTTCGACCTGCTTGAGCTGCCGCGCGAAGAAAAACTGCCGCATATCATGGTGAAGACTGAATGCGAATATGTGATGCCTGCCAAATTTGGCGACGTGCTGACCATCAAGAGTGGTGTCACCAAATTTGGCACCAAAAGCTTCGAGATCGAGCACCTGATGTACAAGAATGTCGTCGGAGAAGGTGAAGCAAAACTGGTTGCCAAAGGCACCTCAAAGCACGTCATGTTTGACTATGAAAAGAACCAGTCTGTCGTGGTTACTGAAGAGTTTAAAAAGCGTGTACTGGATTTCCAGGAAAGAGCCTGATCCGGTTTCGATTTTTAATATCCAAAGGAAAACTCTGGCGCACGGGTTTTCCTTTGCTGGTCAGCATGCAGAAACTGAGTCTGGCTTATACGTTGACGCCGTACACGTACATGAAAAATATTACGGTTTTTTAGGTGCACCCTCCATCACCGGTGCGAGTTGCGCCCTATTCCCCTATTGAACTTGGAAAGAAATCATGGACGATTTACAAACAGACGTAAGAGCGTTGACCTTTACGCCTGGCCGTCATATCAACAGCTACCGTCTTGCCGATAATTTTGAGGCAAGCGAAGGACAAATTTTTATAACCGGCACACAAGCTCTGGTGCGTTTGCATCTGATGCAGCGCTCCCTTGACAAGGCGCGCGGTTATAACACGGCTGGCTTTATCAGCGGCTATCGCGGATCACCATTGGGAGCCGTTGATCAACAGGTCTGGAAAGCCAAAAAACTGTTTGATGAAAATGACATACATTTTCTGCCAGCGGTCAATGAAGAACTGGCGAGCACTGCCGTGCTGGGTACGCAAAGACTGGAGTCAGATTCCGAGCGCAGGGTCGATGGCGTGTTTGCCATGTGGTATGGCAAAGGACCAGGTGTTGACCGCGCAGCTGACTCCCTCAAGCATGGCAATGCCTATGGCTCATCAAAACTTGGCGGCGTACTGGTGGTCGCCGGCGATGATCACGGCTGTGCATCTTCATCAATGTCGCACCAAAGTGACTATTCCATGATGGCCTGGCATATGCCGATTGTCAGTCCCGCCAACGTGACAGAGATCATCGAGTTTGGCTTGTATGGCTGGGCTCTGTCACGGTTTTCTGGCGCCTGGGTGGGGTTGAAGGCGGTTTCAGAAAATGTGGAAACTGGCGGTACCTTAAATCTAGACGATATTCCCCGCGACTGGAAGGATGTCGACAATTTTTTGCCTCCGGAAGGCGGCCTGCATAACCGCTGGCCCGATTTTCCCAGTATGGACATAGAACGTCGCCACGCTGCCAAACTCGATGCGGTACGCCAGTTCGCTCGCGTGAACAGCATAGACAAATGGATTGCACATGGCAGGCAGGCGACAATAGGCATCGTCACCAGCGGCAAGGCGCATTTCGATTTCATGGAATCTTTGCGCAGATTGAAACTTTCGGTTGATGACCTCGAAAAAGCCGGTGTACGTATATATAAGCTGGGCCTGATCTTCCCGCTGGAAACCACGCGTATCGATACCCTGATACAGGGACTGACAGAAATCCTGGTCATTGAAGAAAAAGGCCCTGTCGTCGAAGGGCAACTGAAAGAGTATTTGTATAACCGGCCAACCGCTGACCGGCCAGCGGTGCTTGGCAAAACCTGCCAGCATGGTCGTCCCTTATTGTCTGATGTGGAAGAGATGCGCAGTTCGCGTCTCTTGCCCGTGCTGGCTGCCTGGCTGGCCCTGCATAAACCGCAGCTGGACAGATGTGAGCTGGTTCCGAGCCTGATCGCGATGCCGGTCCTGTCAAACAAAAGTGACGGGGTACGTCGGGTACCGTATTTCTGTTCGGGCTGTCCGCACAATACATCAACCAAACTGCCGGAAGGTTCGATTGCTTATGCCGGTATTGGCTGCCATTTCATGGCATCCTGGATGGACAGGAAAACCTCAGGGCTGATACAAATGGGGGGGGAAGGTGTCGACTGGGTAGCGCAGGCGCCATTCACAAAGCGTCCGCACATTTTCCAGAATCTTGGCGACGGCACTTATTTCCACTCTGGCTTGCTGGCCATACGCCAGGCCATTGCTGCCGGTACCAATATTACTTATAAGATTTTGCATAACCATGCAGTAGCGATGACAGGTGGGCAACCTGTAGATGGCCATCTGACCGTACCCAAACTTGCCCGGCAACTGCGTGCAGAGGGAATCAATCGCATAGCGGTCATCAGTGATGACATCGACAGACTGCTGGAGATCCAGAAAGAATTCCCGGCGGACGCCAGCTTTCATGATCGCGATGAACTCAACCAGGTGCAAATTGAATTGCGTGACCTGCCTGGAGTGACAGCACTCATTTATGACCAGGGCTGTGCTGCTGAAAAACGCCGCTTGAGGAAAAAAGGACAATTGCCTGCAGCAGTCAAACGTGTTTTCATCAACGAAGCTGTTTGTGAAGGCTGTGGTGACTGTGGCGTGCAATCCAATTGCCTGTCCGTTACCACGACTGAAACGGCACTGGGGCGCAAGCGCAAGATAGACCAGTCTTCATGCAATATGGATTTGTCCTGCGTGGCTGGAACATGCCCCAGTTTTGTTACTGTAGAAGGCGCCATCCCGCGTAAATCAAGAGCAACTGCTGTTGACCTGGACTTTCTGCGGGCACGTGCCGCCATGCTGTCACTACCTTCGCCGCAGCTTGCTGATACAGTGTTCAATGTGCTGGTGACTGGCGTCGGTGGTAGTGGAGTCGTGACAGTTGGGGCTTTGATTTGCATGGCCGCTCACCTGGAAGGTCACGCTGCGTCTGTACTTGATTTTATGGGATTTTCGCAAAAGGGTGGGGCTGTGCTGTCGCATGTGCGCCTGGCGCGTCATGCAGGTATGCTCAACCAGGTACGTATTGATACGCAGCAGGCCGATGTCTTGCTGGCTTGTGATGCTGTTGTTGCCGCGACAACAGAAGCACTGCAGGCAATACGGCATGGCTGGACACAGGTGGCTGTCAACTTGCATGCGATCGAGAATTCAGACTTTGTGCGCAATCCGGATGCAGACCTGAAATTCAATGCCTTGCTGGATAAATTGCATTATGCCGCAGGACATGGGGACTTCTCGCGTTGCGACGCACAGGCACTGGCAGAGTATTTTATCGGTGATACCATTGCATCGAACATCATCATGCTGGGATTGACCTGGCAGCAAGGCTGGATTCCGGTATCGTTTGAAGCATTGATGCGCGCCATTGAGCTCAACGGGGTCGCCGTGGAAATGAACAAACTGGCGTTTTCCATAGGACGCCTGGCCGCAGCTGATCCTGCTGGCCTGGACGGCATGTCCCGAAAGACTGGCGAATCTCTTGCAGGGATGGATGACAGTACCCAGGGACTTGATGCGTTGATAGAAGAGCGCACGCAGTTATTGCTGGCATACGGTGGCAAGTCATATGTCCACCGTTATCAGAAAATGCTGACTGCGGTACGCCTGGCTGAACTCAGGACAGATACGTCAACAGAGTTGCGCCTGACGCGTGCGGTCGCCGTTAATTTCGCAAAACTGCTGATGGTCAAAGACGAATATGAAGTCGCTCGTCTCTATTCGGATGGCAGTTTTCATCAGGCGCTGGCGCAGCAGTTTGAAGGCACGCCTGGCAAGGACTATCAGATCAATTTTCATTTCGCACCACCTGTTGTCAGCAGCGTGGGCGCAGGCGCGAAGAAATTCACGTTTCGCCAGTGGATGTGGCCGGTGCTGAAAGTGCTCGCCATGGCCAGACCGTTGCGGGAAAGCCTGCTTGATCCTTTCCGCCATACTGCCGAGCGCAAGCTGGACAGGGAACTGGCGAATGATTATGAAGCCACCATGAAGCTTGTCCTGGGCCAGTTGTCGGTCGAGAAGCTGCCACATGCCGTCTCCATGGCTGAACTGCCTGCCAGCATCCGTGGTTACGGTCATGTCAAGTTAAAAAATATGGTGCTGGCGAAAGCACGGGAACGGGAGCTTTCTGCAAAACTCGGGATTGAATCCGTACGCAGCAGTATCGTCGTTAAACGTATGCGGGAAGCAGCAAGTAATGGTCGCCTCCTGCGCGGCATACCTGTCGTGAAAGGCTGATGTACCCTTGCATCCGTCCGCTACGGGCGGATGCAAGTTCAGTAGAAAAGCAAGATGACGCTGGCGCTAGATATTGTGGCAACTTGCAGCAGTTGCCCGACGAGCCGGTTGGCGTTGACGTAGTTGAGGTGGTTGTGTCGCAATAAACGGATCTGATAAAGATTGGTATGGACGATTTTGGTAAAAGCCTCATCAAAAGCACCCTCCGCAAGGTTCTCAAACGACTTCATTATCCGTTGGAAGTCATGCTGCTTTGTGTACGCTGGTACGCGGCATACCCTCTGAGTTTTCGTCAGATTGTTGATCGTGAAGGACAAGCCATCGATTTTCTTCTCACGGCCAAACGCGCCCTGGCTGCGGCAAGACGCTTCTTTGAGCGCGCCATTGGACAACACGATTTACCTGATTCGATCACGATTGACAAAAGCGGCGCCGATACGGCAGCTATCGTCAGCATAATCAATAATACAGGTGCAGAGATTCGGATGCGTCAGAGCAAGTATCTTAACAACATCGTTGAACAAGACCACCGGGCTATCAAGTGACTAACCCGGCCCATGATGGGGTTCAAGAATTTCCCTTGTGCCAAGGCCATTATTGCGGGTATCGAAACCATGCATATGATTCACAAGGGACAGATGAAGTCTGACACCAAAGCCCAGGCTTTAGCTGTATCTGAAGCTAAACAATTTTGCAGCCTGCCATTCTAATTTTCTGGAGCCTTGTCGCCTTTCTAGTCCATTCGACCTTATTGCGACACAACCCCCGTGATCGATCCCATCGCCTACGTCCATCCCAGCGCCGTTCTGATCGGTGACGTCATCGTCGGACCACGTTGCTATGTCGGCCCAGGCGCGTCGATGCGCGATTTCGGGACGAGGAAATCACCTGGAAAACAACGGCGACCAAACAGTACCAGAAGTTGATGATCAGGTCGCTGTTGACGATGCAAGAGGTCGACGCACTCACCGAAGTGGAGCCTGGTCGAAAGCGGATAACCGCCCAAGCCGGCAGCTCGATGCACAAAATAAGAATGCATGGAAATACCGACGCGAAATGAAAAATTTGCAGGAGCGGTTATGGCCGCAATACCAACACATTACAGAAAGGATTCAAACATGAAAACATTACAAAGCTATATCGGCGGCCGCTGGATTGGAAAAGAAGGCGCGCAGGGTCTGTATAGTGCAGTCAATGGTAAATTGATCAACTACACGCATGCCGAAACGATAGATTTTGGGGAGGCGGTTATGCATGCGCGTCAGCAAGGCGTTACGGCTCTGCTCGCGCTGGATTTCCAGCAACGTGCGGCACGTTTGCGAGCGTTGGCAAAATATCTGAATGAACACAAGGAACAACTCTACGCGATATCGCTTCATACCGGCGCTACGCGCAACGACAGCTGGATCGATATCGAAGGGGGCGCCGGCACTTTGTGCACATACGCCAGCATCGGTACCAACGAATTCCCCTCCGGGAATCTGGTGCACGAAGGACCGGCATTCGCGTTGGGCAAGCAGGGGAATTTCTTAGGTACACGCATCCTGGTTCCGCGCGGCGGAATTGCAGTACACATCAATGCATTTAACTTCCCGATCTGGGGTCTGCTGGAGAAATTTGCGCCGACGTTTCTGGCCGGCATGCCGTGCATCGTCAAACCCGCAACCACAAGCAGTTATCTGACTGAAGCCTTGGTTCGATTGATCGATAGCTCCGGTCTGCTGCCGCAAGGCTGCCTGCAATTGATTGTCGGCTCGACCGGCGATCTGCTGGATCGCCTCGAAGGACAGGATGTCGTGACGTTCACAGGTTCGGCCACCACCGCCGCAATGTTGCGCTTACATCCCAACCTGATCCGACAATCAATCCCATTCAACGCCAAAGCGGATTCGCTGAACTGCGCGATCCTGGGGCCGGACGTCACACCTGATGATGAAGAATTCGACCTTTTCGTTGAGGAAGTTGCGCGCGAGATGACCACCAAGGCAGGTCAGAAATGTACCGCAATACGGCGCGCGATAATACCAACCAGGCATATCGACGCGGTTGCTGAACGATTGCGCGCAAGATTGGCAAAGGTCACTGTCGGTGATCCATCGGTTGAAGGTGTGCGCATGGGGCCGCTCGCGTCAAAGGCACAGCAGGCAGACGTCGCCGAGCGTTTGGCTTTGCTCGCTGTGGGCAACCAAGTCGTGTTTGGCGAACTTGATGGTTTCAGCCCGGTGGGCGAAGAGGTTGCCAATGGCGCATTCTCCGCACCGACGCTGGTGTTGTGTAACAACCCGTTGCTCAACGATAGCGTTCATGATATCGAAGCGTTTGGTCCTGTCTGTACCTTGATGCCATATGGAGAACTGGATGAGGCCTTGACGCTTGCTGCAAAAGGTCGAGGTAGCCTGGTCGGCACGCTGGTGACGCGTGACCCGACCGTTGCGGCGCATGCGATTCCGGTTGCGGCCGCGTGGCATGGTCGTATGTTGGTGCTCGACCGTGAAGCCGCTGTCGAATGCACCGGCCACGGTTCAACTTTGCCGCAGATCAAACACGGCGGACCGGGACGTGCTGGTGGCGGGGAAGAATTAGGCGGTGCGCGTGCCGTGAAACATTATCTTCAAAGCGCCGCTGTCCAGGGTTCACCCAGCATGCTGGCCGCGATTACCGGTGAACATGTGCGCGGGGCAGCAGTGCGCGAGTCGGAGATCCATCCGTTCCGACATTACTTCGAAGACCTGCAAATCGGCTACTCATTGTTGACACATCGTCGCACCGTTGTCGAGGCCGACATCGTTGCATTTGGGTGCTTGTCAGGTGATTTTTTCTATATGCATTTTGATGAGATCGCTGCAAAGGAAAGCGTGTTTGGAAAACGCATCGCCCACGGCTATTTTGTGTTGTCCGCCGCGACAGGACTATTTGTGTCACCGGCACCCGGTCCGGTACTCGCGAACTACGGCCTGGACACCTTGCGCTTTGTGAAACCGGTTGGAATTGGCGACACAATTCGTGCACGCCTGACATGCAAGCGCAAAATCGACCGGCAGAAAAAGGGCGCGAACGGGGTTGGTCAAGGCGTCGTGACATGGGATGTAGAGGTCACCAATCAGTATGAAGAGCTCGTTGCGTCTTTCGACATTTTGACATTAGTGGCCAAAAGAACTTGACGATTGGTTTCACCAAAGATGTCGGTCCACTTGAGTTCTGATGGTTAAGCGAGGGAAACCGCGAGCCTGCAATCCTACAAATCGAACTTGATAGTGGTTCTTGTCATTTGTGAATTCCGACATCTAAAAAGTAATTGCCGATTTTTTTATGTACGTCGATTTTTGATCCAGGGTTCTGGTGATTGGGTTGGGCCACCTGTATTCCACCCAACCAGAACCTTTTTTTTTGGCAATTTGTAGCATTTCCTTCGTTAGAAGTTTGCCGTCACCGTCTTTAAAATTCATCATCGGTTTCCCTATCAGCTTGGGGTTAGCCGATGCCAGCATTGGGTTGTGTCGCAATAAACGGATCTAATAGCGATGCCGCAGCTTTAACTTCTTGCCACGGCTCATAATAAGGAGGGTTTGTGTACTGAGTCTGAGAAATTATCGAAGCGCATGAGCCAACAAAGTGCATCAAATTCAGTGCGAATTTATAGCAAGCGAATTAAATGCCATTGGGCGTTAATAATTTATTAATTGATTGGTTATTCATATCGCTACGAAAGAATTCGTAATTATTCTTACCCCCCGTTTTAGCACAATACATAGCGGTGTCTGCATTTTTAATCAGCGTTTCTGCGTCTTGTCCATCGCCTGGATAAAGGCTGATGCCGATGCTTGCTCTTGCATATACGTCTTTTTGCTCATGCTGAAACGGACGGAGTAGTGCGACACGTATTTTTTCTGCGATGAGTGCGGCGTCTTCTGCGTATATACCGCCTGCTAAAAGAATGACGAACTCATCGCCACCATACCGGCTGACTGTGTCAGATTCCCGCACGCATTCAGTCAGGCGTACTGCAACCGTTTTCAATAGTGCGTCGCCGCAAGCATGTCCCAGTGAATCATTGGTATGCTTGAAATTGTTAAGATCAAGGAATAGCAATGCCAGTTGTGTATCGTTTCTTTTGGCTAAATTAATTGCTTGCGCGATCCGGTCGTTTAACAGACTGCGATTCGGCAAATTAGTGAGGGCATCGTGCTGGGCCATATGCGTCATTCTGACTGTCACCGCCTGCGCAACGCTGACATCGTGAAACACAATTACCGCACCAGACAGTTTGCCATCGTAGTCATGGATTGGTGAGGCGGAATCTTCGATGTGAACTTCGCTACCGTCTTTCCTGATCAAGAGTGTGTTTGCTGGCAGATCTATTATTTCATTTCTTTTCAAAACAAGTTCTACAGTGTTGAGATCAGCTTGGCGGTTTATACCGTTAATTGTCTTAAAAATTTTCTCTATCCGTTCTCCATAGGCATCCGTTTTCGACCAGCCAGTCAATGTTTCAGCAGCGACGTTCATGTAATCAATCTCTCCATTGACGTTGGTACATATTATGGCGTCGCCGATTGATTTCAGTACGATTTCTGCACGTGCCTGTTCTTTGTAGAGCTGTTTTTCCACATTCTTGCGCAGGATGATATTTTGCAAGGACTGCGGAACCAGACTACTGACGAAATAACCTTTGGACAGATAGCCTTGCGAACCAAGCTGTACAGCTTCGATTGCGACAGGTTCTTCCTCTTGCGCACTTAAAGTCATGATTGGTATTTTGGGGACGGCCGCAAATATGTCTTTAAATGTATCAATACCCTTGCTGTCAGCAAGTGACAAGTCCACCAAAATCAAATCGATACCACCTTCTTGCAGTCGTGACAAACCTGCATCAAGCCTGCTGAGACATTCAGTCAGAAATGGGCCATCCCTGGAATGGAGAAGTGCCTCTTCCAATATTTTTGCATCACCAGCATCACCTGTAAGGATAAGAATACGATGTGCCATATTGTCCTCTTTTCTGACGAAAAAATCTGATTATGTTAATCAGTAAATACGAGTAGAGCCAAGTTACTTACTGGACTAAACTGCGGTGCAGATCAATGGTGAACAAACGGCGTTTGCCGAGCTTGCTTTCCACTGTTAGTCTCCAGGGTTTGTTCGTCAGCGAGCAGATGACGATACTTTTTTGCGACATCGTCGCTCAAGCCCGGCCCGATTGGGGATTAAAAAATCGTGGATCATAGCTGGCCTTCCAGATGTCCCATACCTGTCAATAGAAGGCTTACGGTGTGCATTACCGCTTTTTGGGGATTTACGTCAAGAAAGACAGACGCATTTTATGATGGTAGGTAGTTGCTGTTACGTCGTCTGTGCGCTGTCGCACTTATACTCATTTGCACGAGCACATGCATCAATTGCCTGCTAATACCCTTAACCTCACTTATCTAGGTGAGCGACCATGACTTTGAAATTATCTTCAGCCTACTAACTCGATGACAGCGCTAAATCCACGATAGCCTGCGCCTCTTTGACAATCTCATTTAAGTGCTCATCACTCTTGAAACTCTCGGCATATATCTTGTAGATTTCCTCCGTCCCCGACGGGCGGGCGGCGAACCAGCCGTTGTTGGTGATGACTTTCACGCCGCCTATGGGCTTCATGTTGCCAGGCGCGGTGGTGAGTATGTCTGTGATGTTGTCGCTCGCCAGCAATTTGCTGGTGATCTGTTGCGGGGAGAGGTTGGACAGTGTTTTTTTCTGGGCCGGGGTGGCGGGGGCTTCTACCCGTATGCTGATGGGTTTGCCAAATTCCTGGGTAAGCTGCTCATATAACTGGCCGGGGTCGCGGCCGGTTTTTGCTTTTATTTCTCCTGCCAGCAGAGCGGCGACTATGCCGTCTTTGTCTGTTGTCCATGTGCTGCCGTCCATGCGCACAAAGCTGGCGCCTGCGCTTTCTTCGCCACCAAAACCCAAGGTGCCATCAAACAGGCCGGGGGCGAACCATTTGAAGCCGACTGGCATGTCGTACAGCTTGCGTCCCAGCCGTCCACTCACATGTTCTATCATGCGGCTGCTGACAACGGTTTTTCCTATGCCGGGTTTGCTGCCCCAGTCTGGGCGATGCTGAAAGAGGTAATCGATGGCGACGGCCAGATAGTGGTCTGGCGTCATCAGGCCAGTGCCGGGTGTGACGATGCCGTGGCGGTCATGGTCGGTGTCGCAGGCAAAGGCAATGTCAAAATCTGATTGTATGTCCAGCAGCCTGCGCATGGCGTAGGGTGATGATGGGTCCATGCGTATCTTGCCGTCCCAGTCCAGCGGCATGAAGCGGAAGGTCGGATCGACGACATCGCTGACGACGGTCAGGTCTATCTGATATTTTTCGGCGATGCGGCCCCAGTAATGCACGCCTGCACCACCGAGTGGGTCAACGCCCAGGCGTATGCCAGATTGCCGTATCGCGGCCAGATCAATGATCTGTTCTAGCTCGTTCACATAAGTATTCAAGAAGTCGTAACGATGTATCGTGTCTGCATGCATCGCCCGCTCAAAGGGCATGCGTTTTACGTCCTTCAAATTCGCTGCCATGAGTTCATTGGCGCGTGCGCCTATCCAGTCGGTGGTGACCGTATCTGCGGGGCCACCATTGACTGCATTGTATTTAAAGCCGCCATTGTCGGGTGGATTGTGGGAGGGCGTAATGACGATGCCATCGGCCAGGCCGATGTTTTGTGCCAAGCCACTACCGGTATGGCGAGTCCGGTTATACATCAGAATAGCCAGCGATACAGCAGGTGTGGGCGTGTATTCGTCACCGCTGGATAGCATGACATTGACGCCATTGGCCGCAAGCACTTCTATCGCGCTGATACGTGCAGGTGCCGACAATGCATGGGTATCAATGCCCAGGAACAAGGGGCCGCTGATACCCTGCTGCTGACGATATTCACAAATCGCCTGTGTGATGACGAGGACATGATGCTCATTGAAGCTGGTCTGGAACGATGCGCCACGGTGACCAGAGGTGCCAAATGCTACCCTTTGTGCAGCGACCTGTGCATCAGGGATTTGTTTGTAATACGCGGCTATGAGCTGGCTCACATCGACCAGCGCAGAGTCTGGTGATAGTTGACCTGCAAGCGGATGGATATGCATGATATTCTTTCTACGTGTTTTAACACACGCATGATTCTATAAAGTTCCAGGAATTATCGTTTGTGCATTAGGTCTGGTCTGTTCGTTGACGAACCAAGTGACAATGCTGTTTTCAACTGCGCTGGGGGATTACCTGGTAATCCGTTGTGTTGTCCGTTACGAGTTAGCCTATGTCGATTGGTGTGATGAAGCGCTGGCAGCTCTTAATGCGCAGGGCAGGATAAAAATTCTATGGGATTACACTGACAGGGTCACTTTTTTGGAAGAGAGTAGCGGGAGTCTGCAACTCTGCAACAACAAAAATTTGCGAAAATCACCAAATCGGATAATGATTCTTCCCACCAGCGAATCTGCTAATGGTGTAATTCATTTTCATCTGTTAGTCTTTTTTATAGCTGAATCAGGTAAACTCGAAAATTAGATAGACTGTTCACAAAGCAATAAACAGATACGACCGCGCGACCTCGGCCATGGTTTTTCATGGCCCTCGTTTAAACGGCGTGGAGTACGCGAGGTGCTCCGGTTAGCGTCATGTCACAGAGTCACAGACATGCGCATTCATAATAACTGGAGACGATATATGTACTTATTCAATTTCGCCCAAGCACGTGGGCATTTCTTGCGCTTTCAGGCCTTGGCCGGGGTTGCGGCCATTTCTGTACTGACTACTACTGCGCAGGCGCAAGATACGCGCACGGTTCGCGAGCCTGTCATGCCAGCTACCTGCGCCACGCTGCTGGCAGAAACATCGACAGCAAATCAGAATGATGCGCCACGCATACAGGCGGCACTGGATAGCTGCGCGCCAGGCAAGGCTGTGCATCTGGCTGCCGGTGCTGGCAGCAAGGCATTTACTTCTGGCCCCTTGAAGTGGCGTAGCGGTGTCACGCTGGTGGTGGATGCAGGCGTGACCCTGTATGCCAGTACCAATCCCTTGTTGTATGACCGTGGTGCAAAGACCTGCGGCACTAACGATGTCACTGGCAAGGGCTGCCAACCCTTTATCACAGTCGAAGGAGTGTCGGGCGCTGGCATCATGGGCGAGGGTATTATTGATGGTCAGGGTGGCCAGCTCATAGAAGGCAAGAGCGAAACCTGGTGGCAGATCGCACGCCGGGCGCAGAAAGAAAAACAGCGCCAGAATGTGCCGCGCCTGATACAGCTGGACAAGGTGCAAGACTTTACGATGCACCGTATCACCCTGCGCAATTCGCCGAACTTCCACGTGGCGATGAACCGTGTCGATGGCTTTACTGCCTGGGGCATACGCATCGATACGCCACATGATGCGCGCAATACCGATGGTATTGATCCGGGCGCATCGCGCAATGTGACGATTGCGCATAGTTACATACGCACCGGTGATGACAATGTCGCCATCAAGGCTGGCAATAACGGGCCGAGTGAAAACATCTCTATCCTGCATAATCATTTCTATAGCGGCCATGGCATGTCGATAGGCAGTGAAACCAATGGCGGGGTACGTAATGTGCTGGTTGAAGACCTCGTCATGGATGGCACTACCTCGGGCCTGCGCATCAAGAGTAATGACAGGCGTGGCGGTGTGGTTTCGGGTGTTGTCTATCGCGATGTCTGCCTGCGTGATAATCGCTGGCCGCTGTATATCGATACAAAATATGAGCCGGGTCCGTCAGGTCAGTTAATTCCTTCCTACACCGATATCCGTATGGAACGTGTACATAGCCTGACACCTGGGCAAGTGATCTTGCAGGGATATGACGAGCAGCGCCCGCTGCAACTTGCACTGCAAGATGTTGTCGTTGACGGCAAGCCAGTAGTCAAGCTGGAATTTGCCAGACTGACGGGCCAGCTAAACGCGGCTGATGCAAAGACGCTCAATTGCCAGGAACGCTTCGTGCCGTTCCCAGAATAGCGAATGACAGGCATCTGCTGGCGCGCGCCAGCAGATGCCTGCCCAAATAAATTCTTCACACATATCTATGAAAACTAGTCATTTACTCCTGGTTGTGCTGGCGACCGTGTATGCATTGCACACACACGCAGGAACCTGCCCTGGTGGCGCAAGCTGGTGCGACGATTTCGAGAATGGCGCGACACGCTGGGCAAGCAAAGAACCCGGCACACCTGATGCGAAAGTGCGCCGCCAGGATGGATCGGGTAATCACGTGCTGCTACTAAGCGGGCAGGGTAGTCCGCTGCTGGTATCAACATCTGTATCTGCATCCACATCAGCACCAGAGGCAATACCAGGTGGTGATTACTTTGTCGAGGCACGCATGCGTCCCGTCGCCAGTACAAATGCTGCAGATGGTCAGGCTTATCTTTTGGCGCGCTACCAGGACGAAAACAACTGGCTGGGTGCAAGCCTCGTTATTCAGCGTGACAAGCAAAAGCTGTTCATAGAGTTGGTGAAAATGCAGAATGGCAAGCTGAGCAGATTGAAGCAGTCAGCAAAAGAGCCGGGGCCGGAGGGTAGTTTTTACACACTCAGGCTGGACGTGGCCGGTGACTTGCTGACGCTGTACCTGAACGGTGAAATGCTGAGCACCGCTACAGATGCTTCGCCATTCGAAAGACGCATAGGCTTGCTGGCGAAAGGCCAGGGCTTTGAGTTTGACGATGTCCGTAGCGGTGCCGCTGCGAACAAACCACAACGCATTGGCCTGGTGCGCATGAACGATAGGGTCAGCTTGCAGGCGGGTGATGCGCCGCTGCATTATGCGGCGCGTGTAATCGCAGGCAAGGACAAGCTTTCAATCCCCATCACTGCGTTATCAAGTGCGCCGGGCATTGCCAGTGCGACAGTCAGGGATGGCGAAATCATACTCACTGCACTACGTCCCGGCACAGCGACCATTACGGTAAGCAGCCAGGCAGATGCCAATGTGGCTAGCTATCTCGCAGTCAGTGTCGCCCCGGCTTTCACTACATCTGCACAAAGCTATGCACTGCAAGGCAAAGTCAGCCCGGTGGCACATGCTGAAGATGTACCGCCAGACACGCCTTTGCAAATCGTGTTTGATCAGGTACCCAGCCTGGAGCAGGGTGGCTCGGTGCGCATTTTCCGGTCCTCCGATAATGCCTTGGTTGATGTGATTCGTCTTGGTGATGACATTGATGAGATCGGCTATGCCGGGCAAGAATTCAAGCGTGTGCTGCGTTACAAGCCCATCAGCGTAGATGGCAAGACCGTGACGATCAAACCGCATAATCCGCGTCTGGCATATGGCACGGAATATTACGTTGCAGTGGATGCAGGCGTCTTCACCAATGCCACTCTTGGCGGGCAGGTGTTTGCCGGGCTGGGTCGGACGGCGGGATGGACCTTCAGCACGCGCAAGGCAGCGCCCTCTGGCAACAAGCTGACTGTCGATGATGATGGCCCGGCAGATTTCCGTACTGTGCAGGGTGCTTTGAATCACGTCATGCGCACCATGTCGCGTGCAGAAGCAGTGACCATAAGCATCGCCAATGGCCGCTACGACCAGCTACTTTATCTGAAGGGCAAGGACAATCTTACCATGCGTGGCGAAAGCCGCGACGGTGTCATTCTTCAGGCTTACAACGACGATGGTAATAATCCGGGAACGGGTATCAGTCAGGGACCATACACGCCATCCGTTACTGGCGGGCGCTCAGTGTTGTTGATTGAAGATGCCGACATGCTGACGCTGGACACGCTCACGCTTGTCAATACAGCGGTGCGTGCCAGGAGCAAGGGGGCGCAGGCAGAAACCCTGGTATTCAATAGTGACCGTGGCCGCCTGGTGGCACGCAATGCCAGTTTCTTCAGTGAGCAAGACACCATACAGGTGAAGGGCTATTCCTGGTTTTATCGCTCGCTGATTGCTGGCAATGTGGATTTTATCTGGGGTGGCAACAGAGCCGCCTTATTCGAAGAAAGTGAAATCCGTTCAGTCGGTGACAGTGCCAATCCGGGCAAGGGTGGCGGCTACATCGTGCAGGCCCGCACGGTCGCTGCCGATGAAGCTGGATTTGTTTTTCTCAACAGTCGCCTGACCCATGGACCTGGTCCAGGCCAAAACGATGTCTTGCCCGGCACGGCTTATCTGGCCCGCCAGGGGCCGCCCAGCACTTGGGACAAGGTCAGTTTCATCCACTGCAGGATGGACACGCATATCGCCCCTGTGGGCTGGCTGTTGCCAAAGCCAGAGTCGGCGCAGGCACAGCCAGGTGCTGGCTGGGGTGAGTACGGCAGCATGGATATCAACGGCAAGCCTCTTGATGTATCACAGCGCTTGCCAGGTCACACATTAACCGAAAAGCAGGTGGCGGAGCGCTTTGCCAGTCGTCGCCAGATTTTCGCCAGTTTCGACAGCGGCAAAGGCTGGAATCCCTCGCCGTCGGATAGCAGGTAAGACCATAAAACTATAAAGCTATAAAACTCAAATAAAACTACAGATGGAGACAAAAAATGGAAAAAATCAGGCGCACCAGACTTCCCCAGCATGCCAGCATCAAGATCAGCGCAGTGACGCTGGCGGTGCTGACTTTGATGAGCCAGAACCAGGCGATGGCAAGGCAAAATCAGACCCCTCAAGCTCCTCAAACTCCGGTCACCAAGATAGAAATTACTGGTTCGTCGATTAAACGGCTGGCCACAGAAAATGCCTTGCCGCTGACTACCTACAAGGCAGAAGAGCTGGAAGCACAGGGGCTGACGACCATGTCCGAGGTAGCCACTTCGCTGGTCATGGGTGCTACCAATGAACCGGTCGGTGGCGGTGGTGGTGGCACCATGATCAATATGCGTGGCCTGAACACCAACCGTACCCTGGTATTGCTGAACGGACGCCGTCTGCCCAACGAAGCGATCGGCGACAGCTCGATTAACGTCGATGTCGTCCCCATGAGCGCCATCGAAAGGGTGGAAGTTTTGCGTGATGGCGCATCGTCGATTTATGGTACCGATGCTATTGCCGGTGTAGTCAATTTCATTACCAGACGCACCCTCAATGAGATCAGACTGTCAGCCAGCGTCGTCGCCCCGCAGCGCTCTGGTGGTGGTGACCAGCGCCGTTTTTCCATTGCTGGTGGCAAGGGGGATCTGAATAAAGATGGCTGGAATGTGTATGCGGCATTTGACATACAGTCACGCTCCTCCCTGATGCAGAAAGACAGGCCAGAGCTCTCGAACCCGGATACCATTGCCCAGCTTGGTGGCAGCGTGTTTTCTACCAATACTTCAGGCTCATCGTCGTCACCGGCCAACTTTACGGTGTACACCAACGGTAAGGCCACTACGACTACGGGCAATCCGTATTGGGCAACTGGCTGCACCAGCAATTATGGCGCACAATACAGCCTGCCCTCGACCAAGGTATCAGGTTCCGGCATCAAGACCTGTATTCTCGACCCCGGTCTTTATCCGCAACTGCTGCCTGAGAACAAGCAAACCACGCTGTTTAGCAAAGGGTCTTTGCGCCATGGTGACAATAAGCTGCTGACGGTTGAGGTACTTGCCAGTGAATCATATATTGATGCATTGAATCCACCGCAGGTATTTGGTGCGCAGACTGATTACGATAAACTTAATCCCGGTGTGCGCAAACCGCTGTTCATCAGCAAGAACAGCAAATGGTACCCGGGCGGCAGCGGCGGCGTGCCAGCAGTTGCCGGGGTCACCGGGCAAGACCTGGCCCTGACCTGGAGCCTGGATGAACTTGGCCCGGCAGGCACGGATGACCGCCAGAATACCAACCGCCTTGTCGTCGCCGACGAGGGTGAGTTCATGGGCTGGGATTACCGTGTCGGCTTCAATGCCGCGATGAGCAAGCGGCGTGTCAGCTGGAAGAGTGGCTTTGTCAGCACACCTAAACTGTACGATGGCGTGGCAAATGGCATCCTCAATCCATTCGGTGCGCAGGATGCGACAGGACAGGCCTACCTCAACAGCATCAAGGTTGACGATACCAATTATCGTACTGCGAGCGTGAAATACTTTGGCCCTGATTTCAATCTGTCACGCGCATTGAAAGAATTGCCTGGTGGTTCACTCTCCATCGCAGTGGGTGGTGACCTGCATAGGGAAACGTATACTGATTCGACCAGTGCCCTTAGCAACGATATCGTCTACAAGACCTCCGGCACACCGGGTGCCAACCCCAGTGGTGCGCGCACCATTGCCGGTCTGTATCTGGAGATCGATGCACCACTGAGCAAAGGGCTGGACCTGACCTTTGCTGCCCGTGCTGATCATTTCAGTGATTTTGGATCTACCGTGAACCCCAAGGCCAGTGTGCGCTGGGAACCACATAAGGCCATCATGTTGCGCGGCACCGCCAGCACCGGTTTCCGCGCACCAACCCTGCCAGAACTGTATGGCACACCACGCACGAAGACGCCATCCACCAATCGCTGGGATGATCCCCTGCTTTGCCCTAGTACGACGCCATCGCAGCCAAATACAGGCACACTGACCAGTGACCCCAAGTATGCAGGATTGAATCTTGATCCTGCCCGTGTCTGTAATACTCAACTGACGATATTGACAGGTGCCAATCCTGATCTGCAACCAGAAAAATCACGTACCCTGACTGCGGGTATCGTGCTGGAACCAGTCAAGAATATGATGCTCTCTTTCGATATCTGGGACATACGCATGAAGGGAACCATCGCCCAGATCACCGAAGAAACGATATTTTCTGATGTGAATAAATACTCCAATCTGTTTGTCAGGAACCCGGATGGCACGCTGAACTATATCGTCGTCACCCGCCTGAATATGGGCGGTGTGCATACGCGCGGTATTGACACCAACTTCCGCTACCTGTTGCCGACAACTAGCTGGGGTAAATTTGGTGTCAGCATGGACGGCACCTACGTCAACAAGTACGAGGGGCAAAACGACGTGGGCGGTGCCTGGGTGGATAGTGTAGGCAGGCCGGGGGCATTGGCTACAGGTTCGACTTCGGCGAATACTTATATATTCCGCTGGCGTCATAATTTGCGCTTGTCCTGGAATATGGGCAAGTTCGCCACCCAGTTGTCGCAATCTTATACTGCCAGTTATGAGGACACCAATGCCCTGCCCACGCAAAAGTTTGGGCAGCCATATTACAACGTGATCGATCCCTATATCATTTATAACCTGAGTGCCAACTATCGCTATTCGGATAAGTTCAGGTTGAGCCTGGGTATCAATAACCTGCTGAATGTTGATCCACCTTTGTCGAACCAGAGGCTGAGTTCTCGCGTCGTTTTTGCGCAAAATATCGCCAAACCCATAGGTCGTGCGTACACGGTCAAGGCCGAGTATTCATTCTGATGCTATTTGCATAAGTAGCAAGCGAAGGGCTGCCTAGGCAGTTCTTCGCGCCAGCTGGCAGTTATCGTTCTGCTGGCTAGCGATTTTCATAATTGCACAGGCTGGCAGCTGGCCGCAGAATGCAAGCTCACATTCCAAAGGCTGCCTTCATGTTCAAACCACTGTCGTTCGTCCTGGCAATGCCGTTCTTTTTCAGCCTGCTCGGCCTGTTCAACGTCTCACATGCCGCCGCGCCACGTCGTATCAGCATTGATGTCAATGCTCCCGGCGTGCCGCGTGATCACTTTGCTGATTTATCCATAGGTTCAGATTATCCCGGCACCCTGATCAGGGAAGACAGTCTTGCCCAGTTACAGACCATCAAGGATGAACTGGGTTTTCGTTATTTGCGCTTTCATGGGATCTTCCATGATGTTTTGCAAACCTACACTGAGCAAGACGGCAAACCGGTGTATGACTGGAGCAAGATAGATATACTGTATGACCGCTTGCTGCGCATGGGCATTAAACCCTTTGTGGAACTGGGCTTCACGCCGCATGCAATGAGAAGTTCTGAGAAAACCATCTTTTACTGGAAGGGAAATATCTCACACCCCGACCCGGTAAAGTGGACCGCCCTGGTGGATGCCTTTGCGCGCCACCTGGAAACGCGTTATGGGAAAGAAGAAGTCCGGAGCTGGTATTTTGAAGTCTGGAATGAGCCTAATCTTGCCATCTTCTGGGAAGGTGCAGATCAGACCGCCTATTTCGATTTATATGAAAGAACTGCCCGTGCCATCAAGGCGATAGACCCGCAACTCAGGGTGGGTGGGCCAGCCACTGCTGGTGCTGCCTGGGTGCCGGAGTTTTTGGCATTCACGCAAAAAACGGGTGCCCCGGTGGATTTCATTACTACCCATACCTATGGTGTGGATGGCGGCTTCATTGATGAACATGGTGTCAGCGATACCAAACTCTCCACTTCACCGCATGCCATCGTGGCTGATGTACACAAGGTAAGAGCCCAGATCAAGGCTTCCGCCCAACCTGAATTGCCACTGTTTTTTACAGAATGGAGTAGCAGCTATGCGCCGCGTGACCCTGTGCATGATTCTTATATCAGCGCCGCCTATATCCTCAGCAAACTGAAATCCAGTGAAGGGCAATTGCAAGGCATGAGTTACTGGACTTACACTGATCTGTTTGAAGAACCAGGGCCGCCAACAGCACCATTTGAAGGTGGCTTTGGCTTGCTCAATCCCCAGGGCATACGCAAGCCAGCATTTTTTGCCTATAAATACCTGCACCAGTTGGGCGATGAAATGCTCACCATACAAGGTAAACAAGACACGCAGAGCTTTGTAGGCCGCAACGGCAAGACACTGCAAGTGCTGGCCTGGGATTATCACCAGCCTGTGCAGGACAAGAGCAATCGTGCGTTTTACACCAAGGTATTGCCGTCTGTTGAGACTGCCCCGCTGGAGTTGCAACTGACTGGCCTGAAGCCCGGTAAATACACGGCACAAATTTATCGGACTGGCTACCTGGCCAATGATGCGCATACCGCCTATCTGGAAATGGGTTCACCGAAGTCACTCAGCGCAGGGCAATTGCAGACGCTGCAAAGCCTGACGCAGGATAAAGCTGAGTTACGCAAATTGCAGGTCAGCCGCTCAGGCAAGGCGCATATCAAAGTCACCATGCGTGAAAACGATGTGATATTACTTAAGCTGACAGCGACACAGCGTTGATTAAAAATGCTCACAATAGATGCCAGACAGCATGACGATTTCTGTGATTTTGGCAAGCCAGATTTCCTGACCTTTTTAAAAATAAAAAATACTTATGCATAAAAAGATACACCGGGTTTTGTTACTCACCAGCCTGGCCTTCGCTATCCCTGGCACTGTCAGTGCTGTGGAAAATAATGATAAAGCCGCTACGGTTGCGTTAAAAAACCTGGCCGCATTCCCTATCGGGGTGGCAGTCAGCGCTGGTGACGAGAAGCGCAGCCTTTTCAAGAAAACCGATCAGCAGGCACTGATCAACCAGCAATTCAATAGCCTGGTTGCCGCCAACATCATGAAGATGCGTTACCTGCATCCGGCAGAAAACCAGTTCAGCTATGATGATGCAGATGCCCTCGCCAATTACGCCAAGGAGCACGGCATGATCTTGCATGGCCATGCCCTGGTATGGCATCCAGACTATCAGGTGCCAGCATGGATGAAAAACTATGCTGGCGACTGGGATGCCATGCTGGCCCATCATGTGACGCAGATATGCAAGCATTTTGCCGGGCGGGTTGCCAGTTGGGATGTCGCCAATGAGGTCATAGACGAAAACGTCC
This sequence comes from Undibacterium sp. Ji83W, assembly GCF_049340385.1. Lineage (NCBI taxonomy): Bacteria > Pseudomonadati > Pseudomonadota > Betaproteobacteria > Burkholderiales > Oxalobacteraceae > Undibacterium > Undibacterium sp. Ji83W. Next base: position 131,951 of record NZ_JBMPOZ010000003.1, on the reverse strand, counting down.
CCGCAGGCTACAGGAATTCGCTGTTCTATCAAAAAATGGGTAAATCGTATATAGAAAGAGCCTTTGTCGCAGCGCATGCTGCCGACCCTGCAGCAGACCTGTATTACAACGATTTCAATACCGAGGCCGTGCAATCCAAGCTGGATTTCATGCTGGGCATGATCGATGACTTACAGGTGCGGCATATACCTGTCCATGGCATAGGTTTTCAAATGCATGTGAACAGTGACTATCCTGCCATTGCACAGATCAGGAAATCCTTCAAGGCAGTGGTAAAGCGCGGCTTGAAAGTACGTATTTCCGAGCTGGATGTAGCAATGAATCAGCGCAATGACCTCAAGACTTTAACCCCTGCCGCTGCCGCTATCCAAAAAGCGCGTTACAAGGCTATCGTCGCTGCTTATCTGGAAGAAGTGCCACCAGCACTGCGCGGCGGCATCACCTTCTGGGGTGTGGTCGATGGCGAGACCTGGCTCAGCAAGTTCCACAAACGCACAGAGTGGCCGCTGCTGTTCAATGATGATTACACCAGCAAACCTGCTTTTGATGGCGTACTTGAGGCTTTGACAGGGAAATAAGCCCACCCTCGCTGCTGTCAGCGCCTGTCTTGCACGTAATCATGATTCATCTTGGTGAGTTTCATAATTGTGGATAGGCTTGATACCAGCGAGTATACCTAGACTAGATACCTGAATTAGTTCGGGACACCTGCTGCCTGTCGGGCATCAACGACAGGAAACTCTGAAGCGAAGAGTCAGGTGAACAAAAAAATCGCTATACGGGAGAAGATCATGAATAATACATCCGCCATATCCTATTTGCCGGATCAGTTTCAACAAGCGGTGCTGCTGGGGCGCGTATGGCGTGCTGGCAAGATCAACGGGCCATGTGTGGTCGTCGTGCGCCAGGGGCAAGTGTTTGACATTACGGCACAGGTGCAAACCGTGACTGATTTGCTGGAAAAAGAAAATCCGCTGGCTTTCGCGCTGAACGCAGGTGGCGAGTCCCTGGGGGACGTACAGGCTTTGATTGAGCACTCCCTCAACCGGAATGCTGATAGTGAAGCACCCTATTTGCTCGCTCCCTGTGATCTGCAGGCGATCAAGGCCTGTGGTGTCACCTTTGCGGTCAGTTTGCTGGAGCGCGTTATCGAAGAACAGGCTGGTGGTGACGCCTCGGCGGCGGACAGCCTGCGTGCCGCCATGCAAGCCAGTATAGGTTCGGATTTGTCGCGCATACGTCCGGGTTCTGACACAGCTGAAAAGTTGAAGCAGGATCTGATCAGCCGTGGTGCCTGGTCGCAATATATGGAAGTTGGCATAGGCCCCGATGCCGAAGTATTTACCAAGTCTCAAGCCATGTCGGCAGTCGGTTTTGGTGCTGATGTAGGCATACATCCTGATTCCAGCTGGAATAACCCTGAGCCGGAAATTGTACTGGCCGTCAACAGCCGCGCACAAATAGTGGGTGCCACTCTGGGCAATGATGTCAACCTGCGTGACATAGAAGGGCGCAGTGCCTTGTTGCTGGGCAAGGCAAAAGACAATAACGGCTCATGTGCGATAGGCCCTTTCATCCGCCTGTTTGATGACACATTCACGCTCGATACCATACGCCAGGCCGAAGTCAGATTGCTGATAGAAGGTCTGGATGACGATTTCAGACTCGATGGTATCAGCATGATGCGTGAAATCAGCCGTGACCCGCTGGACCTGGTTAACCAGGTTTGTGGCAACACCCACCAGTACCCTGACGGTTTCATGCTGTTTTTGGGCACCATGTTTTCACCCATCAAGGACAGGGATGCGGCAGGCAGTGGCTTTACCCACCATATAGGTGACCGGGTCACAATCGGCTGTCCGGCACTGGGCGCTTTGGTGAACCATGTCAAGTATAGTAATGCGATCGCTCGCTGGGATTTTGGAGTCAGTGCCCTGTACCGCAACCTGGCTGCGCGTGGCCTGGCTTATGGAATGAGTGAGCAACCTGCCTCAGGTGCTGCACAAGTATGAGTAATAGCGCAAGTAATAGCATAAGCAAGGCGTCGTCAGAGGCAGGGAACCCTGGTCTCAATGCGGACCAAGAAAGAAAACCAATGATTTATGCAAGTTACCCGAATCTGGCCGGGAAGAGAGTCGTCGTGACCGGTGGCGGTACCGGCATAGGTGCTGCCATCGTCGATGCCTTTTGCAAGCAGGGGGCGCAGGTTTTTTTCCTGGATATCGCCGACCAGGCTTCGCAGGCGCTGGAAAAAAGTCTCCATCAGTCTGCCAGACCGCCAAGATTCATGCATTGCGACCTGACCGACCTGGATGCGCTGGCCAAAGTACTGGCCCATATAGAAAGTGAATATGGTGCTGTCGAGATTTTGATCAATAATGCCGCCAATGATGACAGGCATGAGGTGCAGAATGTGACGCCCACTTATTGGGACGACAGTTTTGCCGTGAATTTGCGTCACCAGTTTTTTTGTGCCCAGGCCGTGGCACCAGGTATGAAAGCCATGGGCGGTGGTGTTATCCTTAACTTTGGCTCCATTTCCTGGCATCTTGCCCTTGGCAAGCTCAGCCTGTATATGACAGCCAAGGCAGCGATAGAAGGCCTGACCCGTGGCCTGGCCCGTGATCTGGGGCCAGACGGCATACGTGTCAACTGCATCATTCCCGGTTCAGTACGTACCCCACGCCAGATGGCACTGTGGCACACGCCGGAAGAAGAAGCGCAGATACTGGCCGCCCAATGCCTGCACGAAAGGGTGGAAACCGAAGACGTCGCTGCCCTGACTTTGTTTTTGGCCTCTGACAACGCCGCGCGTTGTTCAGGACGTGATTATTTTGTGGACGCAGGATGGTACGGCGCATGATATTGGATCAGTCTCACTGCATTTGGGAAGTGGCTACGCATCTGGGCGAAGGCCCGGTGTGGCATGCGGGCGCGCTTTACTTCGTGGATATCAAAAGCCATAAAATCCATCGCTGTGCAGAAGATGGTTCGGCTCGCCAGAGCTGGGATACGCCAGACCAGATCGGCTTTATCCTGCCCATCAAGGGGGAAAGCGGCAATTTCATCTGTGGCTTGCCGGGCAAGCTGGTGCGCTTTTCCAGCAGCACCGGTAGCTTCAGCAGTATGCTGGAAGTGGAAACTGATCAACCCGGCAACCGCCTTAATGACGGCTATATTGATAGCCAGGGTTGCCTGTGGTTTGGTTCCATGGATGATGGCGAAAAAGCGCCTAGCGGTTCGCTGTATCGCCTTAATACTTTGGCCAATTTGCAGGCCAGGGATCATGATTACGTTATCACCAATGGCCCCTGCATGAGCCCTGACGGCAAAGTGTTTTATCACACCGATACCTTGCGCAAGAAGATTTATGCCTTTGATGTGACACCCGATGGCAGCTTGTCCGGCAAGCGTGTGTTTGCCGACATCAGCAACGGTGGCCACCCGGATGGCACCGTGGTCGATGCAGAAGGTTTTCTGTGGGTGGCGATTTTTGCTGGCAATCGTGTGGAACGATATTCACCCGCTGGCGAAATCGTCCAGGTCATCAATTTCCCGTGCTCGAATATCACCAAGGTCTGTTTTGGTGGTGCCGATTTGCGTACCGTCTTTGTGACCACGGCCTGGAAAGGCATGTCGGCAGAAAGACGTGAACTGCAACCATTGGCGGGCGGCCTGTTTTCTTTCCGTGTGGACGTGCCCGGTCTGCCCCAATATCAGTTCAGTGAGTCTGCATCATGATGTTTGACGACAGCAAGGCTCGCCGCTTCCGCTCGCAAGACTGGTTTGATAATCCCGATCACATCGACATGACAGCGCTGTATCTGGAGCGCTTCATGAACTATGGCATCACCCCTGACGAACTGCGTTCTGGCCGCCCCATCATCGGTATTGCGCAGAGCGGCAGCGACATCAGCCCCTGCAACCGCATACATCTGGAACTGGCCAAGCGTGTACGGGATGGCATCCGGGACGCTGGTGGTATTGCGATGGAATTCCCATTGCACCCGATTTTTGAAAACTGCCGCCGGCCAACCGCAGCAATAGACCGTAACCTGGCGTATATGGGCCTGGTTGAAATTCTGCATGCCTATCCTATTGACGCCGTGGTGCTGACCACGGGCTGCGACAAAACCACACCAGCCCAGATCATGGCCGCATCAACGGTGGATATCCCGGCGATTGTCTTGTCTGGTGGCCCCATGCTGGACGGCTGGATGGATGGTGAACTGGTAGGTTCTGGTGCCGCCATCTGGAAGGGCCGCAGGCAACTGGCCGCAGGCGATATCGATGAAGAAAAATTCTTGCAGATTGCGGCGGCATCAGCCCCATCGGCTGGCCATTGCAATACCATGGGCACGGCATCCACGATGAACGCCCTTGCTGAAGCCCTGGGCATGTCGCTGACTGGCTGTTCGGCCATTCCCGCGCCTTACCGTGAACGCGGCCAGATCGCCTATGAAACAGGCCGTCGCATTGTCGAGATGGCGTATCAGGATATCCGTCCATCCAGTATTTTGACACGTGATGCCTTCCTCGATGCCATCGTGGTGAATGCCGCAATTGGTGGTTCCACCAATGCTCAGCCGCATATCATGGCCATGGCCAGGCATGCCCATGTAGAGCTGCATTCGGATGATTGGATGGCGCATGGCCATGACATCCCGCTGATCTTGAACATGCAGCCAGCTGGCAAGTTCCTGGGCGAGCGTTTCCATCGTGCTGGCGGTGTGCCAGCCATCATGTGGGAGTTGCTGCAGGCAGGGAAACTGCGCGCCGACCGTCTTACCGTGACCGGCAAGACCATGCAAGAAAACCTCGACGGCAGGCAGACGAATGACCGCGAAGTCATCTACCCATATGCGGCACCGCTGAAACAGCAGGCTGGCTTCATGGTGCTGAAGGGCAATCTGTTTGACTTTGCCATCATGAAGACCAGCGTGATCTCACCCGCATTCCGCGCCCGTTACCTGAGCAAGGCCGGGCAGGAAAACATCTTTGAATGCAAGGCCGTGGTATTTGATGGTTCCGGTGATTACCATGCACGCATCAATGACCCATCGCTGAATATTGATGAAGACAGCATCCTGGTGATACGTGGTGCTGGCCCGGTGGGTTGGCCCGGTTCGGCTGAAGTCGTGAACATGCAACCGCCGGATGCGCTGCTGAAGCGTGGCATATTGAACCTTCCTACGCTGGGTGATGGCAGGCAGTCCGGCACGTCGGACAGCCCATCCATACTGAACGCTTCGCCTGAAAGTGCGGTCGGCGGTGGCCTGGCCTATATCCGTAGCGGTGACACCATACGTATCAACCTGAACACGGGTAGTTGCGACATGCTGATCACGCCAGAACAACTGGAAAGCCGCAAGGCTGAGGGGATACCGGCCTATCCGGCCAGCCAGACGCCATGGCAAGAGATTTATCGTTCTACAGTCGGGCAGCTGGAAACCGGGGCCTGCATGGAATTGGCTGTGCCGTATATAGGTATAGGAAATACTTTACCCCGCCATAATCACTAAGATGCTCAAATTAATATGCTTAAATAAGTGACAATACAAGAAACAGCGTATCCAGAATAACGAATACATAAAGCAATAATAAATGGGATTGGCAATGCCAATACCCATGCTTTAATCCAAACGGAGACAAAAAATGAATACCAAAGTAAAAATTGCTATCCTCAGTGTCATGCTTGCCCTGGGTGGCAGTATGGCTGGCAGTGCCCACGCTGATGCCAAGAATCCAAAAATCGGTTTTTCCATCGATGACCTGCGGGTAGAGCGCTGGGTCAGGGACAGGGATTTTTTTAGCGCAGAAGCAGAAAAACTCGGTGCAAAGGTATTTGTGCAATCAGCCGACGCCAGTGAACAACGCCAGATTTCCCAGATAGAAAACCTGATCTCGCGTGGCGTTGATGTACTGGTGATCGTACCCTACAACGCCACGGTATTGAATAATGCCATCCGCGAAGCCAAGAAAGCCAATATCAAGGTGGTGTCGTATGACCGCCTGATCCTGAATGCAGATATTGATGCCTACATTTCGTTCGACAATGCCAAGGTCGGTGAAATGCAGGCCGAAGGCCTGGTGCAATTGAAACCGAAAGGCAATTACTATTTGCTGGGTGGTGCGCCTACCGACAATAACGCCAAGATCTTGCGTGAAGGGCAGATGAAGGTCTTGCAGCCCCTGATAGACAAAGGCGATATCAAGGTCATCGGTAAACAATGGGTGAAGGACTGGAGCGCTGCTGAAGCCATGTCCATCGTCGAAAATGCCCTGACTGCAAATAACAACAAGATTGATGCCATCGTTGCGTCCAACGACGGCACTGCCGGTGGTGCGATACAGGCGCTGGCTTCACAAAAACTCAGTGGCAAGGTGCCAGTCTCCGGGCAGGATGCCGACCTGGCCGCCGTCAAACGCGTGATGGCCGGTACCCAAGCCATGACCGTCTACAAGCCTTTGAAACTGATCGCTTCTGAAGCTGCCAAACTGGCCGTGCAACTGGTGCGCAATGAAAAGCCTGCCTACAATTCCCAATACGACAATGGCTTTAAAAAAGTCAGCACTTTACTCTTGAAACCTATTCCCCTGACCAAGGCAAATGTGAACTTGCTGGTTGATGAGGGTTTCTATACCAAGGCACAGCTTTCTGCCAACTGATACAGCATGCAGTTAAGACCAAGCCTGATGGGCCAGGTTTGGTTGTTTGTGTTGGCTTGTTCCAGGTTCTTCCGAGAAAAATAGCATGTCTGAATATTTGCTGGAAATGAAGGATATCGTCAAACAGTTTGGCGGTGTCAGGGCTTTAAACGGTATCGACATCAAGGTCAGGGCTGGCGAATGCATAGGCTTGTGCGGTGAAAACGGGGCTGGCAAATCCACCCTGATGAAGGTGCTGTCCGGTGTCTACCCGCATGGCAGCTGGGATGGTGAAATCCTGTGGGAAGGCAAGCCCTTGAAGGCGCAGTCCATACGCGATACTGAATCGGCGGGCATCATCATCATCCATCAGGAATTGATGCTGGTGCCAGAATTGTCAGTCACCGAAAACCTGTTTTTGGGGAATGAAATCACCCTTCCCGGTGGCCGCATGGACTATGCCGCCATGAACAAGCGGGCCGAAGAACTACTGCGTGAATTGAATATCCCTGAAGTCAATGTAGTACTGCCGGTCAAGAACTATGGTGGCGGCCACCAGCAATTGATAGAGATAGCCAAAGCACTCAACAAGCAGGCCAAACTGTTGATACTGGATGAACCTTCATCTTCACTGACGACATCAGAAATCACGGTCTTGCTGGATATTATCCGCGCCTTGAAGGCCAAGGGCGTGACCTGCATTTATATCTCGCACAAGCTCGATGAAGTCGAAGCCATCTGCGACACCATCGTAGTGATACGCGATGGCCAGCATATTGCCACTACACCCATGGCCGATATGAGTGCAGAACGCATCATCGCCCAGATGGTGGGGCGTGAAATGAGCCAGCTTTATCCAAGACAAGATCATACCATCGGTGAAGTGGTGTTTGAAGCACGCAATGTGACCTGCTATGACACAGAAAACCCGCAGCGCAAGCGTGTCGATGACATTTCATTCACTCTGCGCCAGGGTGAGATTCTGGGTATAGCCGGGCTGGTTGGTGCTGGCCGTACTGAACTGGTGTCGGCTCTGTTTGGTGCCTACCCCGGTGAATATGAAGGTGAAGTCTGGCTGAACGGCCGCAAGCTTGATAGCAGCAGCCCGCTGAAATCCATACGCGCTGGGCTGGCCATGGTGCCGGAAGACCGCAAGCAGCATGGCATCGTCCCCGACCTGGATGTGGGCCAGAACATGAGCCTGAGCGTCTTGCATGAGTTCGCCCGCATGAGCCGCATCGACAAGGAAGCGGAACTGAAGACCATACGTACAGAAATCGCCAGCATGACCCTGAAAACCGCCAGCCCGTTTTTGCCGATTACCAGCCTGTCCGGCGGTAACCAGCAAAAAGCAGTGCTGTCGAAGATGTTGCTGACCAAACCCAAGATTTTGATACTCGATGAACCGACACGCGGTGTCGATGTCGGTGCCAAGTATGAAATCTACAAACTCATGTTTGAACTGGTGAAGCAGGGCATGTCCATCATCATGGTGTCGTCTGAACTGGCTGAAGTGCTGGGTATTTCTGACCGTGTGCTGGTGATAGGTGAGGGCAAATTGCGCGGCAACTTCATCAATCAGGATTTGACGCAGGAAACCCTGCTGGCGGCGGCGCTGGATCAAAGCCATGTACTAGCACCGAACCAGTCAAGCCAGGCAAGTCAATTAAGCCCTGTGCAATGATCACCCGTCTGATGCCATTCATCGCTATCGGTAAAAATTAAAATGAAAAACCTGAATATCAAACAGCTGTTCACACAATACAAAATGCTGGCCCTGCTGATTGCCATTGCATTGATCTGGGCTTTCTTCAGCTGGAAAACCGAAGGTGGTTTCATTACACCGCGCAATCTGTCCAACCTGATGCGACAAATGTCGATTACCGGCATCGTCGCCTGTGGCATGGCGCTGGTGATTATCGCTGGTGAGATTGATTTGTCTGTCGGTTCCTTGCTGGGTTTGCTGGGCGGTGTGGCAGCCGTGCTGGATGTGACCCATCATTTACCTTTGCCATTAAATCTCATGGTGGTGTTGATTTTCGGTTTGCTGATAGGACTGTTCAATGGTTACCTGACTGCCTACATGAAAATACCATCCTTCATTGTTGGCCTGGGTGGCATGCTGGCGTATCGCGGCATCGTGCTGGGTGTGACAGGCGGCACCACGGTAGCGCCAGTGTCTGCTGACATGGTGTATCTGGGTCAGGGTTATCTTTCGGCAACGACCGGTATCTTGCTGGGTATAGCCCTGTTTGCACTGGCAGTGTTTTTGACCTGGCAGCAACGCAACAAACGTGCGCAGCATGGACTGGAAGTCGCACCGCTGTCGCGTGACGGTATCAAACTTTCTGCGATTGCGGCGGTACTGCTGGCTTTCGTCATCACCTTTAACAGTTACGAAGGCATCCCCTTGCCTGTGCTGTTGCTGCTGGTCTTGCTGGGCATTTTCAGCTACATGACTACGCAAACCGTATTTGGCCGCAGGATTTATGCAGTAGGCAGCAATATGGAAGCCACCCGCCTCTCGGGCATCAATGTGAATGCCATCAAGCTGTGGATATTCGGCATCATGGGCTTGATGTGCGCGCTGGCTGGCCTCATCAATACCGCACGGCTGGCGGCAGGCTCACCTTCTGCCGGTACTTCGGGCGAGCTGGATGCGATTGCTGCCTGCTTTATCGGCGGCACCTCCATGCGCGGTGGCTCTGGCACGGTATATGGTGCCCTGATTGGGGCCCTGGTCATGGCCAGCCTGGACAATGGCATGTCCATGCTAGATGTGGATACCTACTGGCAGATGATAGTCAAAGGCTGCATCCTGACATTGGCAGTGTGGGTGGATGTCAGTACTCGCTCAGCAAAAAGGTGATTAGAACTCATTTCATCAGTAGGGTGAGATGCGTTTGTCTCATAACGTGGGCTGGCAAGGCGGACGAGGCAGTCAATAGCGGTGCTATTGGCAACGAGTCCAACGCAGTCCAGCACGCGTTATGAGACAAACCCTTCGGGAACTGACGATTTGGGCGCATTACAGCGTTGCGCCCCTTGCTAAGGCACCAGCCTTAGCTTCGCGTCACGCCTTGCACTGCATCCCAAATCGTCTTGTTCGCACTCATCCTATTTATGAAATGAGTTCTAGATAGTTCGCTCCAGAACTGGCAAGGATTTCCTTGCCTTGACAGGCGATTTCATAGGGATCGCCTTTTTTTATTTGCGCGCATCTCATTTGTAATCATGATGCGGCTTGGTGAGTTTCATAATTGTGCCAGCCTGGTTTTGCATGCAAGATGGGATGGCAGTCATCAGGCAATAGTTGGCCTGTGTCATGACCTGATGGTTTAAAAATAAAAAATAGATGGAGACAGATTCAATGAGTAATCAACGCAGGCAATTCCTGGCGTCCATGTCAGGCTTGACCGGTCTGGCCGGGTGGGCGGTGTTATCACCGACTATGGGGTGGGCAGCTACCGCAAAAGCGGGATCTAAACCCATCTACAAAGATGCTGCTGCACCACTGGCAACACGTGTTGAAGATCTGCTGGGGCGCATGACCCTGGATGAGAAAATCATGCAGATGCAATGCGTATGGCAAGACAAAAAACTGATACAGGAAGCCAATGGCGATTTTTCAGTCGCCAAGGCAGGCACAGTCTATCCTCATGGTCTGGGGATGATGGCACGCCCATCCGACCATCAGGGCATAGCCAAGGCTACTGGCGCAGGTGATGATGGTTCGGTGCCAAACCGCAATGCCTTGCAAACGGCCACCTATGTCAATGCCGTGCAAAAATGGGCCGTCGAACAGACGCGCCTGGGCATTCCGTTGCTCATGCATGAAGAAGCCCTGCATGGCTATGTCGCGCGTGATGCCACCTGCTTCCCGCAGGCGATAGGGCTGGCGTCTTCGTTCGACCCGGATATGGCGACCAGAATATTCAGCGTGGCGGCACGTGAGATGCGTGCACGCGGTGCCAATTTTGCGCTGGCACCTGTGGTCGACGTGGCACGTGAGCCGCGCTGGGGCCGCATAGAAGAAACTTATGGCGAAGACCCGCACCTGTGCGGCGAAATGGGCAAGGCTGCGGTGATCGGCTTCATGGGCCCCATGAGCAAAGACAAGAAACTGGCGAAAGACAAGGTATTTGCCACGCTCAAGCATATGACGGGCCACGGCCAGCCAGAAAACGGCACCAACATAGGCCCGGCAGAAGTCAGTGAGCGTACCTTGCGCGAAGAATTTTTCCCGCCCTTTGAAAAGCTGGTGCGTGAAACCAATATCAGCGCCGTCATGCCTTCCTATAATGAAATCGGTGGCGTCCCCTCGCATGCGAATCGCTGGTTGCTGACCAAGGTCTTGCGCGAAGAATGGGGCTTTAAAGGCGCGCTGGTGTCGGACTATTTCGGTATCAATGAACTGGTGACCAGGCATAAGCTGGTGCCCAATCCCAAAGAAGCAGCACTGCGCGCCATCAAGGCTGGTGTCGATATAGAAACACCGGATGGCCTGGCTTATCGCACCCTGGCAGAACTGGTCAAAGAAAAGCGCGTTTCTGAAGAAGAAATCAATCGCTGCGTGCGCCGGGTATTGGAACTCAAGTTCCTGGCTGGCCTGTTTGAAAACCCCTATGTCGATGCCAGCATTGCCGACAAACTGACTGCGACGCAAGATGCAGTGGCACTGGCGCGTGAAGCTGCCACCCGTTCCGTGGTCCTGCTTAAAAATGACAAGGGCTTGCTGCCGCTGAACGGCAAGAAGGTCGGCAAAGTCTTGTTGCTGGGTACACACGCCAAGGATTGCCCTATAGGCGGGTATTCTGACATCCCGCGCCATGTGGTATCCATCTACGAAGGCTTACAGGCGGAAAGCCGGGCCCAGGGTTTTGAACTCAGTTATGCCGAAGGTGTGCGCATCACCGAAGGCGGTCATGTCTGGGGACATGATGAAGTCAAATTCACGCCACCGGCAGTGAATGCCAAGCTGATTGCCGAAGCGGTAGAGGCGGCCAAATCTGCAGATACCATCATCATGGTATTGGGTGACAATGAACAAACCAGCCGTGAAGCCTGGGCCGATAACCATCTGGGTGACCGTGCCAGCCTGGATTTGATGGGCCAGCAAAATGACCTGGCCAAAGCGATTTTTGATCTGGGCAAACCGACCGTCGTCTTCTTGCTGAATGGTCGCCCGCTGTCCGTCAACCTGCTGGCCGAACGCGCAGACGCGCTGGTAGAAGGCTGGTACATGGGGCAGGAAACCGGCTTTGCAGCGGCGGACATTTTATTTGGCCGGGTCAACCCAGGTGGCAAATTGCCGGTGTCGATTGCGCGCAATGTCGGTCAGTTGCCGATTTATTACAACTACAAACCGTCGGCACGCCGTGGTTATCTGGATGCATCGACCAAACCCTTGTACCCATTCGGTTTTGGCCTTAGCTATACCTCGTTCAGTATTTCAGAACCACGCTTGTCCAGGGCCACGATGGGTGTTGGCGATAGCACCAAAGTCGAAGTCGATGTCAGCAATACCGGTGCCGTCAAGGGCGATGAAGTCGTGCAAATCTATATTCGCGATGATTTCAGTTCTGTCACCAGGCCGGTACTGGAATTGAAAGCCTTCAAACGCGTCAGCTTGAATCCGGGCGAAAAACGCACTTTGTCTTTTGATATCAAACCAGCAGATTTGTCGTTCTACAACATGGACATGAAACGCGTGGTGGAGCCGGGCAGCTTCACCATACATGCTGGTTCCAGCAGTGTTGATCTTAAATCAGTCAAATTGGTGGTGGTCTGAATATTAAAAGGAGTAGTCAAAAGAATCTATGTCGATGGGATATTGCCCTTGCCAGTGCTGGCATTCCTTTCAATCTTTTGAAATAAAAAGAGAAAAAAAGGGAAGGCAGTACAATATAAAAAGTATGGCAAGCAAGCCATCGCCCATGGAGAAGACCGAATATGAAGATGCCCAACTCGCATAGGATAGCCTTATTGTTCAATGCAAACAAAATCTATGACAGGGAAATCATTGCCGGGGTTGCCTCTTACCTGAGTTCAACCAGGGTATCCTGGGATTTGTTTCTGGAAGAAGATTTTCGTGCCCGCCTACATGGGATAGAACGCTGGCAGGGCGATGGCATCATTGCCGACTTTGACGATCCTGTCGTTTGTGAAGCCTTGTCGCATAGCCGGGTGCCGGTGGTGGCTGTCGGTGGTTCCTACGAAAACCAGGATCATTATCCACAGGGTGTTCCTTATGTGGCAACGGACAATTTCAAACTTATCAAGCTGGCCTATGATCATTTGATTGAGGCAGGCTTGCCGCGCTTTGCCTTGTTCAGTTTGCCAGATGCACCGGAAAATCGCTGGGCGCAGGAGCGTGAAAATGCCTTCCGCCATCTGATGAAACGTGATCGCCTGACGGGAGAAATTTATCGCGGCCAGATTACCAGCGCGCCATCCTGGGATGAAGCGGTCGAGCAATTGATCAAATGGCTGGAAGGTTTGCCCAAGCCAGTAGGTATCATCGCGGTAACAGATGCACGCGCCAGGCAATTATTGCAGGCCTGTTTGATTGCGGGTATCGCCGTACCAGAGCAAGTCGCCCTGATAGGCATAGACAATGATCCACTGGCGCGCATGCTGACCCGGATACCACTGAGTTCTGTCATGCAGGGGGCAGAGGAAATGGGGCGCACTGCTGCTCATCTCTTGCACCAGATGTTGAATGGTGCCCGCATTGCCAGCACCAGGATACTGGTGCCGCCGGTTGGCATCAATGTCCTGACCTCTTCACGCTTTGAAACACCCAAGCATCCGCACGTGATGCAGGCGCGCCATTTCATCCGCCAATATGCCTGCCAGGGTATCAAGACCGAGCAGGTGGCTGACTATGTCGGCATCTCCCGTTCTTCGCTGGAATCCTATTTCCGGCAAGAGCTGGGGCGCAGCGTCCATGACGAGATTTTGCATTTCAAGCTTGAAGCAGCAAAGGCCATGCTGGCTAGCGGACAATCGAGTATTGCCGACGTTGCAGTCAGTTGCGGCTTTACCACCATACAGTATATGCATGCCGTTTTTAAACGGGAACTGGGTTGTACACCGCGCAAATATCAGGAAAGCCTGACGCAGGCAGAAGCAAATGCCGCAGGCCTGCCACATCCACAAACTCAACTTGCCGAGCAAAGTGATGACGAATAAAAAGCTAGTTTCCTGCACTGTCAAAACAGCAGATGAAAATATTTATACCCTGCGCAATGCGCATGATATGCAGTTGAGTATCAGCGACCGTGGTGCATCGCTGGTTTCATGGCTGACGCCTGACCGATATGGCCGCATAGGTGATGTCTTGCTGGCGTATGCAGATGCCCACAGCTATCAGCAAAACCCCTATTATTTTGGTGCCATCATAGGTCGCTGGGCGAACCGCATTGCTGGGGGACATTTTTCCATTGATGGCAGCAATTTTTCAGTTGACTGCAATGATGGCGATCATCATCTGCATGGCAGTAATAGCGGCTTTCATACCGCCCGCTGGGATGTCATGGAAGAGACAGATGGCATACGCATGTTGCTGACTTCGGCTGATGGCGATGCTGGTTTCCCTGGCAATCTTGAAGTGCAGGTCATTTATCGCCTGGATGATGAAGGCAGCCTGAGCATAGAATATGAAGCCAGGTCTGACGCGCCTACTGCCATCAACCTGACTTCGCATCCCTACTTCAACCTGAATGCGGGCACATCTGATATCAAAGACCAGCTTTTGTTTATTGATGCATCGCATTACCTGAAAATCGATGAAGCGGGTATCTCCAGCGAATTGGCTTCCGTTGCTGGCAGTGCCTTTGACTTTCGCCAGCCCGCACCCATAGGCCCAAGGCTGGCATGGCCAGACCAGCAGATTTTGATGGCAGGCGGTTTTGATCATTGTTATTGCGTGCAGGCAGAATTGAATGGAAAACCTGGCACTGTGCGTGAAGTGGCCACTGTGTACGACCCCGGCTCAGGACGTAAATTATCTGTTTCCACCGATCAGGCTGGCCTGCAATTCTATAGCGGCAATTTCCTCAACGGCGTGGCCGGACGCGATGCGCGTGACTATGCAGTACATGATGGTTTTTGCCTTGAGGCGCATGCTTATCCCAATCAAATCAATGGGCCCTATGCAGAAGCGGTGATCTTGCGCGCAGGCGAAGTGTATCGCCAAACCACGATCTACAGAATTTCACTGCAAAGCTGAAACGAAGCTGGATTGAAGCCGAATTAACGCTGAATTCAAATTGAATCGAGGCTGGCAGCATTTCATCAGCCTGTCTTGCTACGTCCGTCTACCGTATCGTCCGGGGCCTGAAAATGGCTGAGTGTAATCATGATCGTGATTGGTGAGTTTCATAATTGCACAAAACAGTGGCGGAGTTCATTGTTTAGCTTGCACAAATTCAGAACAGGAATTTGTAGCTTATAAAAATAAACTATAAATTGAAACGAGAATTGAGACAAGAAAATGCAAATTAATGAACTGGTGCACGCCACCGTGCTCGTATGAGCAGACAGTTTTCAAAATGGATATTTTTTGCCGCTTGTCTTTTCATGGCTGCGGCCAATAATTGTTTTGCTCTTGGTGAAAAATCCTATGTCACTCAAGTGGCAGCCGCTGGTGACATGGTCCTGGTCAACGCCAGCAGTGCAGCCACTCTGTATGTTGATGTGGCTGACCATGCTGGTGTCCAGCGTGCGGTAGTTAATCTGCAAAAAGATTTAGAAGGCATTACAGGTAAAAAGCCGGTCATCACCAATGACGTACAAAGCCTGAAGGGCCAGGCTGTCATCGTCGGTACCATAGGAAAAAGCAAGCTCATTGATCAACTGATTGCAGCGCATAAGATTGATGTCAGCGGCATTGTGAATCAATGGGATGCATATCAACTGGTGACGGTGCAAAATCCCTTGCCGGATGTGGCGCAGGCGCTGGTGATTATCGGTGCCAATAAACGCGGCGGTGTGTATGGTGTGTATGACCTGTCTGAACAGATAGGTGTGTCACCCTGGTACTGGTGGGCGGATGTACCTTTGAAAAAGAAGAGCAGTATCGCAATCCAGAAGAATACCCTGGTGCAGGAAATTCCCAAGATCAAATATCGCGGTATTTTTTTGAATGACGAAGCGCCAGCGCTGACGAATTGGGTCGTCAAGAATTACGGCAATTACAATCAGCAGTTTTATGGCAAGGTGTTTGAATTGCTGCTGCGTCTAAAGGCCAATTACCTGTGGCCCGCCATGTGGAACAATGCCTTTAATGTCGACGATGAACAAAACCGCTTTTTGGCGGATGAAGTCGGCATCATCATGGGTACCTCGCATCACGAACCCATGATGCGTGCCCATAAGGAGTGGACGGCAGAAAACGGTAAATGGGATTACCAGAGCAATAAGGCCAGACTCTATCCCTTCTGGGAAGGCGGCGTTGCCCGCAACAAGAGTCAGGAAAGCCTGATCACCATAGGCATGCGTGGTGATGGTGATGAACCGATGTCGGAAAGTGAAAACATCTCGCTGCTGGAAAACATCGTCAAGGACCAGCGCCAGATCATCAGCAAGGTACATGACAAACCAGCCACTGAGGTACCGCAAGTCTGGGCCTTGTATAAAGAAGTGCAGGCTTACTATGAAAAAGGCATGCGCGTGCCGGATGATGTGACCTTGCTGTGGTGCGATGATAACTGGGGCAATATCCGCCGCCTGCCCAAGCCGGAAGAACGCAAGCGCGCCGGTGGCGCCGGTGTCTACTACCACTTTGACTATGTCGGCGGCCCGCGTTCTTACCGCTGGATCAATACCAATTCCATTGCCAAGGTATGGGAGCAAATGGACCTGGCCTATCATTTTGACGCCAGGCAGATATGGATAGTCAATGTCGGCGATTTGAAGCCCATGGAATATCCCATAGAGTTTTTCTTGCGCATGGCCTGGAACCCGGAGCAGTGGCCGAAAGAACGTATTCCAGAATTTGGCAAGCTATGGGCAGAACGTGAATTTGGTGCGGAACATGCAGAGGAAATCGCCGCCTTGATGACCGGTTATTCACGCCATAATTACCGCCGCAAGCCAGAACTGCAAGATCCGACCACCTACAGCCAGTTGCATTACGATGAAGCAGATCGCGTGACGGCGGAGATCAGGGATTTGCGCAGCAGGGCAGAAGCACTGTATGCAAAGATGCCAGCAGACTACAGGGATGCGTTTTTCCAGTTGGTGCTGCACCCGGTCAAAGCCAGTGCCATCGTCACCGAGATGTATGACATGGTGGGTAAAAATCATTTGTATGCCAGGCAGGGGCGGGCTTATGCAAACGATTATGCGGACAAGGCGCGCGCATTGTTTGAAGCCGATGCTGATTTGCAGCGCCAGTACGATACCGAACTTAGCCATGGCAAGTGGCAGCACTTCATGGACCAGACCCATATCGGCTACATCCACTGGGACCAGCCCGCCGCAAATACCATGCCTTTGCTGTATGACTTGCAGCCACACAATGGCGCGGACATGGGCGTGGCAGTTGAAGACATTGAACCGGCCTGGCCACAGAATGCGGCATCAGTCTGGCCGCATCAGGGCAATTATCAACTGGCACGTTTTGACCCTTTTGGAAAGCAGCAGCGCACTATCACGGTGTTTAACAAGGGAACCAAGGCATACAAGTTCACCGCCAGGGTCAGTGCACCCTGGATTATCCTCAGCGATACCAGCGGCCAGGTGACCAGCAGCCAAGACATCAAGGTGTCCATAGACTGGGGCAAACTACCCAAAGGCAAGGCTGAAGGGACGATAGACATCAAAGGCACGGGCTGGGGTGGTGCCAGCATTAAAGTAGCTGCCCTGAATGTCGCGCCGCTGCCGCAAGACTACAAAGGTTTTGTCGAGTCAGATGGCAATGTGACGATAGAGGCAGAACACTATAGTCAGGCAAAGAATGCAGGCCAATTTTCCTGGCAAAAAATCCCGGAACACGGGCGACACTTGTCTTCCATGGCCGTGTTTCCCAGAAACGACAGGCATTTTACCGACCTGAGCCAGGCACCTTACCTGGAATACACGACCTACCTGCATTCGACTGGTGATGTCAGCATAGATACGATTTTCGCACCTACGCTGCCTTTTTCCGAGGGGCCGGGTCTACGTTTTGCCATCGCCATTGATGATGAAAAGCCCCAGGTTTTCAATATAGTCAAAGACATGAGTTTAAAGGCATGGGAAGACTCAGTGCGAAACGAGATGCGTAAAATCAGCAGCAAGCACCACATCGCCAAAGCGGGAGTGCACCGCATACGTATTTACGGCATCGATGCCGGTGTCACGCTGCAGCGCATAGTCGTGAATACGGGTGGCTTGTTCGCAAGTTATCTGGGGCCACAAGAAAGCATGAAGCGCTAATTATTTGAAAACCATTTTTATGCATGGATGAACAATGAGTCAAACTATTCGCAATGCCAAGATGATGATACGCCAGGTACGTGTGACACCTATCGCATTTCGTGACCCACCTTTGTTGAACGCCAGCGGTATTCATGAACCATGGGCACTGCGCAGCATCATAGAAGTTGAAACGGCAGATGGGCGTATCGGCATTGCGGAAACCTATGGTGATCAACCCATGTTAAAGGTGCTGGAGCAGGCCAGGACCTTGCTGGCAGACCTGACACCGTTTGACCTGACTGTCATGGAAGAGCGTGTGCGTAAGAATATCCTGTCCACTGGCGGTGGCGCAGGGGTACAGATAGAACTGGCACCTGGTTCACATACCAACAAGAATGCAGACAAGGTCATCAGCGCGCTGGAAGTGGCGATGCTGGATTTGCAAGGCCAGATCCTGGGTTTGCCAGTTTGTGATCTGCTGGGAGGTGCGGTGCGCAAGGCGGTGCCGTATAGCGCCTATCTGTTCTACAAATATGCCACGCACGTAAACAATCCTTATCCGGCAGATGCCTGGGGTGAAGCGTTGACGCCAACACAAATCGTCAAACAGGCGCAGAGCATGATTGCGCAATACGGTTTTAAAAGTATCAAGCTGAAAGGTGGTGTCATGCTGCCAGCGCAAGAAATCGCTGCCATCAAGGCTTTGCGCCAGGCTTTTCCCACTCTGCCATTGCGGCTGGACCCGAATGCCAACTGGTCGCTGGAAACCAGCATCGCCGCAGCCAAAGAACTGGATGATCTGCTGGAATATTATGAAGACCCAACACCAGGGCAAATAGGCATGGCCGAATTATCCAGGCATTGCGAAGCACCACTGGCAACCAATATGGTGGTCACCACCATGGAGGAATTTAAACGCAATGCCTCTACCCATGCGGTGAGCATACTGCTGTCTGATCACCATTACTGGGGTGGCTTGCGTGCCACGGTATCACTGGCACGCATGTGTGAAGTATTTGGCATGGGCATGTCCATGCATTCCAATTCTCATCTTGGTATCAGCCTTATGGCCATGACCCATGTGGCTGCTGTCATTCCTGGTCTGACCTATGCGTGCGATACCCATTATCCCTGGCAGGAAGAAGACGTCATCAAGGGCGACAGGGTGCGTTTCGAAGATGGGGCGGTACCCGTGCCAACAACACCAGGTCTGGGTGTGGAAATTGATTACGTCAAACTGGCGGTACTGCATCAGCAATATCTGGAATGCGGCATACGCAACCGCGACGACCTGGGGCAGATGCGCAAATATGATCCCGATTTCCAGGGCAGCAGCCCACGCTTCTGAGCTGGATGAACAGCAACTGCATAAAAAAATATAAGAGACAAAAAATGAGACATGCACAAAAACAGTTATACACGCTGGCGGCAAGTCTGCTGCTGACGACAGCAATATCACTGACTACTACCGCTCATGCAGCAGCTCAGCCAGACTGGCATTGGGTCTCTTCCTGGGGCGCGGCGCAACAGATACCCGAGCCAGAGAATATGCTGCCAGCTGCCAATTGGCGTGACGCCAGTTTGCGCCAGATTGTCCATGTCTCGCTGGGTGGTAGCCGTGTGCGTGTACGCTTCAGCAATGTATTTGGTGGTACGCCGCTGTTTATCGACAGTGCCAGCCTGGCCAGGGCAATCGCACCGGGCAAGACAGACATTGATACCGAAACCCTGCAAGCGCTAAAATTTTCTGGTCGCAGCAGCGTCATGATACCGGCAGGCAGCGAGTACTATAGCGATGCCGTTAATCTCCAGCATGCTCCTGCATCTGACCTTGCCATTTCCATGTATTTCAAGGGCGAACCGGTGCGCCAGACCAGCCACCCTGGTTCGCGCGCCAATAGTTTTTTTACCAAAGGTAACCGCATACTGGACCCGATCTGGCAAGATGCTGGCAAGGTCGCGCACTGGTATCAGATTGCCGATATTGAAGTGCAGGCACCACGCAATACTGGTGCCGTGGTTGCCATAGGTGATTCGATTACTGATGGCCACGGTGCCACGACCGATGGTAATAACCGCTGGCCTGATTTGCTGTCCGCACGCCTGATGAAAGAGGGTATGCCCGCCATGGCTGTAGTGAATACCGGCATAGGTGGCGGGCGCATGTTACGTGATGGCACTGGCCCCAATCTGGCATCGCGTTTTGATCGCGATGTGATTTTACGTAGCGGCGTGACACATGCGATTATCATGATAGGCGTCAATGACCTGGGTGGGCAGCATCGCAACGGTGACGACATTCCTGAAGCCAGAAAAAAGATGATGGATGACTTGTTCACTGCCCACCGTCAACTGGTTGAACGTGCCCATGCGCATGGTATCTGCGTCATTGGCGCCACCATCACGCCTTACACTGGCAGCGACTATTATCGTCCTGGCCTCAATAATGAAGAAGACCGTCAGGCCGTGAATGCCTGGATACGTAATTCAGGGGTATTTGATGCAGTGGCTGACTTTGATGCTGCCATCCGCGACCCTGCGCAGGCCGAATATATACGCAAGGATTATCACAACGGTGATTTCCTGCACCCTTCACCGGCAGGATTTCTTGCCATGGCGAATGCAGTTCCCCTGCCAGCATTGCAGAAATGCGAGATTGGCCGATGATTGCCAATGAGTGCCGATGAGTGCGGGGCCTAAGGTGCTACTTTGGCCAGAAACTGGGTGCGTGGTCGCAAGCGTGGTGCGGCGTCAGATTGTCGTCGCACCAGGGTATGGTCTATGCGTACATGTTCCGGCGCTTGCGGCGTGCCATTGCGCTGGCCGCGTATCTGTTGCAAAAGCAACTGCACTGCCGCTTCTGCCATGTCGGCAATAGGCTGGCGCACGGTAGTCAATTCTGGCCAGATGGTGGTGGCCAGTGAAGTATCATCGAAACCTGCAACGGTCAGGTCGCCTGGTACATCCAGCCCCAGCCTGTGGGCAATGGACACTACTGCTGCAGCCATGTCGTCATTACTGGCAAAGATCGCGGTGGGGCGTTCTGGCAAGCCCAGCAAGGCTTCTGCAGCGTCCAGGCCAGAACGGTAAGTGAACATGCCCTGTGTAATCAGTTCTGGCGCGCTTTCTACATTCTTTTCAGCGATGGCAGCTTTGAAGCCTTCCAGGCGACGGGCACTGGCACTCTGGTTAGGGTGGCCGATAATAAAGCCTATGCGATGATGACCAAGGGCGACCAGATGGCAGACCATGGCGTAAGCGGCCTCGTAATCGTCAATGCTGATACCACCTACCCGTGGGTCCGGCTGGCCGCAAGCCACAGTTACCGCCGGGGTGCCGGTAGCGGCAATCAGTTCGATCAGGCGGGCTGAGTCACATAATGGTGGCGGCAGGATAATGCCGTCTACCCCATTGGTGATCAGACGCTGGGCCTGTTCCACATCATGTTCATCAGCTTCACACTTTTCGACCACCAGTTGAATATTATTCGGGCTGACCTGGTTCAGCAGACCGACCAAAAATTCGCTCAGATAACCTGCGCTGGGGTTGCTGTACAAGAATCCTATGCGGATAGGTCGCAAGCCAGCCAGACGGCGGGCAGCCTGGTTGGGAATGTAGTTCAACTGGGCAATGGCGGCATCAACACGCGTGCGGGTTTGCTCGCGTACATTGCTGTCACCGTTCATGACGCGTGATACAGTCATTGCTGAGACACCAGCCAGCTTGGCCACATCAGACATGGTTGGAGCATGTTGCTGATTGTCAATTATGGCAACCGCCTCTTGTTTCACCTTGCTTTTCGTCATCTGCTTTGGAAATCCGTTTGAAAAATGGCACTTTGTTAGCGCCAAACTTTACCACAAGCTGCCATCGCTGGGGCTAACAAGCAGCAGACTTAGCGATAACGGTAAAGCTTGAGCTTCTGGATTGTCACCCCTTTATCCGGCAACATGATCTGCCTGCCTTGATGACTTTCATCGCCATTCAGCCAGCGCCCTTCAATCCATTTGCCATTTTCATAAGTGCCTTCGGTGATTTTTTCAAAACCTATCATGTCCCCGGCATTGCTGGCATCCTTGAACGTCACCGTCAGCCCTGTGCCCGCGATCAGGAATTCTGTATCTGACAGCTGGATGACCAAGCCGCCATGCGCTTCCAGGTCCTTGTTTTCGGTTTTGCTCCATTGCTTGTTCAGGTTAACCTGTAGCGCGTAGCTACCCATGGTGACTTTTTGCGGCGTGGAATCCACCACGCCATCATAAGAGACATGTGCCTTGAAGCCACGCATCTTGCCGCTGCCCTGGTACTCAGCTATCACGGGTGCCAGCTGTTTCAGTGCGCGATAAGCCTGTGGCAAGGTGTCATCTCCTTTGCCGTTACTGTCTTCTATGCCAAAGGGCGAGAAACCGAAGGCGTCATGTTCACCTATGGAGTAAAAAGCCTTGGCTGCCGCATCATGTCGCCCTGCATTATTCGCTTCTGGTATGAATAGGGGATTGTCAGGGCGTTTGAATTGCACTGCCCATTCAGTGAAGTTAGGGAAGTAAGTATCTATTGCCAGCACATCGATGGAGGGTGCTGCGGCTTTCCAGATGTCGAACAGATGTGGCAGTGGCCCGGCACTTGGGTATTCGCCAGGCTTCTTGCCCGGGCGGTTCAGTGCAGCATTGACATACATGGGTAAGGGGTAGGCAGATTTAGCTGCGGCTGTCATGCCTTCGACAAAGCTGGCATAGGCCCAGGCCTGAAAGACTTCTTCCGCCGCGACACTATTGCCAAATACCTCGGCCCAGTTACCATTCATGCGCTTGCCATTTGCGGTCCACAGTGTCTGTATAGCAGGATGCAGACTGCTGCGATGGGCTTGCAAATAATCCATCAATGCCTTTGGTACAGCTTCCTTATATGCCGTGTCAGCCAGTGGGCCATGGTCACGCGCATCTGGCAGCATGCCGATTTCATTCTCGACCTGCACCATGATCACCGTGCGTTGTGTATCTGCTTGTTTGAGGTGAGCCAGCAAAGCCTTGTAAGCGGCAGTATCAGCCGCCAGCGTATTGGGGCTGAAGGGCGTCAGTATTTCCTGTGCTGCACCCGCACGATTTTGCGCAAGCGGAAAACGCTGCTGGTCTCGTTTCACCCAGGCTGGCACATAGGTAGACATGGAATTTTTCCAGGCACCAAACCACAGCAAGATCAGGCGGGTATTGTTGGCACGGGCTTGTTGCAACATACCGTCCACTACACTGAAATCGAAACGGCCTTCTACTGGCTCTATCTGATCCCACTCCACTGGTGCCAGTACCGTATTGAGTTCAGCAGCTTTCAAGGCTGGCCAGAGCTTGTTCAGGTAAGTCAGGCTGGATGCTGACGAGTTATGCAGTTCGCCACCCAGTATCAGGAAGGCCTGGTCGTTGACCATGAGTTGCGTTGCCGTACCCTGTTTGCGCAAATAGGGCAGGGATTCAGCCGCAACTGCCGCTTGCAAGTCCAGCAGGGACAGTAGTAGCACGCAGGCAGAAATATAAGTACGGAGTTTTGGTGCTTTCATTACTTACCTTGCCTTCAATGTAAAAAAACACCGCCCGTGCAGACTGGCGGTGGGTAAAACCGCCCTATCTTCTCTGGATCGGGCGGGGGTAGACGGCGGCGCGGTCGTCACAACATTCAAGGCTGTTTGTATTCTTCGCTTGCATATTGGCAATCAGCCCCATTTTTTCTGAACACTTCCGTACTTGCTTAATACCTGATGTTAGCGCGATCATTATTCAGTTTAAAAGCTATATTGAGAGAGTGTCAATAAAAATATAAAAATTAATGTTGTGCGCTAACATTTTTCTATCCAAGTAGTTTATCTATGTGCGTAAGCTATTGCAGTGCAACAGCAGATCTGATGGAGAGCAGAATTCATTTCAGCAATTGCTATCGTGGGCATACCTCAATTATTTGACTCTGAATTTAAGTCCTGAATTTACATCTTCACCAGGAGGTTTTCATGTCATGGTGCTATGCGACATTGAATTTAATGGCAATTAACATGATTCATTAATATAATTGTTTGCGCTAACATTTAACCCGAATCATCGTGGCAATCGTTCACTTCTGCTTCGTTGGATTTTGGCTGAATCATCATTACAAGAAACAGGAGACTCAATGAGGCAAGTTTATTCTGGTCTGGCTGCGCTGCTGGTGCTGGCTTTGTCTGTATTTGCAGTGCATGCCGCCGATGCTCCTCGCGTCGTGAAGAGCGCATCGCTGACGCTGGATGCCAGCAAGCCCGGCGTTGTCATAGACCGGCACATCTTCGGGCAATTTGCTGAACATCTGGGACATGGAGTTTATGAGGGAGTCTGGGTAGGTGCGGGATCGGCTATTCCTAACACACGCGGTATCCGCAATGATGTAGTGGCAGCGCTGAAAGCAATCAAGGTGCCGGTAGTGCGCTGGCCAGGTGGTTGTTTTGCCGATGAATATCATTGGCGTAATGGCATAGGCCCAGCTGATAAGCGGCGTGCAGGTTTGAATCCCAACTGGGGTGGGGTAGTTGAGCCAAATACCTTTGGCACCCATGAGTTCATGGACTTTGTCGAGCAGATCGGCGCTGAAGCTTATCTATCGGCCAATGTTGGCACAGGCACGCCACAGGAAGCGGCTGAATGGCTGGAATATATGACTTCCGAGCATACCGCGCTGGCACTGGAGAGAGCTGCGAATGGGCATCCCGCACCTTATAAAGTGGCGTTCTGGGGTATAGGGAATGAAAGCTGGGGTTGTGGTGGGGCCATGAGTGCTGATTATTATTTGAATCAGCTCAAGGTCTATTCCCGCTTCAGCCGTAACTATCTTAACGGTCAGAAAATGCAGCAGATCGCGGTTGGCCCAGACGGTGGCAAGACTGAATATACCGAGACCATCATGAAGGCATGGCGGGACAAGGTGTGGAGCTGGAATATTGATGGCTTGTCCCTGCATTCATACACCGTTAACGGTTGGCCTCCGGCTAAAAAGGCAACTGGTTTTGGTGAGGATGAATATGCCAGTTTCATCAAAGAGACAGTGGGCATGGATGATCTCATCAAGACCCATGCAGCCATCATGGATAAATATGATCCAGCCAAAAAAATTGCACTTGTGGTCGATGAGTGGGGCTCGTGGCTGGCACCTGCGCCAGGTAGTAAGCCCGGCTTTCTGATGCAGCAAAATTCACAGCGTGACGCTATTCTCACTGCGCTCAATTTCAATATTTTTGCACGCCATGCTGATCGCGTCAGGATGACCAATATCGCGCAGATGGTGAATGTGTTGCAGGCCATGATACTGACTGACAAAGAACGCATGCTGCTGACGCCAACCTACCACGTTTTCAAGATGTATGTGCCATTTCAGGATGCGCAATTGATACCAGTCAGTATTGATGCAGGCACCTATACTTTTGCAGATATTCATTTGCCGGGAGTGGACGCCATTGCCGCCAGGGATAAGGCTGGCAAGCTATGGCTGGCACTGACCAATGTTGATCCGAATGCTGCAGTTGATATCACCATCAAGCTAACTGGTGCAGCAGCCAGCATGGCCCTTGGCGAAACCCTGACGGCGCCGCGTATTGATGCCGTCAATACATTTGTAGTCCCTGATACAGTTGTTACCAAGCCGGTGAAAGCCCGCATAGTCAATGATCAAATGACATTGAAGCTGGCACCGCAATCAGTCACGGTACTGGGTTTGCAGTAATGGGAGGCGGGTCGCTATTTCACCAAGCCATGCATGCTGTGCTTCATCGTATTCAGCGATGCTGTGGCGTGAGTTTGATTGCTGTGCTCAGTGTTTTCCTGGGTGCCATGCAAGGTGCTCAGGCCAGGCCTGCTGACAATGGTGATGGTACATATACCAATCCGCCACTGTATGCTGATTACCCGGACCCGGACATCATCCGCGTAGGCGAAGATTTTTATTTTGCCAGTACCACATTTGCCAATAGTCCTGGCCTCACCTTGCTGCATTCGAAAGACCTGGTCAACTGGGAATTTGCTTCGCATATCGTGCCCAGACTCAATGGCATGGAGCAATATGACCTGAAGCATGGCAATGCTTATCGCGGCGGATTATTTGCTGCCAGCCTGCGCCACCATAAGGGTGTTTTCTATGCGGTAGTGACACCGGTCAAACAAAATACCCGCGTCTATTACAGCAAGGATATCAAGGGCCCCTGGGCTTACCATGAGCTTGATCGTGCAGCCTTTGACCCCGCGATGTTCATTGAGCCTGACGGCAAGGCGTACATCGCAACATCTGGTGGTTGGGATGGCACGGTTACCTTGTTGAGTTTGAGCAGCGACTATAGCAAGGTGACGGATGCGCGCAAGATTCATTACTACAAAGGGGCGGAAGGTTCCAAGCTCGTCAAGCGTGGCGAGTATTACTACCTCTTCAATGCGCTGCCAGCCAGCCTGACACTGATAGTATCGCGTGCCAAAAACCTGTATGGACCCTGGGAGTCGCATACGCAGATTGATGACCGCAGCGGCGGGCATCAGGGTGGTATCGTCGATCTGCCTGATGGTAACTGGTA
The DNA here is from genome assembly GCF_049340385.1 of Undibacterium sp. Ji83W. Taxonomy (NCBI): domain Bacteria; kingdom Pseudomonadati; phylum Pseudomonadota; class Betaproteobacteria; order Burkholderiales; family Oxalobacteraceae; genus Undibacterium; species Undibacterium sp. Ji83W. The sequence goes on along the minus strand of NZ_JBMPOZ010000003.1, from coordinate 105,328 downwards.
TGGCTTTGTAATGGTTGACGCCGGTGCTATCGGGCGCATGACTAATATCAGTCCGGTTTTCTGGGAAGATGACTGGCCGGTGTGGGGTACCAAAGAAGCTCCGGGCAGGGTGCCTGCCAGCGCCATCAAACCTGTCCAGGGCAAGCCAGTCACACAATTGGCAACTTCAGACGATTTCAGTGCACCTGTGCTGGGTCTGCAATGGCAGTGGAACCATAATCCTGATGATACTCGCTGGTCCTTGCGTGAAAGGCGTGGTTACTTGAGGCTGGAGCCTGTGCAGGCAAATGAGTTCTGGACTGCGCGTAACACGCTTACCCAGAAAGGCCAGGGGCCATGGAGTCGCGGCGAAGTTGAAATTGATGCCGGCAATCTGCAGGCTGGCGATATGTGCGGGTTTGGTACGCTGGGAAAATTCAATGGACATATCGTCATCCAGCGTGACGCGGCGGATAAATTATTCCTGAGTATGCAAGTGATAGAGGATACCGCGATAGGACGGCAGACTGAAGTGCGGGTGCCATCGCTGCCTGTTGCTGTCAATAAAATTCATTTGCGTACTGACATGGATTTCAGGAAGAACCAGGCGGAAGTTGCTTACAGCCTGGATGGCAAGGTCTGGCATGTGATGGGCGGCAGCTTCGAGCTGGCTTATGACTGGCGCACTGGCACTTTCCAGGGGCAGCAGTTTGCCCTGTTTTGTTATAACCCACATCCAGGCCAGGGTTATATCGATGTTGATGCATTCCGTTTTACCAAACAACCCTGGTTCTAACTAAAAATCTTCGCTGAAAAGCTTGGAAAAGCACACTTTAAAATATTTATGTTAGCGCAAACAATTTGATTTGAATATAGCATAAGATATCTATGCCTTTCGCAAAAAACAAAATTGTTGCAGATGTAGTTATTTTTCCGTATCACTGCAACAACGCAGCTAAAGAAGGGAATTGACGTGCGATTGCAAAACATCCACCATACAAATGGTAGCGCTATTATTTATATAAGTAGTATTGTTTAGCGCAAACATATTTTTTAAATACTGTTGCAAAAAAACAGGAAGATTAGTGGTGACGCAAGTTCATAAGGCGACCGGTCATCAAAAGAATGAGTACCTGCTGTTTGCGTTACCAGAAATTGTATTTCGTCATCAATAGAAAAAAATAGAAAAATCGATGCGCCAATAAAGGCGCAAACAACAATGGCACCAGAGGCCATATACAGGAGACAAGCATGAATAGAAAATTGAAGGGAGCTGGTACCGGTAAGCGTCGGTTCTGCACAGGTGGTGAAGTCTTCGTCACCACGGTCCTTGCTGGCCTGATTTCCAGTGCCTATGGACAGGCAGCGCAGACAGCACCAAGCCCGGCGCCGACATCGACTGCTAGCGCAGAAAATACCGAAAAGCTGGCAGCTGAAAAAGCGAAAGCCGAAAAAGAAAAAGCTGAAAAAGAAAAAGCAGCCAAGGAAAAAAACCATGTGCCTACGGTGACAGTCAGTGGTTACCGCAGTTCGCTCGCCTTATCCGCCAATGAAAAATATGAAAACGTCGGTCTCAGTGATACCGTTTTCTCTGAAGACATGGGCAAGTTCCCAGATCCGAATATTGCCGATGCGCTGGGTCGCATTCCTGGCGTCAAGGTGACCAGGGCTGAAATCGATGGCGAGGGTTTGAATGTTTCCATCCGTGGCATGGGCCCGGCTTTCACGCGGGTCTTGCTGAATGGCGCACCTATGGCATCTGCCTCGGCAGGTAGCTGGGGTGGCTCCATCAGCGCCAACCGCGAAGTCGATATGGACTTCCTGCCGTCTGAATTATTCCGTAGTGCCAGCGTTTACAAAAGCCAGCAAGCCAGCCTGATCGAAGGTGGTATTGCTGGTACGGTCGATATGCGCAGCGTGCGTCCTTTTGACAAGAACGGTTTCCGTTCTGCATTCACACTGAGTGGCAATTACCGCGATCAAAGCGGTAAAGCTGGCACTACTGGTTCAGCTTTGGTCAGTAATACCTGGAATAGCAATACCTTCGGCAAGTTCGGTGTCCTGGTTGGTGCAGCTTTTGGCGATACCAAATACAAGACCGATGGTTTCCAGTCAGTGGATATGCGCAACCTGCAATTGAAGTCTTTCCAGGCGACTGCAGCAGATAACCCCAACAGTACTGGCGGTGGTTCGCAATCTACGCCTGACACAGTACCCTCAGGTCTGGCACTCAATAATTTGCCCGACTATGCGCGCTCTATCCTGGTACCAGGCAAGCAGATAGACCGCGCCATGTTACTGGCCTTGAACCCTGGCGCCACCATACAGCAAATTGACAATGCCCTCATGGCTCGCCTGGGTCGCCACCTGATATACGAAGGTGAACGCAAGCGTGCCGGTGAAGTCATCAGCTTGCAATGGCAGCCGAATGACAAGCTGGATATCTATATGGACATGGTGTTCGCCCAAAAGAACAACAAGATGATCTATGAGGCGATGAATGCCGGTACCCGTGCCAATACTGTCATCCCAATAGGCATGGAATTTGACCGCAGCGATTGTACGACTGGTTGCGTACTGAACAAAGCCATTTTCGCGAATACATTCTGGGCACTGGAATTCCGGCCCATGGAAGAAAAAACGAAATTCCGCAGCTTTAACCCTGGCTTCGAATTCCGCCCGAATGACAATTGGACGATAGATGGCCATCTCAATATCACAAACAGCACCTTCTTCCGCGATATGCCAACGGTGCTGCTGGCCACCAAGTCACCCAATTCGGTGATTACTTACAATAATACTGTCGCTGGTCAGTCACCGACATATACGGCTAACCTTGACATTAACGACCCTACAAATTTTGGTTGGAACCAGGCTGGCCAGGGCCTGTCGGGTTTGCGCATGGACCTGTATGAGCGCACTAATTCGACCAAGGGTACACGCCTGAATGTCAATTGGGGTGATAGCAGTTTCAGTATCAAGAGTGGCGTGGCGTATGACGATATCGAGCGCCGTTACCGCAGTTATGGCGTGGCAGATGCGTGGATGAACGTCGCTTGCGGCAACAACGTCAGCTACCGTTTCTTCGCACCCAACACCCAGATCCGTCAACCAGGTTGCGATGGACGCAGCACACCTGGTGCGATGACAGATGCCGCCACTGCTTATCCTGGTTATGGCACAGGTTCTACTGCGGGCCTGACCACGCCACTGACTTATCAAGGCTCGGTAGTCACCAATGCTGGTGTACCAAATTATGCTTATGCGAGCAACCATGGTTTCATCAGTGTGAATTGGCCCAAGTTTGCGCAAGACACCGACTATCAATATTTCCGCGATAATATTTACAAGGGTTTCGCCAATGGCAGTGGCGGCTATATCCGCGAAGTCGTCAGTGGTTTTTATACTGAGGCGAATGGTCGTACCAAGTTATTCGATGGCACTTTGCGCTACAACGCCGGGGTACGGTATTCTGAAACCCAGCAGACTATTGGTGCTTTGAGCGTGGTGGCTGATCCGCGCAATGTCGATTTGAAGAATGGCGGGCAGTACGACAATATCGGTGTCTGGGCCTATGAAACAACCAAATACAGCAACGTGCTGCCTTCGGCCACACTGGCGTATAACATCACGCCTGCTTTGATTTTCCGCGCTTCTGGATCCAAATCCCTGACACGTGCCAACCCGGCTGATCTGCGGCAAACCATGTTGACCATGGGTGACCAGGGCGCACGTCAGGGTAATGTGACCAACCCCAACCTCAAACCTTTCGGTGCGAATAATCTGGATTTGGGGCTGGAGTATTACATGACCCGCGAGTCCTATGTGTCGGCCAGTGTCTTTGCCAAAGACATCGTCAGCCGTCCGGGACAACGCATCAGCACTTATACCTTGTCACAACTGGATGCGATGTTCGGTACCGTGGGTTTGACAGCTGCACAACAACAGTCAGTTGATGCCAGTGGCGGACGTGACAAGCATCTGGTTGAAATCACCGAGCCTTACAACATCGACACCAAGCTCAAGGTAAGGGGCATAGAACTGACATGGCAGCAGCCGCTGGATATGTTGCCAGTCAAGGGTTTTGGTTTTACGGCGAATTACACCTACACCTCGCAAAAGGATGAGGCACCAAATGCCCCGCCAGTTGCAGGTGTGCCACCACGTACCAGTAACCTGACGCTGTACTACGAACGCAATGGCCTGAACTTCCGCATTTCACGTCAATACACTGCTGGTCATGTCGTCAATACCAGTACTGGCCTGAACGTAGCTGGCGGTGCCTATGCCTACACGACTTCGCGTTCGCAAGTTGACTTGTCAGCCGGTGCCAATCTGAAGACCTTGTTCGGTTTTCCCTACAACACCGATCTGACGCTGAGTGTGTGGAATGCAAACAAAGCCATCAGCCAGTCATATACGCAATTCAGCAATGCCATATTTGATGAATACAAACCGGGTGCGGCTTACACCTTGTCCATGCGTACGACTTTTTAAATGCAGTGGTTCGCGGGCTGCCTGAGTGCATCCCGCAAAGTACTAGTTGAGATAACCCACTCTATCCATCATCAGGATGGAGTGGGTTCTATGCTGTTGGCGAGGCCACATTCACCATCCAGGAAAGGCCAAAGCGGTCAACTACCATGCCAGACAACGATGTCCAGAAGGCTTTTGCCAATGGCATCTGCACTTTTCCTCCATTGCTCAGTGCCGAGAAGAACTGCTCGGCTTCTGCATCGTCCCTGGCTTCAAGATTCAGTGTAAAGCCCTTGAAATCCGGCTGGCTCAGTGTTTCGACACCGTCGCTTGCCATCAGTGTGGTGTTGCCTATGCGAAACGAGGCATGCATGATCTTGTCCGGATCTGATGAAACCGCGCGCAATGCCGGATCGGGGCTGTCTTTCCAGCGCATCATGACGATGACCTCTGCCCCGAGTGCCTCGGTATAGAATTGGATGGCTGCTTCGCTATGGCCGCCAAAGGCCAGGATAGTTTCAACTTGCATGATATTTTCCTTTTTTCGCAGCTTACGCCAGTCGCAATTGACAGACTGTTCGTCAGCTTACACAAAATCCCCGGCTACAGCACCAATTCCATAAAACGCCAGCGGGGATGCAAAATAGTTGGCACTTCTGCACCTGCATATGGCGGGCAGTCCTTGAAACCAGCAGTTTCATACAGCCTGTGAGCCGCGTGCATGAAGGGTGCGCTGTCCAGTCGCACACGCTGATAGCCCAGGCTGCGGACATCATTGAGCAAATACTGTAAAAGCGGGTCACCCAGATGCAGCCCACGAAAAGCCGGTAATACATACAAGCGTTTTATCTCGGCAATGCCAGCCTCGATGCCGCGCCTGCCCCCCATGGCGGCAAACTGACCGTCTACTTCGACCAGATAAAACATGCCATCCTGCGCATCTGCACCACAAATTTTGTCCAGCGCGCCCGGTACATATTCAGCCAGTGGCATACCCAGTAAGGTCTCGGTAGTAATGCCAAAATCATGCGCTATGTTCGCCGCCACCCAGCCCATATATTCCATATTCATGGCGATGAGTACATCTTTATGTTGGGCAATGTCCGCCTGGATGAAGGTAATTGTTGCCAAAATGCTGACTCCTTGATGAGTAATCGCAGATATTGCAGGGATCGACATCTGCAGGTGTATGGCAGTTTTGCACTACAATGCGCATTGACGGGATTTTGAAATCCCGGCATTGCGAATGTTCTGACGCGTTAATATCAATAGTGTAACGCTCAATCAAAAATTTCTTTTCTTCCTCTTAAACTTATCCATGAACTTTGACTCACTAGGCCTGATCCCGGAACTCTTGCAAGCTGTCACTGCGCGCCAGTATGCGACACCGACCGCGGTGCAGGCGGAAGCTATTCCGGCAGTGCTGGCTGGCCAGGACGTCATGGCACTGGCACAGACTGGTTCTGGCAAGACAGCCGCCTTTGCTTTGCCACTGTTGCAACGCATGCAAGAAGACATGGAGGAGGGCAGCAAAGAGGGTAGCAAACAGCGTAAAGTCAAAATCCTGATACTGGTACCTACCCGTGAATTATCCGGGCAGGTAGGCCAAACAATAGAGGCTTTGGCAGAGCATTTGCCAAAGAAATTGAAGGTAGCTGTAATCTATGGCGGCGCTTCCATCAACCCGCAAATGATGCATTTGCGTGGTGGTGCCGATATCGTCATCAGTACGCCGGGACGCTTGCTGGATTTGCTGGATAACAATGCCCTGTCATTAAGGGATGTGGCAACACTGGTGCTGGATGAGGCAGACCGCCTGCTGGACCTGGGCTTTGCCGATGAAATCAAACGCATCCTCGAGCAGTTACCTGCCAAGCGGCAAAACCTGTTTTTCTCAGCCACGTTCTCACCTGCGGTAAAAAAACTGGCGCTGGCTTTGCTGAATGAACCAAAGCGTATAGCGATTGCCGACCTGACTGAAAACCTGCCCGATATCGCGCAAAGGGCGATAGCAGTTGATGGCGACAAGCGTACCCGCCTGCTGGTGCACCTGATCAAAGAGCAGCAATGGGAGCGCGTGCTGGTGTTTGTCGCCACCAAATATGCGAGCGACACCGTCAGCAATAAATTGAAAAAAGCAGGTATCAAGGCAGAGGCATTTAACGGCGATGCCAGCCAGGGCGCGCGCCAGCATATGCTGACTGACTTCAAGGCGAACCGCATACAGGTGCTGGTTGCCACTGACCTGGCAGCCCGTGGCATTGATGTTGCAGGCCTGCCTGCAGTCGTCAATTATGATTTGCCACGTTCCGCTGATGACTACATCCACCGCATAGGTCGCACTGGCCGTGCCGGTGCCAGCGGCACGGCGATCAGCTTTATTTTGGCCGAGCATGAAATGCATTTCCGCCTGATAGAAAAGCGGCAGGACAAACGTGTGCCACGCGAGACCATAGCTGGTTTTGAACCTACTGCAATTGCAGGTGAAATCACCCAAGAAGAATCCGATGCCCGGCTTGCCAACGATGCGCCTACTGGCGGCATCAAGGGCAAGCGCAAAAGCAAGAAAGACAAGCTGCGTGAACAGGTGGTCAAAGACGGGCAGTTCAGCTAAGGTCGTGGTTACTACGTATTACTGGCAATGGCTCAGCGCGACATTGGCGACACCGCCTGTCGTATTTGTTACCGAGTTATTGTCACAGACTATATTGCCAGTCAGGCCGGACTGTACATTGATGCCATAACCCTTGGTATTGAGGTTGAAGCGGTTGCTGCTGAATTTATTGTTCTTGCCCCAGCCGGTATAGGCCTGGTGTACCTGGAAACCATCCAGCAGGTTTTTATCGCTGGAGGTTGGGTGGTTGTTGACGGTATTGCCGGTGATTGCATAATTATTGCCTTTGACATCAATCACACTGTCAGCATAGTTTTCACCGCTGATGCCGCTGCCGTCAAAGGTATTGCCCTGTATCAGACCATCAGATGAACCTTCCTTGATGTCTATGCCTTCGGCATTGACGTTAGGGCCTATGCTGTTGGTCAGCACCTTGTTACGGTCACTCTTGTCCGGGTTGCATGAAGTGTAGGTGCACCAGTTGGAATTGGCTGATCCTATATATACACCTTCACCAAAGCCAGCCTGCTTCTTGCCAGTGTTATAGATGTGGCTGTTCTTTAATACATTGTCGGTGCTGAAGGCGCGAAAGTGTATGCCTTCGTCATCGACATCATGCACGGTCAGGTTTTGCAGTACGTTGTTGGTGGAGGTATCAAGGATGATGCCCTTGCCTGAATTATTGACCGTGATGCCATCAATGATCCAGTAGTTTGCATGATCGAGATACAGGCCATAACCGCCGCTATTCACCAGCACTGCGGCAGATGATCCGGCAGGGCCCGTCAGTTGTATAGGCTGGTCAGCCTTGCCATTTTTGTTCTTGATGACGAACTTGTCTTTGTACGTGCCTGCCGCCAGTTGTATCAAGTCACCTGCTTTTACCTTGCCGATGGCGTCTTGTAATTCCTTGGCTGTGGTTACCTTATACGTGGCCGCCATTGCTGGCAGTGCTGCGACTAACAGTGCGCAGGTGATGAATGTCAGAGTTGGTTTCAGGAACATTTTTTTGCTATTCGGTTTTGCAGATAACATGATGTACTCCTCGCTTGTTTGGATGGGATTAATTTCTCGTTATAAAAAATAGACAGCAGAAAACCATCCGGCACGAATGCCGGATTTTGAAAGGAAGGGAAACGTATGAAATTCAGAGGAGTGATGAACGGTGCTGGCTATTCATCACGCTACTTTAGTCGCTGAAGGTATTCAGAATTTAGCGTCCAGCCTGACACCAAAATAACGGAAGGCATCACGGGCAGGTGTCCAGGTGGTGTTGGTCACTGTCAGCACCGGGTTCGGTGCTTTTGAACTCCAGCTACCTACACCTGTGAAACCGGTATTGGCATAGTGGCGGTCAAACAGGTTGTTGACAAAGAAGCTCAGTTTGTACTTGTTCATTTTGTCTCTGATACCGAAACCGATATTCGTCACACTGATGGCAGATACGGCCAGCGTAGGGTCCTGGTTCAGGTTGGTGATGACATCGCTTTGATAGCGCACGCTGCCTGTGATAAAAGCGTCGAAAGGCAGGTTGCTGAAACGCAGGTCATATTGCCCACCGATATTGGCCTTGATTTTTGGTGCATTCGGCATCCTCGCACCAGCGAGGTCTTGCACGTTTTGGCCGCCATACTGCACAGACTTCAACTGGCATTCGGCATTGAAGCCACCATTCGGGCTGCCGGCGACGTTATAGCAAGGGGCATTCGGGAATTCCGTAATCGTCGCATCGGTATAGGCAATGCTGCCGTTGAGCATCAAGTCCCTGGTGACCAGTGCCGAGACATCCATTTCCACGCCGCGTGTCTGCACGCCACCTACGCTATTGAGGCGGGTCACATAAGTCGTAGTGCCAGGCAGGTAGCCGCCAGAATTTTGCTGGTAGTCACTGAATCGGCTATTGAAGGCCGCTACATTCAGCGTCAGGCGATTGTCGAAGAAATTACCTTTCAGGCCGATTTCAAAGGTCTTGGCAGTTTCTGATTTGACTGGCTGCTGGGCCGCAGTGGCTGCATTCAAGCCACTGGTCAGGTCATAGGCCAGACCTTTATACCCGGTAGAACCCATGACATACACCATCAGGTTGTTGTTAACCTGGTGTTGAAGGCTGAGTTTACCCGTCGTGGAATTTTCAGTATTGTCGAGGCTGGAAAAATAATCAGTCTGTACAAACGCGCCAGGTGGCGGTGCGCCTACCGAGAAGCGGTAACCCGAGGTTTCACGGTTATAGCGCAAGCCTGCGAGCAGGCTGAAGTTCTTGGCAAAGTCCCAGGTCGCCTGGCCAAACACGGCGCTGTTGACGTTATAAGTGTCCGTGAAATACTGGATAGGCGTGGTCAGAGCAATACCGTTATAACCGCGTATGAAATGACGTTCTATGGAATTTTTTCCATACCAGTAACCGACCACATAACGTAACGAATTCTTGTCATTCGAGGTATAGCGCAATTCCTGGGTTTGCGATTTGACGTCGAAAGTGCCGTACTGGGTGTAGCCAGAATTGACACCGGCGGGTTTGCCATTCGCCAGCGGATAATACAGCAGGGTGGGTACATCGACAAAATCCTGGTCGCGCGAGTCATTTGCATAATAACGGTCAACGGAGGAAATCGAGGTCAGCGAAGAACCATCGGCAAATGAGTAAGTGAATTTCAAACCGGCACCACGGCTGGTTGAGGTCTGTCCTGTCATTGCATCATTGCGCACATCCACGTTGTCTGGGCCTATGCGTATACCGTTCAATAAAGTCGATGCAGGCAGTTGCGCAATATTCGATAACAGGCCACCTTGTGCCGGGGTCAGGCTGGTCAGTGCCAGCACGCAGCAGGATGTGACGGTGCTGTTATAGCGTGGCGAGAAATCGACATCAATATTGTCGGTAGGATGCCAGCTAAGCTTGGCCATGAAGGTCTTGCCGCCAGAGCCGTTGACCTTGCTGCCATCAGTCAGGTTATTCACATTGCCGGCGTAGCGGTTATCACTGGCGCTGACACGAAAACCAAATTTTTCCGACACCTCACCACCATAGCTGAGTCCAAAGCGCCATTCACCATCACTGGTATATAAAGTACTGGCACTGCCCGCCAGCGGGCCGGAGATAGGCTTGGTGATGATGTTTACCGCACCGGCAATCGCACTTTTACCAAACAAGGTACTTTGCGGACCTTTCAGAATTTCTATGCGAGAGATATCAGTCAGATCCTGGAAGGCCTTGACCTGCATGCCCATGGGAATATCATCAATGATGACTGCCACGTCAGCTTCTACACCTATGCCTATCGACGTGGTGCCTATGCCACGCATATTGATGCCATTGTTGGCAGGGGTAGAGCCATAGGTGATGGACAATGCAGGCGACAGGTTGATGACGTCAGCGATTTCCCTGACGTTATTGCGCTGTAATGTGGCATCGCCCAGGACCGAAATCGCCATCGGCACGTGCTCAAGTTTTTCTATGCGTTTGTTGGCCGATACCACGACTTCATTGAGTTTACCGTCAGAAGTTTCTGCGGTATTTGCCTGTTGCGCCTGCGCTGCCTGGGTCAGAGCCAGCATGGCCAGACTGATGGCAAAGCTCAGGGGTTTGAGTTGCATGAGATGTTGCTTGCTGCTGGATTGTGCTGACATTCTTGTCTCCGGATATTGTAGTTTTGTGCTATTTTTGCTGCTGATTTTTTTGCTAAATTCTTGATGCTTAATTTTTTTCAGCTAAGTTTCGCTGCTAAATTTTATTGGTACCGTATCGTCCATTTGATTTTCAGTGGCTGCCCAGGCTTTAACTGTTGCGTGCTGCAACTGATATGGTTGATGAAGGGCCCAGCCGGAGTCTGGAAATACGCGTCGCCCACTACCCGTTTTACCGAGCATTTCTCCAGACCTTCGACGATGAATTCCGTGACGCCGCCTTTACTGAAATAAATGTGATTTCCGTCCTGCCGAACAGCATCTGAAAAGCTGCTGAATTCCAGGCTGGCTTGCTGTATCTGTGTGTTGCCAGTCGCTGTAAATTCATCTGTCCTGCTGACACTGCCGGGTTCAAACTGATAGCGACTATTGAGTTTTACCCGCTCATCTTTTTGTGGCGGTTTGCCTTCGCCTGTCATGCGTGTCAGCCCGCTTTGCTGATAGCTGATGAATTCGCCCTTCGCTGTCTTGCCAGTCTGGATGTTACTGATGAAGGCGGTAACCAGTAACTTGCTACCATCTGCCAGCGTCAGACTGGGGATAAGCTGGGGATGGGCAAAGCCGCTGTCTGGTATGCCAACGATGAGATCATTTGAAAACGGTAGCGGGTAGTAGGGACTATTCGCATGCTGGCCTGCACCACCATTGGCCAGTAACAGGCTGAACACATGCTGGCGGTCGCGGTAGATCGCCAGTGCCCTGTCATACTCACCGCGCGCAAACCAGTTGAAGCTGAACCGTGGCTGGGTTTTATCTGCCCATGCCTGCAGGTCAGCCAGCGGTATGCGCTGGTCATAACCGAGTTTGTGCCAGATGGCATTGGTGGTCAGTAACTGATGCAAGAGCGAGAAGTTTTCACCCAGCACCCTGTGCGCTCCACGGTAGGCATCAGTCTTCCTGCCCTTGCCCCACAAATCGACGGAATGTAATTGCGGGTCATACCAGAAGCTTAAAAACTTGTTGAATACGCGGGTGGAATAGGCGTAGGCATAGTCTTTTTCCGTGGGCGTCAAGACATCCAGGTAAGCAGATGCCGACAGAATTTCGAGTATCGCAGTATCACCATAAGCACCTATGCTGCGGCCAAAGCTGAAGCCATCACCCTTGTCATTTGCGATATTCAGGGCAATGTCTGCGGCTTTCCTGAGTTTCAGTTTCAAGTCAGGCCGGACTTCCTTGCCGGTTTCTATGAGCCTGTGGCAAATTTCTGCAATCAATAAAATGCTATAGCGGTCAAAGCGACCTTCACCATCGGTTTCATCAGAAAAACCATATTCGCCAGAATGTGCATCGTAGTGCGCCAGCAGGGTATTCAAGAGTTTTTCACTGCCACTGGCATCTTCCCAACCGAGCAACATGCGCAGGCGTGCCACGCCAAATGCCACGCCATAATAATTGGTGGGCAGGTTGATGAGTTTCAGATCAGCTTCATTGACAAAGCTGCGCCAGTCCAGTTGCTTCTTCAGCTTGACCAGGGTGGCCGGGCTGACTGCCTGCTCCAGCAAGCCCGCTTGCTGTATCTGTTGCAGTGCCAGCAAATAATAGTAAATGCCCCAGGTATGGTTTTCCATATCGACGGTCATGTCGGCACTGATGCGGAAATTTTCTGCTGCCTTGAGCCTTGCCTCTGGAGCCAGAGCAGGGTTCAGCATTAAATGGGCGAGGCCGGTGGCGATTTTACCGGGCAAGAATTTGTCCTTGCCATTGAAGGCAGGGTAGCCAGCCAGCGTGGTTTGTAATCTCTCGGCCAGCAGTTTTTGCGACAGGTAATCAAGCTGGGGATAAAGTGATTGCTGCACCAGCGTGTTCATGGGCAGTTGCGTCTGTGTTGCAGGTACAGGCAGGTCAGCATTGCTTGCCGCAGCCATGTTTAGCGTCAGCACCGATGCTGCGATGCAGAGCTTGCACAGCTTATTGAGGATGGGATTGCGGTACGGCATACATCTCCTGGTTTGTTATGTTTTCCCTGGATATATTGTTTCAAATGCAGCTTTGAAAGAAATTAGGAAAACGTTTAACTAAATAGTAGATGAATTCAAATTGAAGGTAAACCTGATTTTTGTTTTTTTTAATTTCTGCGAGAATTATTGCAGATAACTAGCGATGAAATGGCAAGACGAAGAGTTTGCGCATGCTGAGGCATGCACTGCATTCTTTTTAAAGAAAACGTTTTCTAAGAATGTCGCTTTTTTGCACAAAGGGGATTTGTGCCGTCAATGCTGTTCAACGCAAGAGCAGGATTATTTTCTGTTCATGACAGAAGAGCGCAAAATCAATTGCGGCTCTATGGTGGTCAGGCCTTTGGCGGTCTCGCCATTGATGATGCTGATCAACGTGCGCATGGCAGCAACCCCCATTTCTTCACTCTGTAAATCGACTGAGGTCAGTGCAGGCGAGGTGTAGCGGCCATACTGGATATTGTCAAAACCGGCGATGGAAACATCCCGGGGAATATCGAAGCCCAGGTTTTGTGCTTCTTTCATGAAGCCCAGTGCCATTAAATCGTTATAGCAAACCACGGCATCGGGACGCTGTTTGCCCAGCATGATGGATGAGCAAAGGCGCTCGCCCTCTTGGGCGGAAGGCGAATTGACATTATAAATTTCTGCTGTCAGTTGATGCTCGCCCAGGCATTCCTGCAGGCCGCCAAAACGTTCTTCATCGCGGCGGGATTTATTGAAACCCATATAGGCAATGCGCTTGTGTCCGAGGGTCAGCAGGTGTTGCGCCAGCATGTAGGCACCCTTGTGGTCATCACTACTGACACAGGGGGAACTGAGCTGGCTCAGGCGGCCAAAGAATACCAGTGGTTTTTCCAGTTGCTCGGTCCAGCTCAGGTCGGCTTCACTCATGCGTGAAAAAAGTATCATGCCATCGACACGGCGGCTCAATGCTTCTATCAGCGGTTTTTCACGACCCAGGTTTTCTTCGGTATCGACCAGCAGCAGCGTGTAACCATGTTCGATGGCGATGCGGTTGGCCCCTTTGACGATGCTGGTGAAATGGGGATTGCTGACATCCAGTATCGACAGGCCTATGGATTTGGTACGCCCGGTGATCATGGATTGCGCCAGTGGGTTGGAACGGTAGCCAAGACTGTCAATGACCGCTGTGATCCTGGCTTCTACGGTAGAAGAAAAACGCTGTGTACCATTGATGAATTTGGATATGGTGGCAGTAGAGACGCCCGCTTCAGCGGCGACATCACGTATGGTCGGTGGTTTTTTCTTCATCGCGTATAAAAGTATCTCAGACGGTGTGACTGTAAGCGTTTAACCGCCAGCTCAATTCAGCGTGCATCTTACCGTACAAACTGGCAGGCAGGCATCAATGCCATTGTGGGCTTGTCTGCCAGATGCATCATTCTTCAAGGCAGGTGGTGGTTTTTTTAACATGCAAAGGAAATATTTGACCCCGGCAAAAAATTCTATATACTTAGTTAAACGTTTAACTAAAAGTCTGATTTGCCCTTTTTAAGCAACTTGAGCAAATCAGGGCCGACACCAACCTAAAATCAAAAATGATGATGACTGAACAATTTAGTGAGCAATCCAGTGAAAAGCCTTTTAATCGCCTGCTCTTGACGGGTGCAGCCGGTGGCCTGGGCCGGGTTTTGCGTGAGCGCCTGAAACCGTGGACAAAAATACTCAGACTCAGCGATATCGTCGATATAGAAAACCTGGTGCCTGGCGAAGAGGCGCAGACCTGCGACCTGGCTGACAGGGCAGGGGTGTTTGAATTGCTGAAAGATGTCGATGCCGTGCTGCACTTTGGCGGCATCTCTGTCGAAGACAAGTTTGAACCCATCATGCAGGCCAATATCCTGGGCATGTATCATTTGTATGAAGCGGTACACAAGCTGGGCATCAAACGCGTTATTTATGCCAGCTCCAGCCATGTTGTTGGTTTCTACCCTACGACAGAGAAAGTGAATGCGGACAGTCCGCTACGGCCAGACGGTTTTTATGGCCTCAGCAAATCTTATGGCGAAGCGCTGTCACGTTATTACTATGACCGCTTTGGCATAGAGACGGTATGCCTGCGCATAGGCTCGTCTTTTCCTGAACCCAGAAATACCCGCATGATGGTGACTTATCTTAGTTACGATGATTTGCTGGGCCTGATCAAGGCGGCATTGTTCACGCCCAAGGTGGGCCATAGTATTGTCTTTGGCGTATCGGATAATCCGGCGAAATGGTGGGATAACAGCAAGGCAGCCCACCTCGGGTTTACCCCCAAGGATAGCTCAAGCGAGTTCGCCGGACGCTTTCCGCTGACTGCGAGTTGGCCTGATGCTGACGATAAGACCAGTACCTATCAGGGTGGGCCATTTGTCGTGGCCGGGCCGCAATACCAGGACTGAGGCAGGCTTATGCGCTTACTCATTTTATCTGGGAGTCTGCTTACTGGTTTTGCCATGCCTGCTATTCATGCTTTTGCCGCTGATGCGACTTCTGGCGTAACCGGCAATACCTTGTGCCTGAATGCGCAAAAGCCGGGTGGCACGGATACTTATGCGCGTATAGAAAATGTTTTTGGCAAGGGTGCGGTAGAGGCGCCGAGTGATACGCACTACGCGTCAGCCAGGCCGCATATTACTGAAGGGGGCGACGATGTGGTGTCAGCCTATTTTGCAGTGCTGGCGATAGATCCTACCGACGTTAATCTGGATGGCAAAACCGTGGCTGAGGGGAGCGACCGTTCCCGCACCGAGATCAAGATTGCCCCCAGTCTGATGGGTATGCACCAGGCCTTCAAGGCGCGTGAAAATAACAGCTTTGTGTATAGCTGGCGTTTCAAGATTGATGCAGGCATGAAGTTTTCGCCCTCGTTTACACATATCCACCAGATCAAGGCCTATGGTGGCCGCTATGCGGAGCCGCCGCTGATCACTTTTACGCCATTGGCGAGTGGCCGTATGGAAGTGCGGCAAATTGATGACCTGAAAAACGAGGGCGGTGTTTATCATGTACTCGGCACGGTGGCCTTGTCGCAGATACAGGGGCAATGGATAGACGTGCGTGAGCAGATCACATTCTCAAATTCTGCCGGACATTATCAGTTGAGTATGCGCGGCCAGGACGATAAGTCCGTATTGGAAATCGACAGCGCGGGCCTGCAATTATGGCGTACAGGGGCAGACCACATGCGACCGAAATGGGGCATCTACCGCAAGCATCACGCGATGCTGAATCAGGACAAGGATGATTACGTCTATTTTGCCAATCTTGGCATCACGCGTGGCAGCCAGCCGGATTCCAGTTGCCGTTAGCTCACATAGTAAGACTCGTCATTCTGACGTGTATGGCGTGCATTAACGCGGCCGCGCTCGCTGCTCACAGCCAAGATAGCGATTGGGGCAAGACAGCTACTGGTCAGGTGGTGCAGGAACATTGCCTGCAAAACGACACGCACATGCGGGTTTGCTACCTGGATTATGGCGCGACAATGACCACTATCGAAGTGCCAGACCGCGATGGCAAGCTGGCCAATATTGTGCTCAGGTTACCTGACCTGTCAGCTTATTTAGCTACCAGGCACAGGCATGCGTCCATCATAGGGCGCTATGCTGGACGCATAGGCAAAGCTGAATTTGCATTGAGCGGACAAACTTATCATTTGCCTGCCAATGAAAAAGGAGTTGCCCTGCATGGCGACCCGCAAGGCTTTGACAAGCGGGTGTGGTCGCGCCAGGATTTTGAAGAGAACGATAGCCTGGGCTCGCATTTTAATTTGCTCAGCCCTGACGGTGATCAGGGCTTCCCGGGTGAAATGCAGGTGACGGTTACTTATCGCCTGTACAAGACGCGCAATGCATTCAATATTGAATACCGTGCCGTCAGTGATAACGCGACGGTCATCAACCTGACCAATCACGCCTACTTCAATCTGGCAGGCGCTGGCAGCAGAGGTTTGAATACGCATCTGTTTCAAATCCCTGCTGATCGTTATACTGAGACCGACAATAAACGCATACCCACAGGACGTATTTTACCGGTGGATGGCAGCGTGCTGGATTTACGCCAACCCACCGCCATCACACGTCGCCTTGAACAAGGCGATGCCTTGCTGGGGCAGCCAGCTGCTTATGATCACAGCCTGCTGTTTGCCAATTGGGATCAGTCCTTGCGGGCCGTTGCGCACATCACTGAAACTGTATCTGGCCGGCAAATGGATATCTGCACCACAGAACCCTCGGTACAGTTCAATAGTGGCAATGGCTTTGACGGCCGCGAAGCCTCAGCCTATCAGCGCCATGACGGCTTTGCCTTCGAAACCCAGCACTTGCCCGACAGCCCGAATCACGCGAATTTTCCCTCGACTGTGCTTAATCCAGGGCAAGTGTTTAACTCTGTGACCAGTTTTCGCTTTTCTGTCACACCGCTGCCAAAAAGCGACTAGGCCAGGCTAAGGACAGTGAGTAAAAAGCACGGCGTAACATGGGGTAATAAGCGAATTCCATAGCCAAGTGTCTGGTGAATTAACTCTAAAACATTTCTTGCTTTAAGGGAATTGGTTGCTCAAATTCATCTAATGCTATAATGGCAGGCAATTGATGCACAAAAATTAATCAGTGCGCATCCAATCACCGTCCCCCCATTCCTGTCCCAAAGCACGTCACTGACGTCGCTTGTTTGTCTGCTACCGCATACATGTTTGACTGGTCACAAGCACTGCCGTGCTTTGGGTATTTGCATTTTCTATTGAGGTTTTATGTTTAAAAAAAGTTTCACCCTGATACTGCTAGTCAGCAGTATGTTCATGTCTCTTGCGCATGCCGCAGAAAAAATCACCGTAGGCCTGATCGCCACTACCAGTATAGAAGATACCCGTAAGCGCTGGCAGCCTTTGCTCGATGACCTGGCAAAAAGCACGGGCACAGAAGTGACAGCCGCCATTTCTTCCAATTACAGCGATATCGTTGCTGGCTTGAAAGAAAACAAAATACAAATCGCCTGGTTGAGCAGCAAAGTTGCGCTGGATGCGGTGGAAGATGGCAAGGCTACCGTGTTTGCACAGATGGTAAAAAGCGATGGCTCACGCGGCTATAACTCTGTCCTGATTGCCTCCAGCAAAAGTGCGTTGACCAGCTTTGATCAGGTCTCAGCCAAGCCTGGGACGTACATTTTTGCTGATGGCGATAAAAAATCGACATCTGGCTATCTGGTTCCTGCTTATTACCTGTTTTCCAAGAACAAGATAGATCCGGCAAAACTGTTCAAGAAAGTCATTGTTGGTAATCATCAGACTAATTTATCTGCAATTTTGCGTGGCGAGGTCGATGTTGCCACTTTTAATAGTGAAGAGATGGGCAGGTTGAAGAAAGAAGCGCCAGATCAATTCAGTAAGGTGCGTGTTATCTGGACGTCGCCTTTGATACCGAATGATCCTATTTTGTATCGCAAGGATATGTCGCCTGCGCTGAAAACCCGAGTGGAAGATTTCTTTATCAATTATGGCAAGCAAAAGCAGGCGGCTGTCGTGTTGAAAGACATCTTGAATTTGTCCGGTTTTCAGCGCTCTACCGATGCTCAGTTGAAACCTATCGCAGATTTAACATTGTTTAGCCTTTTGCGTGATAATTTGAACAATCCTAGCCTCACAGATGCGCAGAAACAAAAGAAATTTGACGAAGTCAGTGCCCGTTTTGGCAAATTGAGCTTCGTGCTGGAAGCATCTCGTATTAAATAGTTTCCATGAGTGCGAAATAGTTCCAATCAATTTGTAACAAAAAGCTGAAATAAATACAATAATTTGGGCATTTTTGCCCAAATTTCGTTTAATTTGTTGTGTTTTTATAAAAAATATAAAAAAATTTCTCACTTTTGTAACTTATCATGTCAACTGAATCGTCAACCGGTGCGTTTTTGGACTAAAGAATCTTTGCTGACACCTTTCCTTAAGCAAAGTTTCCCTTTAAGGAGTCAGAAAATGATTTACGAAATACTGGTTCGCCCTTCGGACAACAGCAAGAAAATGACTGCCGATCATTTGATCTGGATAGAAAGCAACATGACTACCCGTTCCTTCGAGAACTGGCTGCGTGAAAAATCCTTGCTGGACGGTAGTGGCCATGCGCCTGTAGCGCGTTGGAGCATAGTTCAGACTCAACGTCCTGCGCATTTCAATCTGGCAACACAGGCAAAAGCCCTGAAAAGCCGTATTTCTGAATTGATGACTGGTACACCAGAAATCGTCGCAGTGCCGGATGCATCTCGTGCACTCAAAGCTTTCCGCTTGAAAAGCCCGGTTCAAGAACTCATCGCGGCCTGATCGCTGTGTGATGGCGAACTTTCCGGTCACACCGGAAAGTTGAAGCGGCAACAGCCCCCATGTAAGCCTATAGCTTGTCCATGCCCTCGCAGAGCGAGGCATGGCGGGGGGCTCCGTACATATAAGTAAACTGCTCAGGGCTGCCCTTCAGGCTTACTTCCTGGCCTGTCATCTGTGTCAAAGCTCCTGTCAATGAATCAGTCCGGTATGGCGGATATCGCCTGCTCAGATAAGTTTTGACAAGACTGACTGATGCCAAGCACAATCCAGACTCTTTTGGATTGCCCGCATACCCATGGCCAGATTAGCCCGACTCGTTATCCCGCATCAGCAACATCATGTTATCCAGCGTGGCAATGCCGGTGCGGTGATTTTCCAGGATGCCGAGGATTACAGCAGCTTTCTGGACTGGCTCAAGCAAGCTGCCAAGCTGTTTGACGTTGCCATCCATGCCTACGTATTGATGCCAGATCACCTGCACCTGCTACTGACACCCGGCGATGAACCAGGCCTGGGCAAGATGATGCAGTGGCTGGGCCGTCACTATGTCCCTTATTTCAACCGCAAATACCAGCGTACCGGCACCCTGTGGCAGGGACGTTACCGTGCGACCGTCATTGAGTCAGCCAATTACTTCATCCCTTGCAGTATTTATATGGAAAGCAATCCTTTGCGTGCCGGTCTGGTGCAGGATTTGCTCGATTACACCTGGTCCAGTTACCGGCATCATGTAGGCCTGCATATCGACCCCCTGATTACCGATCATAGTTGTTACTGGGCATTGGGTAATACACCTTTCCAGCGAGAAGCTGCCTACAAGCAAAGTCTGGAGCAGGGCTTGTCCAACACACAAATCAGTGAAATTACCCAGGCCACGACCAAGGCCTGGATGCTGGGCTCGGCTAAATTCAAGATAGAAATGAGCAAGCTGACCGAGAGACGGGTAGAGCCGGTCAAGCGTGGCCGCCCCCGCAAAGTCCAGGAAAGCGCCTGATTTTTTCTTTTACGTGAGCGGTCCTGCAGGCTGCTTCCATGCCTGGAAATCCTGATATGCACGCCGGAAACTCAGCAAACACGGCTGCATTTACTGTGTCCCTATTTAAATATTCATGAGAATATGATTATTTTAAATTGACACCGACCCTAATTAAATCAGTTGCGCAATATTTTGCACTGCACTATTCTCTGTCTTGTCCTGACAGGATTTACGCCAAACTGTCGTGCCGGCGCATTCACAATCAAAGAATGCATGGCACATTTGTCCAGCGTAGCGCCATGCCCTTACCCGGAAGCATGGCCAGCACGGTTTGATCACCCTTCAAACTAAAGTCATCAAGCTGCCATCCGCAGCCAGCAAAATTGCTGAATAGCCAAAAGAGCTATTCATGCCGACAGCTGTTTCACGTAAGTCCTGATATTGAAATTGTCCTCCGGAGATCCACTATGCACGCTCAAGGTTTATACGACCCATCCAATGAACATGACGCCTGTGGCGTAGGTTTTGTTGCCCATATCAAAGGCAAGAAGACGCATGCCATCGTCGATCAGGGTTTGTTGATTTTGAAAAATCTTGACCACAGGGGCGCGGTCGGTGCCGATGCCTTGATGGGTGATGGTGCCGGTATCCTGATCCAGATTCCTGACCAGTACTACCGTGAAGAAATGGCCAAGCAGGGCATCGCCTTGCCGCCACCCGGTGAATATGGTGTAGGCATGATCTTCCTGCCCAAGGAACATGCATCCCGCCTGGCCTGTGAACAAGAAATAGAACGTGCCGTGCGCGCTGAAGGCCAGGTTGTACTGGGCTGGCGTGATGTGCCGGTGGATCGCGATATGCCCATGTCGCCTACCGTGCGTGAAAAAGAGCCGGTCATACGCCAGATTTTCATCGGTCGCGGCCCTGACATCATGGTGACAGACGCGCTGGAACGCAAACTGTATGTAATCCGCAAATCGGCAGTGCATGCGATTGAAGCCCTGAATCTCTTGCATGGCAAAGAATACTTTGTGCCATCCATGTCTGCTCGTACCATCGTCTACAAAGGCTTGCTGCTGGCTGATCAGGTCGGTGTGTATTACCAGGATTTGCAGGACGAACGTTGCGTCTCTGCACTTGCACTGGTGCATCAGCGTTTCTCTACCAATACCTTCCCTGAATGGCCGCTGGCTCACCCTTATCGCATGATTGCGCATAATGGTGAAATCAACACCGTCAAAGGTAATTTCAACTGGATGCGCGCCCGTGAAGGCGTCATGAAATCGGCCGTACTTGGCGACGATTTGCAAAAACTGTATCCGCTGATTTTTGAAGGTCAGTCAGATACCGCAAGTTTCGACAATGCGCTGGAACTGCTGGTCATGGCCGGTTACCCAATCGCGCAGGCGATGATGATGATGATCCCGGAAGCCTGGGAAAATCACACCATGATGGATGAAAACCGTCGCGCCTTCTATGAATACCACGCCGCCATGATGGAACCATGGGACGGCCCGGCCGCCATGGCCTTTACCGATGGCCGGCAGATTGGTGGTACGCTGGATCGTAATGGCTTGCGTCCTGCCCGTTATATCGTTACCGATGATGACCTGGTCGTCATGGCGTCTGAATCTGGCGTTTTGCCCATTCCAGAATCCAAGATCATCAAGAAGTGGCGTCTGCAACCGGGCAAGATGTTCCTTATCGACCTGGAAGCTGGTCGCATCATTGATGACAAGGAAATCAAGGATACCTACGCTAACGCCAAGCCATACAAGCAATGGATTAAATCAGTACGTATCAAGCTCAATGAATTGAAGGCAGCAGAAGACAAGACTGTTTACTCAGCTACCTTGCTGGATAGACAGCAGGCCTTTGGCTACACCCAGGAAGACTTGAAATTCCTGATGGCACCGATGGCGCTGGCAGGTGAAGAAGCAATCGGCTCCATGGGTAATGATTCTTCATTGGCTGTGATGTCGAACAAGCTCAAGCCCTTGTATAACTACTTCAAGCAATTGTTTGCGCAGGTCACCAATCCACCTATCGACCCCATCCGCGAAGCGATGGTGATGTCGCTGGTATCCTTCATCGGCCCGAAGCCGAATTTGCTGGACACCAATAACATCAACCCGCCCATGCGTCTGGAAGTGGCGCAACCGATACTGGATTTTGCTGACATCGCCAAACTGCGCAATATCAGTGCCAACACGGGTGGCAAGTTCAAGTCCTATGAACTGGATATTTGCTATCCGGTTGCATGGGGCAAGGATGGTATCGAAGCGCGCCTGGCATCGATCTGTGCAGAAGTCGTCGACGCGGTCAAATCTGGTCACAACATCATGATCATCACTGACCGCAAGATGGACGAGCACTATGTCGCCATCCCGGCTTTGCTGGCAACATCTACCGTGCATCAGCATCTGGTCAGCAAGGGTTTGCGTACCACTACTGGTCTGGTAGTCGAGACTGGCTCTGCCCGCGAAACCCATCACTTTGCCCTGCTGGCGGGTTATGGCGCAGAAGCTGTCCATCCTTACCTGGCAATGCAAACCTTGGCCGATATGGCAAAAGATTTGTCGGGTGAATTGTCAGCAGAAAAAGCGGTTTATAACTACACCAAGGCAATAGGTAAGGGCTTGATGAAAGTCATGTCCAAGATGGGTATCTCTACCTATATGTCTTACTGCGGCGCGCAGATTTTTGAAGCCGTGGGCCTCAACAAATCCCTGGTCGACAAATACTTCAAGGGCACGGCTTCGAATGTGGAAGGCATAGGCGTATTTGAAGTCGCAGAAGAAGCCTTGCGCTTGCACAAAGGCGCTTTTGGTAATGATCCAGTATTGGAAAATGCACTGGACGCCGGTGGTGAATACGCCTTCCGCGTCCGTGGTGAAGACCATATGTGGACACCGGATGCGATTGCCAAGCTGCAGCATTCTACTCGTGCGAATAACTACAATTCGTATAAAGAATATGCACAGATCATCAATGACCAAAGCAAGCGTCATATGACCTTGCGTGGCTTGTTTGAGTTCAAGATAGATCCTAGTAAAGCCATCCCGCTGGACCAGGTAGAACCAGCCAAGGAAATCGTCAAGCGCTTCGCGACTGGCGCGATGTCCCTGGGTTCCATCAGCACAGAGGCGCATGCAACCCTGGCGATCGCCATGAACCGCATAGGCGGTAAATCAAACACTGGTGAAGGCGGCGAAGATCCTGCACGTTATCAGCAAGAATTGAAAGGCATCCCTATCAAGCAAGGCCAGACCCTGGCTTCTGTAGTAGGTAAAGATCAAATTGAAGTTGATATTCCTTTGCAGGACGGCGATTCCCTGCGTTCTAAAATCAAGCAGGTGGCATCTGGCCGTTTTGGTGTCACCGCAGAATACCTGAGTTCTGCTGATCAGATACAAATCAAGATGGCGCAAGGTGCCAAGCCGGGCGAGGGTGGTCAATTGCCGGGCCATAAGGTATCTGAATACATCGCTAAACTGCGTTTCTCGGTACCTGGCGTGGGTTTGATTTCGCCTCCACCGCATCATGATATTTATTCGATTGAAGATCTGGCGCAGTTGATCCATGACTTGAAAAACGCCAATCCAAAGGCCTCTATCTCGGTCAAGCTGGTTTCTGAAGTCGGTGTTGGTACGGTAGCTGCTGGTGTTTCCAAGGCCAAGGCTGATCACGTGGTCATCGCTGGTCATGATGGTGGTACAGGTGCCTCACCTTTGTCTTCCATCAAGCATGCTGGTACACCGTGGGAACTGGGCTTGTCTGAAACCCAGCAAACCCTGGTCTTGAATGGTTTGCGTGGCCGTGTGCGTGTACAGGCTGATGGTCAGATGAAAACAGGTCGCGACGTCGCGATTGCCGCCATGCTCGGTGCCGATGAAATCGGTTTTGCCACAGCGCCGCTGGTGGTAGAAGGTTGCATCATGATGCGCAAATGCCATCTGAATACTTGCCCGGTAGGTGTGGCAACACAAGACCCGGTCTTGCGTGCCAAGTTCTCTGGCAAGCCTGAATATGTCGTTAATTACTTCTTCTTTGTTGCAGAAGAGTTGCGTCAGATCATGGCACAGCTGGGCATACGCACTTATGACGATTTGATAGGCCGTGTTGATTTGCTGGATAAATCCAAGGCAGTATCGCACTGGAAAGCCAAGGGGCTGGATTTCAGCCGCATCTTCTATCAGCCAGAACTGGCCGAAGGTGCAGCGATACGCCATGTTGATGTGCAAGATCATGGTCTGGAAAAAGCGCTCGATAACAAACTGATCGCCCAGGCAAAAATCGCCCTGGAAACTGGTGAAAAAGTATCCTTCATATCACCGATCAAAAACCTGAACCGCACTGTAGGCACAATGTTGTCTGGTGAAGTGGCGAAAAGATATGGTCACGCTGGTTTGCCGGATGACACTATCCACATACAGTTGCAAGGTACGGCTGGTCAGTCTGCCGGTGCCTTCCTGGCGCATGGCGTGACGCTGGACCTGGTGGGCGAAGGTAATGATTATGTCGGCAAAGGTTTGTCTGGTGGCCGCATCATCATCCGCCCAAATACAGAATTCCGCGGCTGGGCTGTCGATAACATCATCTGTGGTAACACTGTCCTGTACGGTGCGATTTCTGGTGAGGCTTTTATCAATGGTGTTGCTGGCGAACGTTTCGCCGTGCGTAATTCTGGTGCACTGACTGTCATCGAAGGCACTGGTGATCATGGCTGTGAATACATGACAGGTGGTACCGTCATCGTACTGGGTAACACTGGCCGTAACTTTGCTGCCGGTATGTCGGGTGGTATCGCTTATGTGTATGACCCGGAAGGCGAATTCGAGGCCAAGTGCAATATGTCCATGGTGACACTGGAGCCGGTATTGGCTGGTGACGTACAAGTGGCAACCCTGGATAAGTCGATCTGGCACAGCCGCCTGCGTGGCGGTGATGGCGAGACGGATGAAGCCATCTTGCGCAATCTGATAGAGCGTCATTTCAAACACACAGGCAGTACCCGCGCCCGCAACTTGCTGGACGACTGGGCCCGTAGTCGTGCCAAGTTCGTCAAGGTATTCCCTACCGAATACAAGCGCGCCTTGGGTGAAATGTATGCAGCAAAACAGCTCGCAGCGAAAAAGGAAAAAGTCCCGGCATAGTTGAGTGAGCGTGCCACAGCCATGCTGCGGTCGCGCCCTCCTGTGATCTCCAGACTATTTAGCTTATTCAGCTTATTTCAGCTTATTTGAAATTCAGACAGGGCATATGCCCGCAACGATATTGAGGTTAGAAAATGGGTAAAGTTACCGGCTTCATGGAATACCAGCGTTTGCAAGAAGCAAGCGAAGCACCGCAGTCACGCAAAAAGCATTACAAGGAATTTTTGGTGCATCTGGATGATGGCCAGGCCAAAGTACAGGCCGCACGCTGTATGGATTGTGGCATCCCTTTCTGTAATAACGGCTGCCCAGTAAACAACATCATTCCTGACTGGAATGATCTTGTCTTCAACGGCAATTACAAACTGGCGCTCGACACCCTGCATTCCACCAATAACTTCCCGGAATTTACCGGTCGCATTTGTCCTGCGCCTTGCGAATCTGCCTGTACCCTGGGTATCAATAGCGATGCCGTCGGTATCAAGTCGATAGAACATTTCATCATCGACAAAGGCTGGGAAAATGGCTGGGTCGTGCCGCAAGTTCCTTCCGTCAAAACGGGCAAGAAAATCGCCGTGGTTGGCTCAGGCCCTGCAGGCATGGCAGCAGCCCAGCAACTGGCGCGTGTAGGCCATGACGTGACTGTATTTGAAAAAAATGACCGCGTCGGTGGTTTGCTGCGTTATGGTATTCCTGATTTCAAAATGGAAAAATCCCACATCGACCGCCGGGTAGACCAGATGGTGGCTGAGGGCGTGACTTTCCGTACTGGCGTATTCGTCGGCAAGGATTTCCCGGCAACAGTGACCAACTGGGCCAAGGAAACCATCTCGCCAGAACAACTGCAAAAAGACTTCGATGCCGTTATCATTGCTGGTGGTGCAGAAACACCGCGTGACTTGCCCGTGCCTGGCCGTGAACTCAAAGGCGTGCATTTCGCCATGGACTTCTTGCCCCTGCAAAACAAGGTCAATGCCGGTGACAAGGTCAAGGACCAGATCATGGCCAGTGGCAA
This sequence comes from Undibacterium sp. Ji83W, assembly GCF_049340385.1. Taxonomy (NCBI): domain Bacteria; kingdom Pseudomonadati; phylum Pseudomonadota; class Betaproteobacteria; order Burkholderiales; family Oxalobacteraceae; genus Undibacterium; species Undibacterium sp. Ji83W. The sequence continues at coordinate 79,154 of NZ_JBMPOZ010000003.1, read as the reverse complement.
GCATGTCGTTGTCATCGGTGGTGGCGATACCGGTTCTGATTGCGTTGGTACTTCCAATCGCCATGGCGCCAAATCGGTAGCCCAGTTTGAACTCATGCCACAGCCGCCTGAGCAAGAAAACAAACCCATGGTCTGGCCTTACTGGCCCACCAAACTGCGCACCTCTTCTTCGCATGAAGAAGGTTGTGACCGTGACTGGGCAGTAGCGACCAAGCGCCTCGAAGGCAAGGCTGGCAAGGTAGAAAAGCTGATCGCCTGCCGCGTGGAATGGAAAGACGGCAAAATGCAGGAAGTGCCGGATTCTGAGTTTGAAATGAAGGCAGACCTGGTCTTGCTGGCCATGGGCTTTGTGTCGCCAGTACAACAAGTGCTGGATGCTTTCGGTGTCGATAAAGATGCACGCGGCAATGCCAGGGCAACCACGGATGGTGCAGGTTGCTATAAAACCAATGTCGACAAGGTCTATGCCGCAGGTGATATGCGCCGTGGTCAATCACTGGTCGTGTGGGCAATACGCGAAGGGCGTCAATGTGCGCGTGAAGTGGATGCCTTCTTGATGGGCGATTCTGTTTTGCCGCGTTAAGCCTTCAGGAAATTTGTTCTGTAGTAAGGCCCTGGCTGATTTGCCACTGTGAGTAAAATCTCAGACAAATCAGTCAGGTAAAGCTATTTTAATCAGGGATTTTGTGAATAACTGACTTTTCGTTCATTAATAAAAATTATTTTCATGCCCCTCATTTGAATTAAATTTGGAAAAATAAGCATTTATCGTGTTTTGCGTGAAATAGCGGTAATATTCTGAATATTCATCAATTACTTGTTTTTTTATTATAGTTGTCTGTACAACCCTCTTTGCCTTTCTGCATTACAATCTAGTTTTTATAAAACTATCTCCCCCATTGCTGTGCCAAATCTTGTAGAAATTCGCGATATCCAGTTTGGTTATGGAGACAGGACCATCTTGTCTGAACTCCGTATGGATTTCCCACGCGGCAAACTGATTGCCGTCATGGGTGGATCAGGTTCGGGTAAGACGACGATCTTGCGTCTGATAGGCGGACAAATCCGCGCGCAACGTGGCAGTATCAAGGTCAATGGTCAAGAGGTTAGTGAGCTTGATACCCAGGGCTTATATGCCATCCGCAGGAAAATGGGCATGCTGTTCCAGCATGGCGCCTTGTTCACTGACTTGAATGTCTTTGATAATGTGGCCTTCCCCATGCGCGAACATACTGATCTCAGTGAAGCCATGATACGTGACCTGGTCTTGCTGAAATTGCAGGCAGTTGGCTTGCGTAATGCGGCCAGTTTGATGCCTGCTGAAATATCAGGCGGCATGGCCAGGCGTGTTGCACTGGCTCGCGCCGTGGCGCTGGACCCTGAATTGATCATGTATGACGAGCCCTTTGCCGGTCTGGACCCTATCTCCATGGGCGTTGCTGCCAATTTGATACGGAACTTGAATGATGCTTTAGGGTCTACCTCCATCCTGGTGTCGCATGATGTGAATGAAACCTTTGCCATAGCCGACTATATCTACTTCCTGTCCAAGGGCAAAATTGTTGCGCAAGGCACGCCAGAAGAAATGCGGGTGTCAGAAGATCCGTACGTAAAACAGTTTGTGCATGCAGAGGCAGATGGACCCGTGCCTTTCCATTATCCCGGTGCATCCCTGCAAACGGATCTGGGTTTGGAGAAGCGCGCATGATAGAAAAAATTGGTGGCGTTGTCAGATCGACTATGGATGATGTGGGCTATGCGGCCCGCAGTTTTTTTTCGATACTGGTGAATTGTGGTGGTTTGTGGCGCAGGCCGCGTCTGGTCACAGACCAGATCCATTTCATCGGCAATTATTCGATGTTGATTATTGCCGTATCGGGACTGTTTGTCGGTTTCGTGCTTGCCTATCAGGGTTATTACACCCTGAACCGCTACGGTTCTGAAGAGGCGCTGGGTCTTTTGGTCGCCCTTTCGCTGGTGCGTGAACTGGGCCCGGTGGTGACAGCCTTGCTGTTTGCTGGTCGTGCGGGCACATCGCTGACCGCAGAGATAGGCTTGATGAAAGCGGGCGAGCAATTGGCTGCAATGGAAATGATGGCAGTCAACCCTATCCAAAGGGTGCTGGCACCGCGTTTTCTGGCTGGGATCATCGCCTTGCCGATACTGACTTCCATCTTTAATGCCATGGGCATTATTGGTGGTTATATTGTTGGCGTGAAACTGATCGGTGTCGATAACGGAGCCTTTTGGTCGCAAATGCAGGCAGGCGTTGCAGTATTTCAGGATATTGGTAACGGCGTAGTTAAAAGCATCGTCTTTGGTTTCGCAGTAAGCTTTGTTGCATTATTCCAGGGTTATGAAGCGCAGCCTACGCCTGAAGGAGTAGCGCGTGCTACGACCAGGACTGTGGTCATATCTTCATTGCTTGTGCTGTGGCTGGATTTCCTGTTGACGGCGTTAATGTTTCAATAAGCTTGGCACGGCATGATCTGTACTTTGAGCTGTGCGGGCAGTACATTTGGCAGTACAACTGAATTATTTGTTAAAACCTGCAATGAGGCAGAGTGTTTGGCAAAATCGCAAGAAATCGTAAGAATTGGTGGAAAAGAAAAATGCAAAAAAAATCTCTCGACTTTTGGGTGGGCCTGTTTGTGTTGCTGGGTGCTGCTGCGCTGTTGTTTCTGGCACTCAAGGCGGGCAATTTAAGCTCTCTGTCCTTTGAGCAGACGTATACTGTCACTGGGCGCTTCGACAATATCGGCGGCCTCAAGCCAAGAGCCGCAGTAAAAAGCGCAGGTGTAGTGGTAGGGCGCATCAGTGAAATCAAATTTGACGATAAAACTTATCAGGCAACTGTCGTCATGGAGTTGGAAAAGCGTTACAAATTCCCAAAAAATTCGTCCATCAAGATCCTGACTGCAGGTTTGCTTGGTGAACAATATATAGGTTTGACCGCAGGCAGCGATGAAAAATTGCTGGTTGCTGGCGACAGAATTACATTTACCCAGGATGCCATCGTGCTGGAAAGCCTGATCAGTCAGTTCCTGTTCAGCAAAGCAGCAGACGGTAATACGGAAGAGAAAAAATGACAAGAACAGACAAGTTTCCTGCCTCTGGCAGGATGTTAGGCATGTTGCTACTGCTGGCCAGCGTTTTGCTGACTGGTTGCAGCACAGTGTCAGTAGAAAAAATCAAGGACAAGGCTGACCAGACTCTTGATGTATTGAGCACCAAGACCAATATAGGCAAAAACCCGCGCGATCCACTGGAGGGTTTTAACCGTGCCATGTTCAGCTTTAACGACACTGTGGATACAGCGGTAGTCAAGCCAGTGGCACAGGCTTACCGCGCTGCTACACCAGGTTTTGTGCAGACTGGTATAGGTAACTTTTTCAGCAATATTGGTGATGTTTGGAATGCAGTCAACAATCTGCTGCAGGGCCGTGTCAATGACAGTGCCACTGATGTTATGCGGTTTGCAGTCAATACCACCATAGGTATAGGTGGTTTGATCGACATAGGTTCGGCTGCGGGCATGCCCAAGCATAATGAAGATTTTGGCCAGACGCTGGGGCGCTGGGGTGTCAAATCTGGCCCTTATCTGGTCTTGCCGGTATTAGGTCCGTCGACAGTGCGTGATGCCCTGGCTACTCCTATCGATATGCGGGGTGATTTGTGGTATTACAAGCGCCCCATGTATATCAAAAACATAGGCTCGGTAGTGCGTCTGGTGGACAAGCGTGCATCTGTACTGGATGCCGGTAGCCTGCTGGAAGAAGCGGCGCTTGATAAATATGTATTCTTCCGCGATGCCTATCTGCAACGCCGTGCGGGGCAAGTTAATCCGGATGATGCGGACTGATTGTTGTTGGTAATTGTAAGAATTGATGAAGACGTAGTGAACTGGGTCAACCGCTGAGGCTGCTGACAAGTTAACTGCTCATGTGCGGCATTTGCCGCAAAACAGGAACAGGAATAATAAAATGAAACGAACTCTGACAAATTTTTTTAATTTGCTATTTGCAAGCTTACTCATCACTGGCCTGGCCAGTGGTGCTGCCCAGGCACAGGAAGCACCTGATGTCCTGGTCAAACGCCTGAGCGAGGAAATCCTGGATGCAGCAAAAAATGACAAGGATATCCAGGCTGGTAATCAAAAGAAAGTGTATGACATGGTGTCAAACAAGATACTGCCATACATCGACTTTCCACGCATGACTTCACTGGCTGCCGGCAAAAGCTGGAAAGAGGCCACGCCAGACCAGCAAAAACAATTGACTAATGAATTCCGTACTTTGCTGGTATTCACCTACTCTGGCGCAATTTCCCAGATCAAGGATCAACGTGTGGAGTTCAAGCCTATGCGTGCCGAAGCTTCCGATACTGAAGTGGAAGTGCGTACGCAGATCATACAGACACGTGGCGAGCCAGTTGTTTTGAACTATCGCCTGGAAAAATTGGCAAGTGGCTGGAAGATTTTTGACATCAATGTATTGGGTGCCTGGTTGGTGGAAACCTATAAAGGCAGCTTTTCTGCTGAAATCAGCAAATCCGGTATTGATGGCCTGATCAAGACGCTGGCTGAAAAGAACAAGAAGCTGGCTGCCTCCAGTGCGGCAAAGAGTGCAGCAAAATAAATCCGGGAACGTATTGTGTATACTGTAACAGGCGAGCTTTGTCACGATAATGCCAACGCAGTGGTAACTGCGGGTTTGTCGGCCATTGCTGCAGGACAGTCAGAGTTCGACTTGTCGGCTCTGACTAAAATTGACTCAAGTGCTGTGGCAGTCATGATAGCCTGGCAACGTCAGGCCATCCAGAATGGCGTGCAACTGCAGTTCAGTGGTTATTCTGCCAGCTTGCTGAGTTTATTGGCACTATACGGTCTCAACGAGCAATTCCAGCTTCATACACCAGAGCGACATTGATCGCATCCTGAGTTTCATTTCCTGAAAGGCATGCATGGTGACAATACCAGCATGCCATTTCAGATCAAATCCCGAAAATCCCCTATAATCAAAGGTTTCGCCACTTAAGTGGTTGGAAACCGGGTTACCGGTTCTTAATTCCCTGATGAGCACTAAGTGCAAACACGCCAGATGGCAGCCATACAAATTAGCAACATACAAAAACGCTACCAGTCGCTACAAGCACTGGGTGGTGTCTCACTCACGATAGAAGAGGGGGAGTTTTTCGGTTTGCTGGGGCCAAATGGTGCAGGCAAGACCACACTTATTTCCATTTTGGCAGGCTTGAACCGCGCCGATGCCGGTAATATCACCGTGCAAGGCCATGATGTGGTGACCGACTATCGCAATGCCCGCAAGAAGCTCGGTGTTGTGCCGCAAGAACTGGTGTTTGATCCCTTCTTCACTGTGCGTGAAACCCTGCGCATGCAATCCGGCTATTTCGGCCTGAAAAATAACGACAAGTGGATAGACGAGGTCATGGAAAACCTCGACCTGACCAATAAGGCAGATGTCAATATGCGTGCCTTGTCCGGTGGCATGAAGCGCCGTGTGCTGGTTGCGCAGGCACTGGTGCATAAACCGCCCGTTATCGTGCTGGATGAACCGACTGCCGGTGTAGACGTTGAATTGCGCCAGACCCTGTGGCAATTCATCGCCCGCCTGAACCGTGAAGGCCATACTGTCGTTTTGACCACGCATTATCTGGAAGAGGCACAAGCTTTGTGCAACCGCATCGCCATGCTGAAACTGGGCAAGGTCGTGGCCCTGGACAGCACGGCCAATCTGATCAAGCGCATCTCCGGCTCACAATTACGTGTGACTTTGGCTGCCAGTGGTGTAGTGACTTTGCCAGCCAGCTTGCGCGACAAAGTCATCAGCCATGAAATTCAGGCAGACCCGCGTCAGTTTGCCTTGCGCGTGACTGATTACAATCAAGTAGAAGGAATGCTGGCGGCTTTCCGTGCCGACGGTTGTGTCATAGAAGATATGCATTTACTGCAAGCTGATCTGGAAGATGTCTTCCTGCAAATCATGGAGGGTTCCAAATGAGCAGCATGACGGGTTTTAATACCCTGTTCTACAAAGAGGTCTTGCGCTTCTGGAAAGTGGCGACGCAAACCATTACTGCGCCCATCATGACAGCCATCCTGTATTTGCTGATTTTTGGTCATGTGCTGGAAGATCATGTCCAGGTTTATCCCGGCGTCAAATACACGGCCTTTCTGGTGCCTGGCCTGGTGATGATGAGTGTCTTGCAAAATGCGTTTGCAAATTCATCTTCTTCACTGATCCAATCCAAGATCACCGGCAACCTGGTCTTCATCTTGTTGCCACCACTGTCGCACTGGGAAATTTTCAGTGCCTATGTACTGGCGGCGATTTTGCGCGGTGTCGCTGTTGGCGCTGGTGTTTTCATCGTGACAGCCTGGTTTGCTGACCTGCATTTTGTCGCACCATGGTGGATAGCGATTTTCGCTTTCCTTGGTGCTGCCATGTTGGGCACCATGGGTTTGATTGCCGGTATCTGGGCAGAAAAATTTGACCAGCTTGCAGCCTTCCAAAACTTTTTGATCATGCCTGCCACCTTCCTGTCAGGCGTGTTTTATTCCATCCATTCCCTGCCTGGCGTCTGGCAAAGTATTTCGCGTTTCAATCCGTTTTTCTACATGATAGATGGCTTCCGCTTTGGTTTCTTCGGCAAGTCCGATGTTGATCCTTTGCATAGCCTGATGATCGTTTCCGTGTTTTCATTATTGCTGGCGACGATTGCCATCCAGATGTTGAAACGTGGATATAAATTAAGACACTGAGTACGCCACTGAGTAAGACACTAAGTACGCCACTGAGTGAGACACAGAATAAGTATCAAGTAAAAAACAATACGCAGTACAACAATTGCTTCACCATTTTGATCAAGAGAGTTAGCCGTGTTTCCTACGCCCGAACAAATTAAAAATTACATTGCAGCCGGACTGGAATGTACGCACCTGGAAGTCGAAGGCGACGGCCAGCATTTCACAGCAGTGATCGTGTCTGCCGCTTTTGCCGGCAAGCGCCCGATACAGCGTCACCAGATCGTTTACGCCGTGCTGGGTGATCGCATGCGTGAAGAAATACATGCCCTTTCCATGAAAACCCTGACGCCTGAAGAGTACGCTGCATAATGGATAAATTATTGATCACAGGCGGCAATCGCCTGAATGGTGACATCACTATTTCCGGCGCAAAAAATGCCGCACTGCCTATCTTGTGTGCAGGCTTGCTGACGTCGGGTAACGTTGAATTGCATAACGTACCTTCGCTGCAAGACGTTAGCACCATGCTGAAATTGCTGCGCCAGATGGGTTTGCAAGTCACGCAGGAAAATGGTGTGACCGTACTCAATGGTGCAGCCATAGACAAGCTGGAAGCACCGTATGACCTGGTGAAAACCATGCGCGCATCGATACTCGTGCTTGGTCCATTGCTGGCTCGTTTTGGTGAAGCGAAAGTATCTTTGCCAGGCGGTTGCGCGATAGGTTCCCGCCCCGTTGATCAGCACATCAAAGGCTTGCAAGCCATGGGTGCCGAGATCAATATTGAAGCAGGTTATATCCACGCCAAAGCCAAGAAACTCAAGGGCGCACGCATAGTCACGGACATGATTACTGTCACAGGCACCGAGAATTTGCTGATGGCAGCGACGCTCGCTGAAGGTGAAACTGTACTGGAAAATGCTGCACGTGAGCCGGAAGTCACTGACCTGGCCAACCTGCTGGTGGCCATGGGTGCGAAGATAGAAGGCATAGGCACAGATCGCCTGGTCATCCAGGGTGTAGAGAGCCTGCACGGCGCTACGCATACCGTCATCGCTGACCGCATAGAAACCGCAACCTTCCTGTGTGCAGTAGCTGCCACCGGTGGCGACATCACCCTGAAAAACACGCGCAGTGACATCCTCGATGTCGCACTCGATAAATTGCGTGAAGCAGGCGTGATACTGACCACAGGCCCGGACTGGATACGTGCACAAATGAGTGGCCGCCCCAAGGCTGTTGGTTTCCGCACTACCGAATATCCTGGCTTCCCGACCGACATGCAGGCGCAATTCATGGCACTGGACTGTATTGCCCAGGGTACCAGCATCGTCACTGAAACGATATTTGAAAACCGCTTCATGCATGTGCAGGAAATGAACCGCCTGGGTGCGAAGATAGAAATTGATGGCCACACTGCGATCGTCAATGGTGTAGACAAGCTCGTCGGCGCACCAGTCATGGCAACTGATCTACGTGCATCCGCTTCGCTGGTGATTGCAGCCATGGTAGCCGAGGGTGAAACCCTGATCGACCGCATCTATCACCTTGACCGCGGCTATGACCGCATGGAAGTCAAACTCTCCGCAGTCGGTGCACAGATACAGCGAGTCAAATAATGTCTGCTCCTACACGCACTTCTGTCACCTCGCAACTGACACTGGCCTTGTCCAAAGGCCGCATCTTTGAAGAAACCCTGCCTTTGCTGGAAGCAGCAGGCATACGCGTGACCGAAGATCCAGAGAAATCGCGCAAACTGATTTTGGCGACCAATGATCCTGATGTGCGCGTCATCATCGTGCGCGCATCTGACGTGCCTACCTATGTGCAATATGGCGCGGCTGATTTTGGCGTGGCCGGCAAGGATGTCTTGCATGAACATGGTGGTGCTGGTCTGTACCAGCCTATCGATTTGAACATTGCCAAATGTCGCATGTCGGTTGCCGTATCAGTGGGTTTTGATTATGAAAACGCCGTGCGCCAGGGGGCGCGTTTGCGGGTTGCGACCAAGTACACAGAAACTGCGCGCCAGCATTTTGCCGCCAAGGGTGTGCACGTCGATTTGATCAAACTGTATGGCTCGATGGAACTGGCACCACTGGTTGGTTTGTCAGATGCAATCGTCGATCTGGTCAGCACCGGCAGCACCTTGCGTGCGAATAATCTGGTGGAAGTTGAGCACATCATGGAAATTTCTTCGCGCCTCGTCGTTAACCAGGCCGCACTGAAATTGAAGCGTGAACGCTTGCAACCGATACTGGAAGCATTTGATCGCGCCTCCAAGGCCGACGCATAGGCCAACGCATAATTAATGAAGAGAAAAGCATGGCATCCCTGATTACCCGGCTTGATACGACAGAGGCAGATTTTTCCAGGAAACTGACTTCACTGCTGGCCTTTGAAGCCAGCGAAGATGAAGCGATAGACCGCGCCGCTGCGCAGATACTGGCCAGCGTCAAAGCCAATGGCGACACTGCCGTGCTGGAAGCGACCAATCGTTTCGATCGCCTGAATGCCAGCAGCGTCGCAGCACTGGAATTGACGCAAGAAGAAATGCAGGCCGCACTGGCATCCCTGAATGCTGAACGCCGCAGCGCACTGGAAACCGCCGCAGCGCGCGTACGCGCCTACCACGAAATTCAAAAAGCAGAATGTGGCTCTGCCGGTTTCAGCTATACCGAAACTGATGGCACCGTACTCGGCCAAAAAGTCACGCCCCTGGATCGCGTTGGTATCTACGTACCGGGTGGCAAGGCCGCTTATCCATCTTCAGTATTGATGAATGCGATACCCGCCAAGGTGGCTGGCGTCAAAGAAATCATCATGGTGGTGCCTACGCCAGACGGCGTAAAAAATCCCCTGGTATTAGCAGCGGCTGCTATTGCCGGTGTTGACCGCGTCTTCACTATCGGTGGTGCCCAGGCTGTTGGTGCCCTGGCCTATGGTACGGCAACGATACCTGCGGTCGATAAGATCGTTGGCCCAGGCAATGCCTATGTGGCTGCTGCCAAGCGTCGTGTATTTGGTGTGGTTGGCATAGACATGATCGCTGGCCCTTCCGAGATTCTGGTCTTGTGCGATGGCACGACAGACCCGGACTGGGTTGCCATGGATTTGTTTTCGCAAGCTGAGCATGACGAGCTGGCGCAATCCATTCTGTTGTGCCCGGATGAAGCTTATATCGAAGCCGTGCAAGCCAGCATCATCAAGCTGCTGCCAGACATGCCCAGACATGAAGTGATACGCACTTCACTGGCCAATCGTGGTGCACTCATCAAGGTGCGCGATATGGATGAGGCCTGTGAAATTGCGAATAGTATCGCAGCTGAACATCTGGAAATTTCTGCAGAAAATCCTCAGCAATGGGCAGACAAGATACGCCATGCCGGTGCCATGTTCCTTGGTCGCTATTCATCTGAATCCCTGGGTGATTATTGTGCTGGCCCCAACCATGTCTTGCCAACTTCACGCACGGCGCGTTTTTCTTCACCGTTAGGTGTCTACGATTTCCAGAAACGCTCATCGATGATTTTCGTCAGTGAACAGGGTGCACAGACTCTCGGTAAAGTAGCCGCTGAACTGGCGTATGGCGAGGGCTTGCAGGCCCACGCGCGCAGTGCAGAATTGCGGCTCAAGTCATGAAAGCGAAATCGCTGGTTGCCATGAATACCTGCATATGATGGCCGAATGGCGTAATCAGGTTTTTTGTGAAGACGCGCTGCAAGGTCTGGCGCGTCTGCCTGATGCCAGCATCGATTTATTGCTGGCTGACCCACCGTATGGTCTGGGTAAGGATTATGGCAACGAGTCAGACAAGATGGAGTCGGCTGACTATCTGGAATGGATGGCGCAGTGGATAGACCTGGCGCTGCCCAAGCTGAAGGCGAATGGCAGCCTGTATATCTTCCTGACCTGGCGTTATTCGCCAGAAGTCTTTGTCATGCTCAAGCAACGCATGAGCATGATGAATGAAATTATCTGGGACAGACGGGTGCCCTCTATGGGTGGTACCGTACGGAAGTATTCATCGGTGCATGACACGATAGGCTTTTTTGTCAAAGCCAAGGATTATTATTTTGACCTGGATGCAATACGCATCCCGTATGATGCAGCCACCAAGAAAGCCCGCAGCCGCAAGATTTTTGAGGGTGCGAAGTGGCTGGAAATGGGATTCAATCCCAAGGATGTCTGGAGTGTTTCGCGCCTGCACAGAGAGCATGCCGAACGCGAAGAACATCCTACCCAAAAACCGCTCGAAATCATCGAGCGCATGATCAAGGCTTCCTGCCCACCCGGCGGTGTTGTACTCGATCCCTTCATGGGCAGTGGCACCACCGCCGTAGCTGCCAAACGTTGCGGGCGTGATTTTGTCGGATTTGAATTAAATCCCGACTATTGCGCAATGATAGAAAATCGCCTGGCCTCAATCGACACGGAAGCACTTCCTGCCTGATTTGTGTTGAACGGTGTTGAGCGGTAGTCAGCGCGATTTTCGATGTAAGCCCTGAACATGGAGCAAAGAATTGAGCATCACCAAACTGATACGTCCTGAAATCGCCAGCCTGTCCGCTTACCACGTGCCGGACGCCAGCGGTTTCCTGAAGCTGGATGCGATGGAAAACCCTTACCTGCTGCCGCCCGATATGCAGCAGGAACTGGCCAAGCATCTGGCAGGCGTAGCACTGAACCGTTATCCACAACCAGCCTATGCCAGCCTCAAGCAATTGATCGCCGACAAACTCGGTGTGCCTGCTGGTCATGACATCGTCCTCGGCAATGGCTCGGATGAACTCATCAGCATGGTCTCCATTGCCTGCGCCAAACCGGGTGCCAAGGTGCTTGCGCCTGTGCCGGGCTTTGTCATGTATGCCATGTCGGCCCTGTTTGCCGGGCTGGAATTTGTGGGCGTAGACCTGAACCCGGACTTCACGCTGAACAAGGCCGCCATGCTGGCTGCCATAGTCGAGCATCAACCCGTCATCACTTACCTGGCTTACCCCAATAATCCTACCGGCACGCTGTATGATGCGGACGACATGGTCGCCATACTGCAGGCGGTTGGTGAGAATGGCATCGTCATAGTTGACGAGGCTTATCAACCCTTTGCCCAGGCCAGTTTCATGTCGCGTCTGGCAGAGTTTGATAATCTGGTCGTTATGCGCACCGTCTCCAAGCTGGGCCTGGCAGGCATACGTCTGGGTTATATGGCTGGCAATAATGCCCTCATGCATGAGTTTGAAAAAGTGCGTCCGCCTTACAACATCAATGTCTTGACGCAGGCAGCCGCAGAATTTGTCTTGGCAAGAGTAGAAGTACTGGATGTCCAGGCAGCAGAATTGCGCCAGCAACGCACGGAATTGATGGCAGCGATGGCAAGCTTGCCAGAGGTGCAAGTCTTTCCTTCTTCTGCCAATTTTGTGCTGATACGTGTTGCGAATGCCGAACAAGTCTTTGTGAAATTACGCGAACAAAAAATTTTAGTCAAAAATGTAGGTAAAATGCATAATCTGCTGGGTAACTGTCTGCGTATTACAGTCAGCACCCGGGAAGAGAATGCTCTTTTTCTTGCTGCCCTGGCAGCATCTTTATCATCAAAATGAATAAGCCCATAGAACGCATTGCGGCGGTTACCCGCAATACCAATGAAACACAAATCCGTGTTGCCATTAATCTTGATGGCACAGGCCAGCAAAAACTCAATACTGGCGTCCCTTTCCTGGATCATATGCTGGATCAGATTGCCCGTCATGGCCTGATTGATCTGGACATAGAAGCCGTCGGTGACCTGCATATTGATGCTCATCACACGGTAGAAGATGTTGGTATTACCCTGGGCCAGGCATTTGCCAAGGCGATTGGTGATAAAAAAGGCATACGCCGTTATGGCCACGCCTATGTGCCTCTGGACGAGGCATTGTCACGCGTGGTCATCGACTTTTCTGGTCGCCCCGGCCTGGAATACCATATTCCCTTTACCCGCGCCATGATAGGCAATTTTGATGTGGACCTGACCCGTGAATTTTTCCAGGGTTTCGTCAATCATGCTTTGGTCAGCTTGCATATCGACAACTTGCGCGGCGACAACTCCCATCATCAATGCGAAACTGTGTTCAAAGCCTTTGGCCGTGCCCTGCGCATGGCAACCGAGCTGGATGCGCGTGCGGCAGGAACCATACCCTCGACCAAAGGCAGCCTTTAATCGCAATACAGATAGCAGATACCAGCCCGGCTGGTGATCCATTATGAATAAAATTGTTGTAGTAGATTATGGTATGGGTAATTTGCGCTCGGTAGCGCAAGCCCTGCGTGCCGTGGCACCTGAAGTGAATGTGCTTATTTCTGGCGAAGTAGCCGATATCCGTAGCGCGGATCGTATCGTTTTGCCAGGGCAAGGCGCCATGCCGGACTGCATGAGCTGCCTGCGCGAATCAGGCCTGCAAGATGCCGTGCTGGAAGCCGCCCGCAGCAAACCCCTGTTTGGCGTTTGCGTGGGTGAGCAAATGCTGTTTGATGTCAGCGAAGAGGGTAATACCCCTGGTCTGGGTCTCTTGCCCGGTAAAGTGGTACGCTTTGAACTGGATGGGCAATTGCAGGCAGATGGCTCGCGTTACAAAGTGCCACAAATGGGCTGGAACCGCGTTAAACAATCGCAGTCTCATGCCTTGTGGCAAGACATTGCTGACGATGCCTATTTTTATTTTGTGCATAGTTATTATGCCCAGCCTGCAGATGCAAAACATGCAGTAGGCATGACGGATTACGGTAGCCTGTTTGCCTGCACAGTAGCGCGTGACAATATCTTCGCTACCCAGTTCCACCCTGAAAAGAGCGCGACGGCTGGCTTGCAACTGTATAAGAATTTTGTACACTGGAAACCATAAGTGCCGATTTAATGTCTGAGTAATGTCTGATGTAAATTGTTTGCCCTGATTTTTAACTGGTATTGTCCGTTCTTATTGTCTTGTCGTATTGTCTTCTTTTATTGTTTAATTGACGTTCCTACTTTTCTCATATCATGCTGCTCATCCCTGCTATAGACCTGAAAGATGGCCACTGCGTACGCCTTAAACAAGGTGACATGGACCAGGCCACCGTATTTTCTGAAGACCCTGCCGAAATGGCGCGCCATTGGCTGCGTCAGGGCGCGCGTCGTCTGCATCTGGTGGATTTGAACGGCGCTTTTGCTGGCAAGCCCAAGAACGAGGCGGCTGTCAAAGCCATCATACAAGCGGTGCGTGATTACGCAGAAGAAACCGATACCGAAGAAATCCCGGTGCAGCTCGGTGGCGGCATCCGCGATCTCGATACCATAGAACGTTATCTTGACGATGGCCTGTCCTACATCATCATCGGTACCGCTGCGGTCAAGAACCCCGGTTTCCTGGCAGATGCCTGCAGCGCTTTCCCTGGCCAGATCATCGTCGGCATTGATGCCAAGGATGGCAAGGTAGCCACCGATGGCTGGAGCAAATTGTCTGGCCATGAAGTCATTGACCTCGCCAAGAAATTTGAAGGCTATGGCGTTGAAGCCATCGTCTACACCGACATAGGCCGTGACGGCATGATGGGCGGTGTGAATATCGAAGCTACCGTCAAACTGGCGCAAGCCGTCAGCATCCCTGTGATTGCTTCTGGCGGCGTGCATGTGCTGGCCGACGTCGAAGCCCTGTGTGCTGTGCAAGACGAGGGTATAGAAGGTGTGATTTGTGGCCGTTCGATTTACGAAGGCACGCTGGATTTGTTGTCTGCACAAGACCGTGCCGATGAACTCAGCGGTGAATTCGATGATGAAGAAGAGACTGAATGAGCTTAGCCAAACGTATTATCCCTTGTCTGGACGTGACCGCTGGCCGCGTCGTCAAGGGCATTAATTTCCAGGAATTGCGCGATGCTGGTGATCCGGTAGAAATCGCCCGCCGTTATGACGGGCAAGGCGCAGATGAAATTACTTTTCTCGATATCACGGCATCCTCTGATGGCCGTGACCTGATCTTGCCGATTATCGAAGCCGTGGCTTCGCAAGTATTCATCCCGCTGACTGTTGGTGGTGGTGTGCGTACGGTAGCTGATGTACGCCGTTTGCTCAATGCCGGTGCTGACAAGGTAGGCATCAATACTTCTGCCGTGACCAACCCACAACTGGTGGCCGATGCTGCACATAAGTACGGTTCGCAATGCATAGTCGTGGCGATTGATGCAAAAAATGTAGGCCCAGGCAAATGGGAAGTGTTCACCCACGGTGGCCGCAATGCCACTGGTCTGGATGCGGTTGAATGGGCTATGCACATGGCCAAACTGGGCGCAGGTGAAATCCTGCTGACCAGCATGGACAAGGACGGTACCCGTTCCGGTTTTGATCTGGGCCTGACCCGTGCAGTGTCGGACGCAGTATCGATACCCGTTATCGCCTCAGGCGGTGTTGGTGGTTTGCAAGACCTGGCGGATGGTATCAAAGTGGGTGGGGCAGATGCGGTACTGGCTGCCAGCATCTTTCACTACGGGCAACATACAGTAGGTGAAGCAAAACAATTTATGGCTGCACAACATATACCGATGAGGTTGTCATGAGCGCGGCAAAATGGTTGAACAAGGTCAAGTGGGATGAAAACGGCCTGGTGCCTGTCATCGCCCAGGAAGCCAGCAGTAACGACATATTGATGTTTGCCTGGATGAACCGCGATGCCCTGACAAAAACCGTGGAACTGGGTGAAGCTGTGTATTGGAGCCGCTCGCGCAAGAAACTTTGGCATAAAGGTGAAGAATCAGGTCACATCCAGAAGGTCAAGGAGATCCGCATCGATTGTGACGAAGACGTGGTCTTGCTGAAGATAGAACAGACCGACAGCATCGCTTGCCATACTGGCCGTCATTCCTGCTTCTTCCAGAAGTTTGAAGGCAGCCTCAACGATGGTGACTGGCTGGCAGTTGATCCGGTCTTGAAAGATCCGGAAAGTATTTACAAATGAGCGACACACAAATACAGACTTTGCAGCGCCTGGCAGAGATCATAGAAAGCCGTAAACTGGTGAATGGCGGCGACCCGGATAAATCCTATGTGGCGCGCCTGTTTTCCAAGGGTGATGACGCCATCTTGAAAAAGATAGGCGAAGAAGCAACAGAAACCGTCATGGCAGCTAAAGACGCGCGGGTGTCTGGTGATGCGACCAAGCTTTTATATGAATGTGCCGACCTCTGGTTTCATTCGCTTGTCATGTTGGCGCAGTATGATCTCAGCCCTCAGCAGGTGCTGGATGAGCTGGCAAGGCGCGAAGGTATTTCTGGTATTGAAGAAAAAGCGGCACGCAAGGATGCGTGAGCATAAGTATACGTCTTGTTGAGGAACGGATAAAACGTGGATAACTGCATTTTTTGTAAGATCGCTGCAAAACAAATTCCTTCTGCCAGTGTTTATGAAGATGAAGAATTGCTGGCCTTTAAAGATATCAACCCGGCTGCCCCTGTGCACCTGTTGATTATTCCTAAACTGCACATCGATACTTTGTCTTCAATACAGCCGGAACACACAGCCTTAATGGGTAAAATGCTGGCTTTGGCCCCGAAGTTGGCACAGGAGCAAGGATGCGCCCCGATACAGCAGGCCGATGGCAGTTTGTCAGGTGGTTATAAAACCCTGATCAACACCGGGCCAGATGGTGGGCAGGAGGTGTATCATTTGCACATGCATGTGATAGGCGGTCCCAAGCCTTGGCGTGGGCAGCGCTGATAGCTTTTTTTATTGACACCGGAACCGGCTCTTGCGGACGGTGACAAAACAGGTTTTGATCATATTTTTCGAGAGCAAGACTCTCACGGGAGTAAGTAATGGGTTCATTAAGTATTTGGCACTGGCTGATTGTTCTGGTTGTTATCGTGCTGGTGTTTGGCACCAAGAAGCTGGGCAATGTCGGTTCTGACCTGGGCAAGGCCGTCAAGGGTTTCAAGGATGGCGTTAAGGGTGAAGAGGAAAAACCGGGATCGTCACAGCAGGTTGCTGACAAAAGCACCATAGACGTAGAAGTAAAAGACAAATCCAAGCTGTGATGCATTTTCCTTGCGCTGATGTGCCGCCATTGCCGGGATTGCCAGCATGATAGACCTTGGTATCAGCAAGCTTGCATTGATAGGTGTGGTTGCACTGATTGTTATCGGTCCTGAAAAATTGCCCAAAGTGGCAAGGATGGCTGGCACCCTGCTGGGTCGTGCGCAGCGCTATATCAATGAAGTCAAATCCGAAGTCAGTCGTGAAATCGAGCTGGAAGAATTGCGCAAGATGCAAAAGGATGTACAGGATGCTGCTCATAATGTAGAGCAATCCATACACCAGACCTGGTCAGAAACTGAACAGGAATTGCGCAATCTGGGTCAGGAAACCGATACGGCCTTGTTGCATACGGCCACGCCAGAGCAATTGTCAGTCAAGGTAAAGAGCTTCCGGCGTAAAAAACTTGCCCGCACATCAGCATTGCCAGCCTGGTATAAAAACCGCCATGGTCAGCGTCAGCATATTATCTCTGGATCGGCAAGAATGGCGCGTCACCGTGCCTATCCCCGTTCTGGCAGCAGTTTCTTTTAATTTTCGCTTATGTCTTTGCGTTTTCATAATTTGGCGGTATTCGCATGAGCGAGCAAACGGAACACAGTCCTGAAGAGAGTTTTATCTCGCATCTGGTTGAATTGCGTGACAGGCTGGTCAAGATATTTGGCGGCGTGCTTTTCGCCTGTGCAGTCTTGATGATATGGCCAGGGCCATCGGCGATTTATGATTTTCTGGCGCAACCCATGCTGGCATCCTTGCCATCAGGCTCAAAAATGATCGCGACAGGTGTTATTTCGCCATTTCTGGTGCCCATGAAAGTGACCTTGCTGGCGGCTTTCATGGTGGCCTTGCCATGGGTCTTGTACCAGGTCTGGGCCTTTGTTGCGCCTGGTCTGTACACGCATGAAAAACGCCTGGTGGCTCCATTGGTGATTTCTTCGTCCGTGTTGTTTCTGAGTGGCGTAGCGTTTTGTTATTTCCTGGTGTTTGGCCGCGTCTTCAAATTTATCAATGAATTTGCACCAACGTCCATCAGCGTTGCACCGGATATAGAAAATTATCTGGATTTCATCATTTCCATGTGTCTGGCTTTTGGCGTGACATTTGAAGTGCCAGTGGTAGTAGTGGTCCTGGTGCGCATGGGTCTGGTACCACTGGAAAAACTGAAGGCTATCCGACCTTACATCATCGTCGGTGCCTTTGTGATTGCCGCGATTGTGACGCCACCCGATATCGTCAGCCAGTTCTCACTGGCGGTACCGATGATTTTATTGTTTGAATTGGGTTTGCTGATTGCCCCGCTGTTCGTCAGGGCAACTCAGGCTCCTGCAGAGCCTGAGTCCAGCGAATCAAACGGGAACTGACCTTAACCAGCTTACCAGCGGCATCGCGCTACGGTAAGCTTTCAGCAGGGTAGTTTTCAGCTCTTCTGTATGCATGCCCTTGAGTGGGCATTCTGTCCATACCATGAAGCTCTTCAGCTTGATCTGCTCTATATGCGGCAGATCAGCATCAAAGCCTTTGGGCGGGCGCTGCAGCTTGCCTTCTTCCTGCAGGGTTCCAAACTGCGCTTTCAGTTTTTTGTCTTTCAACACTTTGGCAAAACCATCCGGGTCAGCCACGATGTGAGTGCGTATTGCCTTCAGACGATCAGAAGGTGGCATGTATTCACCGACCGCATAGAACAGGCGTCCAGTACCATCCATCTGGAAATAATAGGCAGGCCCGCCACCTTCGCTAGGCTTCTTGCGTCCGCTGGGCAAGATGGATGACGAGAAAGTCGTCTTGTACGGCGACTTGTCATGCGCAAAACGCACATCGCGGTTGATGCGGAACAGCGCTTTTTTCGGTTCTAGTCCTATGATGGAAGGGTCAAATTTGCTGATGTCTGCAATCAATTCAGTCACCAGTTGCAAAAATTCTGCCCGCAAAATGTCATAGCGTGGCTTGTTCATGACGAACCAGGCGCGGTTATTGTTGTCGCCCAGTTCGGACAAATAAGCTTGCAAGTCTATCAAATGCATGGATTTCTCTATTCCTTGGATTCTTCTTTACGCGCTGACGGGCGCTTGCCTATCAGGATTTCCAATGTCGGTTCTTTGGTATCGCGTAAAACCGTAATTTTGGCTTTGTTGCCTGGCTTCAGTTGTGCCACCAGGTTCAGCATCTGGGTAGTGTCGCCCACTGGCTTGCCCTCGATGGCAATCAGGATGTCACCAGGCTTCATGCCTGCCTTGTCAGCCGGGCCGCCACGGATGACGCCAGCAATGATGGCACCTGACTTTTGTTTCAGGCCAAAGCTGTCTGCCAGTTCCGGTGTGATGTCTTGCGGCTCCACACCTATCCAGCCGCGCACCACATGACCATTGGTGATGATGGATTCCATCACTTGTTTGACGGTAGAGGCCGGGATAGCAAAGCCGATGCCCACTGAGCCACCAGTCTGTGAATAAATCGCTGTATTGACACCCAGCAGATTACCATTCACATCCACCAGTGCACCGCCAGAATTGCCAGGGTTGACGGCAGCGTCTGTCTGGATAAAGTTTTCAAACGCATTGTCGGTCAGGTTATTGCGCCCCAGGGCAGAGATGATGCCCATGGTGACAGTCTGGCCTACGCCAAAGGGATTGCCGATGGCGAGTACTACATCACCCACACTGGCGGTGTCGGAGCGGCCCAAGGTAATCGCAGGCAAGTCCGGCAAATCAATCTTGATGACGGCCAGATCGGTTTCGGGGTCAGTACCCACTATCTTGGCGCTGGCCTTGCGGCCGTCTGTCAGGGCAACTTCGATATCATCGGCAGCTTCCACCACATGGTTGTTGGTGAGGATATAGCCTTCGGAACTGACGATCACGCCTGAACCCAGGCTGGATAAACGCTCAGCCTGTGGGTTTTGCTGGTCACCAAAAAAACGCCTGAGGAAGGGATCATTCAGTAGCGGGTTGCGACGCTGGCGCACTTCTTTTGAGGTGAAAATATTCACCACTGAAGGCATGGCGCGCTTTGCTGCCGCACCATACGAGCTTTGCGCGGGTATGCTATTGGCAGGCGCTTCCTTGACGATGGCGCCAGCGTTCAGGGTCTGGGTTTGCCTGGCGCTATACCCAGCTTTTACCCAGTCGGGTTTCAAGGTGGTTACAATAAACCAGATGGCCAGACCGACAGTGACAGTTTGGGCAAACAATAACCAAAGACGACGCATAGTGAGAATCAGTATGAAATCAGTGAATCGGGACGAATTAGCGCAATTCCTGGCAAAAGAATTACAGGTAAATAACTTCCGTGATTATTGCCCAAACGGCGTGCAGGTGGAAGGGCGCAGCACGATTAAACATATAGTCAGCGGCGTGACTGCCAGTTTAGCATTATTGGAAAAAGCTGTGGAAATGCAGGCCGATGCCATACTCGTGCATCACGGTTACTTCTGGCGCGGTGAAGATATGCGCGTCATAGGACAAAAACAGCGTCGCCTGAAACTCTTGCTGGAAAATGATATTTCCCTGTTTGCCTACCATCTGCCTCTGGATAATCATGCAGAACTGGGCAATAACATAGGCCTGGCCCGTCGCCTGGGCCTGACCGCAGACGGGCGCTTTGGCGAAAATGACCTGGCCTGGCTGGGCACGGTGGATGACAAAGCCATCGCTACCCTGGCCGATCTGGAGCTGCATATAGAGTTAAAGCTGGGTCGTAAGCCCTTGCTGATCGGTGATCCTGCTGCTGCTGTTGGCCGGGTTGCCTGGTGCACTGGCGCTGCCCAGAATATGCTGGATCAGGCGATTGCGGCCGGTGCTTCGGTTTATCTGAGCGGCGAAATTTCCGAACCCACGGTACATCTGGCACGTGAATCAGGCGTGGCTTACATCGCCTGCGGCCATCATGCGACCGAGCGCTTTGGGGTGCAGAATCTGGGGCAATTTATTGCTGACACGTTTGGGGTGCAGCATAGTTTTGTGGATATTGATAATCCGGTGTGAGAGGGGAAATTCCCTCCCTTTCAAGGGGAGGGTTAGGGTGGGGATGGGTTTCAGTCGATTAACGGTCAATGAATTTGTGGCAGAAACCCCTTCTCCATCCCGACCGTCCACTGCGTCGCTCGTAGGCGACCTGGATTCTGCCAGCACAAAGCATGCTTTGCGAAACTCCGATGACATCCCCTTAAAAGGGAGGAGATTTATGCATTAATTTATGCATTAATATTTTTTGAATACTAAAAGTTTTTACCTTCACTTCCTCAAAGCATCCCTGATCTCACGCAACAGCAAAATATCTTCGGCCGTGACCTCAGGTGCAGGTTCTGGTACAGGTTCTGCTTTTTTCATGGCATTCACCAACTTTACCATCTGAAAAATGACAAAAGCCAGGATAACGAAACCTACGCTGACCGTGATGAAATTACCATAAGCGATAACGCCGCCCGCTTTTTTTGCCTCTGCCAGCACCAGATGCGTGCCCTGACCATTCAGCGGAATGTAGTAGTTGGAAAAGTCCAGGCCACCGACAATACGGCCAATGACAGGCATGACGATATCGCCCACCAGGGAATCAACGATTTTGCCAAAAGCGGCACCGATGATGACGCCGACTGCCAGATCAACCACGTTGCCGCGGCTGATAAATGTTTTAAATTCTTGCAACATACTCATAGAAATTCTCCGGTTGAGAGGCTGATAAAGAGGTGGTAAAGAAATGATAAAGATCGGCTTCGGGTGCAAATTTGGTGCGAAATGAGCTACAAAATGCATGTCCAAAATGTAAGTAGCAAGATTTTAATGCGCAAAGCAGGCGAAAAGCCCGCAGTTTTTTGTCAATTTTCTTTTCCCTGGATGCCTAAATACTTATTATTGCCTGCGATTTTGTGCTCAAAGTACAAATCCAGCCAGTCTGAACATGCAATTCAGGCTTGAATTGTTGAAAAATGCCAGCAAGTTGGCGTTTCGGATATCTTTTTCTTTAAAACCATATCCGGGTCATTTATAATTTAAGGTTGCTAGAAGCTGGGTTTTGCTTCATCAAGTTTTGATTATTGACAGATTGGGGTTGGTATGAGTATCGAAAAGCAGGTCGATTCCGGCCGTCGCGGTTTGCTCGTCGCCACATGCGCGGCAGGCGGTGTGGCAGGCTTGGCAACTGCAGGAGCGCTGGTAAGTACGTTCCAGCCATCCGAACGTGCTAAGGCAGCAGGTGCGCCGGTGGAAGTAGACATTTCGTCCTTGAAACCAGGCGAAATGCAAACGACAGAGTGGCGTGGTAAGCCAGTGTGGATTTTGAAACGCACACCAGAAATGATGGACAGTCTGAAAAAGACTGAAGACAAGGTTGCCGATCCAAAATCGGAAAAACCTTACACCATGGATATGCCAGACTATTGCGAGAAGCAAAGCCGTGCCCGTAAAGAGCATAGCGACATCCTGATTGCCGTGGGTATTTGCTCGCATCTGGGTTGTTCCCCAAGCTCCAAATTCCAGGAAGGCGCGCAACCGTCCCTGCCTGATGACTGGAAAGGCGGCTTCCTCTGCCCATGCCACGGTTCGACTTTCGATCTGGCTGGCCGTGTATATAAAAACAAACCAGCGCCACAAAATCTGGATGTGCCTCGTCACATGTTTTTATCAGACACCAAAATCATCATCGGTAAAGATGAGAAAGGCGAGGCTTAATCATGGCATTTGTTGAGAAAAAACTCCCGGCAGACGCACCTGTCGTGGACAAGGCCTTGAACTGGGTTGATTCCCGTTTTCCGCTGACCAAGCTGTGGAATGAGCAATGGGGCAAGTATTACGCACCAAAGAACTTCAACTTCTGGTACATCTTTGGTTCCCTGGCGATGCTGGTACTGGTTATCCAGATCGTCACCGGTATTTTCCTGGTCATGCATTACAAACCAGATGCAACGCTGGCGTTTGCTTCAGTTGAATACATCATGCGCGATGTGCCATGGGGCTGGCTGGTGCGCTACATGCACTCGACAGGCGCTTCGGCATTCTTCATCGTCGTGTACCTGCATATGACCCGTGCTTTCCTGTACGGTTCTTACCGCAAGCCACGTGAACTGATATGGTTGTTCGGTTTCGCGATTTTCCTGTGCCTGATGGCCGAAGCCTTCTTCGGTTACCTGCTGCCATGGGGCCAGATGTCTTACTGGGGTGCTCAGGTTATTGTCAACCTGTTTGGTGCCATTCCTTTCATTGGTCCTGATCTGTCCCTGTGGATCCGTGGTGACTATGTGGTGTCTGATGCGACATTGAATCGCTTCTTCTCCTTCCACGTCATCGCCATTCCTCTGGTATTGCTGGGTCTGGTAGTTGCTCATTTGATCGCCTTGCATGAAGTGGGTTCCAACAACCCTGACGGTATTGAAATCAAAGAAAACCTGGGCCCTGATGGTCACCCGGTTGATGGCGTGCCTTCTCACCCTTACTACACTTTCCACGATATCTTTGGCGTGACTGTGTTCCTGACTATCTTCAGTGCAGTCGTGTTCTTTGCACCGGAAATGGGTGGTTACTTCCTTGAGTACAATAACTTTATCCCGGCTGATTCATTGAAAACGCCGTCACATATTGCGCCAACCTGGTATTTCACGCCGTTCTACTCGATTCTGCGTGCGACGACTTCTGAGTTCCTGTTCGTGGTGCAAGCTGGTGCTGCTGCTTACGTTGCTTTGATCTGGCTGACGACCAAGTTGCCACAATTGCTGAAGATTGCAATTGCAGCAATTGCTCTGGTTGCTATCGCTGGCATGATGCCTGGTGCTCTCGATGCGAAATTCTGGGGTGTGGTATTGTTCGGCGGTTCCGTCGTAATTCTGGCTTTCCTGCCATGGCTGGATGTTTCTCCAGTTAAATCAATACGTTATCGTCCAGACTGGCACAAATATGTGTACATCGTCTTCGGTATTGTTTTCGTTACCCTGGGTTACCTCGGTGTGGAGCCACCTTCACCAATTCGTGAACGCATCTCCCAAGTTTGCGCGATCATTTACTTCGGCTTCTTCATGCTGATGCCATGGTGGAGTGCAATGGGCACATTCAAGCCCGTGCCAAAGCGCGTAACATTTGCAGCGCACTGAGAAAAAGCGAGGAAGAATAAGCATGAAATTACTTAAAAAACTGATCGCTGTGCTGGCATTTGCTCCTGCAATGGTACTGGCAAATAGTGGGTCCTTCCCACTGGACCACGCACCTGATCGCTCTACTGACCTGCCAGCATTGCAAAACGGTGCCAAGCTGTTCGTCAACTACTGCCTGAACTGCCACTCCGCGTCAGCCATGCGTTACAACCGTTTGAAAGATATCGGTTTGACAGATGAGCAGATCAGGCAGAACCTGCTGTTCACTGGCGAAAAAGTCGGCGACCTGATGAAAACCACCATGTCAGCCAAGGATGCCAAGGAATGGTTTGGCGCAGTGCCACCTGATTTGTCCGTGATTGCCCGTGCCAAAGCTTCTGGTGATGGTACTGGCGCTGACTGGATTTACACTTATCTGCGTACTTACTACCGTGATCAAACAAGACCGACTGGCTGGAATAATGCGGTATTTGAAAACGTCGGCATGCCTCATGTATTGTGGGAATTGCAGGGTGCCAAACGTGGTGCAACCGCCGTAGAAGTCAAGGAAGTAAAGACGGCAGATGGTAAAGCCAACGGCTTTGCTGAAACTACCGTTACCTTTGATGAGCAAGGCAATCGCAGCGAGCATACAGAAGCGCTGGCAGGCGAGCATCACCATGTCGGTAAAGAGCCTATTAAATTGGGCCTTGCCAGTGGTGGAACAATGAGCCGCCTTGAATATGACAATGCTGTTGGCGACCTGGTTGCTTACTTGCAGTGGATGGGTGAGCCGGCACAAAACACACGCAGACGCCTTGGCGTTTGGGTCTTGCTGTTCCTCGCTACGCTGGCAACTCTGGCATGGCGCTTGAATGCATCGTACTGGAAAGAAGTAAAATAAATGTAAGGTTTCGGGCTTGTGCTGTTAGCAGCATGAGCCAGGAATTTTTTGAGATCGTCCGTTTTTCTCCGTCGTAGACGGACGTGTAATCCCTGGGGTGAGGTGCGCTAAACTGGCTCCTCGCCCTGATCGTTTCTAAGGAACTATAAAATGATGGTTCTCTACTCGGGTACAACCTGCCCATTTTCTCAACGTTGCCGCCTGGTTCTGTTCGAAAAAGGCATGGATTTTGAAATCCGCGATGTTGATCTGTTTAACAAGCCTGAAGATATCTCGACCATGAATCCTTATGGTCAGGTGCCTATCCTGGTTGAACGTGAATTGATATTGTATGAATCCAATATCATCAACGAATACATCGATGAGCGCTTCCCGCATCCGCAACTGATGCCGGCAGACCCGCTGCAACGCGCCCGCGCCCGTTTGATGCTGTTCAATTTTGAAAAAGAATTGTTCATCCACGTCCACACTCTGGAAAACGACAAGAACACTGCGTCGGCCAAAGTACAGGACAAGGCACGTGCAGAAATTCGCGACCGCCTGACCCAGCTTGCGCCTTTGTTCGTCAAGAACAAATACATGCTGGGCGATGAATTCTCCATGCTGGACGTGGCCGTTGCCCCATTGTTGTGGCGCCTCGATCACTACGGTATAGAATTGTCGAAGACAGCAGCACCTTTGATGAAATATGCAGAACGTATTTTCTCCCGTCCTGCCTACATCGAAGCGCTGACACCTTCTGAAAAAGTCATGCGCAGATAAGCAAGACCTGTTTCAGGATAAGATAACAAGGCTGATGCAAACGTCAGCCTTGTTGTTTTTGGGCTGTCCGCCTAAAGTACCCTAAAGCACGTTCTTTACGTACATTTCTTAACGTACATTTTCACCGATTGTATAAACATGCAAGAAATATCTACCAAGCCTTATTTTATGCGTGCCATCTATGAGTGGTGCACTGACAATGGCTTTACTCCTTATATGGCGGTCAAGGTCAACCATGCTGCGCGCGTGCCCATGGAGTTCGTCAGGAACGGTGAAATTGTACTCAACATCAGTTTCGGCGCGACCAGTGGTCTGAAGATGGATAATGATGCGGTCGCCTTCAAAGCCCGCTTCGGTGGTGTATCCCGCGAAATCTATGTGCCGGTAGAAAATGTGCTGGCAGTGTATGCCAGTGAAAACGGCCAGGGCATGGCGTTTGAAGTTGACCTCAGCGAAACTGAAGAAGGCGCAGACGCAGCCATTGAAGTTGAAGAAAATACCAAACCTGTACTTGGTCTGGCTGCAGTAAGCAGCAAGCCAACACCTGTTGAAAATCAGGTTTCTACAGATGAACCTAAAAAATCTGAAAAAAAATCAGAAAAGCCCTCGCTAAAAATAATAAAGTAGCCTATAATCTTGGTCTTCGGGAATGCAACGGCAACGTGGCAAAAACGAAAAAAGTTTCGCCGACTTAGCTCATTTGGTAGAGCAGTTGACTTGTAATCATCAGGTGGCCAGTTCGATTCCGGCAGTCGGCACCAAATTAAAAACCCATCGTTAGCAATAACGGTGGGTTTTTTCTTTTCCATTCAAGAATCGTAATTATTCTTGATGTGAATTTTTCTTGAACTGCGCATCCCTGTCACGGTCATAATCCGTATCTGTTAAATTTCAGGACGTGGACTTTGACATACTTTTTCTTCAACTTGTGGCTTAGAGGTTTTATGCGAATTCGTATCGCGTCTTTTTTGTTGGCTATCAGCCCTGTTCTTGCCAGCAATGCTGCGCAAGCCCAGGATGGCATGCTCAGTCTTGAAATGATTTATCACCCGACAAAAAAAGAAAAATTTGATACCAGGACTTTGACACGTCTGGCCTGGGATGCGCAAAACCGGCTCATAGAAACCCAGAGTACAGCTGGGGTAGTGCAGCAGTTTGTAGTTAATCCAGCGACCTGGGAAAAGCAGGCCCTGCTGGCAGATGGCAATATCCTGGCGATGATGACAGCTGCGGGCATACCTGAAAAAGAAGCCAGGGTTCAGATAGATAAGCTGACACCGCAAATCAAGCCTGACTTGAAGTCTTATCTGTTCACTTATAAAAATGATTTGTGGTTGCTGGACCTGCAATTGAACAAGGTCAGGGAACTGACACATACGCCAGATCAGCATGAAGATGAAGCGATCTTGTCGCCCGACCTGCAATCAGTCGCCTATCTGAAGGGTAATGATATTTACCTGACGGATGTCGCTAGCGCCACAGAAAAACGCCTGACTACAGGTGGTAATGAAACCACGTTCAATGGCCGCCTGGACTGGGTGTACATGGAAGAGATTTATGGCCGTGGCAAATTGCGTGCATTCTGGTGGGCACCGGATTCCAAAAAAATCGCTTACTTGAGTTTTGATGAAAGCAAGGTGCCTGTCTACACTCTCAGCGGTGACCATGTGCAGCCTATCAAGAGCGAGCGCACACGCTATCCCAAGGCTGGTGACCCCAATCCTGAAGTCAAGTTGGGCGTTGTCGATATGACGGGCAAAACCAGTTGGACTGAAGACCCTTATGCCGGCAAGGAAACCCTGATCGTTCAGGTGGGCTGGACGCCAGGCGGCAAGTTGCTGGCATCCTGGCAAGACCGCGTGCAAACCTGGCTGGACTTGCGTATCTATGATGCTCAGTACCGCAGCAGGCAATTGCTGCGCGAGAGCAGCCCTGCCTGGGTGGAGCGCTTGCCTTTGCCGCAATTTTTGAAAGATGGTAGCTTTATCTGGGAATCTGACCGCACTGGTCACCATCATCTGTATCGCTATGACCAGCAATATCAGTTCAAGGGCGCGATCACCAAGGGCGACTGGGATATTCGTAGCGTCTATGGTGTGGATGAAGCAAAAGGCAAAGTCTTTTTTGCCGCCAATGAACGTAACCCCATAGGCAATGATGTGTATGCCGTCAATCTGGATGGCAGCAAGCTGCAAAGACTGACGACAGAATCAGGCACCCACTATGCACGCTGGAATAGTGCATATACCCATTTCATCGATAGCTGGAGTAGTCTCAAGCAGCCACCAAAGCAGGCAGTATTCAATGCAGGAGGTGTATCGCAAAAGCTGGTCGATGATGTTGGCGTGCCAGAAAAAATGCAAAGCCTGAAGCTGGCTAAAGTCACGCAACAGCAAATCAAATCGCGTGATGGCTTCCTGATGGAGAGCCTGCTGTTCCTGCCACCGGATTTTGATCCTAAAAAGAAATACCCGGTCTACCAGCATCTGTACTCTGGCCCCATGGCACCGCAGGTGGTTGACCGTTGGAACAACAACCTCTGGCATCATTTCCTGGCGCAGCAAGGCTATATCGTCTGGGTACTGGATAACTGCAGCGCCAGCAACAAGGGCCTGGCCAGCGCCTGGCCCATACACAAAAAACTGGGACAGCTGGAATTGCAAGATCAGCTAGATGGCCTGGAATGGTTGCGCAAGCAGGGTTGGGCCGACATGGACAGGATAGCCCTGAATGGCTGGAGTTATGGCGGCTATATGACTTCGTATGCGATGACGCACAGCAAGGCATGGAAAGTAGGTTTCGTCGGTGCGCCAGTGACAGATTACCGCCTGTATGACAGTGTCTATACCGAACGTTATATGGGCCTGCCACAAGACAATGCCGAAGGCTATGACAAGGGCAGCGTGCTGAAAGCCACCAAGGACTTGAGTGGCAAGATCATGCTCATGCATGGCACCATGGATGACAATGTCCACCCGCAAAATACCATCATGTTCATTGATGAACTGATCAAGAATGGCAAGGACTATAGCCTGCAATTGTATCCGGGTGCAGGCCACGGCCCGCGCGGGGACTGGACCATGTGGTCACTGCAAAAAGCAAAATGGGAATTCTTGAAAAACAATCTCTGATTCTTTTCTGATTCTTTGATATGGGACAATGAAAACGGTGCAGATAAATCTGCACCGTTTTTTTATCGCATCAAAGCTGACAAGGCAGAATGGCGCGCACGCAAGAAAGCACGTAATAAAGCAGGGTAGTCTTCACTGACAGCAGTCTGTACCGAAGCCCGCACCTGCAGGGTTTGCCGCCATGCTTTTAACTTGGGTAGGCCAGTAAAGAATCCAAAATCTGCTATCTCTTCAAACACATCAAAATAGCGGAACACTGGTGCAAATGCCGCATCTACCAGACTGAAATTTTCTTCTGAAAAATAAGGCCCGGTGCCTAGTTGCTTTTCCAGTTGTGCAAACTTCGTTTTTAGTTCTGCTGCTTTGGCATTCAAGATCTGCGTATCTGTTGCATTGTAAAAACCGCCTATGCTATTCAAGGTGGCCGAGGCAAATTCTATCCAGGCGCGGTGTTGTGCTCTTTCCAATGCAGCTTCTGGATGCAGGCGGTGTTGCGTGGTTTCCTCGAGGTATTCGCAAATGACTGCTGATTCAAAGATGGCTTGTCCATCGACCAGCAGTACCGGTGTCTTGCCCAGTGGTGACACTTGCAGGAACCACTCAGGCTTGTTCGCCAAGTCTATGTCTATGCGTTCAAACTCCAGACCTTTCTCAGCGAGGGTAATGGCAGCACGTTGCACATAGGGGCAAAGCTTGTGGCTGATCAGGGTATATGCATTGCTCATGATTTTCCCCTCTTATGTCAATGAAAAGCGTGAACTACGGCGCAGGGCAAAGGCACCATCACCGAGTAACCAGAGCGCGATTGAAGTCACGATCAGAAACACCGGATATTCCCAGCCACCATTTGGGCTGGTATGTACCCAGCCATTGCCAAAATGCACAGTCGCGGCAACCGCCATGATGGGCACCAGTGCCAGCGCAACCTGGCGGCTGTAGATGCCGAGTACCAGTGCCAGGCCGCCCAACAATTCCAGCGCAAATACGGGATAAGCGAGAAAGCCCGGATAACCTATGCTGGTAAAAAACTGCGCCGTACCGGGCAGGGTAAACACAAACAGTTTCAGCAGGGCGTGGGCTATCCACATGATGCCCAGGCTGATGCGCAGCAAAGTGATACCGTAGGCATTGCTGCCTTGGTCGTTAGAAGGATTTGAATGAGTCATTTTGTTCTCCAAAAAAGTGATTGATGGAGTTACTATATGATTTCGCATTTGCAATGAAAATAGGCGATGTAGCAAACTATGAATGCAAAAACGCAATACAGATTAAATTACAGATTAACTGCGGCTGATCTTGAAGTGGTGCTGGCGCTGGTACGCACAGGCAAGCTGGCTGAGGCGGGAGAACGGTTGGCACTGGATGCATCCACCGTCTTTCGTAGTATCCAAAAGCTGGAAAAAGGCCTGGGGCAACGCCTGTTTGAACGTTCGCGCACAGGTTATCAGGCCAATGAGTTGGCGCAGGAACTGGCGGTACATGCAGAGCAAATGGAAGCGCAGCTGGAAACTGCCCGTTCAGCCATGCAAATGCAGCCAGACCAGGTAGCAGGGGCAGTGCGCATCACAACCACAGACACCATATTACATGGCTTGCTGGCACCTGTCTTGAAGCCCTTGCAACTGCTGCATCCCTTATTGAGTCTGGACCTGCATGCAGGCAATGAACTGGCCAGCCTGACCAGGCGCGATGCCGACATTGCCATAAGGGCCAGCAAGCGGCCACCGCAGCATTTGATAGGCAGGCATCTGGGGCCGATACGGGTGGCTTTGTATGCAGGCAAGGCCAGCAAGATAAAGCACTTTGATGCGGACATTGCTCTGCGCCATCACTGGATCGCACCTGACGATGCCTTGCCAGAACATCCGTCAGTCGTGTGGCGCAAGAAGCATTTCCCAAAGCTGCAGGCGACCTACAAGGTCAATAGCATACTCACCGTGGCAGAGCTGGTGGGGCAGGGTTTGGGGTTGGGTATCTTGCCGCTATTCCTTGCTCAGGGCCGCAAGGATATGGTGCAACTGAGCGATGTGCTGGATGAATGCCAGACCGAGCTATGGCTGCTCACGCACACCGAAGCCAGACATTTGCGCCGGGTGTCGGCGGTGTATTCTTACCTGTCGCAAGAGATGGTCTTGAAATGAAAAAAGCCGCTGTGAGCTTGATCACTCACAGCGGCTTTCTATTGCTAAGACAATATCAGGAAGGGATATTGAAGTCGGACAGTTTCTTGCTGAATTTGAACAGCCAGATGCGGTTAGGGCGTTCAGTATCCGCACCACGGGCAACACGCATGGTATTGCCTGCGGTACAGCCCAGTGCACCTGCGGTGGTCGTCATCGCGCCATTGGCATCTACCGTGCATTTGGTGACGTCCGCACCAACTACGATGGCACCGGTAGGATCGACTATCACCGTCTTCATGCCAAAGTCATCGTCATTGGTCAGTGCCAGGGTGTTTTCATCGACCAGGGCTAGACCTTCGGCTTTTTCTGCCAGCCAGCCTGCATTGTTCAGGTCAAACAACTGTGTTTTCTTGAGCAAGACTACATCGGCATAATTGACACCATTGACTGCTGCACCTGTCATGCTGCTTTTTTCAAGGTCCGTGCTCATGTTGGCAATATCGGTCGCATTGCTAGGCACTTGTACCAGCATCAGCTTGTTAAAGGCCTTTCCATTCGGGTCTGTGCCTTGTTCTATGACGATAAATTTGCCATTACCCAGCGATACCATATCACCCAGTTTGGCATTTCCTGTCTTGCCTGCAGTGTATTGCGTGCTGTCGATAGGGTAGGCATACAATTTGGTTTTTTCTGTCGTTGGGTCAAACTCAACCCAGCGGTTGAACTTCGCATAATCTTTGATACTTTCACTGGTCGCCGCAGTGGCACCGGGCACGACGTAATTGGCCTTGCCATCGTCCAGCGGGCTTTGGATAAAACCATTTAATTTGCCGGTGGCTACTTCCAGTGACAGACCTTCCATACCGCGATTGGCACGGCGTTTCAACAAGACGGCAGGCAGGTCGCTTGCACCTGTACCTGGCTGGTATTTTTTCAGGATGATGCCGGTGGCAACATCAATCTTCAAAATGAAAGGGCCGTATTCATCTGATACCCAGACCACGCCACGTGCTGCATCATAGACGATGGATTCAGTATCCAGGCCATAGTCGCTGAACGTGGTTTTGCTGCTGGCATCAAATTTTGCCGCATCATTCAAAGGCACTTCGGCTGAAGAGCCCAGCTTGCCAGCCGCTATAGACAGGCCGGACGCATTGATGGTAGGGCTGAATTTGATAGGCGTGCTGGATTTCAGGACCGCGCCATCCTTGCCTATGCTGATCAGACCAAATGAAGGTGTGAAGCTGGGGGAGGGGAAGAATTTGGCATCACTCGTGCCAGTAGCGCCAGGGGTCACGACAGAGTTAGGTACTTTGGGGCCATCGCCGTTAGGACCACGGTCGGTGATGCCATAAAATTCCAGCGAGCCATCAGCGGCCTTGCCTTTGAATGTCAGACCAGAACCATAGGATGGCAAGAAGCCTTTCGGGAATTCTGCCTTGACTGCAGCATTCGTGCCCTCATACGGCACAAAGAAATTATCCGCAGCCTGGACCTGATAACGCGTGATGGCGGCGCTGACCGTGCCCAGGGCATTGGTTTGCGTCACAGTATCAACGACAGGTGTGCCCAGCCTGGATGCCATGGTGTCTTCAAAATGTTCGCGTACCAAGGTGCGGCGGTCTGCATCCACGGTGAGCTTTTGGTAATTCGCTGACAGCTTGGCCAAAGTTGCAGTCAGTGCCGTATTGAAGTTGGCAGCATTTGCATTGAAGTCCAGCGTCTGGCCAGCGAGTGCAGTCTTTACTGTAGCAGGTATTTTGATGCCTGTTGCAACATCATTGTCTTCATCCAGCAATTGCAGGAATAGCAGGCGGTTGACGACGCTGTCATCCTTGACGTTGCTGGAATTGGCCAGCGTCAATGGCGTTGCAGTTGCCGCACAAGGCGCATTACCCAGGGCGATACCGCCGACTGAGAACGCGACGGTGTCACCTGCGTTGCAGCTAAAGCCGCCAGTAGCAGATGTGCTGAGCTTGCTGCCGCCCGCGATGGAATAATCCAGGCCTTCGACTGCGGCATCCAGGAACACACCATTCACAGGAGTAGGTGTGGCTGGGGTGGCGACCGTATTGTTGCTGCTGCCACCGCAGGCAGTGAGCAACATGGCGGCAGCCAGGCTGCTGCTGACTAGCATCAGGTTTTTGCTACTTTGCTTCATTTGATATGCCTCGTGAGTACGTAAATTTGCGTGAAAATTCTTGCCCGCGAATTTACTACCGGCATGTGACGCAGCAATGACACCATCGATAGTGCCGTCGTAATGCGAGGGTCACAATTGGCTTTTATAGTGTGCTCACCAAAATCCACGGAGTGCATGTCATGATGAAATCTACGATACGTCGCGCAATATCCAGTCTGGCTTTGACATTGCTGCTGCCGCTAGAACACGCAGTTGCTGCCAGCAATATGGTGCCTGACTATGAAGTGAAGTTGCTGATGAACCCGAATGTGGTCCTGGATGCCGATCACAAACTCAAGAGTACGGTGCTCAATACCTTCAACATGCCAACATCTGTGACCAAGATGAATGTCCTGTTCATGGATACCAATGCCAAGGATATCTACAGCAATACCTGGATAGCGCGGATACGCAAGACTGAAGGTGAAAGTGATTTTGAGCTGACCTACAAGAAGCGCTATGCCATAGACAATGGCAATATCACTGAAGCCCTGTATAAAGCCAATGCAGAAGGTTTTGACTCTACAGAAAAGAATTATGAAGCTCAGGTCGAATGGGGCTATCAAAAGAAAACCCTGAGTATTTCCAACAGCAAGACAGACAGCAAATCCGGTTATAGCGGCATGGACCTGCCATCGGCCAGTGACTCTCGCAGTCTGCTCAAAAAGAATATCCCTGGCAAGCTGAATAACTGGCTGTATAGCGGCTGGGGCACATCCATGCTGGATAGCTCGCGCAGGTATGGCCCGATACTGGCCAAGCGCTCAGTCGGCACCTGGAGCGGCTTGAAGCTGTATATCGAAGTCTGGCCTATCCTGAACCAGGCTGGCACAGGCACTGACTACATTGTTGAGGCCTCTTTCAAGACCACGAGCGAAACAACAGCCTCTGCCAAGCATGATGAATTGCAGGCGTATCTGATTTCACGTGGATGGTTTGTGGCTGAGGATTCGCTGAAGACCCAGCTCATCATGGATAGGTACTAAGGACTTACACAAAATTGTCCCAGCAAGGCTAACGCTTTAGGTAAGCACTCTTGCAAGAGTGCTTCGTTACGTTGGCAGACAACGTGTTGTCTGAAACCCCAAAAACACCGTGGCGACGAAGACAGTACTTTTTTAGTACGGCTAGTCGCTGCAACGCAGTTGGGGCGGTTTTGTGTAAATCCGCTAAGAATCTTTAAGGCCTTGCCAGCGTGGCGTCAGTTCATGCGGCAAGGCAAACATATCGAGTACGCGACCAAGAGTGTGATCGACCATCTCTTCTATGCTTTGCGGGCGGTGGTAAAAACCAGGCAGGGGTGGGAAGATGATGCCGCCCATTTCTGTGACGGCTGTCATATTGCGCAAGTGCGCGAGGTTGAAGGGTGTTTCGCGCACCATCAGTACCAGGCGGCGGCGCTCTTTCAGGACCACATCGGCAGCGCGGGTGATGAGGTTGTCGGACAGCCCATGTGCCACGGCTGCCAGGGTTTTCATCGAGCAGGGCGCGATGACCATGCCATCTGACAAAAACGAACCGCTGGCAATACTCGCGCCGACATCGCGCACATTGTGGACAACATCGGCCAGAGCTTCTACATCCTTGCGCTTCAAGTCCATTTCCTGATGCAGGTTCAGCACACCTGCTTCTGAAATCAGCAAATGGCTTTCCACGCCAGAAATATTGCGCAGGACTTGCAGCAGCCGCACACCATAGATGGCACCTGTTGCACCGGTAATGGCAACAATCAGACGCTTGGGGGCTGCGGCTTCAGTCATGCCTTGCTTAGTCTTTCAGCAAGGTCTGCAATTCACCGCTGTCAAACATTTCGTTCATGATGTCAGAGCCGCCAACGAATTCGCCTTTGACATACAACTGCGGTACGGTAGGCCAGTTGGAAAAATCCTTGATACCCTGGCGTACTTCCGGGTCTTCCAGCACATTCACGGTGACCATGTTTTGCACAC
This sequence comes from Undibacterium sp. Ji83W, assembly GCF_049340385.1. Lineage (NCBI taxonomy): Bacteria > Pseudomonadati > Pseudomonadota > Betaproteobacteria > Burkholderiales > Oxalobacteraceae > Undibacterium > Undibacterium sp. Ji83W. The sequence goes on along the minus strand of NZ_JBMPOZ010000003.1, from coordinate 44,244 downwards.
CGCAGGTCTTCAACAATTGTATTGCGCGGCCAGAAAAGCCGCATTGCGGGAATTGGGCAGTACCCTTCATGAATAACACGACAGGGTTTGCAGTAACAGTTTCTTTGATCCAGCTTTGTACGTCGCTCATGGCTATCTTCCAGTAATTATTACGAATACCGTCATTATAGTAGAAAGCACACTGCAGTGTCGGTTAGCTCAGGTCACGTAAGTGAAGGTAAATTAATTTGCGGTTTCTGGTGCGATAATCTATTAGTGTTACATTAAGACCTTAGAGCAATAGCCTAGAGCCGATAAATCGGTCATGTCGCTGGAGACCCGTATGCAAATGCGTGACACTGGAATTTCCTCTGGGCAAATGCCGCATGGTTCTGGCATAAGTCCTGCTTCATCTGCCCGCATGATGATAGAACAGGCACATGAACGCTCCGCCGCCTATGGCTTGCCGCGCACGGCTACGCCAGATTATGGCCCTCTGGGCAAGACTGATCTCAAGACCCTGCTGGAGCAAAACCGGGTCTTGCACCAGCATGCCTTGCCCGTCATGGAAAACCTGTATGAGCAAATAATTAACACGCACAATATGGTCATCCTGACCGATGTGAATGGACTGATTATTCATACCCTGGGCGATGCTGATTTCCTGGAAAAGGCGGACAGGGTGGCACTCAGCCCCGGCGTCGCCTGGTCTGAACGCAGCAAGGGTACCAATGCCATAGGCACCGCCATTGCCGAAAAAACACCCACTATCGTTCATGCAGACCAGCATTATCTCGAAGCTAACAATTTCCTGACTTGCTCTGCCGCACCTATCTTTGATGTCATGGGCAATGTTATCGGCGTGCTGGATGTCACTGGTGACCAGCATAATTTCCACAAGCACACCATGGCCCTGGTGCGCATGTCGGCGCAGATGATAGAAAACCAGTTGTTTGCCTCTTCTTTTCAAGATGCCATCAAACTCAGCTTTCATAGCCGCCCGGAATTTTTGGGCACCCTGATGGAAGGCATCGCCTGTTTCGACAGCGATGGCCGCTTTTTATCCGCCAGCCGCAGTGGCTTGTTCCAGCTGGGTTTGCCACTTTCTGCCTTGCAGACGCATACCTTCAGTTCCTTGTTTGGCTTGCCTGTGTCAGCCCTGCATGAGCACTACCGCACTGCGACACCGGGTTTGCTGACCTTGTGCCTGCACAATGGCGTGCGTGTATATGCCAGGAGCCAGAGCCTCAAGCGCCCCTCAGCCTCCGCCAGGCATATACTGGACAATGCGCGTGAACCGCAAGCGGCAGAAGTCAAACCTAAACTATCCAGCCTGCATTATCTGGATACCGGCGATGAGCAACTTGCCCGCGCCATCGATAAACTCAAACGCGTCATAGGTCGTGATATCTCGATACTGGTGACGGGTGAGACCGGCACAGGCAAGGAATTGCTGGCCCAGGCTGTGCACAATGATTCACCCCGTAAATCCGGCCCCTTTGTTGCCGTGAATTGTGCATCCATACCAGAGACCCTGATTGAATCAGAGTTATTCGGCTATGAAGATGGCGCATTCACTGGCGCACGCAAGAAAGGCAATATAGGCAAGATCTTGCAGGCGAATGGCGGCACACTATTCCTTGATGAAATCGGTGACATGCCCCTCAATCTGCAAGCCCGTTTGCTGCGGGTCTTGCAAGAACGCATGGTGACTCCTCTCGGTAGCAGCAAATCCATCCCGGTCAACCTCGCCCTGATCTGCGCCACCAATCGTAATTTGCGCGAGATGATAGGCAAAGGCGAATTCCGTGATGACCTGTATTACCGCCTGAATGGCCTGGTAGTGCGCCTGCCACCCTTGCGCGAACGCACAGACCTTGATGTTGTCATTGCCAAAGTCCTGGCGACAGAAAGCGAAGGCAGGCAATACCGGATAGCACCTACAGTCATGCAGTTGTTTCACGCGCATGGCTGGCCGGGTAACTTCCGCCAATTGACGAATCTCTTGCGCACCGCCATTGTCATGACGGACGCCGATATGGAAATTCGTCTCGAACATTTGCCTGAAGATTTTCTGGAAGACATGGACATGGCACTCAAGCCCGTCGCCATAGCCTTGAGTCAAACACCATCCAGTCTGGACGCGCTGGAAATGGATGCCATACAACAGACCCTGCAACAGCATCAGGGTAATGTCACTGCTGCGGCCAAGGCCCTGGGCGTGTCGCGCAATACAATTTATCGCAAGCTAGCCGCTCTGAAGAGTGACTGATCAAACCTGCGGGCCGTGCAAAACCGCAGTACCAAGCAAATCATTTTCTTCATCAGTGAACAGGCGCGAGCGCGTCAGGAAACGCTTGCCCGTGCCATTGTCGAGTGAAAACATGCCACCCATGCCATTGACGACATCAATGATCAGTTGCGTGTGCCGCCAGTATTCAAACTGATCGCTGCCCATATAAAACGGCGTGCCATCCAGATCACCCAGATACACATCGGCATCGCCTATGCCATATTCATTCCTTGCATAACAAAGCGGTGAACTGCCATCACAGCAACCGCCAGACTGGAAAAATAATAGCGGGCCGTATTTGGTTTGCAGCGTACTGATAAATTCGAGTGCAGCGGGAGTTGCAGTGACGCGGGCGGGTGTGGTGGTCATTTTGTTTGTTTCGGTTGTTTTACGTAAAGACCAAAAAGCTCACCACAGAGACACGGAGACACAGAGAAAGGCAAGAGAAATCCTGGAAGGATATATTTTAAAATTTGTCTCTGTGTCTCTACTTTTATGGAGACACAGAGATAAGATTGTGTTTTGACCTTCTCTTGCTCTTCTCTGTGTCTCTGTGCCTCTGTGTTGAGAGGTCTTGAATTTAATGATTACTAAAAGAACCCCATCGCATTCGGGTTATAGCTCACCAGCAGGTTTTTAGTCTGTTGATAATGATCCAGCATCATCTTGTGGTTTTCACGTCCTATGCCGGATTGTTTATAACCGCCAAATGCAGCATGCGCCGGATACAGGTGGTAGCAATTAGTCCAGACGCGGCCAGCTTCGATGGCGCGGCCAACGCGGAAGGCGCGGGAACCGTCGCGTGTCCACAAACCTGCACCCAGGCCATACAGGGTATCGTTGGCGATAGAGATCGCGTCTTCTTCATCCTTGAAGGTCGTGACGGACACTACCGGGCCAAAGATTTCTTCCTGGAAGATGCGCATCTTGTTGTGGCCCTGGAAGATGGTCGGTTTGACGTAGTAACCCTTGGCTAGATCGCCATCCAGCATATTTCTTTCGCCGCCTATCAAGAGTTGCGCGCCTTCCTGTTTGCCTATGTCCAGGTAAGACAGGATTTTTTCCAGTTGTTCCTGTGAAGCCTGCGCACCTATCATGGTGGCGCTGTCGAGCGGGTTGCCCTGCTTGATGGCGGCAACACGTTTGATGGCCCTGGCCATGAACTGGTCATAGATGGATTCCTGTATCAATACGCGTGAAGGGCAGGTGCAGACTTCACCCTGGTTCAGCGCAAACATGGCAAAGCCTTCCAGGCATTTGTCGAAGAAGGCATCATCTTTTTCCATGACATCGGCAAAGAAGATATTCGGCGATTTGCCACCCAGTTCCAGAGTTACAGGAATCAGGTTTTGCGAAGCATATTGCATGATCAAGCGGCCAGTCCCAGTCTCACCGGTAAAGGCAATCTTGGCGATGCGTTTGCTTGATGCCAGTGGCTTGCCTGCCTCCAGGCCAAAGCCATTGACGACATTGAAGACTCCGGGTGGTAACAGGTCCTTGATCAAATCAACCAATACCATGATGGAGGCCGGTGTCTGTTCTGCCGGTTTCATGACGATGCAATTGCCTGCGGCCAGGGCAGGTGCCATTTTCCACACTGCCATCAGGATAGGGAAGTTCCATGGAATGATCTGGCCAACGACGCCTAGCGGTTCATGAAAGTGATAGGCATAAGTCTGGTCATCGATCTGTGAAACCGAGCCTTCCTGCGCACGTATGCAACCGGCAAAGTAACGGAAGTGGTCTATCGCCAGCGGAATATCTGCCGCCATGGTTTCGCGTATGGGTTTGCCATTGTCTATAGTCTCTGCGGTCGCGAGCAGGCTCAGATTGGCTTCCATGCGATCAGCGATCTTGTTGAGAATGTTGGCGCGCTCGGCTGGCGAAGTTTTACCCCAGGCCACTTTTGCAGCATGGGCAGCATCAAGTGCCAGTTCCACATCTTCAGCCGTTGAGCGCGCCACTTCGCAAAATGCCTGGCCGATGACAGGGCTGATGTTCTCGAAATATTCACCCTTGACCGGTGCCACAAATTTACCGCCTATGAAATTATCGTAGCGTTTGGCGAAAGGATTGCTGATACCGAGTTTGCTGATGTCTGCCATGTTCATGATGGTGGTCTCCGTTGTTTATTAGATGGTGCGCATAAGCTGCGACACGGGGATAACAACGCAAACGGCGTGCCATGCTGGAAATGTTTTCCTGAAAGAAAAACACAGCAGGTGCAGACTGGAGATAGGAAGGGTACAGAGGGGAATTTACTGCTGGTACTGGTGATGGACTTGCTGGGAAGAGGTATATAGAAAATCCGGGTGTAACATTATTTCGCAACTCTGATCAGACTGTCACAATTTGGGACAGTCTGATCATTGAGTTTATTGCTTGCTTATTGCTTAGTTACTACTTACCCACGCAATTTCGCAAACGCCGCTGCCATTGCATTACCAGCAGGTGCTGGTGCCTGGGCTTGTGAGCGGTGTTGATTGAGGCGCTTGGCGTCATTACGGTCACCGCGTTGTTCAGGCTTGCTGCCTGCCACAGATGCAGCATCTGTCAAACGCATGGTCAGGGCGATACGCTGGCGTTTGACATCGACTTCCAGCACTTTCACTTTGACGACTTGCCCGGCTTTAACAACTGTATGCGGGTCTTTGACGAAAGTATTCGACAAGGCAGAGATATGTACCAGGCCATCCTGATGCACACCGATATCAACGAAAGCACCAAAGGCAGCCACGTTGGTGACCACGCCTTCCAGGATCATGTCAGGGCGCAAATCCTTGATTTCTTCTACGCCGTCCTTGAAGGTGGCGGTAGTGAATTCTGGACGTGGGTCACGGCCTGGTTTTTCCAGTTCACCGATGATGTCGGTGATAGTCGGTACACCAAATTTTTCATCGGCGTATTTGGCTGGATTCAAAGACTTCAGCAAACCAGCATCACCGATGACGCCCTTCACGTCCTTCTTGATATCCGCCAGGATTTTTTCTACCAGAGGATAAGATTCAGGATGGACTGCAGAAGCATCGAGCGGGTTGCTGCCGTTCATGATGCGCAAGAAACCGGCTGCCTGCTCGAAGGTCTTGTCACCCAGGCGCGGTACAGAGCGCAAGTCGGAACGTGAATTAAACATGCCCTTGGCATCGCGGAAATTGACGATGCTTTGCGCCACGCTGGACGACAGGCCAGACACGCGTGCCAGCAAAGGGGCAGAAGCGGTATTCACATCGACACCAACCGCATTCACGCAATCTTCAACCACTGCATCGAGTGAGCGCGCCAGTTGTGACTGGCTAACATCATGCTGGTACTGGCCTACGCCGATAGACTTGGGATCAATCTTCACCAGCTCAGCCAGTGGGTCTTGCAGGCGGCGTGCAATCGATACCGCACCACGGATGGACACATCCAGGTCAGGCAATTCTTTGGATGCAAATTCAGAAGCGGAATAGACAGATGCGCCAGCTTCAGAGACCACGATCTTGGTCAGCTTGAGCTCGGGTTTGAGCTTGATCAAATCGCCTGCCAGCTTGTCGGTTTCACGCGAAGCCGTGCCATTGCCGATAGAGATCAGCGATACATTATGTTTAGCCGCCAGTTGCGCCAATACATGCAGGGAACCATCCCAGTCATTGCGTGGCTGATGCGGGTAGATAGTCGCATATTCAACGACCTTGCCCGTCGCATCAACAATCGCCACCTTGACGCCGGTACGCAGGCCAGGATCAAGACCCATGGTGGCGCGTGGGCCAGCAGGTGCTGCCAGCAGCAGGGCTTTCAGGTTGCGGGCAAATACATTGATGGCTTCGACTTCTGCGGTTTCGCGCAGCTTGCCCATCAGCTCAGTATCGAGATGCATGAAGACCTTGACGCGCCAGGCCCAGCGCACTGTATCCACCAGCCATTTATCGGCTGGGCGGTCTTTCTGGCTCACGCCAAAGCGGGCAGCGATGCGGCTTTCGCATGGGTTCAGCGGTGCATCCCATTTTGGTTTTTCTTCTTCGCTATCCAGGCGCAGGCTGACTGTCAGCATTTCTTCACGGCGGCCACGGAACAGGGCCAGGGCGCGGTGAGAAGGGATGGTGCCCAGGGTTTCTGAATAGTCGAAATAATCGGCGAATTTTTCACCAGCTTCTTCTTTGCCAGCAACGACCTTGGATTCCACGATGCCGTGGTCATTCAGGTATTCACGCAGAGCCTGCAATAGGGTCGCATCCTCGGCAAAGCGTTCCATCAGGATCTGACGCGCACCATCAAGGGCGGCTTTGACGTCCGCAACGCCGGGGTTGTCGCCATTGTCGGTGGTGAAGGCCGGTTTCAGGTAACTGGCGGCTTCAGTATCCGGGTTCAGCATGGGGTCGGCCAGCAAGGCATCTGCCAGAGGCAGCAAACCAGCTTCAACGGCGATCTGGGCCTTGGTGCGGCGCTTGGGTTTGTATGGCAGGTACAAGTCTTCGAGACGGGTCTTGTCTTCGGCGTGGGTGATGGCGTCCAGCAGTACTGGCGTCATCTTGCCCTGTTCTTCTATCGAGGCAATGATGGCAGTGCGGCGGTCTTCCAGTTCGCGCAGGTAGCGCAGGCGCTCTTCCAGCAGGCGCAACTGGATATCATCCAGGCCACCGGTCACTTCTTTACGGTAACGGGCGATAAACGGGACCGTTGCACCTTCGTCCAGCAAGGCAACAGCAGCAGCAACCTGAACCGGCTTGGCAACCAGTTCTACGGCAAGTCTTTGTTCAATCGAAGGCAACATAAATCCAGAATCCAGACATAAAAAAAGCAATCAAGGCGCAGATGATACGCAATTTGTGACTTTGCGCCAGTCTTGACAGCGGGTGCAGACTAGGCTTAGAGCCAGGTATTTATTATTTAAGCTTTCATTTCTACCAATGCCCGAATTACCTCCTTCAGGCTGGTTCATGAAGCAGAAATGACAAAACTGCCCCTGGATATATAGCAAAAGGGGCAGAAAAGGGGAAGTTTAGCAGGCTGGCTTTAACGAAACTTATATATCAATAAGTACCCGCTCAATAAGCACCTGACCAGACATCCGCGCTTGCTACCTGTGGTGCAGGGGCTGCAGTTGCCACCAGCTCTGCAGGAGCAGGGACGGTGGCAGCCAATCCTGTGACACCATCGGCAGTCAGCACAAAGGCATGCGACTCATAAGTCTTGATATTCATGGCTGAACCAACGATCCAGCCTTTGTCGTTGATATCGGTAGCATTGGCAAGTGTCCATCCAGCGTCGCGCTGGGATTTGTCAAGGAACTGATTCAAATCTATGGGGGCACTGTCAGGTGTATTCCAGAGCAGGGCATGGAATTGGCCATCGGCAGTAATTTCAGAACCGACGATCTGGTTCTTGTTATTGATTGCACTTGTATAAGAAAAAGATCCAGCGGCACTTTGCAGAACGATTTCTTTTTGATTATTCCACAGCGTGGGGTGTGCATACATTTCATTGTCAAGGGTATAGCCAACAATCAAGCCATTATCATTGACGCTGGTGGCTGCACCGTGAAGCGTTGGCGATAAATTGATAATCTGGCCGTCTTTCCACATGACGGGATGTGTGTAGTCGTCAGGTTCTGCACCTGAAGCCCAGCCAACTACAAGGCCCTCATTATTGATCGCCAGCGCATCACTATCCTTGCCGCCCAGCGTACCCAGATCAATAACACCTTTGTCATTCCAAAGGGTGGCATGGTGCGCGTCCCATGAATTGCCTGTAAAGCTTTCACCCACGACCACGCCCTTGTCATTAATAGCCTGGGCAATACTTTTGTACTGATCGCTACTCAATGATGCCAGATAGTTTGTCTTGCCGTCTTGCCAGATCGTGGCGCTTACCTGGAAACTGCCGTTCACTTCTTTCAACGAAGAACCGACGATGGCAGAGAAGTTGTTGATCCCGTAGGCGTGGCTATCCACTTCTGCAAGCAGGCTGGTTTTGGGTACGTAATAGGAATTGTCCCAGATGGCAGCATAGGTGGTTTGAACGCCAAATTTATGGGAGCTGGATGCTTCATTTTTTGTATCGTTCCCTACCATCTGACCAGCATCATTGATGGCAGTGGCAAGACTATACTTACCACCGAAAGTACTCAGATCTGCATAGGTATAGACAGGTTTTTGAAAGCTGACTTCGTTTAAGGACATGCAACAGACTCCAAATGTTGTTTTGAACAAGGTAGATTTTTTTAACAGGACGCATCAGAAATTATGCTGCTCGTTGTTTTCACAGGTCTTGTTGGTTAATTGGTATGATGGAATAAAACCAGGTCCAAGCCGCAATTAACTGATTGCTTCGACAATGTTGCCATTATATTAGTTCTTGCTTTTCAACATTATTTTTATTTCAAGATGACTATTTCTGCCAAATTCATTTTGCGGCGTGCCCTTCCCATTCTTGCAATTACCGCCTTGAGCATGTCGAATGCGATGGCTATCGAAGATTGCGAATTAAACAAAGAGCACGTCAATCCTGCCAACGGCAGTACAACTGCAGGTAAAACCGGCATCATGAAATGCGTGGACAGGAATACGGGCAAGCTGGTGCGCGAGCAGGAATTGCGCGCGGGTGTTTTTATGGGCCTGGTGCGTTATTACAAGGACGGTGTCTTGTTCAAGGAACACAACGTCAATGAGCGTGGCAATACCGATGGTCGTGCGCGTGAATTTGCGCCAAATGGGCAAGTGCTGCGTGAAGAAAACAATGTGAATGGCAGTGCCCGCGGCCTGGTGCGCGAATGGTATCCCAATGGTGCCGCCAAGCGAATCTCTTTTATTGGTGAAAATCCCAAAGAAAAAGCCACCGTTAAATATACGCAGGACAAACAATTGAGCACAATTGAATGTGCTGACAAACCTTTGCTGGCACCCCATGCCAATGATGCAGCCCTGTGCGGTTTCAATGGCAAACCGTCCAAGGTGCAACTGTATGCAGAAGGCGGACGCTTGCGCAGTCAGTTCACCTTTCTGACGGGTGAGATCCAGCAAGCCACGCATTACTATGACAACGGCAAGCCTGAAACAGTGGACGAAGTTGGCACAAAACAAAAGACGCGCAAACAATATTTTGACACTGGTGTATTGCTGAAAGAGACTGTGTGGAATGTCACAGAAAAACCTGCAGCGATTGAACGCGAAGTTGAATATCATGAGACTGGCCAGAAAGTGCGCGAGCAGTTGTATGCCTTCGTTGAAAAAGATGGGCGTCGCCAGAATCGCTTGATATCCGATGCCAGTTTTTACCTGAATGGACAGCCGAAGCGTAGCGAGAAATTTACGCTTGAAGGCAAGGACGACGTCAAGGAAGTACGCAATTATTTCGATAGCGGAAAAATGTCCAACCACGAACGTTATGTCTATGAAGGCCGCTACCGCGAACGCCCGATTGGTGTTCACCAGAGTTTTGCGCAAAATGGCACATTGCTGCGTGAATCTCATTACGATGAACGTGGCCGCATACAGCGTGAACGCAGCTGGGATGAAAATGGCAAGCTGCTGGCAGATGATCAGGTTTATGAAGATGGATCGCGCAAGGCATTTTCAAAGTGAGGATGGTTGCCAGTATTGCTGGTATTTTGTTGTTACTGGTTGCCCTGTTTCAGTTATGCCTGGCATGTGGTGCGCCCTGGGGCGGTTTGGCCAAGGGTGGCAAGTATCCGGGTAAATTGCCATTTCGCCTGCGTATCGCTGCGCTGGTCCAGTTGGTCTTGTTGGCATTCATCGCACTGATTATTTTTATCCGCGCTGGCATGATGTTGCCAGATTATCTGGATAGCTCGCGTATGGCGATCTGGGGTGTTGTCGTTTTCATGTCAGTCAGCAGTATGTTGAATCTCATCACTCCCAGCAAATGGGAGCGCAGAATCTGGGCACCCGTGGTCCTGCTTTTACTGATATGTAGTGTTGTCGTCGCTGGTTCAGCATGAAGTTTAATTTCAGATTTTTTCTCAGCTTCATCAGCCTGGCATTATGCTGCCTGCTATCTGCTTGCAGCGTGAACGAACTGCGGCGTGACAGTGTAGCTGTGCATGTGAATCAATTTCAGTTTGGCGACGGTGGTAAAGCGATCTACTTTGAGATGGATAGAAAACCCTGGCAGCAACAAGATGCAGATGCGCCAGTGGTCAACGCGATCTTTGTAATTTCTGGTTCAGACTGTGTCAGCATGGGGCCATTTTTGCCACAGTATTTTTCTGGTCTTGAAGGTGAGTCTGGCCGCACACGGATTTTCATCATGCACAAGCGCCATATCTTGCCTGGCTCGAATGGAGCAAACTGTGGTGTAGCCTATACGCGTGCTGATCATCCTTCACGCTGGCAAGCGGATCAACTCGAATTCATGCGTGCGCAATTGGCTGTCTTGCAAACGCAAGCACGGACACAAGCGCAAACGCCGCAACGCCTGATCATTATGGGCATTTCTGAAGGGGCAGAACTGGCGCCGATACTGGCGCAGCAAATACAAGCAACTCATCTGGTTTTATTGTCACATGCGGGCATGAATGCGCTGGATGTGTATGCTGCACTGGCGAAGAAAAATCCTGCGATGCTACCCGCCTGGCAGCAATTACAGACTAGCTTGAGTGTCACGCCAATTGATCAGGATATGGTTCGCATACATGGTCGCAGTTGGCGCTATTGGTCAGAAATTGCTGCCATTCCACAAACTGCTAATTTGCTGGCTTTGGACATACCGATACTGCTGGCCGTAGGAGATGCCGATCCGGTTATTCCTGACAATGCGATTGACAGGCTGCAGCAGCATTTTCAGGCGGCAGGAAAGCTCATTACCATACGACGCTTCCCGGATGCCGGTCACAGCCTCAACGCAAAGGACAAAAACTATTTGCCAGATTTTATGCATCAGATTGACCTCTGGTTATTGGAAAATAAGCAGTGAGTAAACAGGGGAATAAGCAGGGAAATAAGCAAGAAAATAAACCGGAAAATAAGCAGTGATATGAATTACTGTTAATGCACGGCAATTCATATCGAAACAGTATTCTATTTCCCTTATTTCATTACAACTAGTTACAAGAACTTCGACTTTGTAGCAGTTAATGCTATGACAAAAATACAAAGCATTACTATACTTACCGTCTATGCGTACGTGTGGATATTTCCATGCGTGCGTTTTGCTTTTCACCCTACAATTGCTCCCCGATAATGATAACTATGCGCCTATCCACCTTTACCCTGACACCTATTGTTGCTGCACTTGTGCTGACGGGTTGCGTGACTACGCCTACCCATGACAGCAAGGTTGCTGCTTCACTCTCAGTTGCAAAATCTGGTCAGATTGATGAAGCGATCAGACAGGTAGAAGCGCAAACACAAGGCGCCAATAAAGCTGATTTGCTGTTGAATCTGGAAAAAGGCGAATTGATGCGCGTAGGCAAGCGTTACAAGGATAGTCTGGACGCCTTTGACGTCGCCGATACCAAAGTAAAAATCTGGGAAGAAACTGCCAAGTCATCACCACAGAAACTGATGGGCCAGATCGGTGCCACCATCATGGGCGATGCCAGCCGTGATTATGAAGGTCAGGACTATGAAAAAGTCATGTTGACCACGCGCATGGCGATGGACCGTTTGAACCTGGGTGATCTGGATACAGCCCGCGTAGATATCAAGCGTACGCATGAACGCGAAGCTGTGATCGCAGAATTCCGCTCAAAGGAAACGGCAGAAGCAGAAAAAGAAGCCAAGGATAAAGGCGTAAGTTCTACCGGTAAGGAATTAAACGGCTACCCGGTTGAAACCCTGAATGATCCTGAAGTATTGAAACTGAAAAACGGTTACCAAAATGCCCTCAGCCATTATCTGGCAGGCTTTGTCTACGAAGCCCTGAATGAACCTGGCCTGGCCGCCCCTGGCTACCGCAAGGCAATTGAGTTGCGTCCTGATTTGCCGGTGCTGGAAGATGGCTTGAAAGGTCTGGACCAACGTACCAGCTTCCGCCGCAAAAAAGGCGTGACCGATGTGCTGTTCATTATCGAGGCTGGTAATTCACCTGCGCGCCAATCCAAGAAAATCGCCTTCCCTGTGCCAACGGGCCGTGGTCTGGTGACCATTTCTTTCGCATTCCCGGTGATTTATGCTGATCCGAATGCACCAGTGATCAATAGCATCCGTGTTGGCAATCAAGTACTGCCAACTGCGCTGGTGACAGACTTTAACGTCATGGCACGCAAGGCATTGAAAGATGAATTGCCAGGCATTTACACCCGTGCTGCTGTACGCGCTGTGACCAAAGGTGTAGTGCAGGATCAGGTCAATAAAAACTTTGGTGCGCTGGCTGGCCTGGCAGCCAACCTGGCTGTGGTGGCGACTGAAAGCCCGGCAGATGACCGCATGTGGCGCAGTTTGCCATCGCGTGTGTTTGTTGCTCGTGCATTTTTGCCACCCGGCGACTATGATTTGAATTTTGGCAATCGCGGTGATGCGGGTAAGATTACGGTAGATGGCCGCTACATGGTGGTGCCTGTGCGTATTTATCAGGACAAGACTTACTTGGGCGACCTGGCAAAATTTGGCAACATTGCACCTGTGGCGCAAGTACAGGATGAGCCAGAAGTCAAAGCTGTAGAAGCCAAGCCAGCAGCAAAGGGCAAATCAGCAGTTAAAGCAAAACCTGTCGCGAAAGCCAATGCAGCGACCAGTACTAACACCAGTACGAACAATACTGCTGGTACCAAATCCAACTGATATTAGAGGATAGAAGAGGATATATGAAACTGATTTCCAAACAATTTGCCGCATCCACCGTTTTGCTTGCCGCTTGCTTTACTACTCCCGTCTTTGCCCAGGATATTCCTAACGCATCTTCTCCTGGTATTGCTGCCAAATTGATGGTGCGTGGCAAACTTGAAGGCGTACAAGTGACTGACCTGCGCTCGCAACGCAAAAACGATGTCCTGGTGGTGCAGGCCGAGATGGTCAACCTGACCAACCGTGACGTGCGCGTGTATTACCGTTTCCGCTGGACTGATGCAGCAGGCATGCAGGTCGGTGACGGTGAAGTCTGGAAACCATTGATGATATTGGGCCAGCAAAGCCAGTTCATCAAGAGTACAGCCTATGGCCCACAAGCGACAGATTTCAGAATCGAGCTGAGTGCAGAGCCACGTTAATCATCATTCGCAACAAGCAAAAAGAAGTAACAAGATTATTTTTAAGGAGTACATATGAAACGCATTTCCTCATTGTCCAAAAGCTGCGCCCTGGTGGTTTTGCTTGGCCTCACACTGACTGCCTGCCAGACCAGGTTGTCACAGCCTACAGTCAGCCTGGCTCGCCAGACAACTTATGGCGACACCAAGGCAGTTGAAACTGTCACCAATGAATTTGGTTCTACCGATCTGCAAATGATCGCAGAAAAAATGGTCGGTTCCCTGCTCGAAGACCCGGTACTGGCAAATCGCCCGACCATGACTTTGACTGGTGTGCGTAACAAGACCAGCGAATACATCGATACCAAGTCCATCATGAATACCATCCAGACTGCACTGGTGAAAAGCCGCAAGGTGAAATTCACCCGCAGTGCAGACGAGATGCAAACAGGCGTCGATGAATTGCAGCGTCAAAATCAAAGTGGTTTGTACAAGGCGCAGGGTAAGGCCAAAGTCGGCAACATGAGCGCCGCCAAATATTCCCTGGAAGGCGAAATCGTTTCCATCGTCAAGCAAAGTGCCAACACCAAAGACGTGTTCTACAAAATGACTTTGAAGCTGTATGACATTGAAGACGGTTCCATTGAATGGCAAGACGAAAAAGAAATTCGTAAAACTTCCAAGCGTTAATTTCGGACGTCATTCTGAAGCGCTAATCTCTTAAAGAGGCAATACGATGTTGAATCTGAAAAAACTGATGGCAGGCTTGTTCTGCTCTGTAGCGGCATTTTCTGCCAGCGCAGCTGAACAAAAAATTACCATCCCCAAAATTGCGGTGACTGACCTGACTTATGAAGAAAAAGTCAGTGAATACTTCCGCGTAGTGTCTGCTTCCAGCAAGAGCAGTGTCAAGGGTAGCTATAGCGAACGTGAAACCGATCGCAGCTATTCACAGCGTGGCAATATCAATGCCAAGAGCGAAAGCAATTACTACGAAGCGGAAGGTTTCTATACCTATATCGACCGTGGTGAATTGAAGACTTACACCGCTGACCTGAAAGGCGCACTGATCAAGGGTGGTGGTGTTTCCCTGGTACAGGCACGTCCTTATGTTGGCAAGCCTATGGAAAAAATTTACGACATCATCGGTCGTATCAAGCAGGGCATGTACCCGGGCGCTGATTATGTCTTGTTTGGCACTGTGAGTAATATCCAGTTCCGCCAGGAAAGCAACCAGCTGCAATACGGCAACTCCATGACAGCCAGCCTGTCGCTGGACCTGGTTGCTGACTTTAGCCTGATCAATACCAAGACTTATGAAGTCAAGGCGGCTTTTAGTGCCAGCGGCTCTGGTGTAGATACCAAGATCATCAGCCGTGCTGGCGACCGCGTCGTCTTCAGCCGTGGCAAGGTCATGCAAGAAACTTCCCGCAGCCTGGCTGACGCAGCTTATGATGAACTCTTGGTGCAGTTCGGCGCACCGCGTGGTGCCAACCGTGGTCAGTATGGTCGTGGGCAAAATGGCCAACCTGTCGTACCAGTACAAAATACTGAACCGGTGACTGTGTATAAGTAATCGACTGGCAGTAATCTTAGTAAACAAGTGTCAATAAGCAAGTTTCAATAAGCAAGTTCCAATAGCAAAAAGCCTGGTGTTTTCACCAGGTTTTTTGCATTTTTAAATACGAGATTGGTCGCACTCATAGCCTGTCAGGCTTCTGGCTGGATATCAACTTTATATAAATTCTTGCCGTCGATATCATGAATGGACACTGTCATCGCTTTGGTCTTGGCATCAATTTTCGCTATGCCAAAGAATTGCAGCAATTCTGCCGGTGAGCGGTTTTGTTTCATGCCCTGTGGCACGCTGACATATTTCACATCGGGTCCAAAGGTTTGATCGACTTCATTCGGGCCAAAGGTGCCAGCATTCAAGGGGCCGCCGACAAATTCCCAGAAGGGTTTGAAGTCGGTAAATTTAGCTTTCTCCGGCGTGTAATAAGTCGCCGCTGCATAGTGGACATCGGCAGTGACCCAGACCACGTTCTTGATATTGTGTTGCTTGATGAATTTGAGTATCTCGGCAATTTCCAGTTCACGTCCCAAAGGTTTGCCATCTTCACCGTTGGCCCAGGCTTCATAAGTGCCTTTGGGTACATCAGGGTTCAGGTCAGGTACGACAATCGAGATGGGCATGTCGCTGGCGATGACTTTCCAGGTGGCGCGTGAACGTAGCAGCGCCTGCTTCAGCCACTGTAATTGTGGCTTGCCCAGAAAGGCCGAGTCTTCATTCAATGTTGTTTGCAGATTCGGTGAATTCTTGCCACGGTAACTGCGCTCATCCAGCATGAACACTTCCAGCAAGGGGCCGTAATTGAACATGCGGTAGATACGGTCTGGATCGTGTTGGTCTATGCGATAGGGATTGTATTCAAACATGGCCCTGCGTGCATTGGCCGCCAGGGTATTCAAATCACGCTGCTGGTAACGTTTTTCTGCTTCGCCTATCTGCTGACCCGGATACCAGTTATTGCGTACTTCATGATCATCCCATTGCACCAGGAAAGGTACCTCTGCAGCAAAGCGGCGCTTGTTGGCGTCCAGGAAGTTGTAGGCAAAATTGCCGCGATAATCGTCCAGGGTTTCTGCTACCTTGGACTTGGCTGGTGTGGTGATGTTATTCCACAGACTGCCATCGTCAAGTTTGACTTGTGCCTGTATGGGGCCGTCAGCATAAATCTGGTCACCTGAATGGATAAAGAAATCAGGTTGAAAGCGGCGCATGCTTTCATAAATGCGGTAACCGCCAAAAGCTTCATTGATACCCCCCAGCCCTGGCCAGCTTCATCGCCAGAAAATGCAAATGTGATGTCGCGTTCTGTACCGCCCGGCAAGTGCAAGCTGCCTTGCACTGTTTCACTTACTGCAGAAGGGTTTTGCACATCCTGGAAACGCACGCGGTAAAAAGTGCGCTGGCCCGCAGGCAAACCGCTGAGATCTATGCGGGCAGTGTAATCCGTGCTGGGCAATGCCAGTGGGCCGGTGAGGCTATGGGCATTCTTGAAGGCGTCATTATTGGCATATTCAAGCAACATGCGCGCGGGTCTGTCAGTACGGCTCCAGATGATGGCTTTGTCACGGGTGATGTCGCCACTCATGACGCCGCAGGGCAATTGTGGGCGCAACTTGTCTGCAGTGATGAGTGAAGGTGAGGCAGTTTGTGCGCGTGCTATTTTGGGCAGGCTGGTCGCTGCGATAATGGCAGCAGCACTGGCGCTGGCATTGCACAGGAACTGGCGGCGTTGCAGTTCACTCTTGCCTGGCTTGTGGTCCTTGGACATGGCTTTTTCCTACGAAAACTTTAGATAGCCTTTATTCTAAAGTGCCAGTGTGACCAAGGCATGTCAACACAAATGCCATGATGATTTAGCTGGCTGCCAGCGCCGCGACAAATAAGTCATCATCTTGCCTGCGCTTGCGAAAGTCAAAAACAGTAGCGACTGTCACCACCAGCATGCCCGTTGGCAGCAGCCAGGCGCACATCAGGATAATCCAGCCCAGGTAGGGCGAGCGGTCAATAGTGCCATGATAGGGTGTAAACGCAGAGGTACTTGCTGCAGTCGTGGTGACTGCATGATGCTGGATATCGACCATGAGTACAGGTAAGTCTTCTTCGTTTTTTATCGCGGGAGGCACAGTAGCCGTTGCGTAAGAAGTCAGTACCATGCTGATAAAAAAGCAGAGGGCACGAAAATAGCTGGCGTGACTGTATTTGCGGTGCATGGTTTGCTCGTCATTGGTAAAAGTGGCAGTTCAGATTTAAAAAAACTGCCTTGCCTGTCGCAGGTGCCGGACGACAGGCAGGCAGCAAAACGGGAAAGCGGGAAAGACATCGGGAAGACATGCCTTGTTATTTCCCTTCCTGATTAATCTATCTTCCAGACATACTGCACCCTGGTCCAGCTTTGCTGTGCTACGCCATCGATGGTACCGGGCGTGAAGCGACACAGTGACAGAGCCTGGCTGGCTGCTTTGTCGAGATTGCGAAAGCCGCTGCTGCCTTCCGTCTTGGTTTCAAGCACACGGCCATCAGTACCTATCAACATGGCGAGGGTGACTGTTCCTGCATCACCACTGCGCAAGGCACTGGCAGGATAGACAGGTTTTTCGCAGCGGCTCATATCGACGACGGCTGCTACATGGACCGGGCTCTTTACAGCTTGAGTGCCTGTACCGGTACCGCCACCCGACACGCCTGTGCCTTCAATGACTTTCCCTGTATTGCCGTCATCGGTTTTGCCACCACGTACTACAGGAGGGGTAACGGATGGTGGATCATCCGGTACCACTGTCGGAGGCGCGATAGGTGGATTTATGGGGGGGGCCAAAGTCTGAGGTGTAGTTGGAGGATGATCGGGTTCTACAGGTTTGATTTTTTCAATTTCGTGAACAGACTCGGGTTTAAAAAAAACTGGCGGGCTGATTTTGATTTTCATGCTGCTTAACAAGGCCGCCAGCAAGGCCACGTGCAGCAAGGCGACGACACCCAAACGTGACATGCGCTTGAAGGGATGTTGTTGGTTTTGTGTAAATTCCATTTTGTTCTCCAGGTTTGGGGTCAGGCCAGGCATGGCGAACCGCGCATGCCGGGGACTAGCTTGGAGATGCATCAGGTGGTGCCATCCATTGCTTGTAAAAGCAGGTGAATTGGCATTGATGTGCAATCCATGTGCTTTACGATAGCAATAAAAATGTCACTTGAAAAGTATTTTTATTGATTTATTTAGGATATTTAATTTCTTTGTTGGTGAAATGGCGAGGACTCTCTGCATTTTTCATTGTTGAAAAGTAATAAATTTACGCCCTCCATGTGTAGCTTTTATCGGTGCTGTAATGGGTAGCAGGTCTTAAATCTTGGCCCTCACTTCATAGAGCGTGCATTTCATTGCCTCCGATGATGCAATTGCTAGTGAAAAGCATTACTATTGCGTTTAATAAGTAAAAATTCTGCTAAATAATAAGGTGTTGTAATTATGCAAAATGGCATACGGGTATTGTTGGCTGATGATCATCCCATCGTGATGACAGGTTTTGCCATGTCGCTAGGCAGCCTGGGGATTAGCGTGCTGGGCCAAGCCAGAACACCGCAAGAAGCATTCGAGCAATATGCTGCCTTGAAGCCGGATGTGGTGATACTGGACATACGCTTTGGTGCAGACTTGACCGGTCTGGATGCCGCGCGGGACATCCTGGCGCAATTTGCGGACGCAAAGATAGTCTTCCTCAGCCAGTTTGATCAGGATGCTTTGATCAAGGAAGCTTATCGCCTCGGTGCAAAGGCCTTTGTCACCAAGGACTGTGATCCGGCTGATCTGGCAACGGCAGTGCAGCGTGCACATCAAGGGGAATTGTATTTCCTGCCTCAGATCGCGGAGCGTCTGGCGAATTTGTCGGTGCGTGGGGATGAGTCGCCACAATCGCTATTGAATGAGCGTGACCTGGAAATTTTCAAGTTCATGGCAGAAGGACTGACCAATGCCGAGATTGCCGAGAGACTGGACCTGTCGCTAAAAACCATCAGCAATGTCAGCCAGGCCATCAAGGAAAAACTGGGGGTACACAGACCTGCCTATATCACCAAGCTGGCAGTCAAGCATGGGCTGATTGCACCGTGATGCTGTCGCATTCACAAATGCAAGTGCAAACATTGGCAACAGCATTGGTTACAGCATTGATATCTACGCTGATCAAGGCAGCGTCGCCATGAATTTTTCCGCCTTGCTCTGGCGCAACTGGGATTTGCGCTCGCGCCTGTTCCTCATCATCATGCTGCCAGTGATCTACATGTTTTGCTCTGTGGTCTGGTATTCCTATCAGTCCCGCTTGCAGGAAGGCAAGGCAGAGTTGCTGGAGCGTGCCTATGTGGTCGCCACTGCCCTCGCTGAAAGTGTTGAGTACAATCTGCTGACCAAGAACCTGCCCGGCCTGAAAAGCACCATGACTGATGTCATGCTGTCAGATCGCAGCATCGCCAGGATAGATGTGCTTGATACAGACAAGAAAGACATCCTGCACATTATTTCTACTGAAAAAATTCAACAAGCGGAACATTCCGTGGAAGTACCAGTCAGACGTCAACTGGTGTGGGTGAATTTGTTGAGAGAATCCAAAACCGCCAAATCAGGTGTATTGCCTTTGACGACTGCCAGCACAGAAAGCAAAGACGCCGATATGCTGGGTTATGTCAGGGTCACCATGTCAGCCACGCGCATGTTAAACAAACATAGCCAGCGTTTCATGTTTGAACTTGCCATGAGTGCACTGGCTCTGTTTGTCAGTGCGGTGCTGGCGGTGTACCTGGCATTGAGCCTGACGCGGCCTTTGCAAAGATCCATAGAAACCTTGCGTGAAATACGCGAAGGTGATTATTCGAATACGCTGGAAGTGACAACGGGTGGCGAGATAGGTGACTTGCAGATTTCCATCAATGCCATGTCGATCAGTCTGCAACAAGCTAAACAGGATCTGGAAAACAAGGTGCAGGAAAGAACCCGTGATTTGATGGAATCGCGTAATGAGGCTTTGAAAGCCAATGCAGAAAAACGCAAGCTGATACAAAAAGTCCATAGCATTGTTGAAGATGAGCGCAAGAGTATTGCTATAGAAATTCATGATGAATTGAATGCTTCATTAATTGCCGCCAGACTGGAAGCTCAGCGCATACAACATCTGGCTACACAGATAGAAGCCGGCGAAGTGGCTGATGTCGTGGGAGGAGAAATTCAGGAGCGTGCCAAAGCCATCACCAAACTGACGCTGGATTTATATGCCAATGGCCGCAATCTGGTGCGCCGTCTGCGGCCTGAAGTATTGGATATGCTGGGTTTGCAAGGTGCAGTCGAAGACATGCTCAGACATTACAACAGCAATGTGCCAGGCTGCCAGTTTCATTTTGACAGCGATGGGGATTTTTCCAGACTCGATAGCGGGCTGGCGATTTCTGCCTACAGGATCATACAAGAGGCTTTGTCGAATGTCATGAAACACGCCCAGGCTACGCAGGTGGAAGTAGCATTGAGTATGCTGGAAGAGCAAAAGTGTTTGCAGATAGAAGTCAGTGACAATGGCAGGGGTTTCGACATTCATCATAGCTCAGCAGGCATAGGCATCACCGGCATGCGTGAACGTGTGGCGGCCTTTAATGGCGAAATTGAATTACATTCTTCAGTCGAAGACGGGACACAAATCACGATCAGCTTGCCTCTGCTAAAAAGTACTACTGCACTTACATAGAAGTGCCGAAATTTATTCCAGATGCCATCGTGATTTGAAGTAGTTTTGTAAAAATATTTTGGCGTAGTCAGTATCCTAATTAATATTTATATCCAACAGGAAAATCGCATGACGCAAGTAACCGGACTGTCAGGAAATGAGATATTTTGCCTCGCTAAAAAGAATATGCGACCAGGTGAAATTGTGATCGGCAATAGTGTCAATTCCATGGGTTTTCTGGGCAGTATTGGTGCTGGCGTGGGTAATATACTTGGTGGAGAGATCGCACAGGTTACATCAGTGATACATGATGGACGGGCCAATGCATTTTCCAGGATGGTGCGCGAAGCTGTCCAGCATGGGGCTGATGGTGTAGCAGGGGTCACGAGCGAATTGCGCTCCCTGAGTGGCAAGACAGAATTTCTCTTTGTCGGTTCTGCAGTCCATGTGCCTGGCCACAACAAGGAAATATTTACCAGTGCTGGCGATGCACAGGAATTGTACTGCCATATGGACGCAGGTTATCAGCCTTTGCAGCATGTGTTTGGCAATGTCGCTTATTCCATGGGCATTGGTGGCAGTATCCTGGGATCCCTGAAAACCCTGGTGCGCGGTGAAGTCAGGGAGTTCAGCGATATTTTCAATGTAACGCGGCATGTGGCACTTGCGCGGCTGGTTAAACAAGCCAAGGAAAATGGTGCCAATTCTGTCGTAGGTATTCGCACCACCATAGAAAAATGGATGGGCGTGCATGAAATGCTGATGACCGGAACAGCGGCATTTAATAGTGAGTTGCCACAGTGGGCAAGTCAGAGTCCTGTTACCAGTGATATGACGGGTGAGGAATTGTGGGCCATGACCAGTCTGGGCTTTGCGCCAGTCAAATTACTGATGTCAACTTCGATTTATTCCCTGGGCTTGATTGGTGGTTTCCTGGCAACGATCAAATCGATCAAGAAGGGGGAAATCAGTGACCTGACGACACTCATCCATGATGCCAGGGTCAACGCGGTAGACAGATTGAAACGTGAAGCCACAGAGATAGGCGCAGACGAAGTGATAGGTGTAAAAACTTATATTGCAGAGATAGGTAATGGTCTGGTTGAGTTCATGGCAATCGGCACGGCAGTCAAAAAAATCAGTGGCATGTCGGTCAAAACTGCGACATTGCCAGTACAAGCCATTATCCGTGACCGCGATACCTGGATAGATGGGGAATTTGGCATTTCACTTGATCGACAAAGTGCGTGACGTCTATTCCATGAATAGTCATGAATAGAAAAGACTTTACAAAAATTGCAGCGACAAGACGGTTGGAAAAATATCCCGCCTTCCTGTCGTCGCGTACTGTACCAGTCCATGTTTTGATGGCTGAGTTCTAAAGGATATTAACTATATGAAGCCCTTGCTCAGGACTGTGCTTGTCATCGTCACCTTATCTGTACTTGCCGGGTTTGCGATAGTACAGGATAGGTTTTCTGGTTCTGCCAAAGCTTACTTTGTTTTCTTTGTCGCATTCATCGCCTTGGCTATCTGGATATTCACCAGCGTATTTTCCAAGAACCTGCGCCCGGATGAAAAATTAATTGCCTGTCCTAAATGCAGGATGCGTACGGACAGTTTGAGGAGAGAATGCATGTGGTGTGACCAGGGATTGCCAGATAGTTAAAAAAATCGGAGCACAATACCGGTTTTGCCCGGTATTGCCCAGTATTGCGCTCCGATGAATTAAAAAATGGCGGGAAAAGGAGCCTGTAAATAAAAGCGTTCCAATACTTATTCCAGACCCAACAAGCTATTCAAACTGTCCATCTCCTTACGCCAACTGGCTTGCTGCTGCGCTTTTTGATGTCTTGGCTTGCGTGCCAGATCAGCTTGCAGTAAAGCTTCCACTTCGCAGAGTCTTT
Organism: Undibacterium sp. Ji83W; assembly: GCF_049340385.1. Lineage (NCBI taxonomy): Bacteria > Pseudomonadati > Pseudomonadota > Betaproteobacteria > Burkholderiales > Oxalobacteraceae > Undibacterium > Undibacterium sp. Ji83W. The sequence goes on along the minus strand of NZ_JBMPOZ010000003.1, from coordinate 21,668 downwards.
GCAATGCCAGTTCCATGTCATTGAAAACAATGTCGCTAGTTTTGAATGGAATTGCCGCTTGCCCCGAGAGCCTCTCTTGCTGGTCCTGTGACAGGGATGGCTTGTTCTGCAAACACTGATAGGCGCTTTCTGCATCCAGCCATCTTTCCAGGCGACCATCCTGTACCACCCAGAATTCCTGGCAGCTTTGTTCTATCAAATCCCTGTCATGGGATACCAGCAAAAAACCGCCGGCAAATCCTGCCAGTGCTTCTGTCAATTCCTGCTTGCCCTGCATGTCCAGATGATTGGTCGGTTCATCCATAAACAGCAAGTGATAGCTGGCCAGTGAGAGTGCCAAAAATAGCAGGCGCGCTCTTTCACCACCGCTCAGCGATGCCACTTTTTGCTGATGACGGTGATACGGGAAGCCTGCCGAAATCAGTGCCCGCTTGCGCGCCAGCTCTGTCCTGCCAGTGTCAGAGCCAGCGACAAAGGGATATAGCGCATCAGGCAGGCTGGCATCGCTGTTCAGTTGTTGCAAAGATTGGTCGTAATAACCTATCTGTGCTGCCGTATGCCAGCGTATATGTTCAGAAATTTGTCCTGATAATATCGCTTGCCAGCATTGCCTGAGCAGGGAAGATTTGCCCGTGCCATTGGCGCCCAGCAAAGCGATCTTGTCGCCTGGCCGTATACCAAATTGTTCGAGCTTGAACAGGCACTGCAAATCGGGTGCAGCCCTGACTGTCAGGCTATCAAGTTGCAGCAAATGATTGGCAGCCGATTCCTTGCCATGCAATTGCAAAGTCCATGGCTGGCCTTCGGTGACTGTGGTTTGTTCTTCCTTGAGCCGGTCTGCGCGTTTTTGCATGGTCTTGGCTTTGCGTGCCAGTTTTTCGTTGTCATAGACGCTGCCCCAGATGGCCAGACGCTTGCTGCTGGCAGCTAAACGGTCTATCTCTGATTGTTCGGCTTCACGCCTGGCTTGTGCGGCTTCATCCGCCAGTGCCAGCGATAGCAGGGCTTCGGAGCAGGGCTGGTCGAAGCAAGTGATTTGCCCGTCACGCAAGATCCAGCTTTGTCGTGTCACGCGGTTCAGCAGGCGCTGGTCATGTGATACCAATACGAATGCGCCTTTCCAGTTCAGCAAAAATTCTTCCAGCCATAGCAGCGACGGCAAGTCGAGATGATTGCTGGGTTCGTCCAGCAGCAAGAGATTGGGATCGCGTAATAAGGCACGGCCCAATAGCAGGCGGGTATGTTGACCACCGGATAAAGATTGCACCGGTACCTCAGCAGTGGCTGCATCTATGCCAAGTTCGTGCAAGAGGCTGTCGACACGCCAGTGCAATTCCGGCACGTCGTTGATGGCATCCAGCATGGCATCGTAGAGGCTCAGTGCATGCAGCGCGGGTGGCAAGTGTTGCTCTACATATTGCAGGCGACACAGGCGTGCCATCTGTATGCTGCCGTTATTGGCACTGCGTTGTCCTGCCAGCAGTGAGAGTAATGTGGATTTGCCACTGCCATTGTGACCTATCAAGCCTATGCGCTGGCCGACTTGCAGGGTAAAGTTAAGGTTCTGGAATAAAACGCCGTGGCTGGTGTCCAGTTGTAATGCTTGTGCAGATAATAAGGTAGTCATGCTCTTGTCTTTGATTTGGGATGCAAACATCCACGTCAACAGGAGCGCTAACGATAATGAGCCGAGAACAGGCCCGGAGGGTGAGTGAGGTAAAGTGCTCTCGTCTTGTTATCGCAGCGCGATGAAACTAGGACAAGAGCTGGCAAATATACCAAAGTTAGATACGCACCAGACGGCGTATTTAATTAAATCCATGTTTCCTCCTTTCATAAAAAAGTTGAGGAGTTGGTCAGAAGCCCGATTCTATTGAAATACCGGGAGCAAGGCAAGATGCCCATACTCCCGTGATTTCAAAACTACACAGATATACCAACCGTCAAAGTCACGACATAGCCGAGTGTTGCACTGCCGGTCACAGTGACCATTTGCAGGCTGGTACCATCGCTGAAAACATTATCAGTTGCATACGTGATTTGCGCAAGATTGCGCACGCTGGCGGTGTAGCCAGTAGCCTGATAGGCTTCATTCAGGGTGGCCATGGGGAAGGTGAATTGTGAAGTCTTGACCTTGTTATTGGCACTGCTGATCTTGGCGACGCTGGGGTAAACCTCAAAATGCACATGCGGTATACGTCCTGAATAACAGCCGGGAAATATCGTGGTGAAGCTGACACTGCCGCTGCTATCCGTCTCCTGCACGCCACGCAGGTAGTTTTCAGCGGTGATGCCGGATGAATACATGGAATAGTTGCCATCCCTGTCACAATGCCAGAGGTAGATGGCATAACCGGCCAGCGAGGCACAGCTGGTTTTGGTATTCACCAATTGCAATTTGATGGTCAAAGGCACACCCGCTGCCACACCGCTGGCACCAGCTATACTGGAGCGTATGTCACTACGCACGATGCCCGACAAAGCGAGCGCATTGGCAATACTTGCGCCATTGCTATTGCTGCCGTCACCTGGATACGGCCCGGCCGTTTCTTCTGGAATGATGCTGCAGCTTGCGGTACTGGTGCCGGTTGTCGTTCCTGTACTTGTGCCAGTTGTTGTGCCGGTAGTGGTCCCAGTCGTGGTAGTAGTGCCAGTGCTGGTAGATGAAGTCGTGGTGGCATCACTGCCGCCACCGCAGCCCAGTAAAGTTGCAGCGCCGCCAACTGAAATCCAGCGCAGCATTTGCCTGCGTGAGGCGGCTGCCTGCATCAGGGTATGAAGATCGGTTTCCAGTTGATTTGTATGCTTGTCCATGATGTCTCTCCTTACAGTTGGTGTTGCTGCATTGTGTCGCGGCGACTTGTTAAGTGCAGTAAAGCAAAGGTAAAGTTAGGTAAGGATTTTGTGTCATCACAGAAATGCGACTGTAAAAGCAGGTAAATTTGCCCAAGTGTAGCGATGGCTTTGCTATCATCGATTCTATAAATTCTTTTCTCTTTTTCGATATGACCAAGGTATTGCTCGCAGACGATGACGTGGAACTGGTAGGCATGCTCAAGGAATATCTTGAGCGTGAGGGCTTTGTCATTACTACAGTACATGATGGTGAGCAGGCCGTAGTGGAGGCGTTATCTGGCCAGCATGCGATAGCCGTGCTGGATGTCATGATGCCGCGCATGAATGGTATCGATGCTTTGCGCCGCATACGTGAACATAGCCGTATGCCTGTGCTGATGCTGACAGCGCGTGGCGATGACGTGGACCGTATCATCGGTCTTGAACTGGGGGCCGATGATTATGTGCCCAAGCCTTGTACTCCGCGCGAGTTACTGGCCAGGCTCAGGGCCATCTTGCGTCGTACCGAGAGTGGCATGAATGCAGACCAGGACAGGCAATGCCTGGTTGTTGGAGCCTTGCAATTATGGCCAGGGCAGCGGCGTGCAGAATGGAATAATAAAATGCTGGACCTGACCAGCACCGAATTTACCTTGCTGGAATTGCTGGTAAAAAATGCCGGGCAAACCGTCAGCAAGAATGAATTGTCCGAACAGGGGCTAGGTCGGCCACTGGCCAGATTCGACAGGAATATCGATGTCCACCTGAGCAGCATACGCCAGAAAATCAGCGCCTTTGCCGATGGCCGCACCGTCATACAGACCGTGTACCGCCAGGGCTATATGCTGACGCGCGAGTGACTATGCTGAAACTGGGGCGATTGTTCTGGAAGTTCTTTTTCTTCATCTGGCTGGCACAATTGACGGCGATCGCTGGCATCAGCATCACCTTCTGGATTAAACACAGTAATGAAGAAATGGTTAAATCGGCAGTAGCAGAACCAGCTGCCGGCAAGCCGCCGCATGAAGACTGGCGCGGGGTTGGAACTGGCCCTGGGCCTGCATCCAAACGTGGTCCCGGGCCAGAGTCAGGACCCGGATTTGGACCTGGATCAGGCTCAAGACCGGATTTTCCTGATGGTGCCAGGCCAGACCGCCCGCCAGGCGAGCCTGGGCAAGCGCCCATGGGTATGCGCAAGCCACCACCACGTGATGGTGCCGATTCACGTGCCTTTATTCCCATGGTAGTCGCTTTGTTCGCCAGTCTTTTGTTTGCAGCCCTGATGGCCTGGTATATGTCCAAACCCATACGCAGACTGAGTGAGGCCTTTCATGAGCTGGCCGGTGGTAAGTTGCAAACGCGCATAGGGGATAGCATGGGAAAGCGCAAGGACGAATTGACCGAGCTGGGGCGTGATTTTGACCGCATGGCCGAGCAACTGACAGGCTCCTTGCAAAACCAGCGCCGCCTTTTGCATGATGTTTCTCATGAATTGCGTTCACCGCTGGCACGCTTGCAGGCTGCGATAGGCCTGGCGCGCCAGCAGCCGGACAAGGCAGAAGAATACATGGTGCGCATGGACAGGGAAGCCGTACGCATGGACAAACTGGTGGGAGAAATCCTGACCCTGTCGCGACTGGAAGCCGGCGCCAATGCAGGGCAAGACCTGATACACATGGATGAATTATTTGCCGACCTGACCGACAATGCCCATTTTGAAGCGAAGACCGCAGGCAAGGCTTTCAAGACGGAATTTTCTGCCGATGAAATCAGCAAGGTCTGTGTATTAGGCCGTTATGAATTACTGCATCGCGCCATGGAAAATGTCTTGCGCAATGCCATCCGGCATACCCGCCCCGACACCGCCGTGACCCTGCAAGCCGGGGTGAAAGACAATCAACTGTATATCTCCATACTGGATGAAGGTCAGGGTGTGCCGGAAGCTGAATTGCAGAGCATTTTCCAGCCTTTTTACCGTAGTGTGCTGGCAGAACAAAGCAGCGAAGGCTATGGTCTGGGTCTGGCGATTACCCAGCGTGTGATACAGGCACATGGTGGCAGCATCACCGCCAGCAATCGCCGCGCGGCGGGTTTGTGCATGTTGATGATCTTGCCAATTGCATTTGCCTAAGAACCCGATCACGCTCACGCAAGCGCAGTAAGGTTGTAAACAGGTTCTAAGATGGTAGTGGCAGGAACAGGCTGACAGTCAAGCCGCCGCCTTCACGGTTTTGCAGGCTGATCCTGCCGCCATGCGCTTCTATGATTTCACGCACCAGTGCCAGACCGAGGCCTGTACCGCTGCGTTTGGTGGAATAGAACGGGATCAGGGCATTCGACATCACCGTGTCTGTCATGCCGCTACCCCTGTCCATGACTTCTATGCGTATTAAGCCTTGCAAGTTGCGTACGCCAAGGCCGACTTCATCTTCCCTTGAGCCGGATTCATGGGCATTCTTCAATAGATTCAGCAAGGCATGTTCCATCTGCGCACGGTCCAGGTTGATGGCTTCTTCTGGCAAATTGTCGATGACGGTGAAGATGACTTGTGACTTCAGGCCTGCAATAAAACTATCCCAGTGCGTACTCTCCAGCCGGGGTGTTGGTAACTTCGCGAAGCGCGCATAACCATCAATAAAACTTTCCAGATGGCGGGTGCGTTCTTCTATGGTGAGTAAAATACCGGGCAGGCGCTCGGTCTGGCCACGGCTGACCAGCACCGCAGCAGAATTTGCCAGTGAGGCAATCGGTGCCAGGGAATTATTCAATTCATGGCTGATAACGCGTATGACTTTTTTCCAGGTCTGCACTTCCTGGCGGCGCAATTCCACCGTCAGGTGGCGCAATAAAAATAATTCATGATGACGGCCATTCAGACTGAAGTGGCGACGTGCCAGATGGTAGACCTCTTCCTCTTCTTCCGGATCTTTGGCGGCCACGGTGAACAGGCCGTCGCCACCTCGCAGTATGGCTTCGCGCAAGGAGGCCGAGACTTGCATCATCACTTCATTAAAGCTGAAACCTTCCAGCTTGCGTCCCTGGTTCAGTAATTGTCTGGCAGCGATATTGGCAAACACGATGGGGCCACGGTCGGCCACCAGCATCATTGCTACCGGTGTATTCTGTACCATGGTATCAAGCAGCAATTCGCGCTGCACCAGATTCAATCTCTGCTTGCGCAATACATCACCCAGCGCATTGTGGGCTTCCACCAGTTCACCCAGTTCATCTTCCAGGGGCCAGTGCACGCCGATAGAAAAATCATTGTCCTGATAACTGATAACCGTGCCCGCCAGGGTATGGAACAAACGTATCATGGCTTGCAACTGGCTTCGTAACAGACCCACGCCTACAGGCAAGATGATCAACAGGCTGAGGCCGATAGCCAGCCAGACTTGATCTGGCAGCAAATACAGCATGAGCATGCTGATGACTACTGCCAGCACCAGTATTGCCGCCATCAACAGACTAAGGCGTGTGAGCATGGAAAACAGCGGGCGCTGATTGCGCTCTTTATTTGGCCCGCTGTCTGGTGGAGGCACCTGGTCTGTCATGCGCTGCGGCTGATGCCCAGCCTGTCCATACGGCGATACAGGGCCTGGCGGCTCAAGCCCAGTTCTGCTGCGGCTTGTGCCACCACGCCATGGGCTTTTTGCAGGGCGCGTTCTATGGCTTCCTTGTCCGGCTCTTGCTCATTGACCCAGCTATTTGCCAAGGGCAGGCCCAGATCTGCTGGCATGATTTCGTTTTTTGCCGCCAGCAGGCAGGCGCGTTGCATGACATTTTTAAGTTCCCTGACATTACCCGGCCAGGCATATTGCACCAGTGCCGACGCTGTACTTGGATGCAGGGTCTTGCCATTGCTGAGGAAATATTCCGCCAGCGGCAAGATGTCGCCCGTGCGTTCTGCCAGTGTGGGTAAATGTAATTCAATGACGTTCAGGCGGTACAGCAAATCCTGGCGGAAGCTGCCAGCCCTGATCATGGCTGGCAAGTCAGCATTGGTGGCGCTTAAGACGCGTACCTTGACCTGTCTTTCCTTGTTTGAGCCCAGTCTTTCAAAGCGCCCGGTTTCCAGCACACGCAATAATTTCATTTGCCCGGCGAGCGGCAGGTTACCAATTTCATCGAGGAACAGGGTGCCGCCATCTGCTGCTTCAAACTTGCCTTCGCGCGCCTTGCTGGCACCAGTGTAGGCTCCAGCTTCGGCGCCAAACAGTTCTGCTTCTATGAGTTCGGCTGGCAGGGCGCCGCAATTCAGTACCACAAAAGGACCGTCCTTGACGCTGGAATTGGCCTGTATGATTTCTGCGATTCTTTCCTTGCCTGCGCCATTCGGCCCAGTGATCAAGACCGGCACATCGGCGCGGGCTACCTGGCAAGCCATGCCCAGTACCCGCTCGGTGGCAGCATCATTCCACACCAGATTACAGAGATTGAATTTTTGTTCCAGCTCGCGTTTTTGCTTGCGTTCGCGCTGCAGCCTTTGTTGCAGGGCGCGGTTGCTTTGTCCGAGTTCGATCAGATTCCTGACCGTGGTCAGCAATTTCTGGTCATTCCAGGGTTTGCCCAGATAATCAGCAGCACCTGATCTGATCAGTTCCACGGCTGCATCCAGATGCGTCCAGGCTGTCAGCAAGATGACAGGCAGGTCGGGGAAGCGTTTGCGTATTTCAGTGAACAAGGCACGGCCTTCATCACCAGAGGTGGTGTCTGCCGTGAAGTTCATGTCCTGTATCACCAGATCTATCGCCTGATGCTCCAGCATCGCCAGACCCTGTTCTGGCGATGTGGCGCACACCGCATCAATATCATGCAGGGAAAACAGCACTTCCAGTGCCACCGCGACGGTGGCGTTGTCATCAATAATTAATACGGTAGGCATTGTCAGTGTTTGCGTTTTCAAGGCTTCGGGTTTTCAGTACTTCAGGTACTGCGGGTAGCAGTGGCTGGCGAAATCGACGCAGCACGTGCCGCTGGTCCTACCACCGCGATGATACCAAGTATCCAGAAAATTACACTGCCTCCCACCAAATAAGGCACAGGCAATTTCGTCAATTCCAGCTTGCTGACCAATAATTGGTTCAAACCTATGGCAAGTGCGACACCACAGGCGATACCAAAGCTGGTGATCATGAAATTTTCTGTGACGAAGTAGCGCAGCACATCGATCTTGCGCGCACCCAGTGCCCGGCGCACACCGATATGCTTGCGGCGTTGTGTTACCCACAGGCTGGAAATGCCAACAATGCCGCTGGCAGTCACCAGCAAGAGCAACACGCATACTGCAATCAGCATCCAGGCCAGGCCATTGTCAGCGCGGTAGCGTCTGGAGCGGTCTTCTTGCAGACTGCGCATATTAATGATCAGGGGAGTTGCAGAGGCTTTTCTGATTGTCATCTCAACATCCTTCATGACACGTTCACGCTGGCCTGGTTCGGCACGTACCGAATACTTGGAATATGGGGAATTCGACAAGCGTACTGGCAAGATAACCGAAATTTCACCCTTTATGCCGACTTGTGCTCCGTGGGTCTGCAAACGGTCAAGTACGCCGATTATCCGCGTGGCATTTGCATCGTCACCAGTGCCAAAATACATGGTTTTTCCTACGACACTGGCCTGGCCGGGGAAAAGTTTCTCTGCAAGGACTTTGGTAATGATGACGACATCAGGAAATTCCTTGCTGGTGCTTTCGTCAATTTCAAGGAATTCACCCTGATTGAAGTCACGTCCCTCGGCCAGTTTCAAGCCCCAGAGTTTCATCACAGATTCAGACGCGATATACATCGATACATTGGCGTTGGTGCTGGCCTGTTTTCTGTCCAGCGCAACGCCCGTGGTACTGCCCGACCGCGATAATGGCGTCTGGGTGACTCGCACGACACCGAGTACGCCAGAGACGCCGCGTATGGTTGCTTCATCCTGCTTTTGCGTAGCGATCTGTTCAGTATGTTCAGCCGGTTTGCGGTTGCTGATGTTGACAGAAAACAGATCATTTTCTTCTGTCAGACCGCTAGGGCGCGCTACCACTTCCAGGCGCAGTTGAACGATGTACACGGCGTTGGCTAAAATTGCCAGGCTGATGGCGACCTGTAGCGCCACCAGGATGGCACCAGTCTTGCTGCGCAACAGCGCAGATAAAATGGGGCGAATTTCCAGATTGAGTTTCATATTGTTCTCATTGTGATTTGAGTTGTATCGCAGGCGTTACCTGGCATGCGCGCCAGGTCGGGAACAATCCCGCCAATATGGCGGCCGTGACTGACATGACAAAAGTAATGCTCAGCATTTGCCAGTCCATGTGTGCCACGACTGTAAGCTGTTTCGATTGCATGGCGATCAGGGCAAGTGCGCCAAAAGCCAGCAACAGGCCGGTGACACCGCCAGCCAGGCCAATGACGCTGCTTTCGATGAGGAATTGATTAAATATTTCTTTGCGGGATGCGCCCAGCGCACGCCGCACACCCACTTCCGATGCACGCACAGAAAATTTCGCCAGCAAAAGCCCCACTGTGTTAACCAGGCATAACAGCAGAAAACCAAATGCCAGCCATGCAGACAGCTTGTTGTCGTTATCTACTACTTTGGCTTCTTCCATCCATTCCATGACGTTGAACAGTTTGTTTTTTGCCTCGCGCATGTAACGACCCAGCTTGCGCTGCTCAACTGCATAATTGTCGAGGTAGCTTTGCAGTTCCTGACGTTGGCCTTCTGACTTTAATTCAAACCAGAAGTGCAGCCATGTACATTCAGAATCCAGTCTCCCTTGCCAGCCAGGTGCATTTTCACCAGTACAGCTCATGCCGCCAGCGTGGGTTATTTCATGTCGTATTGCGCTGGAAAACGGGATAAAGAAATCTTCCTGCACACCAAATGTGGCGTTGCGGCCAGAGAAACGGTAGAAGCGTGGGCTGGGCTCCCAGGTATCGAGCACGCCGACGATCTGGAACTGGTGACCTATCATGGTCAGGTATTGACCAACAGGATTGGTTTTGCCGTACAGTTTTTCAGCCAGTTTATTTCCAAGCACGACAACGTCCGCTGCTTTGGTGTCGTCGTTCTCAGTCCATCCCTGTCCATGTAAAAAGGGTGTATCAAACATGGTAAAAAAATCCTTGGTCGCGGCAACACCTTCCGATTCCACCGCAGGCAAGTCTTTGCGCGCTGGTTCTATGGCCATTAATATGCCGTACAGTGCAGTGCGTCTTTCTCCAATCTTGGCGGGCAGGTGATTCATGGCGTCGCGATAGCTCATCTGGGTATCACGCGACTCTTCACCGGGTGTATAGCCTTTCAATGGTCCGTTATCCATCCAGGGCATGAACAGGCGATTGCTCTTGTGTGGTATCGGATCACCTGACATCACATGCAAAATCGTCAGAGTGGAAATGCTGGCTGCAACGCCAACTGCCAGGGTCAGTATCATCAGGGCAGTCAGGGCCGGGTTGCGACGCAGGCTGCGTATGCCGAGTAAAAAATAATAACGAAACATCATGCGGCTCCTCAAGCGACTGCCGAACTATCAACTTCATTGGCAGAATCAGCATCTGTATGCCCATCTGCTTTGGCATCGTAGAGTGAAGGCACCTTGCGCACCAGATCACTGACCTGGCCATCAATGATATGGACGTTGCGCTGGGCACGTACGGCCAGTTCCGGATCATGCGTTACCATCAAAATAGTCGTGCCCTTGGCATTGATTTCTTCCAGCAATTCCATGACACTGCGTGCCATCTGTGTATCCAGATTACCGGTCGGTTCATCGGCCAGCAAGAGTTTGGGTGAACCAGCCAGGGCGCGGGCAATCGCCACACGCTGTTGCTGACCACCAGACAATTCAGCCGGATAATGTTTCATGCGTGAAGCCAGGCCAACCTGTGCCAGTGCTGCCTCTATGCGTTCCTTGCGTTCTGCCGTACTAAAGCCGCGATAACGCAGGGGCACATCGACATTGTCGAACAGGTTCAGGTCGGGGATCAGGTTGAAGCCCTGGAAAATGAAACCCAGTTTTTCATTGCGCAGACGGGTACGGGCATTGTCATTCATGCCCTTGACGTTGATGCCATCAAGCAGATAATCGCCATCATTGAATTCTTCCAGCAAACCGGCGATGTTGAGGAAAGTGGTTTTGCCAGAACCGGATGGCCCGGTGACGGTGACGAATTCGCCTTCCTTGACGTGGATGTCAAAGCCGCGCAGGGCATGGGTTTCGATCAGATGCGTACGGTAAACTTTGCTGAGGTTTTTCATGCGTAACATGGGATATTCCTTCTTGAATTAATTAGTTATTAATCAGTTACTAATCAGTTGTTGATTAGTTGTTAATGGAAACGCTGTTCGCGCTTTCAAATGCATCGGTACCGGATATCACGACTTTGTCGCCGTCTTTCAAACCACTGAGAATTTCTACTGCAGAGATACTGGTTGCACCCATTTTGATAGAGCGGCGCTGGGCAACACCGTTTTCGACGACATAGGCAAAGCGTCCGCCGTCTGCTTCGACAAAGGGGCCGCGCGGCAAGATCATGACGTTGGCTTTTTCTTCCATCAGCAACCTGGCCGAAACGCGCTGGCTTTGACGCAGGCCTTCAGGCTGTTTGTCGCTGAAACGCACTCTGGCAAGTATCTGGTTCTTTACCACTTCTGGCGAGATGGCGGTCAGGGTGCCCATGACCTTGTTATTGTTGATCATGATTTCTGCCTTCATGCCCAGGCCCAGGTCGGTCATATACGATTCAGGGATTTCAACTTCCACTTCAAGCTGCGACAGGTCGACGAGAGTCATCAAAGCTGTATTGGCGGCCACTACGCTGCGGTTGGAAATTGCCAGGCTGCCGATGATGCCGTCTACTGGCGCACGCAGTTTCAATTCATCGACACGGCGTTTGGCAAAGTCCAGGCTCAGGCGCTGGCGTTGTAACTGGCTCATCTTGGTTTTTAATTCCAGAGTGACATCTTCGTTTTCCAGATCGGCAGCCTGTGCCGCATGCTTGGAGCGGATCTCTGTGGAATGCATGGCATCCTGGGCTTTCAGGAAATCATTTTTTGCGACCACGCCAACAACGCCAGCTGCTTCTATGCGTTGGAAGGCGCGCTGGGCTGCAATGCGTTCTATCTCAGCCTGGTCGGCGTCACGTCTGGCGATCAGTTTTTGTTTCTTGGCGAGAATTTGCTGGCGCGCGACTTCAGCTTCCAGTTGTTCGGTATTCGATTGTTCGCGTTTGAGTTGGTCGTTCAGGTCGGGAGATTCAATCTCGGCGACGATATCGCCTTTCTTGACGGTGTCGCCAGCATTGGCTTTCAAGGTCACGGTACCACCGGCACTGGAATACAAGGTAGGGCTGATGGCAGCGACGATACGACCATTTACCGAGGCATCCCTGACCAGGGTGCCATGGCTGACTGTGGCAATGCGCAAGCGTGATGCATTCACAGACTGGCTGCTGCCACGCCATGCCGACATCAGCAATACCAGGCCCGTAATACCCACCAGCGTGGCGACGCCAGCAATGATGACGCGCTTGCGTTTTTGTCCCTTATTGGCGGCTAACACCGTATCCTGGCCTGAAGTGTCTCTTATCATGATGTTTCCATTAAACAGTTTGCATACCGTTTAGCAGAAACTGTGCCAGTTTTAAGTCATTGATTTATATGGGTATTTTTTATTGTGTTTTTGTCCGCACTGTCCGTACTCTTGTCCGTACTGGCTAGCGTACACAACATAAAAAAATCCCGCCTGCACAGACGGGATTTTCAGGTGAGTAAAAACCGGCATTTACTGTAGAGCCTGTTGATGACGCATGACCTGGTGCCTGTGCCAGTAATGACCGGAGACATTCTTGAATTCTTCGCGCACTTTCTTGATACCGGCAAGTTTCACCTTGGTCGATTTGGCACCCAGCAGGCCTTTTTCAGGATGCTTGATGGTCAGTGTGTCTGACAGCATGCCATCTTCATATGCATAGGTGTCTACCCGGTCCCAGGCCAGCGGCTCGGTTTCATCCGGCAAGATCCAGCCAGCATAGGTCACCTGTATGGCTTTGCCTTCGCTCAGGGAGAATTCCACAGGCGGGAAGTAGCGCAGCACCAGCGCCGCTTCTTCTTCATTGGCCGGTTCATAACGGTAGGCGAGGCTATGTTCATGCGCCTGGGAGAAGTCCTCTTCATAGCTGGCCCACAAACGCGTTTCAATTTCATCGGCAACCTGTATATCCGTGGCCCAGGTTTGTGTTGGCACACTGGTGACGATGGCACCGTAATCTGCTTCGGCTATCACATGACCGACATTTTCCATGCGCTCAGTCATCTTGGGATGGCTGTCATAAGGATGCGGTACGCTGGTATGCTTCATGGTGTCAATGAAGGCAGAGGAACGTGCGTAGGGATGCAGGCCGGAAGCCACAAATTGCGCTATCCCCAGGCTGGCACCATGTCTTTCATTACGCGAAAACAGCTGGTTCTCAATTTCGTTTCTATAGTTGGCGTAAGCGGCGATTTTGATCAATGAATAGGTGACTGCAGCAGGAGCAATCACTTTGGCAGCGATGCGGTCAGCCAGAAATTCACGATCACGGCTATTGCGGGCAGAGGCAATTTCAAAAATCATGCGGTACAGACACATGAGATAAAACACCGTAGGTACATGGGCGCTGCGCATCTCAAAACAGTATTGATCATATTGCGCCAGCTTGGGGCCAAGCGCTGCACTATTTGCCGTATCGCCACCACGGAAGTGGGCCAGTTCATGGGCCAGCACGGCATCCGCCTCAGACTGACTCAGCAAACGCAACAGCGGGATGCTGATGAACAGACTGCGCCCGCGCAAGCTCCTGCCGCTGACATTCAAGGGTGATTCGGTGACAAAAAAATTGGCGTCAATACCAGCAACGATATTGTCTGGGGCAGCGGTTTTCAAGCGTGCCGCCAGGTCACGTATGCGTTGCCACAAACCCGGCGCTGCCTGTTCAGAAATCAGTTCACCCTGGATCTGGTGATTGTTATTGGCACGTTTGAAGATGCTGACGATCACATAGAAAACCGCAATCGCCACAAAGATGACGGCGACGCCTATCAGCTTGATGGAATAACGGTTCATGAAATAGGCCGTGACCCAGAACGACAGCCACATCAGCATCGCACCCTGGGCAATTGTCCCGGCAGTACAACTCAAAGTCAGCACGCGCCAGCCTGTGACAAAACTCAGGTATTGGGCTTTTTCGTTGAGGAATGCAAGGGCACCCAGCAAGAGCACGCTGATCAGCAAGACCACACCACCGGCCATGGTCCAGGCTGAGACTTTTCTGGCCATGATGAATTGCCAGTTATCTGAATAGCGGGCGCATACACGTTCCCTGTAACTGGCAGCTTCGGCTATATTGCTGTCACAGATTTTAGAAGGTGGATACTTGCGGAAAAATTCCTGCTGCTGAAATTTTTCATCTGCAGTCAACTTGCTGTCAGTATCAATTTGCTGAGATACAAAACTCAGGAATTTCTCATCCTGTTTATTTTCCACATGTTGGGAAAACCAGTAAGTAAACGCAGGTATCAGGAACAGTGATAGCAGCGAATACAACAGTATTTTTGCTAAATCTTTTTTAATGGAGAGTCCGGCGGACATAAGCGTAATTTTTCCTGTTCATCAACATGCGGGGGGAACGATGCTGATGAACAGGCCATAGTGCAATGGCGCAGCTAGCTCAGCAGACAGGATTCCGGTGGATCTGGAAACATGGTCGTCATCAGATCAACAAAAGTATAGGGACATAAATTTGCTAAAACAATCAAACTAAAGTCTGCTTACAATTAATACAATTTGTGCTTTGCTGAAAAGAAATAAAACTTGGTTTCAGTTTGTCTACAGCTTGTCCAGCGACTTATCAACAACACCCTGTTTTATGCAACTGCGCGGCGGTTGTAAACATAACCGATACTCAGCGCTGCCATACCCAGCATGACTTGCCACGTGATGGAATGGCTGTTTGCCACACCATTGAAACCAAATACATCGATCATCGGCGCTTTAGTTGCATTGACTGCGACATAAATGCCAAACAGGAACAGCGACAAAAAAGTACGTGGCGTCTTAGACAAGCGACCCAGCAGGCAGGCCACCGCACTCATGCTGAAAATGCCGGTCAGTAATGCCAGTGCACGCATAGGCTCATGCATGGCCCAACGCAAGCCGATGACACTCATCAACATTAAGCCCAGCAAGGCGGTTGCTGCAAACTGGCGCACATAACGCTGGGCTATACCGCCCGACAAGGCGCCTGTCATTTCACCGGTAACTGTCTGATGGTCACGGCTACTCAGGTCACTGATGAGTATGCCCCAGATGGCGACACTGATCGTCAATAAGCCAGGTAAGCCACCCATGCGGAAAATCATGGACAACAGGGGGATGAGCAATAATGCCAGGCCAGCGACAGGTGTTGTCGCCACCGTCAGGGCAATATCTGCGCATATTTGCCCGGCCAGCCCTGGCAGGATTCGCGCCAGGCGAAACAGGGGTTGGGCTATGCCAGCGAAAGGGCGCAGCAATTGATTCAAGAAACTTAAAGGAGAGCGGCGTTTGCGGGTCTGGCCGACTTTCACGCGGTCTGGTGAAAACCGGTGGAACAAGGCTATCGCTGGCAACAATGGCAGCAAGGCCAGTATGGCTGATGCGCTGCGTATGGCCAGCAATTTCCCTGACCACAAGACGGATGGTAGCAATATGGGAGTGAGCTTGGCGTCATAAGTCGCTGTACCCAATGAAAAGTGCGTGGTATGCATGAACAATTTCAAATTCGCCATAGAAGTGGCAGCACCCATGAAATCAATAAACATATAGGAATTGATTTGACCTGCTATGCCAGCTTCTACTTTATCCAGCAGGGAGATTTGTGCCATCCAGATAAAAAAGAAAATCACGTCACCAAGCTTGCCCAGCAAAGGGGAAAAGCTGTCAAACAAAATAGCGCAACTGACTGCAAAAAATATCATGGGCAGCAACAGTGCTACGTAGGTTTGCAGGTAAACGAGCAGTTCTATCGGGCCCTCACCACGTACTGCATGGCAAATTAGCATGGCACCCATGAAAGCAGTGATCAGCGCCAGCAAATACACTACTCCACCCATCCAGCGCCCCAGCAGAAAGATGCCGTTCCCTATGTGCGTGGCGGCAATGACACTGCCGCAACCACTGCGCATATCTTCTGCAATGCGGCCACGCACAAGGTAAAAACCTGCAAGACCAAACAACAGGCTGGCCAGCGCTGCGCTGCCATAGGCGAGCGTGGTGCTGGTGTATAAAACACGGGTGTTTTTTATGGTCATCAAGGTAGTGCCTGATAGTGGATCAGGGATCACCACCCACGCCAGCGCAATGACTGCCAGCACAGCGACCACACTGCTCAAGCGCCGCAGGCGCAGACGGGCTTCATTCAATACCAGGATAGTCAGTGTATTCAACGTATTCAGCAGGGAAGGGCTCATGCTGCCAGTTCCTGTACTGCGTAGCGTTGTGCCATCAAGGCTTCTTCCAGGCTGGGGGCTGCATGCCGGGCACCATCACAAGGCTGGTGCGGGTGGGCGATACGCACGCTCATGTGATTGCCTTGCTTTTGCGTTTGCAAGACATGTACCTTGTTGCGCAAGGCATCGTATTCATGGCTGGCGATTTCGGCAGTCCAGATTTGTCCATGCGCCTGCGCCAGGATTTCATCTGGGCTTGCATAGGCAATCAGTTTTCCCTGGCGCATGATGGCCAATTGACTGGCAATACTCTCTACGTCAGAGACTATGTGGGTGGACATGATCACCAGTTTTTTGAACCCCAGCTCACTCAATAAATGGCGGAAGCGCAAACGTTCTTCCGGGTCCAGCCCGGCGGTGGGTTCATCGACGATGAGTATGTCAGGATCATTCAACAAGGCCTGGGCAATGCCCAGACGCCGCCGCATGCCGCCAGAGAAGGTAGACGCCTGACGTCTGGCCTGGTCATGCAAGTTCACCATTTCCAATAAATGCCTGATCCTGGCCGGATCACGTACACCCTTGAGAGCTGCAAAATACTGCATGAATTCCAGCGCCGTCAGGTTAGGATAAATACCAAAATCCTGCGGCAAAAATCCCAGTCGCTGACGTATGGCTTGCGGTTTTTTAACGATGTCCTGGCCCTGGAAAAGTATGCTGCCACTACTAGGGCGCGTCAGGGTCGCCACCATTTGCATCAGCGTGGTTTTTCCCGCGCCATTGTGCCCTATCAGGCCGACTACACCGTGACCCAGATTGAGTGACAAGTCATCTACTGCCGTCAGCTTTTTGCCGAAGTTTTTTGTGACATTCCGGATTTCCAGCATCTTCTCCCCCGCTTCACCATTTTGTTTGAGTAGGGTGACTGTAGGGAAAAGCGGCATGCTTTGCCCTGGAATTGAGACAGATTGCCTGAATTGCGGTATGAAGTGGCTTTAAAACGGCTTTAAAACGAATTTAAATGCAAGGACTATATTTTTTATAAAACGGTTAATACGATAATTGAAGCTTATACTGACTTATCACCAAGGCCTTGGTGTTCCCAGGAGTAAAATCATGAGTAAAGTTCAGCAAAGTAATAAAGAAACCAAGAAGCAGGCGGCCAGTACGCCTAAAGAAAAGAAAGCCGCCAAGCAAGCCAAGAAGGAAGCTGGAACGGCAATTCCATGGACACAGCGCACAGGCGCATAGATTTGATATGCACCAGACTCGATATCTCATCTGGTGTGAGTGGATGAATCAAAGATAGTTAAATGTGGGGAGGCCCTTTTGAGAGGAGTTCCCCACATCTACAAATCACACAGGCATAAACCTGGCCAAATACTCAGGCGAATTAATAAACTGCCCAATCAGGGTGACCACATCCGTACCCGATTGACTGAGCAAAGCATCAAACGTCGCCTGATCCGGCGCATGACCCAAGAGACCGATGTAATCCAGCGTCAATGACACTTTGGATTGCGAATTGGCCTTGAACTCCGTCGACTCGGTAAAGCCCGCCAGCATATCGCCACGGCTTAATCCATTCCCCAGTTGTCCCAGCCAGTAAGCCTTGCCTGCCGCATCTGAACTACGGTGCAGCACATTCTGATAGACGCGATCTACAAAGGCCGTATTGTCCAGCGCCCCATAAGTCTTCTGGAACTCCGCACTCGACACAAAGGACGCACTGATCTTGGAGAGATTCATGCCATCTTTTTGCGCCTGCATCCAGTAAGCCAGACCATCACGGTCAGGCAAACGGTCAAAGGCACCAAAGTACAGACGCGTGATACCACCGATGCCACCCTGGAATTCAGCGGACTCCATGAACGATGCTGCCACCTGGGCACGGCTCATCTTGCCACTGTCTATCTGCCCCTGCCAGTACTGCACCCCTGCCGTATCGGCTTCACGGAACAAGACATCACGGTAGAGCTGCATGGCAAACAAGTCAGAACGGTGCAGCACATCATTGTCTTTGACATCCAGTTTGGTGCCGACTCTGGCTTCGATCGCATCCGGGATGCCATCGCCATCCTTGTCGCCTGGCAAGGACGTATTCGGGTTGGTCGGGACGATGGTTTTAAAGCCCAGACCACCGTTCAGGGTGATCTTGCCATCGGCTTTGCCGTCTGTATCGTAGATACCGCCGTCCGTGATCTTGAAGTCCACTTTCAGCTTGCCGTTCACTGTGGCAATGTTGGTGGCAATGTTGGTCCAGGTACCGGCCTTGTCCTGTACCCAGTAACCATTCACTGGACCCATGGCATCGGTGTACAGCGACATGGTGGTTTCCTGACCTGCTGCAAGACCTGTGAGCTGGGTGGTGATCAAGCCATACTGCATGCTCAGTTCTGCAGGCAGCGTCGCTGGCGCTACCGTGGTGTTCACATTGGTTTGCGACAGGAAATTATTATTCGCCAGTGTCACATAATGATTGGTCGCGGCAGTATTGCTATTCCATAACAGGGAACTGACATTTTTCTGCGACTGGTCAGGTATGCCGTCACCATTGCCATCGCCATTACCTGCGCCCAGTAAATTGGGCACTTCTGCTTCTACCCGTTGCAGGATGCCATCGCCATCCGCATCCGAGCCGCCCGAGCCTGGATTGTCATTGTTAGGGTTGATGCTGAAAGCCTGGGAGAAGGTCGGCCCGCTATTGCCAGCCAGATCTACCACCCTGACTTTGAGAGTGTTATTGCCACTCAGCAGTTGATTTGGCAAACGCCAGCCAGAGCCACCGATAGTCGCCAGCGCATTGATCCAGTTGGCACCATTGTCGAGTGAGACTTGCACGGTTTCGCCCACGGCCAGGCCTGCGGTGAGGTTGCCGGAAATGGTCTGGTCGCTGATGGTGGTGATGAAGTCGGTATTGCTGGCACCATCATCATTGGAGAGACGCACTGAACCTATACCCGTCGTCGGCGCCGTATGATCGACCTGGTACAACTGACCGGTAAAGCCGCCACTCAAAGGCAGGCTGGCGGTGTCGATAATGCCGGTGCCCGAGGTTTTAAGGTTCAGGCCCAGGCTGCCATCTCCTGTCAGCCCCGTAATCCTGACGCTATAGGTAGAAGGATCGAGCTGGGTGACGCTGCTGATGGTCCCCGTTGCGCTACCGGTAGTGGCCAGTACAAAGGCGGCGACATTCACGCCCGTAACGGCTTCACTGAAGCTGATCTTGTAATCGGCGGTGCTGAGATTGGTGTTTTCTGGGTTGATGCGGGTAATGCCGGTGGCCGTTGGCGGCACATTGTCACCAACGGTGATGCTCAGGCTCTTGTCATAGGTGGCATTGGAGGTGTCCGTGGCGCGGACCATGATGGTATAGGTGCCCGGGGTCATGCCCAGCGGGTTCTTGGCCACCAGGCTGGAACCTGAGATGATGAACTTGCCATTGTCGCGGTCATTCGTGCCATTGCCCGCCACCAGGCTAAAGCTGGCGGTGTCACTGGGGTTAGGGTCAGTGGCAGAGAGGGTACCGACGCTGCTGTTGTCCGGGGACCCTTGCAGGATGGTGGCCGGCAACAGGCTGATATTGGTCGGTGCCGCATTGACACCGGTGGCAATCACGGTGGTGGTGTTATTCAGTACGGCCGAGGCAATACCGTCACTGGCACTGATGGTGAAGGTGGTGGTTTCGGTACTGCCGACCGGCACCCGACCCGCCCCTGGCTGGAATACCAGGCCACGGATGGCCGCCTGCACGACCGCAGGTGTTCCTGCAGCATGGGTATAGGTCAGGCCACCATCGGCGGTCGAGAAGCCAGTGGCGGCTAATGAAGCGGCTGTGAAGGTGCCTTTGGCGGCGACATCCAAGGCGATGATGATGGTTTCCGACGCACCGACATCCGGATCGGTGATGGTGACTGCAGCAAACGGAGAAACCGTGGTGGTTTCCGTCACCGTCTGGCCAGCGACGACACCACCGATAACCGGGGCGACGTTATTACCAGTGACCGTAATGCCATTGCCAAACAAATCAGCGATGACGACGGCCACGTTAGCACCGGTATTCCAGTCTTCCAGCATGCCGAGGTTGTAGGTGGTGGTATCGGTGGACGAGGTGCCATCCTTGTTCATCCGCAACGCCAGTGCTGCCTTGTCGGTGGCACTCATGGTCATGGTGAAGCTGGTGTTGGAGGTGACGTCGACGTTGGCGGTATCGGTCAGGGTGTAGTTGAAGGCACCCTGGCCCAGCAGGCGGATACGGTTGGCGGTGATGTCATTGGCCGCACCCGTCAGTGTCAGGAAGTTGTTGCCTGTGACGACCAGCACACCGGTGGCGACGTTATAGGTCGCCGAGGTGACGGTCGGTGCCACCACGTTGGTGACGGTGATGCCATTACCGGTCAGGTCGGCAATCACGACTGCCGCATCGGCACCGGCATTCCAGTCTTCAGCAGCGATCAGGTTATAGGTATTGACACTGGTGGAACTGGGGCCATTCTTGTTCATGATGAGGTTGGCACCCAGGCGGTCTGCTGCACTGAGGGTCAGGGTGAACGAGGTGGCGGAGGTGATCTCGACATTGCTGGTGGTGGTCAGGGTATAGCTGGCACCGCCTTCACCTTGCAGGCTGAATTTATTGGCGACGATGTCGTTGGTGGCACCTGTCAAACCTGTCAGGCCGGTACCTGTGACGGTCAGCACACCCGTGTTGGCGTCGTAAATCGAGGAGGTGATGGTCGGGACCGGGACATTGGAGACGGTAATCGCTGCCGTCGTCACAGCGATATTGCCACCGGTAATGACGCTGTCCCAGTCATCTGCTGCGGCCAGGTTGTAAGTGGTGCCACTGGTCGATGTGCTGCCGTTCTTGTTGAACAGGGCTTCGACAGCAGCCTGGTCAGCACCTGCCACTGCCACGGCAAAGCTGGTGGCGGACGTGACTTCGACATTGACGGAAGTCGAGAGCGTACGTGTTGCTGCACCTTCGCCTGTGATGGTCAGGGCAGTGACAGTAATGTCATTGGTGGCACCGATGGTCTTGACCAGACCCGTACCTGTCACGGTGAGGATGTGGGTGGTGACATCGTAAGTGGCGGAGGTAATCGTCGGGGCGGCGACATTCGAGACGGTGACGGCATTGCCGGTCAGGTCGGCACTCGATGTGGTGGTAGCGTCCCAGGAAGCAGCGGCAGCGAGGTTGAAGGTGGTGGTATCGACGGCGGAGGTACCGGTCTTGTTCAGGATGCCGTTGACGGCGAGTTTGTCGGCGGCACCGAGCGTGACGATAAAAGATGTGGCACTGGCGGCGGTTGGGTTGCTGGTGGCAGCTGTCAGCGTGTAAGACCCGGCTTGGCCAGTCAGACTTAATTTGGTGA
>NZ_JBMPOZ010000002.1:0-589340 GCF_049340385.1 Undibacterium sp. Ji83W | reverse complement strand
TTGTTCGAATGTAGGTCTATGCCGCAAAATAACATACCGTCCTCCCCGTTAAAGTTTCGTTCGCACCTTAACTTTACTCCTTTGGCTAACGCCAGCGGAGGGAGGCGGCTAGATGATTATCAGGTCTTATATTCATACATTTTTAACCCGGTGGGCGATTACGCGCTGCTAATCGCCCCTACGAGCTAACTATTATCGACAGGTCTGTAGAACAGAGCTGCCACTATGATGGAAAAAATCAGTCAATAGGCAGCACTGTAAGAATGGCCGACGGGATCATACGGCAATGCATGGATGCGCCCGGTGACGCACCTTCTTATTGGGAAGTACCAATTAAAAATCGTCATTGATTTAGTGATAAATCAACGAAGGAAAGAAAGACAATGAAAAATTTTGACACTAGAACATAAACGAACAAGAGAAACTTAATGCTAACCATTTTGGTCCCATTCAAAATGCTGGCAGATAATATTGCACACCCTAATAATTCATTTTGGATAGTCATAAAGACGTTATCAAATGCAGAATACCAATGTGTCACTCAACAGTTCTCAGCGAGGTTTTTTTCAAGAAATAGAATCACTGCGTGGGCTAGCTGCACTAGCGGTTGTAATTGAACATTGCTTTTGGTTTTTCTTTGAAGCCAAGCCAGGCATATTCAATACGTATCCGGGCGTCCAACCAATTACACACTGGCTGATTCATACGGTGTTTAATGGGCGTGCGTCGGTCCTTCTTTTTTTCATCATGAGCGGCTTCGTCCTGGGGCTGCAACTCAAGAACGAGACCACATCGCTCCTGATTGGCTGGCCAGCCTATGTCGTCCGGCGAGTCCTTCGAATCGTACCGGCAATGTGGGTTAGTGTTTTTGTTTCCTATGGCGTTGCTTTGCTAACAGGCAGTCCGTCCAATGCAGACATTGCCATGCTGGTGAGGACACTTTTTTTCTGGGATTTTTTCCTGCAGGCTCCACTGTGGTCCATCAATATCGAGATGGGATGTAGCTTGGTCTTCCCACTGCTTTATTTCATTTCCACTCGAACGGGAAAAATCACCAATCTCGCTATTTTTGTTTTGTTGATGGCGATGATCTTTATCGTGCCCATGCCACCTTGGGACCTGCGCGTCGAGTTCATGCGCTCTCTGGTCTTGTTCCATGCAGGACTAATCGTTGGCGAATATGGAACAACATGGATGACAGCGCTGGGGCGACTGCGGCGGCCGTTGTTCTGGGGCGCGCTATTAGGATTCGGCCTCATTCCCCAGCTGTGGATATTCCAGTCAACATTTATGTTCTATGATGATAGAAGGTGGACACTGCTTGCAGAAATTCCCTTTTGTTTCTTCATTCTTTCGTACGTGGTCCATGAACGCGGACAACCTGGTACTGCGCTGCTGAGACAAGCCTGGGCCAGATATTTAGGAAAGGTTTCGTATAGCCTTTTCCTGTTCCATTGGCCAGTCTTGGTAATTGTCCAGTTTTACCTGCTCACTGATATGAGTCCTGCACTGTCGGCGATTGTCCAGCGATATCCACTGGCAGTCCAAGGCGTGCTATTTGCTGTCGTCCTCAGTATTTCGCTTGTAGTTGCGTCTGCAAGCTATCGATGGGTAGAAAAGCCATTCATTGAGTTAGGAAGAATATTTGGTCGATTCGTGAAAGCGAAAAGTCGTAAAAACCTTATGCCAACTGAAGCAGGAATATCGGTTGTAAAAGCGCACTGAAAAGATGCTTAATAGCAAAAACGATGCTGGGCGCTTTGTTTCGAACAACAAGTCCATCAGCATCTCACCAAGCTTCTTGTATCAGTACCGGCACCGGCAAGGGGTTAGGTCTGACATTCATACATTTCCGGCCCGGCGGGCGATTACGCGCTGCTGATCGCTCCTTCGGAGCTATTCAAAGTAATGGCGCCTTAATGGGGGAAACATATAAGAAACCTGCGACTGAAGCCGAAAAGAAAGTATTTTTTGGTATTGAGGATATTTGATAGGATTTATTTTTTATGGACTTACAATTACCTGATGGTATTTATACGCAAATTGTCGAGTTATGCAAAAGTGGTGATGCTTTGGTAAAGGAAAGCGAATATTTATTTGCAAAAGAGAAGTATGTTTCTGCATTGAGGCTTGTTCCTGAAAAACATCAAGATTGGGAAGCCGCAACGTGGATATACGTTGCCATCGGAGATGTAAACCTTAAGTTAGATGATAAAGAAAAAGCTTTAAAATGTTTTATTAACGCCGTTCAATGTCCAAAAGGATTGGGCAACCCGTATATACATCTTCGTTTGGGTCAACTCTATTTTGAGCAGAATTATTTCGAGAAAGCTGCTGATGAGTTGACTAGAGCCTATATGGGAGCTGGAATAGAAATTTTTATGGAAGATGATCCAAAGTATCTAGAGTTCTTAGAGACAAAGATAAATATATAGTTCTTGCTGCTGCCCTGTTCAGCGCGGTGGGGGAGTACGGCAAGGTGTCAAGTGCGGCGAGAGGTAAGGTCTGGGTGAGGGGTCAGGTCTAATGTTCATACATTTCCAACCCGGCGGGCGATCATGCGCTGTTAATGGCCCTTAGGCGGGCTATGCATTGACTGCGGACCTCAACCAAAAACATTCCCCCACGTCTGGTAATTCACGAACGACAAAGCCGCGTCTTTCCAGTACGCGGCGTAATTTTAGATTGGGCCTGGCACAATGTACGGCGTGCACACGCCATTCCAGAAACTGCAAACCTTCGCGTTGTGCATAGCGGTTGGCCAGTGATGCCAGGGCAGGTAAGGCACCTTCGCCGCCGCCGTCGACGTGCGCCAGTTCCATAATGAGGGTGTCACCAAAAACGCAAAAGCGGCCCAGCATGTTGGCTGACCCGGCCTTGAATACCAGGGCTTCGTCACTGAGTATGATGGATTGCATCAGTTCAGCTGGAAGGTTCAGGATTTCGTCGGCGGTGTAGCCTTCCAGCAGTATGTTTGACATGGGCTTGATGGATGATCAATATTGGTTATCGATCATAACAAAATTCTACTAGTCGATGGCCCGTAACGTGGGGGACGGTCAGGTCTGACATTCATCCATTTCTAACCCGGCGGGCGATTACGCGCCGCTAATCGTCCCTACGCGGACTATGCGCTTTTTTTATCATTCTTCGCCAATTAATTGCCTATATTGACGGCGGCTATATTCGACCATAGCTAAGAACCACTCATCAAAGCTAATAAATTCATCAATTACTTGTCCGGCAACCCAAAATACTTTCCCAGGATTTGCAGAGTTTGGTGTCGAAATGACGAATACATCTATATCCTCCATTGCAACTGCAATTGGTACTAATTCTTCTCGTCGAAATCCACATAGTTCTTGTAGGTTTTCTAAACTTTGCAACAAAGTATTTGCTCTGTCAAAACGCGCTCCTTGCACCAAGTCCACTGCAGAAAACAAGTCAATTGTTTGAAGAAAACTGTGCCAACCATTGGCGTGCAGTAAGAATTGCCGTAGTTCTGAATCTAGTGAAAAACCAAGAACTTTCTCAACTGATTCAATTTGCTCTATTGACGCGGCGACTTCTGGGAATGGATATTCCCACATTGAAGATTGGTCCGCCTCCGCATTTTTTTGTCTCACCATGTGTCCGATCAAAATCTCCCGCTTCCAATCCATTGTCGATTTCCTAAAAAATTTTGTCGGTTTATAGCTTATCATTGTTGCTCCGACTGTTCTACTAGCCTTGCGTCCTTTTCCTCCTGCCTCTTTCTTGTCTCCATCTCCAATTGTTTCGTAAATCCCTGCGCTGTGACGCTGTGCGTGGTTTTGACGATAACCCAATCTATATCACCTATAGGTGCTTTTAAGGTCGGTATGGTGACCCCCATCATGGGGGTAATGTCTGGCCTCCCCAGCGCCAGGGTAAATTGCGGGGTGGCCACGCTTTGCCCTGTTCATCTTTGCTTTTGCTGCTTGCTCTGCCGCCTCTTGATTGGGATAGGTGTGGCGCAGGCGTTTGGGGTTGTCGTCTTCGCCTAGCCAGTCACGCGGGGAGGGGTTGTTATGGGCCTTAGTAACTCAAGAGCGTTTACGCGTGGGCGAAGGGCGTGAGATATATTGAGGTAATGTGGTCTAGTTTAACCAGTAGTCCTGATGCAAATTTTCATAATCTTCAAAGATGTCGAATTTTTTAACAAAAGCGCGGCATTTCTCTTTGTAGGCATTATGAAGATCTTCCAAAACTGATATCTCGGCTAATGCATTGGCTGCAATCACCTTTAAAACGCTTCGATCGGAAATATTGGTCGCTGTCGTCTTAACAGAGGACCAACGATTATTTAAAAATATCCCTTCAGGGACAAGTTCACTTATCTCCAGCGACTCGTCTGAGTTAATTGCTATGCCAAGTTTTTTATCTGCATATTTGAAATCGCATATCAATGTTGTGTATCTGTTGCTATCAGTCTTGAATGTACCAACTTCGTCTGTTGTGGTTCGTTGAAACAACTCAGACTCATGATAAAGTCGACCGGTGAAGGTGACCAGCAATTTTATACTTTGGAAAAGCAGTTCAAAGTCATCATTTGTAAATTTTCTCCACTTTTCATAGGGCGTGCCTAATGATGAGTTCTGGAGAAAGCTTTCGTTCAAATTCAATTGAAAATAATGCCAAATAGCATATTTGTAGTGATTGATGACGTCTTTTTGCATCATCAGAACAGATATAGGTAATGACTTGATTTGAAGCAGAGTTGAACCGTTGTCGAGTGAAGTAATGGCATCTTCAAATATGCTTCGTAAATTAATCATAGATTATTCGCACCTACTTGGGCTGTGGCTAATATGCTTGTTCAGCAGTAAGGCTGGGAATTTCGCATGGCGAAAATACTTTATCAAAACCAGTGTCCAAGACAATGGGGATAAGTGAATTCAGTGCCTTGGTAAATTGAATTACCATATCAGTAGAACCCACCTCATTGAAGAATGAAAGCTCTATAAATGACAGTGGGGCAGTGCCTAAGAGTTTTTCATACTCGTCTAGTTCGTCTAGTTCGTCTTGTTCGTAGTAATCGTAATCAGTAAGTAAGTTGATATCAAGCTGCGCCCGGCTTTCTGCGTCATACAGCCCCCGATCGTTTGCCAGCTCTGGCTC
Source organism: Undibacterium sp. Ji83W (assembly GCF_049340385.1). Classification (NCBI taxonomy): domain Bacteria; kingdom Pseudomonadati; phylum Pseudomonadota; class Betaproteobacteria; order Burkholderiales; family Oxalobacteraceae; genus Undibacterium; species Undibacterium sp. Ji83W. The sequence goes on along the minus strand of NZ_JBMPOZ010000002.1, from coordinate 584,201 downwards.
CCCAATTATTTCGCCTACTATCTTTAAATATTCTACGAACGATTCTTTAGTCAAATGTTCACCGAGAATAATTGTTGATTCGATGGTCATGATTTCACTTTGCTGGGATTTGAGGGGGAAGCTCAGCCCACGTAGGCGCGATCAGGCTGGCTACAATTGCCATGCGTACGAATACGCGGTGCTATTCGTACCTACGTGGGCTAGTCGCACCTACGCGCTGCATTTTTATACCACGCCAATTTTCGGTAGATCTAGTCCGATTAGTTCTGGCCCAAAGCACTCAATGACGTCATCACCTTCTGATACATCATAGAAACGAATCCTGTTGATAAATTCCAGCAACTCCGTAGGTGTCGGTGCTGCCTGGTAAATTTCCAGATAATGCGGCGGCGGATTTAACCTGTCACCACATTCGATTATTGGATCGCTCCAGGGTGTTTTTCGTTTTGACCTGTATTTCGGGGCAAGTATAAATTCCAAACCATTGCCTCGGTCTAGGCTAACGAGAGTCAGGCTACTTTCGACTCTTCTAGGGCTTGACCGTGGGCGATGCTGTAGCACGTGAATGTATCCAACGACTGTGATTTCTTTGAAGTGGACTGTGGGCCAGGCATTACGGAATGCTTTTTCTATTGAAATTTCTAGAGAGGTCATTGTAGGTGAACGGATAAGTTTGTACTAATACCCGGGGCTATTCGTACCTACGCGGGCTGTTTTGCACACTAGCACTTGCATGTCTGTGACAGCGCGAAGGCGCATTACCAGCGTTGCAAGACTTGATTCGTTCGGAGTCGTCATATTGTCGTGTGCCTTTAGCCCGCGTGCGTGCGAATACGCGGGCGTTTCGCACCTACTCGGGTTTGCTAGTGGAAGGGCGCAAGCCTGAATAAATTTTACTCTTTACATTTGCATCTTCAATGGGCGGAAACATTTCAATCTGACCAACCCCTGCTTCTATCATCGCACTGACAAGCACACCTCCAATAACATTGCCGGCAACGTTCACACCTAAGCCAACATTTGGACTGCCGACGGCAGGAACTGTAGCTGTCTGCACGATGCGTTGCATCACATAGTCATTTATATTTTCTGTCGTATGTACTTCTTTTTCAAAGATATAAAAGAATTGAGGGCCCTTTGTGGTGTTTCGAGGAACATAAATCCCTCCGACCAATAATCTTGGCTTGCGTTGAATCATTTCGTTTGTTGTCCAAATTGAGCGATCTTTACCGAAGTAATAGACTCCATTTGCGTCTTCGTTTTTGGCTACATATACGCCGGGAAGCGCACCTTCTTCACATCGAACATGCATCCCACGGAAGGCCGTTGTTGAGATGCTTTCCGAAAGATTGATTTCCTCGTTGCGTGACGCCTTCGCGAGATTCTCTGGCCTTGTACTGGCGCAACCGACAAGAATTACTATAAACGTGACTAAGGAAAGAGCTTTAAATATTTTCATGATTTTGTAATGGGAAAATTGGGCTGGCAAATTATATCGCTCTAATTGAGAAGCAATTACGTTGTGCTGCCAAATCACTTGCTAAGCGAAAGTGCGATTAGATCAGCCTAATCGCACCCATGTCAATCAAGGCGTCATGCCTCAATCATTCCATTCCCCCGGGCTTTGAAGATGTAGCACTTCATCGACTTGCCAGCGATGGCACTGTTGACGACGGTGTTTTTTAGATAGGTGTTGTATTTGCTTAAGGGGATGTTGCGGCGGATCTCCTGGCGGTTGGGGAGGGGAATTTTGTTTTCTTGGGCGAGGCGTACCACTTCGTTGATGTTGATGGCGATGGTGGCTTTGTCGCGGGCGTGGTTGGTTTTGATGCCCAGGTTGTTGAGTTCTTCGATGGCGTCCCAGAATTCTGTGATGACGGTGGGTTCGTCTGGCTCTGTGCTGCCGACAGCGTTTAAGGCGGGGGCGGGGTAGCCTAGCAGGGTGGCGATTTCGGTCAGTTCTTAATGCAGCGCTTGGCGCTTGATGGGGTGGGTGGTATCTACAAGTTTGTTAATTACGTCATGACGGGAGCGGTGGGCGCGCATGCGTTCTGTAAATGTAATGCTGCCGGGGCGGGTGGCTGTGCCTTGGGTCCAGTAGTTCCAGAGGGCGTCGTCGCATTCTTCCTGGTAGCGGGTGACTTTCTCGCGCAGTTCTGGTTTGACTTTGCTCGGATTGACAGCGCACTACCCGGCCATAGGAAAACCTATAGACGTAAAAAAACCACGACTTTCGGGCGCGGGTTATCTTGCCGCTGTTAGATGGTGTGTTCAGCACCAGTGGCTAGGATAGCGAGGTTTGGATGTTTTGGCAATGTGTATGGTTATAGATCGTTAAGGTATGTAATTAACAACAATTAACGATTAGTACACAGAATTATTTTGCAAATTTTGCAAAATAATTGGTAAATAGGGATGTGCCAAACGCGCTAGGGCCACCTTTGTTCCTGATCCAAACCGTTTAACTTGCGATGCATAAAAATAATCTAGTGAAAATATAAATGGAAAACACCTTCACTTCAGTTAAGAATCCGCTATCAGTGATCGCAATTTTTGCAGGGATAGCAGAAATTAGCGGCACTGCAGTGTTGCCGCATATTGCAGTTGCAAATCAAGCTTTATACATTTGGTTTTTGATGCTTTTCCCAACGTTATTAGTCTGCATATTTTTTCTTACGTTAAATTTTAACCATAAAGTTCTCTACGCGCCTTCAGATTTCAAGGACGAAGATAACTTTGTGAATTTGCTTAAGAAAGCTACCGACATCGAATTAGTAAAGTTTAAGGGGGGCAGTACTACTGCCAATTTTGAAGCTGAAACTGCACCATTATCTATTCCCGAAATTGAAGAACCTACTACAGAAAATACTGATGAACTACCTAATTCGTCTAACCAGCAAGAGTCTTTACGGGACAAGTTAGATGAAGCCGAAAAAGAGGGAGAAGCAACTCAGCAGAGCATTCAAGAAATACAAAGCAATATCGAAAAGAGTTTAAAGGAAATAGATAAATTGTTGCTAGATATTGATTCAACAAAGGAATCTAATGGTGCACCTTCAAATCTGACTCAGAGAAAGCAGATGTATGCGATTTCAAATCACATCTCTCAAAGACTAAATCAAGATATTCAGCTTGGAACTGCGGCTGCATTAGATGAGTTAGAAAAAGAGCTGGGAGTACTCTTAGATCGAAAAATGAAAATTCAAATCGGTAGTACTGCATATGCTTTTGATGGAATTATTAAGCGAGCGGGAAGCTTGACTGGAGTCGAAGTGATGTTTGAGCGATTTATCAGTGGCTCGTCAAAAGGTGAAAGCAGTTTGAAGGCACTTAAGTATAGATTTCTGGCTCTATTTAATCAAATGAATCTTGACCAGAAAAAAGATTTCTCTTTGCTGCTAGTGCTTGTTATGGACGATATCAACCAAGCTAGTATGATCAACGATAGGCTTAGATCAACACTGAGTACATTGCCTTTTCCCGTAGCAATTAAAGTTTTCAAATTTGATGATCTGTTAATGAAATCAAATAAAACGTAAATGTAATTAGACCGTGTAGTGCGATTGGTGTAACGTAATCGTACGCATGTAGGCGATACATGATCTTTGAAACAGCACCGGAAGTTAAACTCAAAACCCGCCTCTGTTCATACTGAACATCAGCCCCACCCGCCACAACCCTGTCCCGTAACCCATATTGATGCACCCGCGCAATACAGGCGACGCGGCCATAGAAACCCACTTCCAGCCCGTTGCCATCTGCCTTTGCTTTGAGGTGGGTGTTTGTCCTTAGCTTGTTGAACATGCTGGCTTTTTGTTTTTTTTATTCTGCCTTGCTTGCCGCGTATGTTTTTGCGTTGCTTGCGCGGTGCGTAGCAGCGGGCTAGGGGTCAGGTCTAACTTTCCTACATGTTCAATCAGGTGGGCGATTACGCGCCGCTAATCGCCCCTACTCGTCCCTCGCTGGCTTTTTCTATCAAGGCGCGAGTTCAAACACGATTTTCGCCCCCACCTTCGTCAGAGGCATCGCTCGAAGCATAAGTTCTCGCTTTGTGGCAATTTCCACCATTGGACGCGGCTGTTTTAGCAGTTCCGCGACTTCCTTCACACTTTTGCCAGTCATTTGTCGAATCTCGAAAAACACCTTTTCAAATGAAGGACCAATATCGGCTATGACCATAGCATATCTGTCGTAATGCACTTCTTGCTTGATTTTCATTGCGTCCAACCTTATAAGAAGTGAATATTCAACACAACGCAGTGTGTGCGGGGGTAGGGCGAGGGGGCAGGACTTACATTCATACATTTCCAACCCGGCGAGCGATTACGCGAAAGTTAATTGTCCCGCGACTGAAAAATTAATAAGTCATCTTCTGGGATAAAAAGAACGTAGATATCATTGCCGCTTTTGAGTACCAGGTCAATACTGCGAGGCAATCTGAAAAGTTTAAATGCTAAATCATAAAATTGGTTCGCATCTAAGTGAAACCAATCGGGAAAGTCCCCATTTGGAAGTGTGAATGAAACAGAAATATTTCCAAACTTAGAAAATTGTATAAATTTTTCCGCGAGTTCAAAGGAGTACTTTAACTTGATGTCATCGTAAGCTTTGGATATAAAAATTAGATTTTTTGGCGATGCCGTCGGCGATAGTTTTCGAATATCATTATTCACTACCCAACACTAGTGTCCCAACGTTTTCACGTCAGAGGCTCGTAAGTCAATGATTTGTTTGCATAAAATGATGTTTTTATCTGGTCTCGATTTGAACGTCGAGGCGCAGAATTGGAGCTTTTTGCGGATATCCGCCAAAGGCTCCTATGCATCAGGGCAAACTCGTTTTCTCGCAGGTCATGACGTATTTGCCACTGACCACCTTTCGACGATGTGTAGCAGCCCACAGGGGCGATCACAAGGTCAAGGATTTTTCCTGTCTGGATCAATTCTTCGCCATGGCCTTTGCGCAGTTGACCTATCGGGAGTCGTTGCGCGATATCGAAGTCAATCTGCGCGCCCAAGCCCATCGGCTGTATCACATGGGATTTCGTTGTGCGACGATTTCCCGCAATACGCTGGCCAGTGCAAATGCCACGCGCCCCTGGCAAATCTATGCCGATCTGGCGCAGCACCTGATTGCGATAGCACGCCCGTTGTACGTCAGCGAACCATTTGGCGTGGACCTCGATGCAACGGTCTATGCGTTCGATGCCACTACTATCGATCTGTGTTTGTCGGTTTATCCGTGGGCACCTTTCCGGTCCGCCAAGGCTGCCATCAAATTGCATACCTTGCTGGACCTGCGCGGCTCTATTCCCAGTTTCATTCACATCACCGACGGCAAGACCCACGAGGTCAATATTCTCGACGATCTGGTCATCGAGCCAGGAGCTTATTACCTGATGGATCGCGGTTATCTGGACTTCGCCCGGCTGTACAACTTGCATTCGACGGGCGCCTTCTTTGTCACCAAAGCAAAAAGCAATACCAAGTTCAAGCGTCGGTACTCGCATCCGGTCGATCGGGCGACGAGCAACGTTATCTGCGATCAAACTGGTGTGCTTCCACTGTTCTACACAAGCAAGCATTACCCGGCGACTTTGCGTCGTGTCGTCGTCAAGGGCGACGCTGGGGAACGCGTCATCTTTTTGACCAACAATTTCGCTCTCAAACCAGAGATGATTGCGGCACTTTACAAGCAGCGCTGGCAGGTCGAATTGTTTTTCAAGTGGATCAAGCAACATTTGCGTATCAAGACCTTTCTGGGAACCAGCGAGAATGCCGTGAAGACGCAAATATGGATCGCGGTCTGTACTTATGTACTCATCGCTATCGTCAAAAAACGTCTGCATTTGCCTTACAGTCTTTACGAAATCCTACAAATCCTCAGTCTCACCATGTTTGAAACAACACCAATAAATCAATTACTTACGCCGTCATCGAAAAATTCAGGTGACGAAAATCAACCAAAACAGATGTCTCTCCTATGAGAAACGTTGGGACACTAGTGACTACCCAAGTGAAACTATCCTTTTCAACGTCAAAAAAGTCCGCAAGAAAAGTGTCATTTTCTGCCTGCTGAATTCTGGCTTTTAATTCGGCCAATTTTTTTTCCAGTAAAGTAGATCGCTTCATTTTTTCTCTGAGGGTATCCGGGACGCGGGGTCTGGCCTGATATTTATACAATTCCAGCCTGGCTGGCGATTAAGCTGCCAGACACATACAAATGGTCAATCCAATCTGCAGCAGTTCCACATCCAACTATTGATCCTTCTTCGGTTAGCGATAATAAGTATTCAAAATTAGTATCGACAATATAAAAAGAGAAATTGGCACATTCATTCCAAGCATTGATAACATCTGAAAATGAACTGAGCTTAAATAGCACTTCCGTATATCTAAAGTCAAAGAATACATAGACTTCACCTTTTGACGGGAAATCAAAGAGAAATTCGTGTGATTGAAAATATGAAATTGCAGAGCAATCTGCCAATACTTCAAATAGTCTCGAATCTCTTTTTTTCTTGGACGCGAACTTGTTTAGTAAGAAATCAAAAACTATATCAGCGTTGCTTTTCTCAATAATCGAAAAAGGTATCTTAGCGGTATTTAATACCTTAATAAATTCATTATTTGGTTCCCACATATTTTTTCCCCAGAGGATGCGACGCACACGGTCAGTTAGCTTATCATTATTGCTCTGACTCTTCTACTGGCCGCGCGTCCTTTTCCTCCTGACCCTTCCTCGTCTCCATCTCCAATTGGGTAGTAAACCCCTGCGCCGTGACGCTGTGAGTGGTTTTGACAATAATCCAGTCCGTATCCCCGATAGGCACTTTTAAGCTGGGGATGCGCACGCCCATCATGGGGGTGATGTCTGGCCTGCCCAGGGCGAGAGTAAATTGCAGGGTGGCCTTGCCACGCTTCACCCGGTTCATTTCTGCTTTTGCTGCTTGCTCTGCCGCCTCCTGATTCGGGTAGGTGTGACGCAGGCGTTTTGGATTGTCGTCTTCGCCTATCAGCTCGCTTTTTTCTTTGGCGTCGTTGGGGTCATGCCATTGGGCGCGCACGCCGCTGTAGGCGTCGCGGCTGGCGGTGTGGTAGCGGTGTTTGTCACCGTCGCGGCGTTCCAGGGTGATGGTGGGCAGGCTTTCGCCTTTGCTGTTTCTGCCCTCATCGATGGGCAAGAAGAGCAGGGCGTCTTTTTTGACGGTGGCCACTGCATCAAAGCGTTTGCCCAGCCGGTTCAAGAAATTAATGTCTGATTCATTGGTCTGGTCTATGTGGCCTATGACTTTTCCTTGCAGGCTTTGGCTTACCTTTGGGGGGGGAAACCATTGTCTTTGGCAATCAGGCCCACGATATCGGCAACGGTCTTTTGATCAAAGCTGCGGTCTTTGCGGGTGCGTACTGGCTTTGCCATCTCTGCACTGCGGGCGGGCAGGACCAGCATATCTGGCGCGCCTTCGTGTTCTACCTCGTCCACCACAAAGGCACCTTTGTCCTCCATGCCAGAATGCTGCCGGCCAAGCTGCAAAGTAATCTTGACGCCTTTGCGCGGTATTACCACGCTGCCGTCGCTGTCGTCTTTGGTGATGTTTAGTTCGTCGACGGCGTTTTCTCTGACCTCGTTCAATGTCGGGCTTACCAAGCGCGGATAAGTTTTGCTGGCACTCGCATGCATCCAAAGAACGCGGCAATCAAGCAACACTTTGCCACTTAGCGTTGAACCTTCTGCCTGGAAATGGGCGCGCATATCTATCGATGTTAAAATTATATTTTACTTGCCATTTAAATACTCAATAACAAAGGTGCGAAGAGCACGTTGACAGCCAATATCTCACGCAAATTATTTAGCGAATAATTCGGTGGCATCTGTGACATGCATTTGAACAGGTCTTCATCATCAACTGATCTAAAATTATCGGGTGCTTATATGTTGAAAAATACTGAGTTAGAAGAACGTCTTTTCTCAATGTTGCCGAAAGAATTGAACTTGCCACATGAAGAGCTGACGCGTGAATCCAAGCTTCAGGAAATTGGATTTGATTCTTTGGCTGTTATTGAATTCAAGTTTGAAGTTGAAGATGCGTTTGGTATCCGTTTTGGTCAATTCGTCAGCCCACCAGTGACATTGGGCGAGGTGTTTGACCAGATTGAAGAGGCGGTTAATCTGGCGGCAGGGCGATCATGAATTTGACGCCTGTTGTTGTCACAGGGATAGGCATCGTTTGTCCCTCTGGCAATTGGCCGGGGCAGGTGTTTGATAACGTTGCTGCGGGGCGCTCTGCAATTCGTCTGTTGCCTGCATCTGCCCGCCAGTCACCTGTGCATTTGGCGGCTTTTGTTGATGAAGCCGTGGCGCAGGAGAGTGTTAGCAGTGATCGTGTTGCGCAGTTATCACTAGCCGCCGGGCGGCGTGCGCTGGAAAATGCCGGTCTGCTTGAACGTCCAGATTTGTTGGCGGATATGGCAATCCATTTGGGTACGGGCAGTGGTGGTAACGCAACGCAAGATGCTGCATTCCATCGGCTATATGCGGAGAATAAAGATCGCATAGCACCTATGTCTTTACCACGCGGGATGATGAGTGCTGCTGCGTCAGAGATGTCGATTAAGTTTGGTATTCGCGGTCAGAATAATACCTATGCGGTGGCATGTGCATCTTCTTCTGCGGCTATTGGCGAAGCCTTGCGAACTATCCGGCACGGTTATGCCGATCGTGTGCTGGCCGGGGGAAGTGAAGCTTTGCTTACTTATGGTGTACTGCACGCCTGGCATGCACTATGTGCCCTGGCCCCGGCGGATCAGGATGTTGCTGCCTCGTGCAGGCCATTTTCAAAAGACAGGAATGGGCTGGTGCTGGGGGAGGGGGCGGCATTTCTTGTATTGGAATCTTTGGATTCTGCATTGTCACGTAAGGCAACAATACTTGCCGAACTTGTCGGTTTTGGCAGTTCTTGTGATGCCAGTCATATTACACATCCCTCGGTGGACGGGCAGGTAAGAGCCATACGTCTGGCTTTGAAGGATGCTGGTATAAGTGCGGACGCGGTTGATTACATCAATGCCCACGGCACGGCGACAGTGGTAGGGGACGCCATTGAAGCGGAATCGATACGAACGGTATTTGGTCATCGCAGCGAGGCAGTGCCAGTCAGTTCAACGAAGGCCGTACATGGTCATTTGATGGGGGCGGGTGGTGCAGTTGAACTTGCGCTCTCGTTGCTGGCGATGGAGCATGGTGTGATTCCACCAACGGCAAATTGTCGTGAGCTGGATGAGAGTTTGGGAATTGATGTAGTGACTTCAACCCGCCACAAAAATATTGATTGTGTCATGTCGAATTCTTTTGCATTTGGTGGAAGTAATAATGTACTGATTGCGAAAAAATACCGGGCCGCATAGATCGTATTGATCTTGTGCTAGCAGGGCAATCAGATTCAAGGTCGGGAAAATTCTTGCCGCAATCCTTGCGTCAATGATCAATTAAATTTATTTTTATCATCGGATTACTCACTTTCATATCCCGAATTTTCAGACTCCGAGTTTTCAGATTCATTATCTGCCTCTTCTTCCTTTTCATCGTCCAGTTTTTGTTTTTTTAGCGCTTGTTTCTCTTTCATTGCGATTTTTTTGCGTTTTTTCTTGCCTTCATCGGATAACTTGCGCTTGCCCTTGAGTTTGGGTACGCCTTTAAGATTACCCAGGCCGTTTATGCGCATGTAATGGCCTGCTTTGGTCCTGTCTCCTGAAAATTCGCCAATAACAAATTCGCTAAAACTGCTGTACTGGTTGTACAGTTCCCGCGCTGTGTCAATTTGCTGTTGACGGGCCAGTAATTTAAGTTGTCGCTGCCTGTCGGCCTCTTTTTTGAGAGTTTCGGCATGTTTTTTTGTTATACCACCTTCTTTGATAGCATTCTTGATGTTTGGTAAGTCTTCCTTGGTGACGGATTCGAAGTAAGCTTCTGCGACGTAGACATAGCGTTCGCTAGTGGTCCAGCCACCACTTTTACCCAGGATGTGACGACGGTCTGAGGTGATGTCGATCAATCCTTCTTTTTTGTCATCCAGATGGAGAACGATATCGGGATAGGAGACACTGCCCATGTCGTCGGAACGCTGCTTGGCCCACTTCAGTGGCAGGTCGGTTTCATTCATCAGCGCATATACCCGCTCTTCCATGGCATTACCGACATGCGTGACAGCCATATTGCTATTACGCTGAAGTAAATTGAGGAAAGTGGCAATTTTTGCGCCAGTCCAGTCCTGGATTTTGCCTGTCATCAATTCATCATAGGCTTGATCTACCAATTTGCTAACAATCTTGGCAAACTCTTTGCAGGCCTTCAGGTTTTTTGTGCTGGTGGTTCCGGCGGCATCAAAATTTTCATCGAGTTGGCGTTGAATCAAGCCCCTGTCATTGGGGAGTATTAATCTCTGTGGCTGAGACGTGCTGCTCTGCAGTTGCATGGCCTGGCTGCCACGCTGGTCGGCCTCTTGTTCCAGTTGTTGATTATCGTTAATGGCAAGACCATTGGCATGTAGCGTTGGCTTGACCCGGCCTTCTGCTTGTTGCACTACGTGCCAGGCTTCATGAGGCAAGTGCTGTTCTTGTCCCTTGGCCAAATGGATATTGCTCCCTTGGGCATAGGCCAGGGCATTGAGTTGTCGTGGTTTGCTGGAGTTGTAATGGACGCGAACATGGTCCATGGATATGCCGGACAAAGTTTCTATGCCGGTCTTGAGTGAGTCTGGCAAACCAGTCTGGTTAGGCTTGTTGCGCAACTGCATGGGGCTGCGTGCATATTGGTAGTTGCCCATGGGTTCCAGCCCGGTTTGTTGGGCCGATGCTGGTTCGCCAACGCGTGCAGGTTCATCTGTCTTGATCCTGATCTGTTTTGCCTGGCGAGTGAATTGACCATGCATGTTTGTCTCACTTATCCGGTAAGCCGGTCAATGCATCATGAGTCAACGCACGGATAATTCTTGCTAAGCGCTATGTACAGTGACAGGCTGCCATTCTGGCTCAAGGATTCCGGGTTGCTTTGCAAGAACTTGGTAAACACGCGGGCTACTTGCTCGTGGGTCACGCCACCTTCGGGCGGACAGTAGAGTTTGGGTGTCTTGCTGATTTTGCTGTTGAGCGCCAGGGCCTCGCGAAAGCCCGAAATATAGGTCATGCAATTGAGGGCGGACAAGCTTTCTTCCAATGTCAGTTGCGCACCGTCTGCCTGTTTGACAGCAGCCTCACATGCCCTGAGAAAATATGCACCGTCTTTGGCTTGCGCCTGTGGTGCCAGGCTAATGCTGCAAATGAATATACATGTCCAGAATAATTTTTGCATGCCAATCTCCGTTGCTGTTGAATGCAGGGTGCATGCCATGGCACGATGCGTCGCCGGAATCCGGCAAACTCTTTTACATCACCTGATCAGACCAGTGTTTTGCAATACCCATCTGTATTCAGGATGAGAATTCTTGCCAACTTATCATTGGCACTACATGTCGAAAAATTTCCTATCAATTCAAACAGGTAAATTAAAAGCCGATTGCCATATTAGCATTAAAAATAATAAATAAGCTAAATAAAAAGACAATATTGTTGTAAAAAAGCTAAAAAATAATTAGTTTTAAAAAGATAACTTTACTTATAGATTTTTCATCTAATTCGGATGTACGATGACCGCTCGTAATTGAATCGGTTACGAGAGAAACAGGAGCGACGAATTTAGCCGGGTTGCAAATGTTCTTTGCTTTTGCGATGTTTGGAAGTCTTTTTTGGAATACTTTTCTAATTTAAAAGGATGCTATTATGTCTACTTTTGCGTCAGGTACTATTACAGTCAGTAATGCAACTCCTGGTCAGTCAGTTGCAATCAATATTGCTCCCCAGCAGGGCTATGCATGGAGCTCAGGTAACCCAAGTGATCCCAACAACAGCGGCATCACGCTGTCAACAACCTCTGGCTCGCCTGTGCCTGTTAATTCCTTCAGCATGACCAATCAGGTCATGCAAACAATTACGGCTTCTGGTGGCTCTAGCACGGGTTCTGCAACCGTTTCGTTCAGTATTGCCACTTATATTTCCAATGCGAATACTGGCGGTTACGTTGGCATGAGTTGCACAGCAGATCCAGGTGTGACGGTGACGTTTGCATTCTCCAATTCCAAGTCAGTCACTCTGACCAGCGCACAAGTTGGTGTGATGTGGCCATCCTGAGTCTGATGACCAGCTAGCCATACCCGAACCCGCACTCAGGTTGCCGCCAAGCCTGTTGGGCGGGTATGGGGAAAACAAGAATCGAATAATTGTGGATGTGATTTTTCCAACACGAAGGAAAGTTTCATGAGTGCCCGCAAAAATGGTGGCCCATCCAAGACAAAATCACCTGAGGCCGCTGCAGGTGATTCGAGTGTTCCTCCTCCGGAGGCAGCAGTAGAGCTGGTGACACCAGTTTATGCTGAGGATGCCGCTGTAGAGCCTGTGGCGTCAGTCCATGCTGAAGAAGCTCCAGTTATTGCCGAGCTAGAAACGCAGGCGACATCGACAGCTGCACCCGTGATTCTTCCCGAGGTTGCCATTCCACCTGAAATAGGCAGTCATCCGGATTCGGATGTTTTACGATTATTGCAGGAACAAGCCAGCTCTTTAGGTGCTGACGGCAGTGACGATGATGACGTTGAACTCAGCGAAGAGGAACGGCTTTATCTAAATTCGCACCTGAAAGCCAATCCCCTGCATCAAGTCAATGAGCATTGCTTCACCGAAGTCAATGTATTCAGGCAAATGAATATCACGTTTTATAATCTGCGGGCCAACAGCAAGGCGTTTTTATCTATCAGGCCTGATCAAATGGCGATCTGGAGCGAAGGAGGAGAAAACAGCAAGATGGTGGGTTTGAGTTTTTCAACCAGCACCCAGCCAACCTTGTATTTGCGTAATTTTCTGATCAATGCGCGTGAAATGTTTTTGGAAACTTATCAGGACTGCAGTGAAATCAATATCGGCCTGTATGTGCGTACTGAACAGTTTCAGTTAAAAGGACGAGTCGATTTACCTCCTGGGGCAAGCGTCACCATGCAATCGCGTTGTGACCGCACCAGCATCATTGGCCTGAGTTCGTTTGGTATTGATCTGGAATAGGGAAAACACAATGATCCGTGAACTATTACCTGTCGTGCTGAAGTTTGACAACGTCGCGGCCAATTCAAATATCAATTTTATGTTTACCACCGCCGGGGTGAGTTGGTCCTTGGGCGCACGTTCAGGTGACAGCCTTGGGTTTTCCATGTTATCCGAACAAACGGACGACAGTTTTGAGTCGTGTATCCAGAAAATCGAATTCAATGAGCAAATGCTGGCGATTACCACAGCAAACAATAATAGAGGTTTAAGTTCGTTTGCTTTGGCTTTGTCCCTGAGGGTGACACCGGGGGTTGATTATCTGCAAGGGTATTGCACGCTCAATAATGAAGCCAGCGTGATGGCGTATTTTGGTGCGCAACGTGCCAATGAGTGGCGTAACGGCCGCATCAGCGCGGCGTTGCGTGATCCTGCTCATGAGTATCGCAGTGTCTTGATTTCAGTGCATGGTGCGCGACCTGGAAACCGGATTTCGCTTGATGTAACGACCAAAAAAGGCTTGGGTAATGTGTACTGGTGTCTGGGACCACCGTTCTCGGAATCGGGCGGTATCCGTCTCATGGGCTTGAACGGCGGTGTGCCCCTCAACTACATGTCGTATGGTACTTCGGTGTTAACCTTTGAAACAGCAAAAACCCAGGACAACGATAATGAAGAGATGGAATTTTTAATGCTGGCATATATCGGCTGGAACCCTGAGACTTTACCGTACATTTATCTGAAAGCCAGTTGTGATGCTCATATCAGCATGTATGCACATGTCGGTAATCGTCAACCACAGTTGGTCAGTCAAACCTACACGGTGTTTACGCTATGAGTCATGCATCGTCCAGCGTTGACAGTGGTCAGGTGCTGCGCTGTGTCAGCGAATCGCTGCGCAACCTGATTCGCGCTCATATTCCGGAATTGTCGTCGGAATCGGCAGTGGTGTTTGAATCACCTGCAGACATCGACAGCCAGGGTGAAACCAAGTTGTCACTATTCTTGTATCAGCTTGAGATCAATCCGTTTTTGCGCAATACACCGGCGACACTTAATCGCCAGCAAGGTGCAAATGGCATGCCCAATTCACTGACCGTGACGGCACCGCCGCTGGTGGCAGACCTGCTGTATATGATGGTGCCGTATGCGCGTTCGGCAGAGCTGGAGCTGGTACTGGTGGATAAACTGGTGCGACTGTTCCATGATGTGCCAGCCTTGTATGGGCAATGGCTGCATCCGGTGTTGCGCCAAAGCGGCAATGAAGTGATTCCCATTGTGCCGGACTTCAGCAATTTTGAACGCTTGCATAACATATGGAGTGGTTTTCCCAACAAGCCCTATAAATTAACCAAACTGTACACGCTGTCGCCTGTCCGGATACCGTCAGGGGATGTAAGCCAGGTCAATATGATCAGGGAAGGTGAATTAGTGACAGAGCAGCGACCAGTGGATGCATTGCCGCAAACGGTGGAGCAAACATGATCACGCTGTCAGCAGTGGTGCAGTTGATTGATGGTTTTACAGGTCAACCGGCAGAAGCACTGACGGTGAGTTTTTTGCTGGATGACAAGCCAGTGGTAGCACAGGCAAAGCAGCAGGCGTTCTATGCATTCCCTGACCTTGATGATGGGCAATACCGTCTCAGGATTATGTGCCGTAAGCCCTGGTTTCTGGATCAGGAAGTCAAGTTGCAGGTGCCGTTGGGCGAACCATTGGTTGATGCCATTATGGTTGTCACCATGCTGCCCGGACCAGCCTATCCTTATCCGCCGGGTACTACGCTGATTGCAGGACAGGTGTTGGCAGCGAAGCAGCAGCCAGTGCCAGGAGTTGAAGTGATGGCGAATTACCAGACTGCGCGCGCCAATGCCAAAACGGCCAGTACGCGTTCTTTTGGGGATGGGCGTCATGCGGGCTGTTTTACTCTGGCCCTGATGGGTAATCTTGCTCCACAAAGTGCGGTGGTATTGAGCTTCAGTAAATCTGGTTTGAAGAGTGTGCAAAAGAACGTCACAGTGCAAAGCGGAATGATGCAGTGTGTGTATGTTGAAATGCAATAACTGATAAGGGAAGAACTATCTTGGCTACTTATAAACACCCTGGCATATATATACAGGAAGTACCAGGCACTCGCAGCATTCAGGGTGCTTCCACTTCAACTCCGGTCTTTATTGGGGTGACCGAATTCGGGCCCATTGAACAACCGACACTGATCACCAGCTGGAATGCCTACCAAAGCGCGTTTGGCAATCTGGCCTGGTACGCGATGGTGTCCTGGACAGTGTATGAATTTTTTAACGAAGGCGGTACAGCATGCTGGGTGGTGCGCTGTTCTGATACCGCTGCGGCCAAGGCAGCGACCGCGACCCTGAGCAGCCTGGTCGTCAATGCCGTGACCGCAGGTACCTGGGGTAATTCGCTGGGCGTCATGATCAGCAACGGCAGTACACCGCTCTCCGCTGGTGGTAGCACTCCGGTATTTAATCTGAGCGTCACGGTAGATCAATCTAAAATTGGGCTGAGCAGCACGGCGGCACCGACGCAGATGGGGATGCCGAATGCGTTGCTGCAGCGTTATGTGCTGCAGAATAATCTGCAAGTTGAGTCAGGGCAAACCTATTATGTGCTGGAGTCGTTTAACGGATTTACTGGCAATAGTCTGATAGGTGATGCCGGAGCATATAGTCCGATCGCGACCAAAATCAACAGTAGTTCCATGTTTATCCGCATTGCACCGAACGCCAAGGCGATTACTACCACTTCGCGGCCAGCCAATACCGCCACGCCATCGGCTTTGAAAGGTGGTACCTCGCCCAACTACAATTTCACCACAGCCACTACCTTGTTGCAAAAAATCCAGGGTATCAGCCTGCTTTCTGTTCCTGATATCACTACCTACGAAAAAACAGGTGACAGCAATCCATTATTAACCCAGGGCACGCTGATCAACCAGGAATTGTTATTCTGTGAAAATTCGCAGCAGCGAAATCTGTTTTATGTCATTGAC
Source organism: Undibacterium sp. Ji83W (assembly GCF_049340385.1). Classification (NCBI taxonomy): domain Bacteria; kingdom Pseudomonadati; phylum Pseudomonadota; class Betaproteobacteria; order Burkholderiales; family Oxalobacteraceae; genus Undibacterium; species Undibacterium sp. Ji83W. The sequence goes on along the minus strand of NZ_JBMPOZ010000002.1, from coordinate 568,067 downwards.
CCGCCATTTGGCCTGGATGTGCAAGGTATTTTGTCATTCAAAACCGGCCAGGGCAGTGCGACGTCAGGCAACCCGAATGCCTTGAGTTCGGACTTTGGTGCGATTTACTATCCGTGGGTGTACATCTACAACCCGATTGCCGGTGCCAATGTACCGATTCCTCCTTCTGGCCCCACTTTGGGTCGTTATGCTTATACCGATACTAATGTCGGGGTATGGAAGTCACCAGCTGGTGTGGATGATGGTGCCTTGCTGACGGCGGTGTTGCTGGATCAGAGCATTACCGACTCGGATCAGGATCAACTCAATCCTGAAGGCATCAACGCGATTCGCAACTTTATCAATTACGGCAACGTGATCTGGGGAGCGCGCACACTGGCCTTGAATACTGAATGGACGTATATCAGCATACGCCGTTTGTTCATCTATGTAGAGCAAAGCCTGAAGCAAAGCTTGCAATGGGTCGTGTTTGAACCTAATGACCAGACCACCTGGTCGTCAGTGACGCGAGATGTGACCGCTTTTCTGACTACTTTATGGCAGCAGGGTGGCCTGTTTGGTGCGACTGCACAGGAGGCATTTTTCGTGACCTGTGATGCGTCGAACAACCCGCCCAATACCAGGATGTTAGGGCAGATGTTCATTGATATTGGTCTGGCACCGGTTTATCCGGCTGAGTTTGTGATTTTGCGGATGTCGCAAAAAACGGCTGCGCCGGATTCGGGCGGTTAATCTGACCCGATTCCCCTCAAAAAACCAGATGACAGATTGCGGAGAAAACAATGGCTACAACTTTAACTGACCCCTACCGTGGGTTTCTCTTCCGGGTTGAAATTTCCGGCATTCAGATTGCGGCATTTTCTGAGGCAACCGTGCCTGATATCACGGTTGAAACCGTGGACTATCGCGAAGGCACCGATCCGGTATGGAAGCGTCCATATTCTGGCCTGACCAGCTATGGCAAACTGACCTTGAAAAAAGGGCTGACAGATTCCATGGATTTATATAACTGGTTCACCCTGGTATCGACCCAGGGTTCAACCGCCACAGGTGCCCAGAAAAACGTATCCCTGATCCTGGTGGATACCACCGGGGCTGACAAGGCGCGCTGGAACGTTATTAATGCCTTCGCCAGCAAGTATGAAAGTACTGGCTTGAATGCATCGACCAGCGATGTGATGGTGGAAACTTTTGAATTGACCATGCAATACATGGTACGTGTCTCTTAACCCTGGAGTTGTGTCTCATGAATGTGATCAGTACAGAAGTGGAATTTACTTTGCCCATAGGCTATCGCGACGCTGACGGCAATTTGCACAAGAACGGGGTGATGAGGCTGGCCACAGCAGGAGATGAAATCTTGCCACTCAAAGATCACCGGGTCCAGAATAATCCGGCTTATCTGATCATCATTGTGCTCTCACGTGTGATTGTGCGTTTGGGAAGCCTGGATATTATCAATACCAAACTGGTGGAAGATCTGTTTTCTGCCGATTTTACTTATTTGCAAACCCTATACAACAAGATCAATCAGGTTGATACAGACGAAGGGCAGGGTGGGCCGGGAAAGTAGGACGCGTACCTGAGCAGCTGTATGCAGAAATCGCTTTTATTGCTTATCACTTTCATTGGTCGTACGAAGCAATTTTGGCGATGGAGCATGCAGAACGGCGACGGTGGTGCGAGCAAATTTCCAAAATCAACAAAGCCATGAGCAGCGATGATAATCATAAGAGTTTGAGAAATCTGGGAGTATGAGATGGTACTGGGTGTAAATGCTGCCGCTGGTTTAGCTCAACGTCAGTTGGGTGTGCATATCGACCCGTTCAAGGCTTACAATTTTTTTGTGGAGGTCGAAGGCATTTTGGTGGGTGGATTTTCATCGGTGGAGGGGCTGGAGTCTCGCACCGAAGTCAAAACCGTCCGTCAGGGCGGAGTCAATGATACGGAGTACAAACTACCCGGCCAGATGACTTATTCCGATATCGTGTTGAAAGCTGGCATCACGGCACTTGACCCTATGTGGCTGTGGTATCAATCTACCCTGCAAGGACAGATCAAACGCAAGAACGGCTCAATTTATATTCTGGATGATTCTGGTTTGCCCAGTGTATGGTGGGATTTCTTCAATGCCTGGCCAATATCCTGGCAGGGGCCAAGCCTGGATGCCGGGCAAAACATGATTGCGACCCAGAGTTTTACCCTGGCGCATGAAGGTATCAAGAAAAGCCTGGCCAGTGTGGCATATTCTGCCGCCAAGGGGATACTTTGATGGCACTGGGCATGCGCACCGCTAGTGCCAATGCTGCCAGGGCGAGCAGGCCACAGGTACTACGATTGACTAGTCTGCTTAAACTGAGTCAGACCATGCAGGTGCATCACGATGCAGATATACCAACCACCCTGGCGTATTTGAAGTTGCCACAGAATGTCACCCAGAATCACTTCACCCATATTGTTCAACGCATCCAGTGGCTGCAAATGCAGCAAAGGTTGTTGGCACAGGGTGTGGGTAAATTCCTGCAAAAAAGCATGCAGACTGGCAGAGGCTCCTTGCAGAAAGGGGGCAAGGCCGGACGGCAGGCAGAAGGCAATGCTTCGGGTAAACGACTTTCTCATGCCATGCTCTCGCAACAGACCTGGGTGCGCTGGCTGCAAATTTTAATCATCAAATCGCAAGCCCGCAATGCTGGACTGGTGCCGACACTGGCTTCTGCAGCATTGGCCATACCGCGCATGCCACTGGGCAAACTGGCAAGACAAGGTTCATCACCTTTGCTGACACGTCTTTTGATGCAGCACAGCGCTGCGCTTGTGCTGGAGCTTTCTGGTCAACGGAACAGGCAAACTGCCCGTGCGCAATTCAGCCCCGGCATCATTGCCGGAGCCAGTTCTGCATTGCTCTTATTGCAGCGTCAAGCCATGGTGTGGGCCAACTCGGCCAGAACCAGTATCGGGATCGACAGAAGAACATCAAAAACCAATCCCAGGCCCGCCACGCAAAGCCATGCCGACAGTGTGTTTTCAGCCATGCACACAGTGAGCATGACACGCAGCAACAGGCTAGAGCGCATATTACTGCGCCTGCTGACACCACCGGGCAAGATGAAATACGAATTTGCTGAGCAGGGACGAAATCTGATCAATGTGATGCGCACCCATTCGAGTGTAGCGCTGGAAGTGCGGTCTGGAGCAAGAGCGCTCATCGAAACCCTGCTGCCCTGGTATTTACGTTCGCGCTTACGTGATGTTGGCAATTCATTGGCGCAGACGTTTTTGCAGCAAGGAGCACAGAAACGCTGGCAACGCACTGTGATGCGCTCACATGAAGTACGCGGAGCTGCCGCTGAGAGTATGTTATTGCGGGTATTGCATTTGCGACCGGTCAAAGTTACGGGCATGTCAGGTTCTACCCGCCAGGCCCGGTCAACAGGGCATACAGTGGCGTCGATGCTGCGCGCGCAAGTCGATATGATCTGGCAAGCCAGCCTGCGCCAGTATGTATCAAGACAAACTGGGCATCGCTTGCCAGCTTATTCGTCATCGCCAGCTTTAGGGCGACAACAGGTGAACCTGGAACAGCCCATGTTGCGTCAGTCTGATGCAGACCGTGCCAGTCTTTCACACCTGAGCAGGGTGGCACGCTGGCGCGAAATGGCGAGTCGCATGAACGTGCCAGATATGCTGGCATGGATCAGGCGGCGCAGCACACTATTGGCCGCTCGTCGCACTCATCCGCAAGCACAGGCCGGACATAGCGCAATGTCTGAGCCAGCATCGGTACGTCTTACTTTAGCGCAGCAGGCGTTCGGACCACCTTTGGTGCAGCCACCATACCAAAACGGCATGGTGGCACAGCCTATGGAACTGGTACCTTACCGTTCACGTCAGAGCGTGACACAGGTGTTGCGCGAAACCCATACCAACCGTTCCTGGCAAGATGGTTTGCAGGTTCAAATGCAAAAACTCATACAAAGCCAGCTGACGTCAGTGGAGCGTACTATTCAAATGAAAGTCGTTCAGGAGCTAACTCAACGCAATCAGGATGTCTTGCATCAGGTAGTGGTCGATTCACTGTTTTCTCCACCAGTCATGCGGGTGTTGACAGACCGCTTGTGCAGCGCAGTTGAAAAGCGCACTGCGATTGAACATTATCGCAAAGGAGCCAATTGATGCTGGAAATGGCCAAGATCGTGGTGCAGCAAACCCGCGAAGAAATTCCGGTGATGTACAACCCGACAGAGTTGTCGCTCAACAAAACCGTGATGGTGCAGGGTGAGGGCTCAAACATCCAGTTTCAGCGCGTCAATAACGATGATCTGACGGTATCACTATTTTTTGATACCTATGAACAGCAAATCGATGTGCGTACCAAGACCAATAAAATTGTGGCATTAACGGTACCCAGCGTAGGCACCAATATCCGCAAGGAGCCGCCAGTGGTGGTGTTCACCTGGGCCGGGCCGTTGTTTACCGGCATTGTGACCAAGCTGGATCAAAAATTCACCATGTTTTTGAGCTCCGGCATACCGGTGCGGGCAGAGCTGTCGGTGACGTTCAAGTCCGTTCTGACTGAAGAAGAAGATTTGCAGGCACGCGGTTATTTCAATTGCCGCCAGTTATGGCGCGTCAAGGAAAGTGACCGTCTGTACCTGATTGCCCAGGATACGCTGGGCGACGCCAATCAGTGGCGCTTGATTGCTGATGCCAACCAGATTTACGACGTACTCAACTTCCCACAGATCAAGGATATCGGACGTAACCTGATTATTCCAGATGTGCATGCCGACGGTTTTCCGGGGGTGAGCAATGCTTAGCGTCAATACAGGAGCATTCAAGATACTGAAAAATCGCAGTGCCTTGCCCAATTCGATCTTGGCCAATATTCATGATGTGCAGGTGACCAATGAAATCAATGTGCCGGGCATGTTCAGTTTTTCGCTCAATATTGTTTCCAGCAATGGCACATGGGAAGATGTTGATCTGGATGTGTTCAAGCCAGGCGATGAAATTACCATTTTCATGGGCCTGAATACGCTGCATCAATTGATCAGTGGCGATATTACTGCGGTCGAGCCGAACTTTAGTACCCGCTCATCCAATGCAGTGATCCGTGGGTTTGACCGCATGTACCGATTGAAGTTTGGCAAACAAACCAAAACCTATGAAGATTTGAATGACAATGCCATCGTCACGCAGGTCGCGCGCTCCTGCAGCCTGACCGTTCAAACCCCTGGTAATCCGGCACTGGTGAATCAATATGTTTTGCAAAGAAATATCTCCAACTACAAGTTTGTGCTCAATCGCTGCAAGCAATTGAATTATGAAATCCTGATGAACGATACCACGCTGATATTTCGCCCTTCTGCAGAAGGTGGCAGCGCACTCAAGACCTTACAGTTTCCACGTGACATGGATGATGTCAACCTGAACATGAAGCTGCCTACCCAGGGTGATGAAGTCACGGCTACGGGTTACGACATTGAAACCAACAAGGTGCTGACGGCAGTGGCAGCGTCAAGCACGCCACAGGAAACCATGGGGGGCAGCGAAACCGGGTATCAGGCGGCAAATGATTTTCCCAGTAGCCAGATTTTGGTGGAGTGCCCCAATATCAGCGACCCGCAAGCCTTGCAGGCGGTAGCCAAAGCGCAGTATCAGGCCAACTTGCAGAGTTTCATCGAAGGCAGCGTGAACCTGGTGGGTGACAACCAGCTGGTGGCGGGCGTCAATATCAAACTGACTGGCCTGTCTACCCGCTATAACGGTATTTATTACATTACCTCCAGTACGCATAGCTACGACGATAGTACCGGTTACAAAACCACACTGAAGATCAGGAGAACCGGCATATGATGAACGACGATATGGGTGAATTCAGCCCAGGGGTAGCACTGGCGACGGTCAGCAATACCCGTGATGAGCAAAATCTGGGACGTATCAAGGTGAAGTTCTCACTCAAAGGCGCACAGATAGAATCTGACTGGGTGCAGATCATGAGTTTCTTTGCCGGAACTAGTAGCGGGGCTTTTTTTTTACCGCAAGTCGGCGATTCTGCCCTGGTGGCCTTTGCCGATGGTGACCCGAGTAAGCCCTATGTATTGGGTTTTTTGTGGAATGGGCAGCAAAAGCCGCCGGTTGCTAATGTGGAGCAACAGCAAACTATCCGTGTGATTAAAACCAAAGGTGGCAAGACCATTACCTTCGATGATTCTGATCAAGGAAAAATCAGTATTGTCGATAACAAAAACAATCAAGTCCTTATTGATACTAGCGCTAATAAAATCAGCTTGATCAGTCAGGGTGATATCAGTATCAGTGCTGTTGGCAGCATTAATATCAAGGGCGCCCAGGTGGTGGTACAAAATACCGGCGGCAGCGTCAAGGCTGATCTGACTGCGGCCAGCATGCAACTGACAGGCGGTACCAACCTGAAGCTGTCAGCCACCATGATCGATATTAACTAGGGAGCAGGGAATGGGTATGCCAGCGGCAAAATTGGGCGACAGCATAGTGAATGCGGCCGATATTCATATTGTACTGGTGCCTTCGCCGGGTGGCCCGGTGCCGACTCCACAACCGTTTCCATTTAACGGCAAGATCAATGCCAATACCAGTTTGAATGTGCGTATCAATAGTCGACCTGCTGCTACTGTCGGATCGATGGCGACTAATATTCCACCGCATATTCCAACCAGTGGCACTTTTCAGGTGCCACCGACCAATTTGGGACGGGTGATCATAGGCAGCATGCGGGTGCGTATCAATAGCAAGGCCGCGGCACGTGCGGGTGATTTTTGCGAGACCTGTCACGATATCCCACCAGTGGGACCGCAAGCGCCACCGCCTACGGTGCAAGTGTTGGGTATGTCCACCGTCTTGATAGGCTAGTCATGGCCAACAGTGCAGATTTTCTGGGGAAAGGTTGGGCTTTTCCGGTAGCCACCCAGGGCGGGCGGGTGTTGATGGCTAGTGATGCCACTGACATTGAACAGGCGATTTTGATCATCCTGCAAACTGCACCTGGCGAACGTGTGATGCTGCCCGGCTTTGGTTGCCGCATCAATGAACTGGTGTTTGCAGCGGGTAATGCCACCTCGGTCAGCCTGGCGCAGTTGTATGTCAAGCAGGCACTGGATCGTTGGGAGCCGCGCGTCGTCGTCACTCAGGTGGCCGCAGGGATTGATCCTAAAACACCGAACTGCCTGACCATTTCAGTCAGTTATGTCATTCGTACCTCTAATCAACCAGGTAATCTGGTTTACCCATTTTTTCTTAAATCATAGATACGGAGTCAAACCAGCATGGACATGGAAATTATCAAAGCAAGGATACAAGATCTGAAACGCAACCAAGAAGCAGGGGAAGCGCAAATGCTGGACATGGATCAGAAAAGACGTGAATTGCAGGCTACCCTGATACGCATCAGTGGCGCGATTCAAGTATTGGAGGAATTGATGGCCGAAAATGAGCAGGCGACCAAGAACTGACTGAACTGACGATGACAGATCCTATCCTTGATTTTCGTGATGACGATGCTTTTTACAGCCAGGTGCTGGAATTGGCATTGGCGTATGCGCCAGAGTGGGCTGACTACTGGCCCACCGCTGTGCCGACCAAGCAGGATATTAATCAGGACCCAGGGCTGGTATTACTGAATCTGTTTGCACATCTGGCCGCTTATACCGCCAAAATCGAAAACCAGATGCCCTTGCAAAGACGGCTGGCATTTTTCCAGTTCATGAACATGAACCTGCGTCCGCCAATTCCAGCCCAGGCGGTCTTGCAATTTCAATTGCAACAGGATCAAGCTGCGCAAGCTGTGCCAGCCCAGACGCCAGTACTGGATGGCGATAATCAATCCTTGCATTTTCAAACAAATAGCGATTTGCTGGTGCTGCCTGCAAGCCTGGTGGCAGCCATGACCATTATTCCGGCACAAGACCAGTATATTGATGCCTTGCCTTTGATTTTAAGTGGTCAGGTCGGAGTGGTCGCCAACAGTGCTACCAACGGCGGCAGCGTATTATCTCCTGCTGCCAGCATTCCCTTGTTTGTCACCGATCAAAGCAGTGATCCGGTTGAGCAAGCTTTGGGACACTGGTTCATGATGGGAGACAGCCAGTTATTTAAACCGGATGATTCCTTGCAAAGCATCGTCATCAGCTTGACTGGCAAGAATCTATATCCCGAATATTTTGAGCAATGGTTCGATGGTGCCATGCAGTCTCTTGAATCGACGGCTGTTGCTTCGCCAGACAATCTCAGGCTCGATATCAGCTTGCAGAGCACACCAAGGGCAGATGCACTGACAACAGCGCAGTTGCAGGAGGAGTTGTATCACGCCGAAGAGATTGAGGCCGGATTTGCAGCCTCACCCAAAACCAGTAGCGATGATCCTGCGATGTATTGGTTGCTGGTCCAGCCTGCGCCTGGCATGAAAGTTTTGTCAGCGCAGGAAGCGCAGTTGCCAGTGATTACCGGCTTGCAATGTACGATGAATGGCAAGCAAATTCAGCCTCAACAGGCTGCCTATAACACGGTGTTACTTGATGTTGGCAATGGCGTCTATCCCTTTGGCGAAACGCCTGCGCAAAACGATGCGTTTTACCTGCGTTCCGATGCGGTGTTTGGTAAAACCGGCGCCAGGATAACGATCGCGTTTCAGGTGGTACCGGTCAAAGTCGTGATGCCTGTCGTGTTGAATTGGCAGTTTTGGGATGGCACAGCATGGCAATCGTTCAATGAAACCCAAACCGATGTCAGTACTTATGATTTTGTCGATCAATCCAATAATCTGCAACAGAATAATGCCAACGGTCCTGCATATATCCAGTTTCAATGCCCGGTTATTAGCGAAACCACGGTAGCTGGTGGTAAAGGATTATGGATGCGAGTAGTGATCGCCAGTGGTGGTTACGGCCAGGATGGTGGCTTTGAGACCAGCAGTGTCAGTGCGACGATTAATGGCATTCCTGATTCCATCCTCGACTCCAGCGTCAAACCAGATGTTATCAATTACCTTAATAATACGGCTGGAGTGAATTTTTCTTATACCTTCACCAGTTCCAAATATTTTCCCCCTTTTGTCCAGTCGGCACAAATTACCTATGCATATGTGAACAAGCCCAGTAGCTACTGGTGCTATAACGCATTTGACCTGAGCCGTTTTTTGTTCAGCCCATTCAAACCCGTGAAAGAGTTGCTGACCAGTTTTTTCTTTGCCTTCGCGCCCGGCGATTTTGGCAGTATGAGCCTGGGCAATAAAATGACGCTGTATTTTTATCTGCAACAGGAACAGGCACAAGCTGGCGGCACTCTGATCTGGCAATATTTTGATGGGCTGGCGTGGCAAAAACTGTCGGTTGATGACAGTACTTATGGCTTGTCACGATCAGGCATAGTCAGCTTTACGATACCCGCTGCCATGCAGGAAGCGTATCTGTTTTCTCAGTCTGCCTATTGGTTCAGGATTGTCAATGCGCGTGTGGATCGTACTATCCGAATTTATGGCATGTACCCTAACACGGTGATGGCCAGCAATATTACCAGCGTGATCAATGAAGTGCTGGGTTCTGGCAATGCGCAGCAGTTTCAGACTTTTGAATTGAATTACACACCTGTGCTGGCCAACCTGCAAGTGGTAGTGCTGGAACCAGTAGGCTTGCTCATAGAAGACCTGATCGCGACGGATGCAGCCAATACTGCCAGCGGTATTGGCTTTGACAGTAGTAATGCACAGACCAGCGGCAGCAACAGCAGCAAAAATGGCCTCAGTCTGGGCGACGTGATCGCCAAGGTGGCCAAGACCAATGCCAACACATCAAGCTCGACAGCAAGCACCATCAAAAACTCAACGACGGATGGTGCCAGTATGGTGACTGACGGCCCAAACAACAGCAACACCCTCAGCGCGCAATCCGGCACAGCCGTGGCCGCTGAATTTGGTATCAGTGTCGGCAGTGATGAAGTGGCGATGGCGTGGGAAATGGTAGATAATTTTGTCTTCAGTGGTCCCGACAGCCGGGTGTATACACTGGATTTTCAAACTGGGCTTGTCACCTTTGGCGATGGTTACCATGGCATGATTCCACCCGTTGGTCATAATAATGTCATTGTCGCTTATTATGAATATACCCAGGGCTTGCAAGCCAATGTCCCCGCGCAAACCATTAATTTGCTGCGCCCCGGTATCACAAATATCACGGCGGTGTTCAATCCCGCAGCCGCCAGTGGTGGCGTGAATGGTGACACCATTGCCAATATCAATGCTACCAGCCCGGCTAAAATCCGCAGCGGTGGTTACGCTGTGCAACTGGCAGATATCACCGTCATTGCGGCAGCAGCCAGTGCTGAAGTGACCAAAGCGCGTGCAGTCGAAGTTGGTAGCATGATACAGATTGCCGTGCTGGCCTTGTCGGCCGATCCTGTGCCTTACACCACGCCCGCCTTGCAAAATACCGTACTGACCGCTGCACGCCAACATTGTCTGGCGGCTCTGGCGCAGCGTATTACCGTCTCGCCGCCCGATTTTGTGCCCGTGACAGTGACAGCCCAGCTTTTAGTCAATACCACATCAGACCAACTCAATGCCGTGCAAGAGCAGATTGTCAGTCTGTTACAGGCATTTTTTCAACCTGTATTTGGTGGCCTGCGCGGACAGGGCTGGGATTTCGGGCAAACCGTATTGGCTTCATCGGTCAGTACATTCCTGGCACATATTCCGCAAGTTGTACTGGTGCAGGGCTTGAGTTTGAATAACAAGCAAAATGGCAATGTGACACTGGGGCCAACTGAATTACCTGTTGCGGGACGTATGCAAATTTATCTTTCACTGGGGTAATCGCCATGTCTTTCGAATTGCCCAACCTGGATAGAAAAACCTGGCAGCAATTGGTGCAGGACTTGATGCGGCGCATTCCGCAATATACCAGTCAATGGACTGATTACAATGATTCTGATCCTGGCATCACCTTGCTGCAATTGCTGGCCTGGCTGGATGAATCACTGTTATACCAGGCAAATGCCATCCCGCTTGCCACTCAACAAAACGATTTGCGCTGGGTGCTGGGTCTGGCATTTTCGAGCAACCAGACGGCTTACAGCCAGGCGGCGATAGATAATTATGACTTTGCATTTTTGGCCTTGCAAGAGGTGCTGGCCAAAGTCGAGGCAGGTGCCAGCCTCTCGGCTACAGACTTGCAAAAAGCAGTACTCAGTTATGTTGATCATCCCTACCTGGCCCTGACGCTGGACAACATTGAAACCCTGGCGCGTGAAACTAATCAGATGATTGCCCAAAATGCGGGCGGAACTTCCACCAAACCCTTGTTAGTGGCCAATGCGTATGCCCAGGTGGCACAGGAGGGGAGTATTGCCTATATCTTGAGCGATGCCCGGCCCAGCTATCAATTTCCTATATATCCGAATCAGCAACAATATCAAGGCTCTGCCAATACCATGCGCAAACTGGCCATGATAGTTTCCAATAACAATAGCGCGGCATTACAAACCTTGATCAAGAACGTGCAGCAATATCTGGCAGCGCGGGTCATAGGTGGCAATGTCGTCCGGGTAAGGTCTGCGCAAAGGACAGATATCAATTTGTCGATTACGGTATTGTGTGCTGCCAATACCCGTATCGATGTGACGCTGAACGAAGTGTTTGGCAAACTGTTTCGTTATTTTTTACCTTTGCTGGGCGGCCCCAATAACCAGGGCTGGGAATATGATGTGGCTCCCGTTGCCGACGCGGTGCAACACCTGGTATTGAATGTGGCAGGGATAGAAGCGATTTCATCCTTTGACATGAATTATTTCCCCACCATTGAGCTATCGCAAACCGCCTGCCTGGACGTGAACGCGCAACTGGCTAATTTGCCGTCGGGTACTGCAGGGCAGTTTTATCATGGACTGCCGCGTTTGCGTTGTCTTGACATTACTGCCAAGGGGAGCCAGGTATGAGCCAGACACCAGGTTACCTGCGCTACTTGCCGGCGGTCTACAGCACCACCAGCCCGGCTTTCCTGACCCAGTATTTGCAGATTTTTGAAAAAATCCTGACTGGCATCCCCGATACCGAACTCAATAGTCGCAAGGGTATCGCCGAGCTGTTGGCTGCGCCAGTGATTGGCAATCTGTTTTACCCGCGCTTGTCATTCTTGTTTCCGCCTACCGACAGTGACTTCATTCCGCCCATTTCGGGAGCCAGTACGAATGATGAAACCCAATTATTGACAGAATTAAATACTTACATCGGCGTGCCCGACAGTAGCGATCTGATGGCTGGGTATAGCAATACCAAGCAAACTGCACAAACTGATCCGCTGTCGGGGATTACTGGCTGGTTGAACGATTTCCTGGTTTGGTTGGGGGGCTGGGTTGATCTGGTAGTGGACAATAGCTGGAGCATCGATAAGAAACGCACTGTAGTGGCCGAGATCATGGCTCTGTACCGGCTGCGAGGTACCCCACAAGGCATGAGTATGATGATCAACCTGCTGCTTGATTTGCCGACGACCATGACAGGCGTGAGCTTCAGCGCGAATAACACGCAAAGCAGTATCACCGGTCAAATGTCTGTCGTCGTCAGCAACCCGACCGTACCAGCATTCCCGGTCAGTAACCAGGTCAGCCAGGCGTTTGTGCTGCAAAGTGCATATCAGACTGGTTCGCCCGTAGTGTCGGGCTATTTGCCGTGGCTGTTTGTGGTCAAGCTCCTGTTACCGAATGCCTATAACGGCAACTATATTTTGACCAGTCAGAACGTAGTGCAAATCCAGTCGGTATTGACGCAATTGCGCCAGATATTACGCAAAATCAGACCTGCAGGCAGTCAATTCGATATCTTGCTGATACCCAGCATGCAGTTGCAGCCAAGCGGTCATGCTTCGCAACTGGGCATCAACTCTTTACTTGGTGAACAAGGAATAACAACATGAGCCTGACCATACCTTCCAATATCATGCAAAGCCTGCTGTATACCGATGGCATGTTTTTGACTTCGGCCAACATGACGGCAGAGCAGGCGTATTTCAACAATTGGATTTACCTGCAAAACCAATGCACGTTTACGCCAGGGGTGTTTGCCGGAGGGATGCAGGTAACACAGCAAGGTAATTCCTTGATCGTGTCATCGGGTGTCGGGATTGATGGTGCCGGGCACTTGCTGGTGGTAGCCAGTAACGGCACACCAGTCGCTATGCCTGCTACACTGACCAATCCGTTTTATGTATATGCCCAGTACCCCGCGATCGGTACGCCGGTAGCCACCGGCTCGCCGGTGCTGAGTTATACCGCACAGGTAATGATAGGCAGCAGTGTGCCTAGTGGCGCAGTGCAGTTGGCCACTGGAGTGGCCAGCGGTACTACCATCAGTAGTGTGGCCAACAACAGCCAGCCCGTGTATTTGCAACCGACAATGCTGAATTCATCACTGGTGAGTATGGCCAATGCATTGAAAGGTAGTGTCACTGTTGATAGCGGCAATCTGACAAAGGCGGGCACCAGTACCACCGCGACGGTGGTTTTTCCGACCACGGGTACGACATTCACCACCGCCCCCATGGTTACCGTCACTGTGCAGGGCAGCATTCCTTATGCCCTGGCGGTGGCATCTGATACTACCCAGTTTGTAGTGACACTGACTGCCGTACAAAGTGCACCAGCCACCGACAGTAAAACTGCCAGCGCCAGCACTAATACCAGCACCAGCACCACCAGCAGTGTGGTGTTGAACTGGATTGCCGTCTCCAATTCTTGAAAATGCTTTGTTCATGAGCTCTTTACGTATAGAACGCCCACATTATTTCACCGGCGAAGCATTGTTGACTGATGATTTTATCTGCGAACAGTCATTTCAGATGGGTATGCTGGCGACCCATAATGCCAGCTTGTATACCTACGGTATTGCGACCGGGCTGGTCGTATCAGAGCCGGAAGCCAATAATGGCGTACAACAGGTGCAGGTATCTGCCGGAGTGGCGATTGACCAGCTTGGTCGGCAAATCATTTTATTGCAAAAGATGGCATTGTCATTGAATGACATTCAGCCATCCACCACCTATTTCATTACCATCAACTATGCTGAAGTTTTTGCCGATTACAGTGATGAGACCGGCACACCAGGTTACAAGCGTATAGTCCAGCAACCGCAATTGAAATACCTGCGTAATCTGGATGAACCAGGCATCAATATCTTGTTGGCCGCAGTGTCATTTGATGACAATAAAAGCATCAGCAAGCTCACTTACCAGTCGCAAAACAAACAGCGCCAGTATGTGGCCACCAGCGTTGGTGCCGTGCGCTTCATTACAGCTGACTCGGGTGTCAATGCCAATGAAATTGTGGCTGAAACAACGGTAATGCCTGAAGCGGGGCATGCCCAGATCTTGGCTCAAACCGAAGGTTCGGGTGATCAGACTAATTACTACCTGGAGTTTGACGCACCGCGTAGCCAGTTTATGGGGCACTTGAGTAGTCGCGGCAATTTCGGAGTCGGGGTGGACCAGCCGGTCGCCAATTTGCAAATTGATGCAGTTACTTTCAAGGGCCGCGGGACTTTTACCACCAAGGGCGTGCAAGTTAGCTTTGATGTAGTGACATCGCCACCTTTCCAGGTGGGTGACGTCCTGATTTCTGATCAGTCGGTTGGCAACGGTGTACAGCAAAAACGCACAATCAAAACCATTATGAGCCAAGGTTCTTTAGTCAAGGTCGATACACCGTTTTCACCTGATCTCACCAATACTACGTACACCTATATTCGCGCTGCCTTGGCCCGTTTTGCTGTCAATAGCAGTGCCAGCAGCCTGTTTCAGGTTAATTACGATGGTTCTGTCGGTCTTGGCGCAGTAGCAGCAGCCAACAATGAGCAAGCCGGCCCCAATGCCCTGACCATCACCCCGGATCGCAAGGTAGGCATTGCCTTGAGTGGCGGGACCCCAACGGCCACGCTTGATGTCAATGGCAATATCAATACTACAGGCATTACCTCCAGTGGCAAGATCGTTGCGCAAAGTTTCGAGGGCAATGGATCGGGCCTGAAAAACCTGAACATCATTAGCGACTGGGTCAAGGAAACACCTGGTTCCAATGCCAGTAATTTGTACTATAACTCTGGCAATGTCGGCATTCAGGACAGTAACCCGAAAGCCTCGCTGAGTGTCGGTGGTGGTCTGGCGATTATTGGTAGTGGTGTGATTTCGCGCATCGATAATACCGTCGTCACAGGCTACAATACCGCGTTTGTGGATCAGGTCAAACCGGGCGATATGTTGGCCATTGGTACCTTGAACGAACAACGTGCCGTCCTGGCCAGTCAACCGACCAGTGACACCGTCATGAAAGTCAACCCGCAGTTTGCGATTCCGGTCATCGCTTCGGCGTTCTCAGTGTTGTCTGCTGCAACCGGGGACGTGACCAGTGGAACCGGTACGATTACCAGCGATGGCACTACCATCAATGGTAATGGAACCACCTTCACACAACTCAGCGCGGGAGATACAGTGATCATTCCCCGCTTTACCGCGTCGGCAGCAATTGTACAAACCTGTGACGTAGTATCGGTTACCAGCAATACTTCATTGACACTGAAGAGTGCGTTTTCGGGAATAGTCAACGGATTGGAATGGCAATATTCAGTGGATGATTCTACTCCGGTTAAAGGAAAGGGGACGATCACTGTTGCAGAATCAGGTAGCCTGATTGTGACTGGTGATGGCAGTAATTTTTTGGACGCATTTCCAAGCAAAACTGGCCAGATTATCGCCTCACCCGTGATTAGTGGGGCGCCACAATCCTGGAGGGTGGACAGCGTCACCGACCAGAATACCTTAACGCTGGTGACCAGGCTTGACAATTCCACACCGCTGTTTAATGCCGCTACATCGGCCTTCATGGTCACCAATGGCTTGCTGGCCAAGTTCCAGACGAACAGTGACAATGGGGTTCTGGATGAGAAAACAGAAGCCACCTTACCACCTGCGATGTTGATCGTGAATAACAGCGATCCCAAGTGTCCAAATACTGTCGGCATCAACGTAGAATTGACGGGTATCAACCCGGCATACGCTTTGCAAGTTAACGGCGCAGTCAGTTTTTCTGGTGGTGGCAACTTTGATGACCTGACCGTCAATACCTTGCTGGCCAAGCAATCGATTACCATCAACAACGCTGCCCCCAGTGGCAATTTATTGACTGTGGGTGGGCCAGCCGGAACTAATAACCTGTTGACAGTAAGTACCACGGCGGTGACAGTGAGCCCCACATTGTCTGTACAAGGAACAGTCACTGTCACTGGCAATGTGAGTAGTACTACCCAGTTGCAGGCACCTGCAGTGGTTGGCACCACCAGTGTGCAAACCCCCACCGCCATCAGCAATGCCTTGAACGTGACTGGTTTGAGTATTGATGCGGCAGGCGCGGTCAGTTTGCTTGGCTCACGCCAGTCCTGGTCATTATCCTCCAGTAATATTTCTGTTAACTCTATTCAGGCTACGACAGATGGCTTTGTCTATGGAGTGATTTCGCAGATGAGTTCGAATGGCTTGTATTGGGGGGTGATTACCGCCACCAGTCGCACTGGCAGTTCAAATGGTAATGTGGTTTGTACCATGGCAGCGGCCACGACCACGGTGCAATACACCACACCCGATGGTAAAGGATCGACGACTTCATGGGTTGCTGTTCCTGGTTCGTTTACCATGCCGGTGCGAAAAGGGGAATTCTGGAACGTCACATTCCAGTCCGGTATTCGCGGCTTTGCGTCACCTAATGCTGTCATCTATTGGATTCCGCTGGGGAATGGCTCTGCTTCTCCTTATACGCCGCCTGTTGCATCTGATTCACCTGCTTCACATGAGATATCGGTTGCGTCAGCTGATTCGGTGACACCGCTTACTCCTGATACTGCGGTTGCTTCAGCAATGGCATTGTCTGGAAGTGACGTCAGTATGGTGAAAGCCATGCCGCAAGCAGTTGCTGCCAGTTCCACGCTTACTAATGCACCCGGCCCATCGGTCGATGATCTGAATCAGTTGGCAGTTCAACTTTCTTCTATCCCCAATTCTGAAATCAGCGGTGTATCAAGCAGTGCAAGTGTAGCTCCCGTAGCTCCCGTAGTTCCCGTAGCTCCCGTAGTTCCCGTAGTTCCCGTAGTTCCCATAGTTCCTGTAACCCCGGAATCTCCAGAGTCCGCTCAGGGTAATGCGGCGACTGCCTCTGACAAGATCGATGCCAACAGCCAACCTGTAGCACCGGGCGAAATGCCCCGGACAGATGTCGACACGGTACCTGTGGGCACAAATACAAGCAGCACAGAAGCAGTTGACAGCAGCAATGTGGCAGACCAATTTCACCAGAGCCTGCACAATATGGTGGTGCCGACACCGGGTGCTAACGGGGGCTTGGCAACCAGCGTTCAAGACACGATAAATCAGCGCGTCAGCAATTTGACCAAGGTACTTGATTCCGTCACGAATACCAGCGCTAGCGAAGCTGAACGGCAGCAATTCGTACAGGAATTACAAAAAATTGTGTGCTCTACCGCGCCGAATGGCGACGTAGTGGCCAAGCCGCTGGATGAGCAAAGTGTGCAGGACTTGATCGACACAACCAGCAAACTTACTGGTCACCAGTTCACACCAGAGCAGGAGGCGGTGTTAGGGGATGGGATCAAGGCACTGGTGCAGATCAATGAAAGTGATGCCAATCGAAATAACCTCAGTCTCATCAAGAAAAATGTGGACCTGTTTATTGATAGCTTGCAGCAATCACTCGATATGCAGTTTTCAACCGACGACAGGCGCAGCTTGTTGCGCGGCCTGGTGACGCTGGTGGGCGATGGCAGAACCCGCCCCGAGGTCGCGATGACGCCCCCGATTACGCCGCCTAGCGCGGCAGATGCAGTAGCACCGGCAATTGCCGTACCAGTCACCGAGCCTGTCACCAATACCACGAATGCACCGGCACCAGTTGCGCAACCAGACACAGAGGCAGCGTCGGGGGCAACAACTCCACCTGCAAACACTGACAACGATGCCGGAGGGAACAGCTGATGAGTGCGATGGTCCACCTGCCTTTGCTGAAAGACGATGAATGCGAAGACTGGGTTCTCACTACCTTGTTCCTGAACGGGCATTGGCGCAAGCGGCGCCAAGAAGTGCCGTTTTATACGCTGGGTTTGACGGCCTACCTGGATTGCCGCGATGGATCACGGTCCCTGTATCGTGATCAAGCGATGCTGGATGCTAACAACCATTTTTTGGGAAGCCATTTTCAAGCCTTGTTCGATCTGGTGCAAGCCGGAATGCAAAGGCATTTTGAGGAGCCGGTGCATTTGGCCAGTCAGGCGGCGTGGCCAGGGTTTCATATCTATCAGCCGCATCCGGTGTTTGCATTTCCGGTCGCCAAAATCCATCGTGATACCCAGTACCGTGATGTCTTCCCGGAGCAGGTCTTTGCTGACAGTGATGTATACACTTTTACCTTACCAATAAGTAATCCTGATGGCAGTGGCTTGAACTGGTGGCCGGAAGAGGGCGGTAATCCGGTGTTTGTACCGTACCGAAATGGTGAGCTGGTTGTGCATGATGGTCTTCAAATGCATCAGGCCGTGCTTAATTGTCACAGTAAACTCGAACGTATTACCCTGCAAGGCCACGCCGTACGCAAAGATGGGCAGCTTTTGCTGTACTGGTAAAACAGCGCAAACACAGAAAGCCAGAACATGGACGTTGGTATTTCAGAAGATTTTATCCATCCGGTATTCGACGAAGGAACCTGCCGTCAGATTCTGGAGCGGGTGCTTGATATCGACGCGTTCTGGTTGCCTCGTCATGCCCAGCTGCCTTTGTTTACTCTTGGTGCCACCAATTACTATGATATTGCCGCTAATCCCGGACGTCCTTACGAACGCCTGATGCAGCAGTTCAATCCATTTCTACTTGATCAGTTTGGCGACGTATATGATGCCGTGCTCAGTGCCCTGCAGGCGCGCTTGAATCAACCGGTTATCTTCTCGCCTGGTCTGGCCCTGCCAGGCTTTCATATCCTCACTGCTAACCCGCTATTTGCGTATTCGGACTATTACGACATCATGCATGCTCCTTGGTTCAAGCGTCGTGATGGGGCGGGTGTGCCTGGTAACCCGATTCATGTCGATACTGCCCACATGGCGGTTGGTTTGCCAGATGTGGTCAATGGCCTCAAAGTGCCTACCCTGTCCTTTACTTTGCCAATAGCCATGCCAGCACATGGGGCTGGCATGAAGCTATGGTCGTACACTGAATCTGATATCGGAGATATGGACACTGAAGAAGCCCTGGCCTTGCTGAAACAAGCCGACAGCAAGCTTGTACCGTACTCTCTGGGAGGTGTATTCGTACATTCCGGCGTTACGTATCACCAGGCCAGGGGCTTTCCTTCCGGGGCGGGGCAGTATCGCATTACGCTGCAAGGACATGGTGCCTGGCTTG
Source organism: Undibacterium sp. Ji83W (assembly GCF_049340385.1). Lineage (NCBI taxonomy): Bacteria > Pseudomonadati > Pseudomonadota > Betaproteobacteria > Burkholderiales > Oxalobacteraceae > Undibacterium > Undibacterium sp. Ji83W. Next base: position 548,592 of record NZ_JBMPOZ010000002.1, on the reverse strand, counting down.
ATGGTCAGTGGCATCTGTTTTGGTGAGGAAATGAAAATGTTTTTTTCATCATCCCAATTTACCTTTGTCCAAGAGCTGGAGCAGCAGTGGCAATTGGTGCGTGATGAATGCATGGCCTTGCCTCTGAATGAGTTTGATCCCTGGCCAGAAAAAAACCTTTGCAAGCAGGGGTGGGACGTATATGGTCTGGTATTGGCATCACGTTTCATTCTTGCAAATTGCATTTTTTGTCCTGCTACCACAGGATTGTTACTGCGCATTCCTGGCATAGTCAATGCAGGGTTTTCCCGGCTCGGCGCTGGTGCTGTCATTACTCCGCATGTCGGCTATTCAAGCGAGGTCTTGCGGCTGCACCTGGGCTTGCTCGTGCAGGCGCCAAGTGGCATACGCGTGGGCCAGCAGGTACGAAACTGGGTGCCGGGCCAATGCCTGATTTTTGATGACACCGTTGAACATGAAGCCTGGAACCAAAGTGACAGCGACCGGCTGGTATTGTTACTTGATTTCGTTAAACCCCAGGGATGGGCCTGACCATGGCACAAACTGAATCTTACCCTGACAATGCCGCCCTGTTGCAAGACTTGCATGGCATAGGCGAAGCCATGGTTGAACGTGCGTTGCTGGTGCGCCAGTTGCAATCTGAGCCTGTTGCCGATACGGGTAGCCAGGCCAACCCGTCTTCAAAACCAGGCAAGCTTGACAGCTTGCTTTTACAAGCGGTCAAGCAACAGGCACCGCAACGCCAATTGCAGGCTGAGCTTGATGCCATCAATGGTGAGCTGGACGCGCTCTGGCAAAGTTACCGGCAGCGCAGCGGCGCAACCCTGCAAAGTAGTACATTCATTCCATGGATACATGTTGTGCAACTGTTTCATCCTTCCGAGTTTGAGCAACAGTTATTGCTGTTTGGTTTGTTGGTGGAAATGGAACCACGCTATGCCGCTATATTGCGTGCTTTGGATACGCTTACTGCAGGAGACGAAGCAACAGATGGCGTCAAGTTGCGTGGTGCGTGGCAGGTGCAGGGTGGGGGCGTGTCCCAGCGCTTGCAGTTGCAGCAAAGCCTGGCCCCGGATGCCTGTTTGCGTAACTGGGATTTGCTGGCCCTGAGCCCGGAAACCAACTTGGGCACGCTGGATGGCAGTTATCGCCTGCCAATGATCATCAGCGCCTATTTGCTGGGTCAAGCTGCTCCGCAACTGCGTCTGGAACAAGTGTTGCAAGCATGTCCCGCCAATCGACCCTTGCCAGAACACCCGGTAGACCCGGCAGTACTGCAGCAACTTTCGTTTCTCGTTGAGCGTTTTCAGACCGATACAAGTACTGTCGATAGCTATGTCCTGCAACTGCAAGGACCAGACATACCACTGCTGTGCAGTTTGGCAGGTGCAGTGTTTAGCCCGCTTGGCATGGCCTGCGTACTGCTCGATGGCAGGCAAATTGCACAGGTGTATATGCAAGTGCAAAAAAGTCGCCCGGCGCTGCTGCGTAGATTGCGCTTGCTGCTGCGTGATGTCTTGCTATGTAACCGTGTGATCGTGCTGCAAAACTGCCAGTGGCTCAGTAGTGCAGAAAATAGTGAGGATTTGCTAGACGATGTCCTTAATCTTGCGTTGGAAAGCCAAATGTTTTTAGTCGTCATCAATGGCCCGGCGCGAAGAATTCATGAGACGGCACATCGCTTTACCGAACACAAGGTAGCGTCCATCTTGCTCAAAATTGCCATGCCCGACACGCGCTTGCGTCAGCAGATCTGGCAAAGTGAAGCAGCAAGCCTGCAGCTGGGGCAAGAAGTGATAGATCAACTGGTCAATAACTACTTGTTTACGGAAGAACAAATCCGGCTGGTGTTGCGTGAAGTGGCTAGCAGTCAAATGCTGGCACCTGATGCCAGCAGCTTGGAATCGGTTTTGTTCGACACTTGCCGGGATCAAAGTAATCGTGAACTGATGACGGTGGCGCAAGAAGTAAAAACACCGCATAAGATGGACGATATCATCTTGCCCGACAGTACCCGCCAATGGCTGGGCGAAGTCTTGCAATATGCCCGGCAACGACACCAGGTGATTGAAACCTGGGGGTTTGACGCAAAAAACCAGAATAGCAAAAACCTGTGCGTGCTTTTCTATGGCCCCTCAGGCACCGGTAAAACCATGGCAGCCTCCATTATCGCCAATGAGCTCAATCTGGGCTTGTACAAAATTGACCTGGCCAATGTGATCAGCAAATACATAGGCGAAACAGAAAAACAACTCGCACAATTGTTCGACCAGGCTGAAGCGATGAATATTGTGCTGTTTTTCGATGAAGCCGAGAGCCTGTTTGGCAAACGCACCGAATCCAAGGATTCACACGATCGCTATGCCAACCTGCAAACCGGGTATTTGCTCCAGCGCATAGAAACCTATCCCGGCATCGTGATTTTATCAACCAATCTGCTGGCTAATATCGATCAGGCATTTACCCGCCGCTTCAAATTCATGATCGAATATCCATTCCCCAGTACCGACCAGCGACTATTGCTGTGGCAGAACGCGTTTCCCAGGGCCACACCACTGGCCACTGATCTGGACTTCCCGCTGCTGGCCAACCGGGCTCCATTAAGCGGCGGTAACATCAACAATATCGCGATTAATGCAGCATTTTTGGCAGCAGCAGAAAAGCAAAGCGTGGCGCAAAAACATGTATTGCAGGCGACCGAACGTGAATACCATAAATTGGGCAAGGTGTTTTTGGCACGTGAATTTGAATGGGGAGAGGATGAATAGTCTAACTCACGACAAACTGGATTTGCCAGAGGTGGTATGGAACTAATACCAAAGAACCGGGAGCAAAAATGCATCAATGTGCCAACTCAACTTCAGAGTGCACAAACGGAGCAATTCCAGCCTGGGCAGGATATGACACCTTCCGACGTTTTCGGGAGTTATGGCTATGCACGTAGTCCGCTTCAGTTGCGCAAAATTGGCCCCACAAGTACAAATCAGGTTGTTCAGCGGATAGTTCAGGTCGGTGCGGAAACGTATCGTCCCAGAAAGCGGGGTTTTGGCATTAAAGATCTTGTTGCTTTGGTTGACGCGAATAAATCCGTGGCGACTTTGCGTTATGGCTGGAAAGCCAAAATTAAAAAATGGGTTAACGAACCAGTAACGGAGCCAAGGCCGTTCACTGATATTAATGACTTGGTTGGCCATTTAACCAGAAAAAAACGGAAAACAGCTAGCGATAAAAATCAGGATCAAGATGTTCGTATTCAAGGAATGAATACAGGTTACGGTCCTGATGAATTGCGGTATGGAAAATTTCTCTCTCATGAGAGCATGAGAGCCTATGGCAATGCGACTCAGCAAATCAAGCAGTTGCCAGATTTTTTAAATACCGTAACTGACTTGGAAGATTTGTCACCAGATTTGAGGTCTACAAGTGATGATTTTACTAAAACCGATAACTCTTTCATGAATTTGCTGGCACTGGAGTCTGCTGACCTTAGCAAGCTTGATTTTCAAGGTCCCAATGGGGTTGAAATCGATACTCAGGGATATTCCAGTATGGGCGATCGGTCCGTCGATCCACACACCTTGTCTACCAATTTCGGATTTGGCACGATCAAGATCGGGCCGGATATTAGTACTTACATGAAAGAAATGCAATCGACCTCAAAGCCCGATCCACACCAGATGGATTTCCTCAATGGCTTGGAAATGCATCGTTTCCCACATCTTGCCCCTCAAACGAGCATGAAACGAACATTGTACGATCAGGGCAATTTCAGCAAGGATCAGGGCATGGGTTTCAACCACAGTCACAGTAGTGTTGAGTTCGTAGGCGCGATCAGTGGTAGCAGCATGACGCAATCCCAGCGCGAAAATATGCGTAAGCAGCAGACTCGGAGTAATTATGCAATCTTAGAAACGGCATTTGCTCTTTGTCCCGATGTAGATGTAGGCACTGCACTCAGTAACGGGAAGGAACTTGCCACCCCCAGGCAAGAAATGGATGCATTAAAAGAATATATCGACATCGTAGATGATGTAAATTCTGACGCCAAGCAGAAACTGGCGGCAAAAAGAAAGCTGCGTAAAGTATTGATGCGTATGTTACGAGGCTCGACGCAGATCGAAGAGATTGTTTCTGATGACGAAACTAATTATCCGACTAGTCCATATAATCCAACGGATTATTTATAAAACCATACTGCTTAACAGGAATCCAGATCGTCTCAAGGTGTGATATGCAAACGAAAGTACCGACTACAACAAAGCAAAGCGTACCGTCGCAAGAACAAGCACAAGAACTTTGTTCGCATATCGTTTTGCGATCACAAGATTCGTCGGCAATGGTCGAGTTTGGTGACTACCGTTATGCGCGTAATCCACATGGACAACTCAAGAGTGATTCTATGCCTGCCACTCGATCTGTCATGCAACGGAAAATTGCTAATATTAATGACACGGGATTACCCAATCAACTCAAGGTCGGTATCGAATCCTTGTCAGGAATGAGCATGGATACTGTCAAGGTCCACTATAACTCAAGTAAACCCGCGCACTTGAATGCGCTGGCGTTTGCCCAGGGGCGTGACATTCATCTGGCACCGGGGCAAGAACAACACTTGCCACATGAAGCCTGGCATGTGGTGCAACAAGCCCAGGGACGTGTACGTCCAACCATGCAAATGAAGGCAGGAATACCGGTCAACGATGACCGTGGACTGGAAGACGAGGCAGACCGGATGGGGGCCAGGGCGGCGCGGTCTGGCCCAGTGCAATTGAGTGACAATATCAAGGGCGCCGCAGGAAGCGTAGGTGAGGAAAATTCCCTGCCATTGGCAAGTGTGCTCGATCAGGTTCCGATACAAAGAAAAATAGATTTTTCCGGAGAGGCGCCTCTGCGCGCAGATTTTTATCAAGTTCATGAACGGGCCGGAGCATTGCACGCCAAGGTCATCCAAGCGATAGAAGAAAATGCCCTCGAATTAAAGACACTGTTTCCTGATTATGCAAAAGTAAAAGCAGAACTGGATAGAAACCTGGCATTTGCCAATAATCTCTGGGATTTGGTGAATAGTTCTATCGATTACGGTGAAATCAATCTGGACAATCCCCAGCACGTGGCCAGTTATTTCCAAAGTGCCAAAAAATTCCTTAATAAGAACTACCAGGGACAACAGGAAGAAGATCAACTGGAGTCCTCAAAACTGGACAAAAAGAAAAAACCTTGGGAGTTGCATAATGAATTTGAAGCACTAAAAAAATATATGCCCAATCCAGATAAAACATTTCAAGTTGCCTTGCTGGGAACAGGGGCCAGTATAGCCAACTACCTCAATGTAAAAGGTCGTTCTTTGGACCCGCGTAGTACCGTAATTATTGGTGAGATGCAGCCTTGGGATTCGCTAGCGCCCAAGAGTAGGGGAATCAGCTTTGTCAATCATCCTATGCACATGATTTCGCCAAAGCGTAGTCATACACAATTGCCCACAAGGTCGGATGGAGCAGATGAAGTGTTTGAAGGGAATGCCTTAGAGCTATCGAAGGATATTGCTTACTTCCGCAGTCGTTTCAATGATCCGGTTAATGCAACAATCACCAAGGTCAGCAGATTGCCAAGCAAATGGTATAAGATACAAAGCTCTGCGGGCACCTACTATGCAATGAAAGTGGTGTCAGGATTAGGTATAGGTCCGCATAAATTCGATAATATTAATAAACATAAAGAAAAAATAAAATCTAAAAGGAATCAGGATACTGAAAAACGCCAGGTAATGGATCTTGATGAATTCCAGCGCCAATTAAAAGATCCTCGATCAAACATCATGCAAGACCGTGCCAAGCGAGAATTGGAAGGGGGCATACTTTTAATTGGTGTTGCGGGGCCCAATGCAGGTGTAGACGCAGCTTATACCGCAAGCAATCTTGGCATGGGGGTAAACTGGGTAGTGACTGGTAGCCCGACTATTGCTGAGGGGATGGGGAACAAAATCAAGCGCAAAGGTTTGGTTAATTTATATTTTGATTATTTAGATGGCTGGACTATTTCTGGCAATTACGTGGAGATGCATATTTCTGGAAAATGGAAGAACGCTCAAGACCGTGTAAAAGCAGGGCAAGGATTCGTTAGCAAAAATAAAGGTTGGCGCGTTTCGGAATCACAGAGTGCCTTTGTCGATTACCTTGTGATAGCTCAAGGACCGGATGTAGAAAAAGTATGGAATACTTTTGATCCCACCGCCAGACAGGATCTAGGCTTGCAATATGATACGAATGGCCGGTTTGGTACATCAGGTGGTTCAAGTGTGTGGAGCGATGATGTCAAGGTATCACTGAAGTATAGTAACTACAATATCTACAAGTATGGCATTGAGCAGCGAGTAAAAAAGGTGTTGAAATATAGTGATACGAAGACCCGGGATGAGTTAATGAAATCGGCATTGAGGATTTTGGGCGTCAAAGAGTTCGCACCAGTCACTTTATCAGAGGGCACCGCAACAGGCTTGGCTGCCAGTGATAATTCACTGGAAATCATAGGTGGTTCTGCCATTCGCATACTTGATTATATCGACGGTCTGGTGAAGGAAAGAGATGGAAAAAGAGAAGATTATTGGAAAGATAATGCAGATAAAAGTAAGCTGATCGATAGAATAGTTGAGTTGAATAATACTATTCCAGACAAGCTGGATCAACTTGGCAATGGACAAAAAATGAAGCAACTTGTCAAAACCTTGTCTTCGCCTACTATTCTGAACAATGACCAACTTACGCCTTTGCGTAGTCAGATAGAAGCGCTGGCAGATTATGTGCCTGGTTACGTAGGTATGGAGGAATCGAATTTTGTCACTGATGACCAGACCATGATTGCCATACAGATTGCAGATCGCTACGGGAATATCCCACCTACGCTAGCAAATTGGGTAACCCAGAAAATCATGGAAGACAGGCAGTTGAATCGTGTGGAACCTGGTACGAGCAAAGGTTCGCGAGCGTTTGTCAATAAATGGAAGACTAAGCTCAATGAATTAAATGAACTTTTTTCTATTGAGACGATTAAACAAATCGCTAAGTAATGCAGACAAACGGCACTGGCCCGAATCAAGAGGGCGAGACGCCTTAATGTGCATGGCAGTCTTGAATCCATCAGGACATTGGTTCGCTAGATTTTTCACGGAAGTTTGAGTGGTTTTAATGCAAGAATTCTGTGAAGACAAGTGGAGGTTTGGCATGCAAACAAAAGTAATGACCAGGACAAAGCGAGGCTCAGTGCTGCAACGACAGCTAGAGAATATCAGTGTGCGTCAGCAAGATCGGCCGCCGATAGAAGTCTTTGGTGACTACTGCTACACGCGTAGCTTGCCTGGTTCGTGCAATGGAGATCACATGCCCATCACCCTGCCAGTCGTCCAACGACAAGCGGCAAGCACCAATGACACGGGACTACCCAATCATCTCAAGACTGGTATTGAATCTCTGTCAGGCATGAGTATGGATAATGTCAAAGTTCACTATAACTCGAGAAAACCTGCACAGTTGAATGCATTGGCTTACGCACAAGGACGCGACATTCATCTGTCCCCTGGGCAGGAACAGCATTTGCCGCATGAGGCCTGGCATGTGGTGCAGCAGGCACAAGGGCGGGTGAAACCAACCATGCAAATGAAAGCCGGGGTTGCGGTGAATGATAGTGCAGCGCTGGAAAACGAGGCTGATGTGATGGGCCGTAAGGCGTCAAGTTTGCCGCGCTACGTGAAGCATGATGGCCGACAAGATCGGCTGGGAGAACCGACTTTCGCATCTGCTGATATGGCAACGCAACGCCAAGCTAATGGATTTATAGCCAGCACTAAGATCAATTCATGTTCGCGAGGGGTGGTGCAAAGAGTAGTGGACCTTGCTGCCCACGCTGACGCTAGTGCCAATAACCAGTATTTTATTAAAACTAATCAAAGACAGGTTCTGTACAGTTTGAGAACAGTAGCAGGGCCAAGACCATCGGCCTTGTACCACAAAGAAAATGAACGAAGTGCTACTGGCATAGACCTGTACAAATGGACGCCTAATGTCCGCTTGTTTGGCAATGCCGAACGGGCGGATATAGAAAGTATTGGCGTTAACACCTCAAACCTGATGAGGAATATGGATGACGGTATCAAAAATCCTCAAATGACTGCAGATACTGTTTCCTTGCCGAGTCAGGGTGTTTTAGGAAAGAATGACTGCAGAGGCTTGGGTGGCGTGTTAAACGCCATGATATCTCAGGAAGGTATGGACAATACGGCATTGCTTGGCAATACGATGGAAGTTGGCGATCAAATGACCCACAATTTTCCACTGCACGCCGATTGCCAGTATCACAGCGCAACGGTCGTTGCAAAAGACTTGCCAAGTTTGGTGACACTCGAAGCAGATGTGAGTAAAGATCGTTCGCGGCCGGAGTTTTACATCAGGGGCGGGGTAGCCGGTTTTGTTGCAGCCAATAATCTGGGGGAGCATGGTGAGGACAATAATTATGGCAATAACGTAACCGTCAACCGCGCCAGTGGCCGGGTCGCTTCTGATCTAGGCATGGCAACAATCAGGGGAATTCATAGTTATTACGCCACGTACAGTGATGGATACCATTTACCTGACACACAAGGAGTAACCGATACTCCGGCGCTGGCTGTAGCAAAAGCGACTTCGCTAAACAAGATACGGCAAATCGCCACCAAATATTGGGGGAAATATACCTCCTGGAAATTTACACCAACAGGCGTATCAGCGATAAGAGATATCGTTGGAAGCCAAAATACTGCTCCAGATGAAATCAGTAACGCACTTGCCCTCGTAAAAGCACAGGCCAGCATGGATTTAGTCAGGCAAAGCGAAAAGCGCAAACCTTTGACAACTGCTTTTTACACCACACTCAGCGGCATGAATATTCAAAACATTGACAGCTTGAATACGGTGATATTCGATATTGATGCCCTGATTGCACGAATGGATGCCGGGCAGAATTAATACATTATCATAAGCGGCAAGTGAATTTTTACCGCAATGGCATTAGAACGCTTGGAGCTTATTTATTTCAATTTGACTCAAATGAAAAATGGATTTATGACTTTATTATTGGTTTTGAATTACCAGCTTCGTTTAACTGTCGTAATGCTCGGGCTCAAGGACAACAGAAGACTAGATTGATCAACAAAGATGCGACGACGCCGGAGCTAAGTAAATTGGGACCATAGTGAGTTTTTTGAATTGTGGGTGTCGTGAAATTTTAAATGTTCAAAAAGAGACAAGGGATGGTTTGGAGCAATCATTGTGTCTGCCGAATCCCATCAGGTGTCGCATTGTCTAAAATTTCCAGACGGGCAATGGCACCATCACAATGATGAATGCGTACTTGCAGGCCTTCCTTAATGGGGCCACCATCGGCTACTGTTTTATTAAAGGCCGCCAAATTGCCAGGATTTGGGTAGACGAAGTGTTTGTGTCTGATATCGAAATACTCCTTTGACGCGTTTTTCTTTCGTGTCCCTGCGTGAAAGTTTTCAACTTTTCCTTCAATTACTTCGCAATTTCCTTGCTCATATGCAGAGCGCAGTTCAGTGTAGTCAAAATAACTTGCTCTAAAAATGTACACTGTGGTGACTAATCCAAGTCCAAGAATAAAAAGGGGCAGGATAGGGCCTGGTTTGTCTAAGCCAGCATTCCAGCCATGCTTGGGTAAGCCTCGACGTTTGCGGGATATGTTCAAGCCAGTCATGATTACGCCCACTGCAACAAAGACCAGGGCGGGAAATGAGTTCAGATGGGATGTCCACTCTGTTTGTGTTATATCAAAAATAAGGGTGGAATTCATGTTTGGTTTGTGGGTATCTGCTCTTATTTCAAGGGACAACAGGCGTGGTATGTCGCTATCACAGCAAAATTCAGTCTTGTGTCGGAATGAGTGTAAGTCAATTTTGAATGTGAGTTTTCGATGTCTGTTGTGACTTCCAAGTACAACATGCGGCTTATGAAGGGCTAAGGCCCTGCGCCGCCCATCATGGGCCTTGTTCGATGTTTTGACAATAAGGTCGACAGTATCTACTGATGAGGCTTTAATCTGAAGATTTGTTAACACCGACGTAGGAACTCGCTTACAAGTTTTATGGCCTTGGTCTTGTAGATGTCATGAGAATTGATTGGTATCTTGCCATACGTTTTAAATACTTCTTAAACAAGCAAAGCAAAGTCAATTTAGCGGATTTGCTGGTTTCTTGCATATTCTCGTGAGAAATATTTAGCTTGCACGATGAACCAATAACTTGAATCAGGAGTTTTACCATGACTACCATGCAAACCAATACGACGTCGAAAAAAGCGGCAATCAGATCAAAGCTTCCTCCTTCCAAACCTAAACTGACAGAAGAAGAAATTCTGCACATGAGTGAGATGGAGTACATGAATGACGCGCAACTGGCATTTTTTAAATCGCGTTTGCAGGAAATTGAACTGGCCCTGGTTCAAAATGCCAATGAAACCACCATGCATCTTCAGGAGAATGACATCATTTCCGACCCCGCTGATCGTGCCACGATAGAAGAAGAGCATGCCTTGGAATTGCGTGCGCGCGACCGTGAAAGCAAGCTGCTCAGGAAAGTGCGTGCGGCTATAGCTCGTATAGATGAAGGAGATTATGGCTGGTGTGAAGATTCAGGCGAACCTATAGGTATTGAGCGCTTGCTGGCACGTCCTACGGCTACACTCTCGCTGGAAGCGCAGCAGCGTCATGAGCAAAGGCAAAAATTATTTGGGCATTGATTTGGTCATTCTTAAAACAGTGCGGGGATATTGCTATCGGACAGGGCAGCTTTTTCGCATGATATAAAAACGGGCAGGGAGGATATATGGGCTTGATTTTTTGGATTTTCGTCGGTGGCATTGTCGGATGGATTATTTTGACGACGTCAACGGGTGATCATCAGAATATTTACCTGAATGTTCTTGTCGGCATTGCGGGCGGTTTGATCATTGGATGTCTCATGCCGTCTTATGTAAGTACGGAAGCATCGGGTAATAGTGGTTTTGACTTTCAGGCGCTAGGCAGCTTGATCGTTGGTGCGCTGGCCATATTGAGCATTGCCACTTTGTTTGCACAACGTGACTCATGATTGTTAGCTGGCTTTCAGCGAACACAAACGAGCCCTTGATGATCAAGGGCTCGTTTGTGTTTGACGTTTGGGCAAGCCTTGGCGGTTTGCCTGCATCTAAGTAGTCGTACAGGTAACTGGCGACAGCTCAAAGAAGGACAGGTAAGTGCTTTGCACGTGCTGTGAGGCGACCTGGTCGAACCATCGTGCTGGTATCGACAGGATTGATGATCTTCGATGTATTCAGTGCGACGCTGCCGCTGGATTGATTGGTTTGCGCGTAGATGGAGCCGTTAGTGCCCTCGGATACATCGATAGAATCAGCGATCAGGCCAATCGAGTTCTTAAGTGTGATGGTCAGTTTTTTGTAAGTGATTTCTATGTTACTGGCTTCAGGTGCAAGCGACTCTGTGAGATATTGAGGAACCTATGCAATAATTGATAGTCTATTAAGTTTGCGTCTGAATTTTCTATCGTCAATTTTTCTTGTATTGGCCAGGGAATTCAAGGTTTCAAGTGATTCATGGAGTATTAATTGTTGAATATTTCCCCGATAAAAAATGCCATTGTTGGCTCTTCAATCTGGGCGACGATGCTTTTATCAGGTTGCGCTTCTTTGCATCTGGATGAAAGAAATCCTCATATAAACGTCAAGGCTAATGGTAGTGACACCAGTGTTCCGCGGGCACATTATGCTTCCAAACTTGGTTGTACAACGGATGTTGCAACTGAAAATGTTCCGTGTCCCCATCCCATGTTTGTCGGGGTGGCGATTTCTGGTGGGGGATTGCGGGCCGCAAATTTTGGTTTAGGGGTAATAGCGCAGCTGCGTAGTTTTGGTTTGTTTGATGAAGTCACAGCGCTGTCTTCAGTATCTGGTGGCTCGCTTGCTGCTGCTGCGGTCAGCTTAAAGCCATTGGATAGCGAAGCGGATTTTGATCTGATGTCGGCCCAGCTGCGCAGGGATTATTTGTCTTCGTGGGTATATCGTTCAGCCAATCCCATAAATTTCGTGCCTACCCTGACATCCGGAAAAAATGCCACCAGAATCCTGGCAGACGTGTTTGATGCCGGAATTTACAAAGGTGCGGTGTATGGCAATTTGGGTGAACGCAAGCCGGGCAAACCATCGCTGTATATCAATAGCTCGCATGCGCACCGTTTTGTCGGGGCAGACACGTTGACAACCCGCGGGCTTAATTCTTCAGAAGCCAGTTTGCAGGGTTTTACCTTCACTGATGCGGCGTTCAAAGAAATTGGTTCTGATTTAAATCAATTACGCGTTGCCGATGCAGTGGCGGCATCTGCTGCTTATCCTGGTTTGTTCGTGCCACTGGCACTTAAGAACTTTAGTGCTGACAACGATATTTATCATCAGCCCAGTCCCAAGTTTTTGCATTTATATGACGCAGGCTCATCTGATAACCTGGGTGTTGATGCCCTGATCCGCGCTTATTCAGAAATTCTGGTTGGTACTCAGGACTTGTCCTGCTTGCTGATTTTGGTGGATGCACATGTCAACGACAGGGGGGATTTGAGTGGTTCGCTGGCAGATACCCGAAGCAGCATGATTGACTATGTCATTAGTCCTTCCATCTATCGCGCATTCGATTCATTGCTGGAGCAACGGCGGGAATGGCAACTGGAAATGCTGGGTGTGCCACTTGCGTCTGACCAGTCTTACAGGTTCAATCCTAACGTCAATATCCCTTTAAAGAACTATGCGTTTTCTGGAACAGGGACTTCGTCTGTACGTGGGCGTCATTTTGCTCCTGATGAAGCTCCCGGGATGGCCGTTGGCAGATCTATTAATAATGCAAACTGTGCAGTCTGGCATATAGGTCTGGATCGTTTGCTTGAGTTAACCAAGAAAGGCAACCCACGCAAACGCAATGCGTTTTTTCAGCAAGTTGCTGCAGATGAATATAGGGACGAATCCCCTCGCGATAACCAACTTATCAAGCTGGACAGGTTTGTCAATTCCATACAAACAAACTACAAACTTGCCTTGAATGGGCCAGGACGTTGCGATGAAGTGCCAATCCAGAATTCTTTGTTTGAAGCAGCGCGGGTATTGATGACCACTGATACTGATTCAAGTACCAAGCTGGTGACATGGCTGAAAGAAAATCATCGTGAGGGATTGTCGCAAAATATCAGCAATTTGCTCACGTCAAAAGCTGCGCTGGAGCAGAGGGAGGTGGTGCAGGTGCCACGTTATTCTGTGCAAGAGCCGAATTCTTCACATCCTTTGGCATCGTGGATTAATTGCAGTAAGTAAGATTAGCATGCAAGTAAAAAGACCTGGGCTAGCCCAGGTCTTTGCATGATGCGTTTGTCATAGAGATGTTGGTGTTGATATGTTTTAGTATCATGCCGCGATCTTGTGTTCAGCCCAGTGATAATCTATCGCCGCACTTGGTACGCCGACAGAATTGGTATTTTCTGACGACATGCTGATGTGGCGTATATATTCTCCTGTGGCTTGCCTTTGTCTCAGATTGTCAGCGAATTTGAGGGCGGCAATCATGTCGCCGGTATCAAATTCTCTGCAGTGAGACATTTTTATTTGCTTGTGGATTTCTATCCAGAATACAGCAAACATGTTTACCTCCCTTCCTTAGAAATAAAAAATAACTTAAAGCTGCTGGGGATTTCCCCTTGGCTTTTGCTTGTTCTTGCGATTTACGTATGCATGAATAAGCTTGATCAATTAAATGTTGTTACGGATCTGAATATCAGTACCGGTGTTTCCGTGGCCTTGTTACCGACCACGACCGCTTGCGCGGGTTTTACTGCTGGGTCTGTGCTTATATAAGAAACTTATAAAAACAGCAGATGATTAAACAAAAAGCCCGGAACCTATTAAGGCATCCGGGCTTTTCAGCTTGAGGTGAGGAGGAGCTGTTCTTAATTTGCTCCTGCTACCTGAAGGGCTGACCTTCGGATGCGGTGATTCGGGTTAGGATTAAACTGAAACTTGCCTGGATTGGATTGCTCGTTACGGGAGACCACATGTTTTGTGGCCGTGCGAATAATGCTATCGCTATCATTGCGTTTGGATATCGTGCCGGATGTCGCCGCCAGGTCTGTTAGCGCATCACGATAGCCCAATCCCGCCACTGCCTTGGCCGACAATGCTGACAGCAAGCCCTGTGCTGTTAAGCACATATCTTGTTGCAGTTGTGGGAGCCAGGTAGTTTTCACGTATCGTCCTAAATAAAAATGTTTAAAAGTCTTGCCAAAATCGATGAATTGATCTTGCCACAGCTTTTGAAAAAAATCCAGCATGGCGTGGAGAAAATTGAATGTTTCATGTTGTTTTTATGCGGCGACCGCAAAAATTGCTTATATCCTGTATCATCGCAGCCGTTACTTGATGTTCATTCATCTCCAATACAAACCCAGTAATATTAATTTTCCCCATGTCCGGACATAAAATAAAAGCCGAGCTCAGAATCCGTGAGTTAATGGTTGAAAACAAGATTCGTTCGGTTTCTGCCTTGCACCGCCTGCTGATCGCAAGACGGGTGACAGTCTCGCATTCTCAATTATTACGCATCGTCGATAACAAGGCGGAACACTGGAAGGTTGAATTTATAGAAGCCTTTGCCGAATTGTTTAATTGTTCTGTACAAGACTTGTTTCGTTTTGAAAATGTGCCAATCACCGAGCTTGCAACCGACGTTGCAACTGAGGCCGCAACTGATGCACCTGCTGCGGAATGACAGCTTGATTGCAGGTTTGATGTAGCTCAAATTGCAGTTCATGCAGCCGTCATAATTTTGAGTTATAGTATGTCTAGCTGCTGTACATACAACCGATATGTATGACGGTAGTGAGGTGTGCTTGGTTCGCATTTAAGCGGACAAGCCACCGTCCAGAATTCATAAGATGCGGGAGCTGTGTAAGCAGTTCCCGTTTTTATTTGCGGGCCAGGTGTTTTTCCCGGTATGCACCAGGGCTTACGCCAGTCCATTCCTTGAAGGCATGATTGAAGGCGCTTTGTTCCTGGTAGCCAAGCAGGAAGGCGATATCCGCCAGACTGAAACCTGTCTGCAGCAAATAATCGATGGCAGTGTCTTTTCTGGTTTGATCCAGAATTTGCTGGAAGCTGATACCCGCTTCACTCAATTTACGCTGTAGCGTGCGCTGGCTTAGCAATAATTCTTGTGCTATCAATGGCAATCTGGCTTGGTCTTGCGCCAAAGTATTGCTGATAGCGGCCCTGACCTGGGCAACGATGCCACCCTCTTGCTGGGCCTGCTGCTTTTGTCTGAGTAGTTGTTCGGCATGGTGTTGCAAGACCGGGTACATGCTGACATCGGCATTGGGCACAGGCCAACTCAGCAAGGCAGTTGGGAAGCGCGCGCAGTTGAGCGCTGCGCCAAAATGAACTTCCTTGCCAAACAGGCGATGATGTTCTTGCAAATCGTCTGGTGCTGCATGCCTGAAATAAACCGGGGCATCAGGTAAGGTCGTACCGGCAAACCAGTTGCCAAATATGCGTATACCTGCGAATACGCTTTCAACCAGATGCCTGCTGGCCTGCGGATAATGGCTATGCCACTGGTATTCTGTCACCACATCATCGACTACCAGTGCCGATCGCCCCAGATCATGTGCCAGACCTTCATAACGCATGGTTTGCTGGAAAGCCTGCTCAAAATCCTTGCAGCTCATGAGTATCATGCCATACACATTGTAAGTGCCGAGCTTTACTCTTTCGCCCACATGCAGGCCAAAGTGCGCATCCTCACTGAGTTTTGCACCGGCATCAAGCAAGTGCACATAGTCTGCAGCGGCGATGCTTTCTTGCAGCGTGCTCAGGGCATCTTCAGCCATGCCTGCCATAGTAGCCAAAGTACGCAAATTCAAACCACGTTCATTCGCCAGTTCAAGCAAGGGTTGCAGGTAGGCGGCAGCTACCCGTCCAAGCTTATGGCTGCCTGCGACTGAACCTGTATGTGAATTTGGCATATTAAAACAAGAACCTTGTCATGAAAGCGCAATACCTGAAGGTGACACTTGATTAAGCTACAAGTCGATTAGTTAGTATACCAAGCTCATGCTTAATTCAGGAATAGAAAATGCGACGATGGAATGGTTGGGGCGATGACAGTATTTCTTATGCGATCAATGCAAATGCTTTGAGTTTTTTGCAGACACGCATAGGTCTGGGCGCACCGCAGACAGATGCAGAACTGGATCAGGTATGCCGACAAGTGCCAGGGAGCCGTTTGCCAGCACATACTCTGGTAGATACAGATGCTCTGGGGCGTGTCAGGCATACTCTGGGACAAAGCCTGCCAGATTGGCTGAAAATGCGCTTTGGCAAGATCAGTCACTTCCCTGATGGCGTGGCTTACCCAGAAAGTGCCGGGGATGTACGCAGCTTGCTGGATTACGCCACGTTACACAACATCGCCCTGATACCTTATGGCGGTGGCACCAGCGTGGTTGGGCATCTGGCAGTCGCCGGGAGTGAACAGCCGGTCTTGTCAGTGGATATGTCACGCATGTCGCAATTGCTGAATCTGGACAAGGAAGCGCAACTGGCGACTTTTGGTGCAGGTGTCTTTGGCCCTGATCTTGAGGCGCAATTGCGTGCACAGGGCTATACGTTGGGTCATTTTCCTCAGTCTTTTGAATACTCGACGCTGGGCGGCTGGGTAGTTACCCGTTCATCTGGCCAGCAGTCATTACGCTATGGGCGTATAGAGCAATTACTGGCCGGAGCCAGGGTGGAGACGCCTGCCGGGCGGCTGGATATCCAGACCTTCCCGGCATCCGCTGCAGGGCCGGACTTGCGGGAAATGCTGCTGGGTTCAGAAGGGCGCATGGGCATACTGACGGAAGTGACCGTGCGCATTACACCTTTGCCGGTATGTGAAGAATTTCACGCCGTGTTCTTTCCTGATTGGGATACTGCGCAAACGGCGGTCAGGGCTATCGCCCAAACCAAGCCAGGTTTATCGATGTTGCGCCTTTCAAATGCCACTGAAACCCTGACCAGCCTGACACTGGCAGGCCACAAAAAGTTGATAGGCTTGCTGGAATCTTATCTGCGCTTGCGTGGCTGTGAGGAGGGTAAATGCGTATTGCTCATCGGTGCCAGTGGTGAAAAACCCCAGGTGCGCCAAGCCATCAAGTTTGCATTGAAAATCGCAAGCCAATATAAAGGTGTGCATGTTGGTAAGACCATGGGCGAGAAATGGAAGCAGGGGCGCTTCAGGAATGTGTATCTGCGTAATAGCGCCTGGCAGCAAGGTTATGCCATAGATACAGTAGAGACCGCTTGCGACTGGCCCAAGGTCAAGACCATGATGCTGAGTATGGAGCAGGCGGGCAGGGATGCCATGGCATCCGAAAATGAACTAGTGCACGCTTATACGCATTTATCTCACCTGTATGGCCAGGGTGCCAGCGTGTATTCCACCTTTGTTTATCGCCTGACGGGTGATTATGAGCATGACTATGCGCGCTGGCGCAGGCTGAAGTCTGCAGTCTCGGCTGCCATTGTCACCAATGGTGGCACAATAAGCCACCAGCATGGTGTGGGTAGTGATCATGCGCCTTACCTGGAAGCGGAAAAAGGCAGTTTGGGAATATCCGGCATGCGTCACCTGTTCAAGCACTTTGACCCGCAGGGCATCATGAATCCCGGTAAGTTGCTGCCAGCAGAAGATGTGGCGCAATGAAAAAAGCCAAATCGCGTGCTGATTTGCTCAACGCGCTCGCCAAGCATGAGCAAGACTGGGACATCGTCGTCATCGGTGGCGGGATCACTGGTGCAGGCATATTGCTGGAAGCTACCCGACGCGGTTTAAGGGTTTTACTGGTGGAGCAAAAGGATTTCGCCTGGGGTACATCGAGCCGCTCATCAAAACTCGTACATGGCGGCCTGCGTTATATCAAGGAGGGAAAAATTTCCCTGACGCGGGATTCTGTACGCGAAAGGCAGCAGTTGTTGCAAGCCGCAGCTGGCTTGGTCGAGCCACAGAGTTTTGCGTTTGCCGACTATCAGGGCCGCAAGCCGGGGCGCTGGATGTTTGCGATCGGTTTAGTCATTTATGACTTCCTGGCTGGTTTGCGTGGCAAACATTATTTTTCGGCGCAGGATTTTCAAATGCTGGCGCCGCATATACCTGCTGCTGACTTGAAAGGCGGCTCTTGCTATATGGATGCCAAGACTGATGATGCCCGTCTGGTACTGAGGGTTTTGCAAGAGGCACGCGCTGCTGGCGCGACTGCCATGAATTATCTCGCAGTAAAAAACGTCGTCTATGTAGAGGGGCAGGCCAGCGGCGTGGTCTTGCAAGATGCATTGAGTAAGCAGGAGTATCAACTTAAAGCCAAAGTCATCATCAATGCAACTGGGGCCTGGGCAGACGGGCTGCGCCAGCAGCAGGGACAAAGTGCAAGACTGCGCCCCTTGCGTGGCAGCCATTTGCTATTGCCAGCGTGGCGCTTGCCGGTGGCGCAGGCGGTAAGCCTGATGCATCCTCGCGATGGTCGCCCGGTATTTGTGTACCCTTGGGAAGGCGTTAGCCTCGTGGGGACGACGGATGTTGATCATTGCACTGACATGCAGGAAGAGACGGCAATCACTGCAGAAGAAGTCGCTTATCTGATGGAGGCCATGGATTTCCAATTCCCGCAATTACAACTCAAGCTGGATGACATCATTGCCACCTATGCAGGCATACGGCCTGTGATTGATACGGGCAAAGCCGATCCATCCAAGGAGGGGCGTGACCATGCCATATGGCTGGAGAAAGGTTTGCTGACAGTCACAGGCGGCAAGTTGACGACTTTCAGACTCATAGCGCAAGATGCATTGAAACACATCGATCATTTATTTCCTGATCATCAGGCTGAACAGGAAGCAGAGAGCTTGTTTACCCGCCCCTCAGATTTAGCGAATGAAAAGCAACTAAGTCATACACAAAAATCGCGACTGCAAGGCCATCATGGTGAGTCTGCTGCTGAAATTGTCCAGATAGCTCAGGATGGTGAACTGGATTACATACCAGGAACACTGACCATGTGGGTAGAATTGCGCTGGGCAGCACGATTCGAAGAGGTCGTACATCTGGAAGATTTGCTATTGCGCAGGACCAGACTGGGCCTATTGCTGCGACTGGGGGGGCTGGCTTTGTTGCCACGCATCAGGGCAATCTGCCAGCCTGAATTAGAATGGGATGATGAGCGATGGGACGTTGAACAGACAAGCTATCTGCAATTGTGGAGTAAGCATTATGCTTTACCAGCGAAAGCCAGTATTCCAGAGTGGCGATCACCCCAACGTCAGTCTATATAGAATAAAAAGATCATGTCCAAACAATATATTCTCTCCATAGACAACGGCACCCAAAGCGTCAGGGCTATCCTGTTTGATTTGCGTGGCAATATCGTCGCCAAATCCCAGGTGCATCTGGAAGCTTATTTTTCAGATAATCCAGGTTGGGCGGAGCATCATCCTGAAGATTATTGGCAGGCGGTGTGCACGGCATGTCAGCGTCTGTGGAATGAACAGGGGATTTCACCTGCTACGGTACACGGTGTCGCAGTGACCACGCAGCGTGGCACCATGATCAACCTGGACAAGCGGGGCTTACCCCTGCGTCCGGCGATCACCTGGCTGGATCAAAGACGTACTGACATAGTGCCGCCAGTAAATCCCTTGTGGATGACAGCCTTTAAACTGGCAGGCGTTGCCAGCACCATCAATTTCTTTCGTGGTGAGGCGGAGGCCAACTGGATCAAGGCGCATCAGCCAGATATCTGGGACAAGACGGATAAATACCTGATGCTATCTGGCTACCTGAATTATCGCCTGTGTGGCAATTTCATCGACTCCATAGGTTCGCAAGTCGGTTATCTTCCCTTTGATTACAAGGGCTTGAAATGGGCAGGGAAACTGGACTGGAAATGGCAGGCGCTGGCGGTAAAGGCAGAATCCTTGCCTGAGCTGGTGCCGCCGGGCACGGTGATGGGACATATTAATCAGGTGGCTGAAGCAGCGACGGGCATACTGGCTGGCACACCTTTGCTGGCCGCAGCAGCAGACAAGGCTTGCGAAGTGATAGGGGCTGGCTGTCAGCAACCTAACATCGGCTGCCTCAGTTACGGTACGACTGCCACCATCAATACCACCAGTAAAAAATATCTGGAAGTGACACCATTCATACCACCATATCCAGCGGCGATACCCAATTCATATAGTACCGAGGTGCAGATATTCCGTGGTTACTGGATGGTGAACTGGTTCAAGGAACAATTTGGTCATCACGAGAAACTCCAGGCAGCAGAGCAGGGTGTGTTACCAGAGGCCTTGTTTGACGAACTGGTGAATGCCGTACCGCCAGGTTCCATGGGCCTGATGCTGCAACCTTATTGGACGCCGGGTATCAAGGTACCGGGTGCGGAAGCCAAAGGCGCCATCATCGGTTTCGGTGATGTACATACGCGAGCCCACATGTACCGCGCTATCCTGGAGGGACTGGCTTACGCCTTGCGCGAAGGTAAGGAGCGTATAGAAAAACGCAGCGGCGTTGCCATTACTGAATTGCGCATATCTGGTGGCGGCTCGCAAAGTGACGCTGCCATGCAATTGACGGCTGATATCTTTGGCTTGCCGACATCGCGTCCACATATTTATGAAACTTCAGGGCTGGGTGCAGCTATTGATGCGGCTGTAGGGCTGGGACTGCATCCCAGTTTCGATGTGGCCATCAAAGAGATGACGCGCATAGGTGAGACCTTTGAACCTATCGCTCATCATCACCAGATATACAATGAGCTGTATCACCGCGTCTATCAAAAAATGTACGCCCGCTTGCAGCCTTTGTATAAAGAGATACAGCAAATCACCGGGTATCCCAAAATGCACTGATGCCACATGGTAGTGTCTGGCCTGCTATCATTACCAGCATGACGACACTAGTTCTTTTGCCTGGCATGGATGGTACAGGCACACTCTACGGGCCTTTGCATACCGCATTGGATGGCAAAAGCAAGTTACTGGTACTGACATACCCGGCAGATCAGGCACTGGGCTATGCAGAACTGGAGGAACTGGTTCAGGCTCAGTTGCCAACGGATGAAGACTATATCTTGCTGGGCGAATCGTTCTCTGGTCCTATTGCTATATCCATCGCTGCGACTCAGCCGGTGCGGCTAAAAGCCTTGATACTGTGCGCGACGTTTGCAAGCAATCCTTATCCTTGGCTGGCAGCTTCCAGATACGCGCTGCCTTATTTGCCAACCAGGCTGGCACCATTGAGCGTACTCAGCCATTTGCTGTTGGGGCGTTTTTCCAGCAAAGAATTGGGCGCACAATTGGCAGATGCTTTGGCACAGGTCAAACCTGCCAGTTTAAAGGCACGCCTGCACGCGGTACTGAGTTGTGATGTCAGGGAAAAACTCAAGGCCATCCAAGTGCCGGTACTTTATCTGCAAGCTACCAGAGACCGGCTGGTGCCAGTATCTGCCCATGCAGACATCCACAGGCAATTGTATGAAATGGAAACATGCAAATACGATGCGCCCCATTTTTTATTGCAGACCAAAGCAGATGAAGTCGCCAGGGATATTTGGCGATTTATATCGAAAAATGAGGCTTAAGATAAATAGTAACAGCGATACTCAGTATGGGAAATGGATGCCAAAGTTAACAGGCCTGTCAACATACCTTAGTCCAATAATACCGAGCCATCCGGACCCCATTTTACTTTGGTAATCCCTGGCTCGGTTTCTTCCAGTCTTTTCAGCTCATGTTCTTGCGGCGTTATCACGCCACGTTGCAAACGCAATTCGTCTGCCAGTGTCTGGTCTTCCATGATTTGCTGACGACGTGCTGCTGCCAGTTGTATGGTTTCCAGTAATTCGTCCTGATTCCAGGGTTTTGCAATGTAGCGAAACACTTCTGCATCATTGATGGCACCCAGTATGGTCTTGAATTCGGCAGAGGCGCTGAGCATGAGGCGTATTGCATGAGGCTGCATTTCTTTGGCAATGGACAAGAACTGTATGCCGTTCATACCCGGCATATGGTAATCAGAGATGATAAAGTCGAACGCTGTATTGCTAAGGCGCTTTATCGCTTCCTGAGGGGAATTAAACAATTCCATCGTCATTTCCATCTCTTTAGCGACGCTTTTCAAGCTTCTTTGCAGCGCAAGCAATACATTTTGTTCATCATCGAGCAATAAGATTTTGTACATTATTTTCTCCTGTTACTGTGTACGCGTATGACCAATTTAGCACCCGCAGGATGCTCGAACAATGTCAATTTATCGATCACGTGCTGGTCAAGAACATAATCTGCCGGTAAGAGCAGCATACCTTCTTTGGAAATAACATCTGCAGAAAGTATCATGCCAGGCTGTAATTGCGCTATGGTAATTTCTCTATCGTCAATATCATCGGCCTGATTGCTGATGATTTGCTTGAAAGCAGCAACGACCTTTTCATCATAACGATTACCAGCGCCACGTATGATCAAAGCCTGGGCATCTTCCATATGCACGCGTTTTTGTACCAGACTGCCATTTTGCAGATTGTCATAGTCGCTTGTCAGTGACAAAATGCGTGCGCCTATGGGGATACTCTCGCCGACCAGGCCATCAGGGAATCCCCGGCCATCAAAGCGCTCATGCTGTGCACGTATGATTTTTGCTGCCCCTTGCAAATCTTGCAATGGCATCAATAATTGCTCGGCGCGTAGGGTATGCTTATGAAAATGACCCAACTGCTCGCCATTCATCTGATTGACAGGCGTTGCTAATAATTCATCTGAGAAGCCTATTTTACCTATGTCGGCCAGTAAAGCCGCTACAAAAATTTCTTGCGCTTCGCGCGTATCCAGATTAAGTTTTTTTGCAATTTTCCTGGACAAATCGGCGACGCGCCGTGAATGCCCCACCAGTTTATCGCCACGCATTTCGACGACATTGGAAAAAACCTTGATCGATGTCAGGAAATTGCTTTTTAATTTATCGTTGGCATGTAACAGGGATGCATGCGCTTTTTTCAGGTCTGCGGTGCGTTCATCCACCTTGATTTCAAGGCTGGCATTCAGGGACTTCAGTTCCTCGTTCTGACGCTGGGTTAGCTCTTCCAGCCGCTTTTTCTCTATCTCCAGTGATTTGCGCTCCAGCGCCTGTTTGACGACCAGCACAATGTCATTGTCGTTCCAGGGCTTGGTAATATAGCGATAGATTTCGCCACGGTTGATGGCATCAATCGTCGATTGTATGTCGGCATAACCTGTCAACAACAGGCGTATGGTGTCCGGCCATCTGGCTTTCACTTGCGTCAGAAATACCGCGCCATCCATGACTGGCATGCGCATGTCGGAAATAACCAGGTCAATCGTCTCTTTTTCCAGTACCTCCAGGCCTTCCTGGCCGCCATTGGCGATGAATATCTTGTAAGAGTGTTGCCTGAAGAGCCTGCGTAGCGAGGAAAGGATATTCGGCTCGTCGTCAACGAAGAGCAATACTGGCATTGTTTCTGATACTGACTCTTCACTCATGTGGTGTCACCATCAGTGTCCTGGGGTTGATCTTTATGTTTGATAGGTAAGCTGATGAGAAAATTCGTACCGCGGCCAACTTCGCTATTGACCGTAATTTTCCCATGATGTTTTTGTATGATGCCATAAGACAGGGAAAGCCCCAGCCCTGTTCCTTTACCTATCGATTTTGTCGTGAAGAAGGGATCAAAAATGCGGTTGATAATCTCTTTGGGTATGCCACTGCCGTTATCGCCAATATCAATAAACACCTGGGTGTCATCGCAACTGGTGCGTATGGTGATCTGGCCGCGTTCAGTCGTGATGGAATGAGATGCATTGACCACCAGATTCATGACGACTTGATTGATTTGTGATGCCAGGCATTCAACATCAGGAATTTTGCCGTATTCCTTGATCACGTCGGCCTTGTACTTGATTTCGTTATTGACGATATTAAGGGTCGAATCTATACCCTGATGGATATTGGCCCATTGCCATTCCTGTTGCGAATCGACCCTGGAAAAATCTTTTAAGTCCTGGACTATCTTGCGTACTCTCTCTATCCCTTCACGCGATTGCTGAACCAGTTCGGGAATATCTTCCTTGAGAAAAGATAATTCCTTTTCCTCCTTGATTTCGGTGAGTTCGTTTTTGATGCTGGCAGAAGCGATATGCTGTTCAGATGATTCATAGACTTGGATGATGGCAAACAAGTCTTTAATATAATTTTCCAGGGTAGCAAAGTTGGAAAAAATATAGCCTATGGGATTATTGATTTCATGTGCCACACCTGCGGCAAGTTGGCCTATGGATGCCAGTTTTTCTGATTGTAGTAACTGCTCCTGTGCCATGGATAACTTGGCATTGAGTTCGGTAAGCTCAGTATTCCTGCGCACCAGTTCGTTTTCTACCGATTCTCTTTGCTTGATATCCGCTTCCAGCCTGCTATTGGTTTCAGCCAGTTGAAGGGTACGTTTTTTGATCAGGTTTTCCAGATTGCTATGGGCTTGGCGCAAGGCATTTTCTGCGTCGCGGCGCTCGGTAATGTCTTCCAGGGTCTCCATGGCACCGACAATTTTTCCTTCATTGTTGTACAGTGGTGCCGCCGTAAAGTGCAGCCAGAGACCATGTTCATGCAAGTCAGGAAAAAAATCGATAGCTTCGTAAGCACCGTGTATCAATTGGGATTGCGAGAATTTATTATGATAAAACTTGTGTACCACAATATCATCGTGACCTGATAACACCAGATCAGCCAGCACAGGCCGGTTATCGCGATAAAAAGGTTTCCACTGATTGCGGGTTGAGATCATGCTGGCAGCAGAGTAGCCAAGAACAAACTCACAAGCCTTGTTCCAATGCGTGATGATGTGATTTGAGTCAATGACGAAGGTTGGTACCGGGCTACTGTCAAGGAACTGTGCCAGTTCTATGCCCATCTTGTTGAGCAGAGGGGCATCAACTTTCAATTTGTCTTGCTCTGCATGGAAAACAGGGGTGAGAGCATCTGTAACTGAAGCTGCAGACGTGGGTATGTCACCGTTTCCTGGCAAGGAAAATTCTTTGTTCATTGTTTTACCTGGTCTCCGATGTAACGCAATTCTTTTATTTTGTCCTGATCTGTGACTGATGTTCAATGTGCAGGTTTGCTTTTTTTAGTGGCGATTACGATCATCCATCAGCATGACGATTTTTCCCGTTGATTTATGTTTCGCGCCCAGGTTTTTCCACTGCGCATTATAAAGTTGACCGTGTACCTGCACGGGAAACCAGAGTCCTTCAGAAAACTCGCGTATTCCCGGGCCTGCGTCCGGTATCATGTACTCGATCTGACAACCCAGTTCCAGTCTTGATGGCGGAATAATTTTTTCAGCAGAGTTATTGATGAAAACCACCATGTCTTCGTCATCGACTGCAATGATGGGCAAGGGCACATATTGCAAAACTTCACGTATGATGCTCAAACTCAGCTCATCACGACTGATTTGTTTTTGTTTTTGTTCCAGCATTTCAGCCAGTTGCTTGTTGGCGCTGATCAGTTCCTGATTTGTTGTTTGAACTTGCAAAGTCAGACGCCGATTTTCATCTTCCATTTCTTTATAGTGAAATGCTTCCCGTATATTCGCACGTATTTGCTCATCGTCCCAAGGCTTGGTCAGGAATTTATAGATAGCACCTTCATTGATGGCATCTGTGATGTACTGTAGTTCGGTATAACCAGACAAGATGATGCGAACTGTATCAGGATATTTTTTTTTCGCATTTCGTAAAAAATCTACTCCCGTCATTATTGGCATTCTCTGGTCGGAAATGATGACATCGACCCTGTTTTTTTCAAGAATCTCTAGACCTTCATGGCCGCTGCCAGCTGTCAGTATGCGGTATTCATCTCTGCGTAACAGACGTTTGAGGGCACTCAGTATATTAGGTTCGTCATCTACTAGAAGCAGGGTGCGATCAGGTTTTCCCAAGCGCAGTAAATGCTTGTCCAGAACTGGTTTCTCTTGCAGGAAAAGTTGCATTTGCTCAGAGTCCAGGGGTTTTGCGAAGAAATGCCCCTGTATCTGGTCGCACATATTATCGCTCAGGAATTTGCATTGGGCCTCAGTCTCGACTCCTTCGGCAATGACTTTGATACCCAGACTGTGCGCCATGGAAATAACAGCTCTGGTAATGGATGCATCGTCTAGATTGTGCGGTAACTCCTGAACAAAAGACCGATCGATCTTGACATAGTCGAACGGATAATGTTTGAGATAACTCAGGGCTGAATAACCAGTACCGAAGTCATCCAGTGATAAAGTAAATCCTTGTTTTTTGAAGTCGCTGAAGACTTTATCTATACTGTCGCTACGATACATCAGTATTTGTTCCGTTATTTCCAGTGATACTTTATCTGGCGTGACAGCCATACTTTCCAGAATTCCAGAGAGACGGTTGTTAAAGTCGCTGCTTTGCAATTGTATGGGCGAGATATTAATGGCAACACAGGGGGGATTCAGACCTGTCAAATTCCAGTGGACGATATCTTTGCAAACCTGCTTGATAATCCATTCACCCAGACGCACGATGAGATCAGATTTCTCGGCGGCCGGAATAAGTACTGCAGGTGGGATCTTGCCATGGATGGGATGCTGCCAGCGCAACAATGCTTCTGCTCCAACCACATGTCCTGTCTGCAAATCGACTGTAGGTTGATAGTGCAAATGCAATGCATTGGTATCAATGGCGACATTGAGTTCAGCTTCTATATCGATACTGTCTTGTTCTATCGTATTCATGGCGATAGCCCTGTCTGTTCTTCAATATGATTTCAATATGCTGTATGCGATTCTGCCGGCTGACTAATAGAGAGCAGTATCATGACTCAGTCGATGTATTTGTCTGATGCAAAGGTAACCAGACGGTGAAGCAAGTCCCTTTCCCCATGACGCTTTGTACGTCTATGCGTCCGCCATGCTTTTTGATGATGCCGTAG
The DNA here is from genome assembly GCF_049340385.1 of Undibacterium sp. Ji83W. NCBI lineage: Bacteria > Pseudomonadati > Pseudomonadota > Betaproteobacteria > Burkholderiales > Oxalobacteraceae > Undibacterium > Undibacterium sp. Ji83W. Next base: position 521,481 of record NZ_JBMPOZ010000002.1, on the reverse strand, counting down.
GAAAGTGATAAACCCAGGCCAGTGCCACTACCTACGGGTTTAGTCGTAAAAAAAGGTTCGAAGATGCGATTCAGGTTTTCTTGCGGGATGCCAGAGCCGGTATCCAATACCTTGATCCATGCCATGTCTTTCTCGCATCCAGTGCTGATTTTGATCATGCCGTTTTCTTTGATGGCATGTGAGGCATTCACCAGCAAGTTCATGACTACCTGATTGACCTGGGAAATAATGCATTTCACCAATGGTACCTGGCCATATTCCTTGACGACATTGGCTTTGTATTTGATCTCGTTTTTGACGATGTTGAGGGTGCTGTCTATTCCCTGGTGCAAATCGGCTTCCTGCCAGTCTGTTTCACCGACATGAGAAAAATCCTTCAAAGACTGCACGATATCTTTCACGCGTTTGAGCCCATCCATGGACTCACGCACCAGATCCTGTATGTCTTCCTTTAAAAATTCCAGATCCGCCTTTTCTTTTAGTTCATCCATTTTGCTGACGGCAGTTGGTGGGGACTGTTGCTGTATCAAATCTTCATACTGATTGATGACTTCAAATAATTTTTCTACATAGTTTTGCAAACTGCCGATATTTGAATTGATAAAACCTATGGGGTTATTGATTTCGTGTGCAATACCAGCGGCCAGTTGGCCGACCGAAGCCATTTTTTCTGATTGCAATAGCTGCTCGTGGGCTTCTTGCAGTTTTTTGATCAAAAGATGTTGCTCTTCACCTTTCTTGAACAAGGCTGCTTCCATCTCCTTGCGTTTGGTGATGTCAGTCAAGGAACCCACAACTTCAACAGGATTACCATCTTTGTCACGTATCAACCTCAACATGTCATGCATCCAGACATACTGGCCGCTACGGCTCATGAAGCGGTATTCATAGGTTCTTTCACCCTCGGTAAACAGTTTGGCAATGCTGGAGAAAATCTCGGGTACATCACTAGGATGTATATGCTCAAACCAGAAATTGGGGTCCGCGACCATTTCGTCAGGATGATAGCCAAGTACATGCAAGGCGTTGTTGCTGACGAAAGTCATTTTGAAATCGCCCGTGGGCACACTGCTGTAGATGATAGCTGGGGTATTGTCTATCAGGTATTGAAGCCTGGCATCCGTGGAGATACCTACTACCGAAGCGGGCAGAGGGGCAGCATTAGCTGCGGGTAGAACGCTGAATTCATCAAATTGATTCACCATGACCACCATTAGGAAACAATCAATAAAAATATTGCTTTTTTTAAAATTCCCTTATGTCTACATATTAGAGCAACAAGTATATAAAGTGCTATTTTTTTCAAACAGGTTTTATATGTTTTAGCTCTGCTTCGTATCAATATCCCGAGAATTGCATATTTTTTACTAAGGATTCATAAATTAAATCCAATAAAACATCGGCTTAGGTCAGATTAAAGAAAATTGCGTTTTTGATGAATTGTTGCTTTTCGATATGCTTTTAAAGGCATTTTGCTTTTTTATTCAGACTGCAAGTAAGACTACATAACAGGTGGCGGTCTTATTTTTCGCACAATTTCAGCGCGCAGATGCACCGAAAAGTGGAGTTGGCATATTTAAAAGATCGTTTCGCATCATTTTCGCCAATTTTTTCTAATGTTTTCCTCAGCTCTGTGCACTGGAATAGTTAGCAAGTTTTCTTGTTCCTGACTTGTTTGACTTCGTGCGCATCTACCTCTGCCGGATTTGTAACTATTTAATTATTGGAATTCGTGCTTGGTTTTTTGTTTTTATCAGCTGGCACGTTATCTGCTACTCCACTTGGTGGAAGTTCGGTTTTTCTTTCCATGACCTCACCACTATCAGGAGAAAACATGTCACGTCGTACTGTTTTGAAAGCAACTGCTGTCGCCGCAATGACCCTGGCCGCTTCTGGCTGGCTTACGCAGGCACGGGCCGCCGATACCATCAAAGTCGGCATTCTGCATTCCCTGTCTGGCACTATGGCAATCTCGGAGACATCGCTCAAAGATGTGGCCCTGATGACGATAGATGAAATCAATGCCAAAGGTGGTGTCATGGGCAAAAAACTGGAAGCGGTGATCGTTGATCCTGCTTCTAACTGGCCATTGTTTGCCGAAAAAGCCCGCCAACTGGTATCGCAAGATAAAGTATCCGTGGTGTTTGGTTGCTGGACTTCGGTATCGCGTAAATCCGTATTGCCCGTCTTCAAAGAACTCAATAGCCTGCTGTTTTACCCGGTTCAATATGAGGGTGAAGAGCTGGAGAAGAATGTTTTCTACACAGGTGCTGCGCCTAACCAGCAAGCTATTCCTGCCACAGAATACCTGATGTCGAAAGAGGGTGGTGGTGCCAAGCGTTTTGTCTTGCTGGGTACTGACTATGTGTATCCACGCACCACCAACAAAATCCTGCGCGCCTTCCTGCATAGCAAGGGAGTCAAGGATACTGACATTGATGAAGTCTACACCCCATTCGGCCACTCTGATTACCAGACCATTGTTGCCAATATCAAGAAATTTGCTGCGGGTGGCAAGACTGCGGTTATCTCCACCATCAATGGTGACTCCAATGTTCCATTCTATAAAGAACTCGGCAACGCTGGCCTGAAGGCAACGGATGTGCCTGTCGTCGCATTCTCAGTCGGTGAAGAAGAATTGCGTGGTGTCGATACCAAGCCATTGGTGGGTCATCTGGCAGCCTGGAATTACTTCCAGTCTGTGAAAAACCCGGTGAATACCGAATTCATCAAGAAATGGAAAGACTATGCAGTTGCCAAAAAACTGCCTAATGCCGCAACAGTGGTGACCAATGATCCTATGGAAGCGACTTATGTAGGCATGTATATGTGGAAGCAGGCAGTTGAAAAAGCCAAGTCCACAGATACCGACAAAGTCATTGCTGCCATGGGCGGGCAAACTTTCAAGGCACCTTCCGGTTTTGAATTGACGATGGACAAAACCAATCATCACCTGCACAAGCCAGTCATGATAGGCGAGATCAAGGCGGATGGTCAGTTCAGCGTCGTCTATAAAACCAAGACACCTATCCGCGCGCAACCATGGAGCCCTTTCATTCCGGGCAATGAAGGCAAGCAGAAGCTGTAATTCAATAAGTGTTTAAGGATTGACGCAGACCACTCAGGGCTTTCACATCGATTGCCCTGGGTACTGTTCCTGATTTCCCATCCCTGACCTGGTTGCTTATGATATTTCGTAAAATCTGCACGAGCTTGGTCTTGCTCGTGTTCAGTCTGACAGCGCACGCTGCTATTGATGGCAAGCTCTTGCAGGCGTTGGCGGGTGAGGATCCTGATGCGCGTATTACCGCAGTCAATTCCATAGCAGCCCTGGGTAATGAAGAGGCGGCAGAAGTATTGACTGCACTGAAAAATGAAACTTTATTTGCCAAGGATGTCGCCGTCTATCTGGTAGATGGCGAACAGGCAAAGGATCTTAGCACTGGGAAAATGCAAAAGCTGCCGGATGATGCCGAGGCAATCACCATCAATAATCGTCTGCGTGCTGCCCTGGATAGTGCTCTGTCAGGCCTGAGATTATTTTCACCAGACAAAAATACCCGGCTCGTCGCTGCCACGGCACTGGAAAAAGAAGCAACGCCAGAGCAATTGCCCTTGCTGAACAAAGCCTATCTGAAAGAAAACGATAGCGAAATCAAATCTCGCCTGCAAATGCTGATTGCCACCGCCAATTTGCAAGCCAGTGACCCGGTGGTGCGCAAGGCAGCAGTCAAGGCTTTGCTGGATAGCCCCAACCCCAATTTAAAACCTGTGCTGCAAAAAATGCTGGCACAAAATCCCGATGGTAGTTACAACGAAGCGGATGCCAGCATACGCCTGGAGGCCGCCAATACATTGAATGCCATCGATGGTCGTCTCGCGCGCATGGAATTTGTCGGCAACCTGTTCTATGGTGTTTCCCTTGGCAGCGTATTATTGCTGGCTGCCCTGGGCCTGGCAATCACCTTTGGCCTGATGGGTATCATCAATATGGCGCATGGTGAATTGCTGATGATAGGCGCTTACACCACCTATGTCTGCCAGATGTTGTTCCGCAAATTCATGCCCGGTGCTGTGGATGCCTATTTGTTGCTGGCTCTGCCCGCTGCCTTTTTGGTCTCTGCCGCTGTTGGCATTTTGCTGGAAAGAACGGTGATACGCTGGTTATATGGTCGCCCGCTGGAGACTCTGTTATGCACCTGGGGTATCAGCTTGATTTTAATGCAGGCCGTGCGCTCGATTTTTGGTGCGCAAAATGTTGAAGTTGCCAATCCTTCCTGGATGTCTGGCGGTATCACGGTGCTGGGTTCTCTGGTGTTGTCTTACAACCGCATCATCATTATCTTTTTTGCCCTGTTCGTGGTGCTGGCAGTCTGGCTGATCTTGAACAAGACACGCCTTGGCTTGTTCGTGCGTGCCGTGACACAGAATCGCCGGATGGCTGATTGCGTAGGTGTGGCAACTGGCAAGATAGACATGCTGACTTTTGGTCTGGGCTCAGGAATTGCTGGTTTGGGTGGTGTGGCCTTGTCGCAATTGGGTAATGTCGGCCCTGACCTGGGGCAAAACTATATTGTTGATTCCTTCATGGTCGTGGTGTTGGGCGGGGTAGGGCAGTTGGCGGGTACCGTGATTGCGGCTTTTGGCCTGGGCGAAGTGAATAAATTCCTGGAGCCGGTGGCGGGTGCCGTTATGGCCAAGATCGTCATCCTGGTATTCATCATCATTTTCATACAACGCAGACCGCAAGGCTTGTTTGCGCTCAAGGGCAGGAGTGTGGAATGAGTGCGACTACAACAATTGCAACAGCAACGGGCCTGTTTTCCAGGCCTGCATGGACAGGCATATTGGTGTGTGCCGTGATTGCCGTACTGCTACCTATCCTCAATCTGAGTTTTCCTGCTGGCCATGTATTGCATATTTCCAGCTATACGATTGTCCTGGTTGGCAAGTTCATGTGTTATGCCCTGGCTGCGCTGGCGCTTGATCTGGTCTGGGGTTATACCGGGATTTTGTCCTTGGGACATGGGGTATTTTTTGCACTGGGTGCCTATGCGCATGGCATGTATTTGATGCGTGCGATTGGCCGGGATGGTGTCTATCAAAGCAATCTGCCTGACTTCATGGTCTTCCTGGACTGGAAAACTTATCCCTGGTATTGGGCGATGACCGACAGCTTCTGGTATTGCATGGCGCTAGTGGTGCTGGTGCCTGGTGTGCTGGCCTTTATCTTTGGTTTCTTTGCCTTTCGTTCCCGCATCAAGGGTGTGTATTTCTCCATCATCACCCAGGCCATGACATTTGCCTTCATGCTGCTGTTCTTCCGTAATAACACTGGCTTTGGCGGTAATAATGGTTTTACTGATTTCAAGCGCATTCTGGGCTTTACCATCACAGCACCTGGCACCAAGGCAGCCTTGTACCTGATTACCTTGCTGATTTTGCTATCAGCTTTGTTCCTGTGCCGCTGGATAGTCACTTCCAAGTTAGGGCGCGTACTACAGGCTGTGCGTGATTCAGAATCACGGCTGATGTTCATCGGCTATAACCCCTTGTGGTTCAAGCTGTTTGTCTGGACGCTGTCTGCCATACTCTGTGGTATTGCCGGGGCCTTGTATGCACCTCAGGTAGGTATTATCAACCCGTCTGAAATGTCGCCAGCCAATTCCATAGAAATGGTGATCTGGGCCGCGGTTGGCGGGCGTGGTACTTTGCTGGGACCTATCATCGGTGCTTTTACTGTCAATGGCCTGAAAAGCTGGTTCACTGCGGCTTTCCCTGACCTGTGGCTGTATGCACTGGGCTTGCTGTTCATACTGGTCACCTTGTTCATGCAGCAAGGTGTGTTGGGCCTGGTGAGCAAGTTCAAAAAACAGCGGGAGCCAGCATGACTTATATGATGAGTGGCGTCTTGAGACCAGGGCAGCAGTACGAGAGTGCTACTGGCGATCAGGGCGTATCTTATGGCCGCATCAAGCAGGAAGGTGTGGATACCACCCACGGCGCTATCCTCTACCTGGAAGATATCGTGGTTTCATTTGATGGTTTCAAGGCCATCAATAACTTGAACCTGGATATCTCGGTAGGTGAACTGCGCTGCATCATCGGCCCCAATGGTGCTGGTAAAACCACGATGATGGATGTGATCACCGGTAAAACCCGGCCCACATCCGGCACTGCATTCTTTGGCCAGACCATGGACCTGACACGTATGAGCGAAGTGGATATCGCCCATGCTGGCATAGGACGCAAGTTCCAGCGACCAACAGTGTTCGAGCAGCACAGTGTATTTGAGAATCTTGAGCTGGCCATGAAAATGGACAAGCGTGTCAAGACCACGCTGTTTGCTCGTTTGAACAGCGAACAAAAAGACAAGATCGCCGCCATCCTGCAATTGATACGTCTGGATGGACAAGAGCAAAGACAGGCCGGTTTGCTATCGCACGGCCAAAAGCAGTGGCTGGAGATAGGCATGCTGCTGATACAGGAACCGCAATTGATCTTGCTCGATGAGCCAGTGGCTGGCATGTCAGATGCAGAGACCGCACGCACTGCTGAATTACTCAATGAATTGCGCGGCAAGCATTCCATCATGGTAGTCGAGCATGATATGGGTTTTGTCACTGAAATTGCGCAACAGGGCAAAGTCACGGTATTACATGAGGGATCTGTACTTGCCGAGGGCACAATGGCACAAGTGCAGGCTGATGAACGCGTGATTGAAGTCTATCTGGGACGCTAATGAAAGCTAAGCATGCTTGAAGTCAAACAACTGCATCAGCATTACGGTTCCAGCCACACCTTGCGTGGCATTTCACTGTCACTGAAAAAAGGTGAGTGCATGGCTTTGCTGGGCCGTAATGGCGTCGGCAAGACCAGTTTGCTGAAATGCCTGATGGGTGTTTTGCCCGTCACTGAAGGGACGGTCACCTTTGAAGGCCGCGACATCAATAAGCTCTCGCCGCATGACAGGGCCAGGGCAGGAATAGCCTATGTGCCGCAAGGCCGTGAGATTTTTGCCCGTCTTACCGTCGAAGAAAACCTGCTCATGGGCATGGCTAGTCTGCCCGCACGCAAGGCAGGCAAAATCAAGGATGAGGTATATCAGCTTTTCCCCGTATTGAAAGAAATGCTGCACAGGCGTGGTGGTGATTTATCTGGCGGCCAGCAGCAACAGCTCGCCATCGCCCGCGCCTTGCTGGCCGAACCCAAGCTCATCATCCTGGATGAGCCTACTGAAGGCATACAACCATCCATCATCAAGGATATAGGTCGCGTTATCCGCCTGCTGCGTGAACGTGGCGACATTGGCATCTTGCTGTGCGAGCAGTATTTTGATTTTGCCCGCGAACTGGCAGATCATTTTGTCGTGTTGTCGCGCGGTGAAGTGGTGGCCTATGGCGGCCAGGAATTGATGGATGGTGATGACGTCAAGCGGCATCTGGCGGTATAGTGCAGTCTTTACCTCTCGCTAGCTGAATATGGATGTCTGCAGTCCCGCATTACCTTCAAGTATCACAAAATCACACTGGCAAGCCAGCCTGCAACTGGGCTTTAGCAAGGATGGCGATGTCACACGCCTGACGGAGCGCAAACACAACGGCCCCTTGCGTGTGCAAAAGCCTTTGTATCCTGAAGGTGATGCAGTTTGCCATGCCATCATCATCCATCCCCCAGGTGGAGTAGTCGGCGGCGACCAGTTAAAGGTTGATGTGAAGTTGGCTGCTGACACCCATGCACTGGTGACGACACCAGGTGCAGCGAAATGGTATCGCAGTAACGGCTACATATCAGCGCAACATGTCAATCTGAAACTTGATGCAGGTGCCAGGCTGGAATGGCTGCCGCAAGAAACCATCTTTTTTGACGATGCCTGTGTCGATTTGCAGCAGACCATACACCTGGCGGCAGATGCCAGGCTGATTGCGGCTGATATTTTCTGTTTTGGTCGCACTGCCTCTGGCGAGACCTATAACAGCGGCAGGATCAAGCAGCATTGCAGCATCTATCGTGAAGGCAGGATGATCTGGCATGAACAGGGCAGTTTGCAAGGTGGCAGTCCTGCCATGCAAAGTCCACTAGGTTTGAACGGCAAATCAGTGTCGGCGATGGTACTGGCTTCTGGTGCCATGCTGTCCGGTGAACAATTGCAGGTTTTGCGTGAACAAACATCGGCCTTATTGTCTGAGCGTGAAGCGGAAGCCATGTGCGGCGTCACGCAAATGAAGTCTGTCATCGTTGCACGCTACCTGGGCAACTCCAGTGAAGTTGCCCGGCTCTGGATGCAGATGGTGTGGCAGCATTTACGCCCTGTCGTGATTGGGTGTGATGCTAAAATTCCGCGCATCTGGAACACTTGATTCATAGCCTGCATTACGCTTGATGCAACCCAGACCTGCCAGGCTGGAACGAACTGCCACGTCCAGCGGTGTACGTGGCTCCTCACCCAAAAAGTCTACCAAAGCCTGGTTCGACATTTTGACTTCTGTACGCCAAAGGTAACGCATTTCCAGCATTTCCTTCAACGTTTGCTGGAAAGGTGCCAGCAGAGCGAAGACAGGCCATGGGAACCAGCTCGCTTTCAATGTTGGCTGGGCAGTGACGCGGCCAATTGCGGCAACCATTTGCTTGCCATCATGATCCCAATGGCCTTCCATGTGGAAGCGGGCAAAATTACCCAGTTCGTTTTCACGTTCCAGCAAACGCACCATGGTTTCTGCCACGTCCGGCAAGTACGCCCATTGATGACCAACGCCGGCACTGCCAGGGTAGCGCACTACACTCACTGGCTTGCCAGGTGTTACCAGGCCTTGTGAAAACCAGTTATTGGCTGCCTTGGGACCAAAGAAGTCACCAGCCCTGACGATGAGGGATTTGATACCCTTGCTGGCAGCCAGACGCAAACGGTGTTCCATCTCTACCCGGATTTTCCCTTTTTTGGTGATAGGGAACTGCGACGCGTTTTCTGCAATCAATGGAAAAGCATCTGGACCAAAATTATAAACCGTGCCTGGCAGCAGGATGCGTGCGCCACTGGCCTGGGCTGCTGCGATCGTGTTGTCTATCATAGGCAGTACCAGTTTTTCCCAGTCACGGTAGCCAGGTGGGTTGACAGCGTGGACGATGACAGATTTTCCGGCGGCAGCCTGCACCACATCGTCTTGTACCATGACATCACCTTTCATCCAGATATGCGCTGCCGTTTTATCTTTCACTTGATCAGGGTTGCGATGCAGAGTAGTGACTTGCCAGCCGCGCTGCATCAGCAAGCGCGCCACTTCACCACCTACGCCGCCAGTTGCACCTAATACCAGGGCTTGTTTATTTGTTTGCGCATTTGCGTGATTGCTGGATATTTGCTGATTCATTTTGTTACTCCTTAATGTTTGGTTGATGTAGTCATTGTGTATCTTTGCCAGGCTATATACAATTCTCTAAAACTGCATAGGTGATATACATTTCTGTATGGATGACAAAAATATACACTGGGACTATTACCGTACTGCCCTGGCGGTGCTGGAAGAAGGGTCGTTATCAGGCGCTGCCCGTGCCCTGGGTTTGACCCAGCCGACAGTGGGGCGGCATATCGAGGCTCTTGAACAGGCCTTGGGTACGAGTTTGTTTGTGCGCAATCAGTCTGGCCTGTCACCCACCATCGCCGCTTTGGCAATGAAGCCTTATGCAGAAAGCTTGCGGGCAACCGAAAGCGCCTTGCTGCGCAGTGTGTCTTCAGAAGCAAATGAGATAAGAGGCACAGTGCGTGTTACCGCATCAGAAGTCATGGGTGTAGAGATATTGCCAGGCATGCTGGCGGGCTTGCAGCAAAGCTATCCAGAACTAAGCATAGAACTACAAATAACCAACCACACGCAGGATTTGCTCAAACGTGATGCAGACATTGCCATACGCAACACCGAGCCCTTGCAAGATGCATTGATCGCCCGTCGTGCTGGTACGATCAGCCTGGGTTACTATGCTCATGTCGATTATCTGTCGCGCCATGGTATGCCAGCTGATTTGATGGCACTGAAAAACCATAGCGTGATCGGTTATGACCGGGAATTTCCCTATATCCGGGCTTTGCAAAAACGTTACCCGCAGGTGCAGCGCGCTGACTTTTCCTTGCGTGCTGATAGCGACCTGGTGCAGTTTGCTGCCATACGCAAAGCTTATGGCATAGGTATTTGCCAAGTTGGCTTAGCCCAGCAGCATACCCAGTTGCAACGGGTATTGGCAGATGAATTTCAAATCGATTTCCCAGTCTGGGTAGTCATGCATGAAGACTTGCGGTCCAGTCAACGTTACCGGACTACCTTTGATCATCTGGTCAAGGAGCTACAGACCCTGCTGCAGAAGGCGTGAAGTACTCAAACCTTGACCAGCAAGTGCGGATGCTGGGCAGACAGTTCCTGCCATGCGTCAAAACCGCCTGCAAATGGTCTGACATCTTTAAATCCCAACTGCCTCAGGGTATGCGCAGCGTGTACTGCGCCAGCATCGCCAGGGCAGGCACATATCGTAATGATCATTTCATTCTGCGACCAATGCCTGGCCGCATTGCCAACCTGTTTGACCTCGCTGACCATGGCATGGGGTATGGTCCCTGTTTCTGCAATCAGCGCCGGGCTGCGCAAATCGATGATATGGGGCAGGGCGCTGGTTTTCAGCGTGTCTGACATTTCAGTCGCACTGAAGTGAGGGATGGACGCTAGTTTTTCAAAGCGTTTCTTTTGCCAGAATTTCCAGGCCAGCCAGCTCAATACCAGGGCAATAAAAATTGCCGCAATACGTATGCCCTGTGCCGATAAAAATACCAGACCAGCTTCAATTTGCGCCTGCAAGGCAAAGCCTGCCAGCAAAGCCAGCCCCGCCCATAAAGCTGCGCCTGCGGCAGACGCCAGCATGAAAGACGTACGCGGCATACCCAAAGCACCTGCTACCGGTGGTGCCACAGTAGAGAAGCCGGGGATGAATTTGCCCACCACCAGCGACCATACGCCCCAGCGATGAAAGCGTGCTTCCGTCTGGTTCACACAAGACCCAGGGTTGATTGACATCTTGCATAAAAACTTCAGCACGCTATAGCCAAACTTCTTGCCTGCCTGATACCAGATCAGGTCAGCAATCAGCGAAGCGGCTACTGCTGCCATCAACAAAACCAGTAATTGCCCTGACTGTGTGGCCTGGCTGGCATTGAACATCATGGTCGGCACTGCTGGCACAGGCAAGCCCAGTTGCTGCAGCAAGACGTTGACAAACACCATCAAACTATCGTTTTGACGAAAAAAATCTGCCAGCCAGCCTTGTTGCATATGCAATTCCATTAGTAATCATGCTGTGAACCGGCATAGAACGGTAAATGTAAAATCCGTATATGTTTATGCCTCAGTGAACCCCTATTGTAGGGCATTGCAAGACTTTGCATATCATGCATGTGATGCCTGTTGCAAACTGCGCAGCCACTTTTCAACGGTATTCGAGATTTCCAGATCAGGCAGCCAGTCCATGCGCTGATGATCCAGCCCTGGCGAGCAACTCTGCATATCTGGCTGAATCGACATTCGAGCCGCAAACAATCACTGCCACCCGTTTGCCTGCGAGTCGTTCGCGCAAGGGGCCAAACAAGCCTGCCGTGGCAACCGCTGCAGCAGGTTCGGCCACCAGTTTGACGTCATGGTATAAATCCGACATCGCAGTACAGATTTCGTCATCACTGACCCTGACAATCTCATCCACAAAACGCTGGCATACTCTGAAACTATAATCCATGGCATATGGTGCGCAGAGACTGTCGGCTATGCTGTCAACCTCCTTTAGTTTCTCTGGCTGACCAGACTGGAAACTGCGGTACATGGCATCTGCACCATAAGGTTCAACCCCATACACGGCGCAATGTGGTGCCAGTTGTTTGACTGCAGAAGCAATGCCGCCACATAGACCGCCACCACCGATAGGCACGATCACTGCATCCAGTTGCACCACCTGCTGCATCAGTTCCAGTCCCACAGTTGCAGTGCCTAGTGCGGTCAGTGGCCCGTCATAAGGGTGGATCATGGTGCGCTGCTCTTCTTCAACGATGCGCTGTCCAAGTGCGAATGCCTTATGCATGTCCGCTTCCAGTATCACTTCTGCACCATCCTGTCGACAAGCCTTGATACGGGTAGGGCTGGCATGACGTGGTAGCACCACCTTGCAAGACACGCCTGCCAGTTTGGCCGCATAGGCAACTGCCATTGCATGATTGCCTGCGCTGACAGCAACCACACCACGCTCACGCGCATCTGCATCCAGCGCAGATATGCAATTCAAAGCCCCGCGCAATTTGAACGTACCAGTTTTTTGGAATAACTCCAGTTTTAGCCAGACTTCAGTGTCAGGCTCCAGTTTGTCCAGGGCAGACCCGGTTTGCCAGTGCCAGACTGGAGTATGCAAAACCTGTTGCGACAGCATGGCAGCAGTCTTGCGAATATCTGCCAGCGAAGGATAAGGAAAGCCTGCACTCTGTAAGGTGGATGACAAAGATGAGGGGGCGTGCGAAGGCCTGTCTGTAGCGACATGAGACATAAAAACTCCAGGATAAGAATCAGCAGAAAAGAATCAGAGAGGGCGCGAGCGTACCTATGCCCGATCCATCAGAACAGGATGAGCTGAAGGGCCGCCAGGCACCGGCATACGCCGTAGCTTAACGACCCCGGATAATTCGAATAATGGAAATGTCGCAGATGGAGGAGGCAGACAACGCAAGCCTGCAAACGACAACAGATGCGGCTTCAATAGCGCATGAGTTCGTGTTCAGCAGAGGACGGGTAATTGCTTGCATAGGAAAACTGTAACCGATCTTGCAGGGGATGGCAAGAGGGTATTTTACAAATGCATCCTGCGAACATTTGCAAAAAAACGATTCATAGAGACTCCCAATTTAAAATTTCATCATCAGCATCAGTTCTGATAACTGAGTTCATGGCCTTGGCGATGAAAATGATTTTAATCCGAATTTCATTCAATGGATCTTCGAAACTTTCTTGATACTTTGTACGTAACTTTCCCCTATTGTGTCGAAAAAAAGGAAGCCATCTGTCCTTGACCAGAATTTCAACTTCTCCATCGCCAGCAAAAACATTTACTTTTGATGCATCTACTGGATTGACTGCGATGTGCGCCTCAGTTCGGAATCTTAGGTCTGCTTGTGTTGCAACGAACTGAAACCACTCTTCGATGGAGATCGGTGCTGCCAATCTGTCACGTCTTTCGATAATTAACTCTATTCCCATATTTTTCTGTCTGTTGATTTTATTTGCCATAAGCAAATGTGATCTGACGAGGCCAGGATATAACTACGGTCATCGTCAGATCACATGGAAAACCAATTATTCAATTCAAGGTTTCTTTTCCTCACGCCTCTCAACGACGATTTTTGGTACCGCAGGTATTTCTTTCACAGTATAACCCTCAGGTACCGCAAATAATGTCGCCGCAGGTTCTGTGCGTTTCAAATTATTCAGCTTGTAATTCCATTCACCTGTACGTGGGTCCGTCTGTTTTGCATAGACTGTCATTTGCAGTTCTGGTGAGTACCAGCTTTCCGAACTGACGGTGATAGGATTTTTATTGCCGACTTCGCCAGCAGGAATTTGGTAGGAGCGCATTTTGCCTTCCGCGCGTACGCCATCAATGTCACGGCTACCCAGGTCTTTTGTGTTTCCTTTTGCTGTCCAGCGGTTATCCAGGAATGCCATGGACATGGGGCTAAGTGCCATGAGGCTGGTGAAATTGCCTGATGTCGAGCTAAGGCTGGTATGAAGAGCTGGGATGTCGCTAGCGTTGCCAGCACGGATCACTCTGACCTGGACTTCTTCGCGCACGTCTTTGCTGCCTTCGGCTTTGTCACCGCTGGTTTTACGTTCTATGCGTTTGACGATAACTTCGTCACCACTGCGCTGGGTTTCTACGCTGACGGTTTTTCCTTCCTGTTTCAGTTTGTCCAGTTTTTCTTTGGTCGCATCAAGTTTCTCTCTGACGTTGGCCATTTTTTCATCAAGGTCTTTACCCATGTGCATTTTGGTGGCCATCTTTTTTTCTGGCATAAGGATGTAGCGCAGATTTTCAACCGGGTCCATGATGACAACATGCTGGATATTTCCTTTGCTGTCGCGTGCTTCCTGGCGAGTGCGGCCTGCGGCATCGCGGTAGCTTAAGCTGCTGGTTTTATTGCTGATCTGGTTGCCATCGGCCAGGGTCTGGGTTTTTTCTGTGACGATTTCTGCGCTATAAGGTGCATTTTTAATTGGCTTGATACTGTGCACGCCCTGCATGCTAACAAACGCCTGGCTCATGGCGTCAGACACGATTTTGTTGATGTTTTTTGAGTCGGGTATATCTGCCAGTGCCAGCATGGGTGGCATAGAGGGCATAGGTGACATTGCTGGCATCGGTGGAATGGGCGGCATCGGTGGTACTGCAGGCACCTGTATGATTTCCACGTGGCGACGCACAGGTTTTTCTTCGCTTGAGTTTGCAGTGTCACTGTCTGTATTGGCATGTGCCATGGCCCAGGCAGAGCTTAACAATATGAAGAGTGGCAGTTTGGTTTTCATGATACTTCCTTTTCTGTGTGTCGTTTGTTTTTTGATCTTGCTTACTTCAAGAGTCGCATGGCCAATGGTTCTCCATCGGCAGCGACCAGCATTTGCGCCTGCACCATGTCACCGGCTATTTCTGGCGAGACTGGCATGCCCAGGCTGGCGAGCCAGGCAGCCGGGACTTCTGCTTCCAGCATGCTTGGTGTTTCGTTATTCAGGCGCTCCAGCGGTACCAGTGCGACGAAAGGGGGAAGCTCTGTACTTGAAACAGTGGTGCTGTCCGGCGTCAATTGATGCTGCGATGCAGGGAACATGACCGTCAGCATGACCAGACCAAAGCTGCCACTCAGCGTCAGCAAACCTGCCAGCCACGGGCGCAAACGTCTGCTGCGTGCCTGTTTTTTATCCTTGGCCTGTTGCTTGGCGAAAGCTTGCAATAAAGTCTGCTCAATCGCAACTGGCGTATTCAGCTCCTGCAAATCTTTGCGCAAGAGGCTGAACTGCTGGTCCAGCACGGCATCTGTATTGCTGGCGTCCTGTGGGGTATTCATAAGGTCTTTCATCTTTGTGTTCCGGTTTTTGCTGCTGCGTCAGGTCGCCAGCCCAGTCTTTCGCTATATTCCAATATAGCGGCCCGCGCCCTTGACAGACGTGAGCGCACTGTTCCTATATCTATGTCGCAAATCACGGCTATCTCTGCGTACGACAGTTCCTGCAATTCATACAAGATAATAACGTCACGATAATGGGGGCGCAGTACCGCTACTGCTTGCCGCACATGCTCAGTCATTTGCTGATGGAAGATGGCGTCCGCCGGTTCTGTTGTTTCACTCATCAAAACTTCTTCTCCATCTTCTTCGCTATAACCTGGTAATGGCTGGCGGCGGCGTTCTGTCTGGTCCTGTTTCAGTAGTAAATTCCTGGCTACGCCAAACAAAAAATTCTGCAAGCTGCCCTTGCCTGCGTCATATCGGTAAGACTTGCTCAGCAAACCCATGAAAACGTCCTGCACCACGTCCGCTGCCAGCGCACTCTGACCACATCGCATCAGGGCATAGCGATAGATAGGCCCCTGATGACGCTGGTACAGACGTTGAAATGCAGCAACATCACCGTCGCGCATTTGTGTCAGCAAGCTGGAATCTGTCTCTTGGTTATCCACGTTTATTTGTTGGTTGTTTTAAGGTATTACCCTCAGGGGCATTAAAAGTTCCAATTATTTTCGCGCTATCTGCATTTATATGAAATGCACTAACTTGGTGAGATTGCGCCTTTGTTTGGTGCGCATTTTTGCAATCCAGCCTATTTGCCCTTGGTTCAAAACTTGCTGTGTTGCTTTTTATAATGTTTTTAGAGGGATGGCCTGTCACTTATGTGGACTTGCTTGTTATTTTGCAAATGGCGATAAATAATAAGTTTGGTGATAGCACAGACAATAAGCGAAAGAAGATATGGATCTGACACCCAGAGAAAAAGATAAGTTGCTGATATTTACCGCCGCCTTGTTGGCAGAGCGGCGCAAGGCGCGTGGCCTGAAGCTGAATTATCCAGAAGCAGTCGCCCTGATCACCGCTGCCATCATGGAAGGTGCGCGCGATGGCCGGACGGTGGCAGAACTGATGTCGGAAGGCACGCAAATACTCAGTCGTGCCGATGTCATGGAAGGCGTGCCGGAAATGATTCCTGATATCCAGGTCGAAGCGACATTCCCGGATGGCAGCAAACTGGTTACCGTCCATCACCCCATTCCTTAGGAGAAAACCATGATACCAGGCGAAACCCTGATAGAGGATGGGGACATAGAACTGAATGTCGGTCGTGCTGTCGTCAGCATTACTGTAGCCAATAGCGGTGACAGGCCGATACAGGTAGGCTCCCATTTTCATTTTTATGAAACCAATCCTGCACTGCAATTTGAGCGCCAACTGGCTTATGGCATGCGCCTCAATATTGCTGCCGGTACGGCCATACGTTTTGAACCGGGGCAGCAGCGCAGCATAGAGCTGGTGGCTTTGGCGGGTGACCGGAAAGTCTATGGCTTTAGCGGTAAAGTCATGGGGGCGCTATGAAAATTTCACGTCATGCTTATGCTGAGATGTTCGGACCAACCACGGGTGATCGCATCCGCCTGGCAGACACTGGTCTGTTCATAGAAATTGAAAAAGACTTTGCCATCTATGGTGAAGAAGTGAAATTTGGCGGTGGCAAGGTGATACGCGATGGCATGGGCCAATCACAAAGACCGCATGCTGAAGTCATGGATACCGTCATCACCAATGCTGTCATCATTGATCACTGGGGCATAGTCAAGGCAGATATAGGCATAAAAAATGGCTTGATTGCCTGTATAGGAAAAGCTGGTAACCCAGACATACAGTCCGGCGTTGACATGGCCATTGGTGGCGCGACCGAAATTATTGCTGGTGAAGGCAAGATCGTGACTGCTGGTGGTATCGATTCGCATATCCATTTCATTTGCCCGCAGCAGATAGAAGAAGCATTGATGAGTGGCGTCACCACCATGCTGGGCGGCGGTACTGGCCCGGCCACTGGCACGGCAGCCACCACCTGTACGCCTGGCCCCTGGCATATGCATTCGATGCTGATGGCGGCAGATGCGTTTCCCATGAACCTGGGTTTTATGGGCAAGGGCAATGTCAGCCTGCCTTTGCCGCTGGAAGAGCAGGTCAGAGCCGGTGCCATAGGTCTGAAGCTGCATGAAGACTGGGGCACGACTCCGCAAGCCATCGACAATTGCCTGACTGTGGCAGACCAGATGGATGTGCAGGTTGCCATCCACAGTGATACGCTGAACGAAGGCGGCTTTCTGGAGCACACCCTGGCGGCATTCAAGGACAGGACTATCCACACCTTCCATACCGAAGGTGCAGGTGGTGGTCATGCTCCGGATATTATTGCGGCGGTGGGTGAGGCGAATGTGTTGCCATCATCCACCAATCCTACCCGACCCTATACCGTCAATACCCTGGACGAGCATCTCGACATGCTCATGGTTTGTCACCATCTGGACCCGGCAATTGCAGAAGACATTGCCTTTGCCGAATCACGCATACGGCGTGAAACCATTGCTGCGGAAGATATTTTGCATGATATCGGTGCCATTTCGATGATGTCTTCCGATTCCCAGGCCATGGGCCGTGTGGGTGAAGTCATCATGCGTACCTGGCAAACGGCAGACAAGATGAAGCAGCAGCGTGGTTCGCTGGCAGAAGACAATGCGCGTCATGACAACTTCCGCGTCAAACGCTATATCGCCAAATACACCATAAATCCTGCACTGACCCATGGCATTGCCCATGCAGTTGGTTCGCTGGAAGTAGGCAAGATTGCCGATATCGTCTTGTGGAAGCCAGCTTTCTTTGGCGTGAAGCCATCGATGATCATCAAGGGTGGCATGATCGCGGCTGCCCAGATGGGTGACCCGAATGCGTCGATACCAACACCGCAGCCTGTGCATTACCGCATGATGTTTGGTGCATTTGGAGGTGGTCTGAAAAAGTCGTTTACCTTTGTCTCGCAGGCGGGGCTGGATGCTGGTCTGGCAGAACAGCTGAAGCTGAACAAGACCCTGATCGCTGTCAAGAACACGCGTCAGATTCGCAAGAAGGACATGATACACAATAGCCTGACGCCAAGAATGGAAGTCGATTCCGAAACCTATGAAGTCCGTGCCAATGGCGAGTTGCTGGTGTGTGAACCGGCAAAAATCCTGCCCATGGCCCAACGTTATTTTTTATTTTAAACAATGCTCACATTACAAACAAAGATAGAGACTGCAGACAGCATCGACGGGCAACTGGTTTTGCCGTATGAATTACGTGAAAAAAGCCGTTTGCGTGCCACCCTTGCCAGCGGAGAAGATGTGGCCGTGTTCACCGTGCGCGGTACAGTCATGCGCCATGGTGACTTGATGCTGGGTAATGATGGCCGCGTGATAGAAGTCATTGCGGCTGCTGAACCTACGTATAAAGTGGAATGTGATACTGCCTTCAATTTATTGCGCTGTGCTTTTCATTTGGGTAACCGGCATACCCAGGCCCAAGTCGGCGATGGGTTCTTGCGCATACGCAAGGACCCGGTGCTGAAGGAAATGCTGCAAGGTCTGGGCGCAGTCGTCACTGAAGAGCAGGCCAGTTTTGAGCCGGAATCTGGAGCGTATGGTGGCGGCCATCATCATGGTGGCGATGACGGGCATCCGCATAATCCACTGGCACCGATACCTTTGCGCCAGCGCATACATCGTCCTTCAGACAGCAAGGCTTGAGCATGCAATCTGCGGCCTTACTTCATCTCCTGCAACTGGCCAGCCCATCTTTGCCCATCGGTGCCTATAGCTATTCGCAAGGCATGGAAGCCGCTATAGAAAAAGGCCTGGTACGTAACGAAGCCACAGCCAGGGAGTGGATTATCAATTGCCTGCATGAAGTGGTGGCCCGTTTCGAAGCGCCAATACTCTGGCGCTTGTTACAGGCTTTTGAGAGCAGGGACCTGGCTGCAGTATCGCACTGGACAGGTTTGTTCATTGCCGCCAGGGACACCTCAGAATTTCGGGCAGAGAGCATACAGATGGGTTATTCGCTGGGCAAACTGGTGAATGACTTGAAGATTGCCGATGCTGAGTTACTGGCGATTTTGCTGGCACAGCATGAATTACCTTTGCCCACGGCCATGGCAGCCGCAGCAGTTGCCTTGCAGGTGCCGCCGGAATCGGTTTTGCTGGGTATGCTGTTTTCATGGGCAGAAAATCAGGTGCTGGTAGGGGTGAAATCCATTCCCCTTGGTCAGGTGTCCGGGCAGCGTTTACTGCTTTCGCTGCGACCTGAACTGGAAAAAGCTGCAAGGCTGGCGCAAGAACTGGAAGATGATCAGCTATCGAACTGGGCACCGGGGCTGTCTTTGCTGTCCATGCAGCATGAGGTGCAATACAGCCGCTTGTATAGATCATAAAAATTAAAAACAGGAAACGAATAGATGAACACCCAAAATTTAAGCTCCCCGGAACCAAATCCCCTGCGCGTAGGCATAGGTGGCCCGGTCGGCTCCGGCAAAACTGCACTCTGCGAAATGCTTTGCAAAAGCATGCGTGATCATTATGAAATGGCCGTTATCACCAATGACATCTACACCAAGGAAGACATGGAAATCCTGCTGCGTGCAGATGCATTGCCTGCCGAGCGTTTGATGGGGGTGGAAACAGGCGGTTGCCCTCACACCGCCATACGTGAAGATGCATCCATCAACCTGGAAGCCATAGCACGCATGAGTGCAGATTTTCCTGACCTTGATTTGATACTGGTAGAGTCTGGCGGTGACAATTTGGCGGCCACCTTCAGCCCTGAACTCTCAGACCTGACCATCTATGTCATCGATGTAGCCGGTGGCGAAAAAATCCCGCGCAAGGGCGGGCCAGGCATTACCCGCTCTGATCTGCTGATCATCAATAAAACCGACCTGGCACCACATGTAGGTGCCAATCTCGACATCATGGCACAAGACGCCAAGCGCATGCGTGGCGAACGCCCCTTTGTATTTACCAATCTGCGTACAGGCGACGGGTTGGAAGCAGTGGTCAGCTTTATTCGTCAGCAAGGCATGCTGGACGAAGTTAAAAACTAATTTTCAATCTGGATTTGGAGTTAAATATGAAACTTAATAAATTGCGTTGCCTGTATGTGGTCGCAGCCTTGGGCAGTGCCATGATTTCATTGCCAGCTATGGCGCATGACAGTGTGCTGCATTCCATGAATGCCCTGCAGGATGGTTTTCTCCATCCATTTACCGGGTTCGACCATTTGCTGGCCATGCTGGCAATAGGTATCTGGGCGGCGCAACAAAAACATGGGCGTGCCTGGTTGATACCAGCCAGTTTTCCCTTGATGATGATTGCTGGCGGTGCGCTGGCTTTGGCAGGCATCGCATTACCTGGAGTGGAGCACGGTATCGCGGCCTCAGTGCTTATCCTTGGTTTGTTGATCAGTTTTGCGGTCAAATTGCCTGTTAGTGCAGGCGTCGCTTTGGTGTCCATATTTGCAATGGCGCATGGCTATGCACACGGTCAGGAAATGCCAGCGAATGAATCTGCGGTGTTGTATGGTGCAGGTTTCGTACTGGCGACGGCCCTGATTCATGCTGCGGGCTGGTTTGCCAGCAATATTACGCAAAAAATGCTCACTGGCAAATTGCCACGTTTTGCTGGTGTGGGTATTGCCCTCGCGGGTGCTTTTTTTCTGTCCTCACTTGCCTGAACTTTGCTTGATTCTTTCCCGTAGTCTCCAAGTTTTGTCTGATGGACAAGGATGAGTGAATTATCCTTGTCTGCCCCTCTTGTCACACAGTAATAATCGACTGTGCCGATTTCGTCTTTCAAAATGCATACAAACATCAAGACAGGGCCTCTTTGCAGGCTTACACTTTGTCATGTTCGAATCTGGCAGCGCGTGAAATAAGTTTGCAAATAGCTTATATTTACTGTGATCGATTTCTTCGCGATTTGTCAGCATCAGGTTCTTTGATTGATTTTCAAAAATTGACCGGTTTTATCCGGAGACAAGGCAAATATCATGTGGCAAGGCGTCATTCCCGCAGTTACGACAAAATTCAACCAGGACGATACGCTGGACTTCAAGGAAATGGAACGCTGCTTCCGTTATTTGATGGATGCCGGCTGTGATGGTCTGATCGCTTGCGGTTCTCTGGGCGAAGGCCCTTTGTTATCGCATGCCGAGCGTATCGATGTGCTGAAATTGACAAAAGAAGTGACAGGCAACAAACCTGCCATTTTGACCGTCGCCGAGGCGGCAACACGCGACGCCTGTGCCCTGGCAGAAAAAGCTGCCAAAGCTGGCGCGGATGGCTTGATGGTTGTGCCTAGCACCATCTATCACACCAATCATCGCGAAACCGTAGCAACCTTGCGCAGCATCGCTGCAGCCGGTGATTTGCCTGTCATGATTTATTCCAACCGTCTGGCTTATCGCGTTGATGTGACGACAGACATGTTGGAAGAACTGGCTGATGATGCACGTTTTGTGGCAGTAAAAGAATCTTCTGACGATATCCGCCGTACTACAGAAATCATCAATCGCCTGGGTAGCCGTTATGACTTGTTCACTGGCGTAGATAACCTGGCTTTTGAGGCCTTGACTGCAGGTGCAACAGGCTGGGTAGCTGGTCTGGTGGTGGCTTTCCCGCATGAGACAGTCGCCATTTACCGTCTCATCAAGGCTGGCCGTTATAACGAAGCGCTCGATATCTACCGCTGGTTCCGTCCTTTGCTGGACCTGGATGTCTCCACTTATCTGGTACAAAACATCAAGCTGGTAGAAACATTGGCCCTCGATTCCAATGACCGCGTGCGTGCGCCGCGTCTGCCACTGGAAGGTGCTCTGCGTACCCGTGTAGAGCAAGTGGTCAGCGCTTCTCTCGCCAATCGTCCGGTTTTGCCAACATTTAACTGATATTTTTAAGTTGATGTGATGGCACAGGAAACATATCAATGAAAACGACAGTATGTGTCATTGGTGCCGGCATAGTCGGCACCACCTGTGCCTTGAAAATGCAGGAAGAAGGCTATCAGGTCAGTTTGATTGATGCGGCATCCCCTGGCTGTGGAGTAACTGCAGTAGGTATGGGGCACCTGGTCGCTTTGGACGAAACTGAGCAAGAGCTGGACTTGTGCCTGCTGTCTTTGCGTATGTGGAAAGACTTCTTCACTGAATTTCCAGGTACAGGTGAAGTCAGTCAATGTGGCACCTTGTGGGTGGCAGAAAACGAAGACCAGCTTTCGGAGGCACATCATCGTGCGCAAGCAATGAATGCGCGGCTATGGCGTGCCGAAGCCTTGACTGGTGAGCAGGTGCAAAAACTGGAACCTGCTTTGCGTCCCGGTCTTGCTGGTGGCGTCAGGGTGTTTGGCGATAGCGTGGTGTACCCGCCCAAACTCGCACATTTCATGGCTCAGCTTTTGGTCAAGCGTGGTGGTAATCTGATTCTGGGCAACCGTGTTGCACAGCTAGCAGCAAACCAGTTGATTTTTGCTGATGGCAGCAAGCTGACTGCAGATATCATCATCGTCGCTGCCGGGCTGGAAGTAGCCAGGCTCTTGCCTGAAATTGCCGTGTTTGGCCGTAAAGGCCATTTGGCGATTACTGACCGCTATCCCGGTCGTCTTTCACATCAAATCGTCAGCATGAATTATGGTCAGGCAGCAGTTACTGCAGATGCACTGGCCGTGGCGGCCAATGTGCAGCCGCGCAGCAACGGGCAATGGTTGATCGGTTCTTGCAGACAGGATGGGCAAACCAACAACAGCCTGGACCCCAAAGTACTGGGTGCTGTCTTGCAGTCCGCCATGAAGCTATTGCCTTGCCTGGCCGACATGCAAATCATACGCGCCTGGGCAGGCATGCGTCCGGCATCGCCCGACGGTCATCCCATTATCGGGCCTCATCCTGAACTGCCAGGCGTCTGGCTGGCAGCAGGGCATGAAGGGCTGGGTGTGACGACGGCCATGGCGACAGCAAAAATGCTGGCAGACCAGATTGCCGGGCGGGCAGGGGAAATAGATCATCAGCATTATTCGCCTGAACGTTTTTTTCCTGTGCGGGAGTTGAAATATGCGTGAGCACGGCCCGGACACAAAAATAATCGCAAAAATCTGGATTAATGGCTCTCCCTTTGAGGCCACAACAGAAATGAGTGTGGCTGCGGCCCTGATGCGGTATGACAATATGCAAACACGTCAGTCGGTTTCTGGTCAGCCGCGGTTTGCCGTATGCGGCATGGGCATATGTCAGGAGTGCCGGGTGCGTATCAATGGTCAGCCGCATAAACTGGCTTGCCAGGAATACTGTCGCTCGGGCATGGTGATCAATACCGAAGCTACTGGTACAGGAGCCTGAATATGGTATCAGCGATTTTACCGTTTTCCACGGATATCCTCATCATAGGTGCCGGTCCTGCGGGCCTGGCAGCGGCACTGGCTGCAGCCAACCAGTCGTCCATCATCACCGTTATTGATGAAAATCAGGCGCCTGGCGGACAAATCTGGCGCGGTGGTCCTGCTTCATGGAGAGACAAGCGTGCGCATGACTTGTGGCGTGCTTTGGCAAATTGCCTGAATGTGCGCATGGTCTATGGTGTGCGTATTGTTGCTGCTATTTCTGACAAGGAATTTTTGCTCGAAACTTCAGATGGCGCCAAAAAAATAAAATGGAACAAACTGATTATCTGTAGCGGTGCCCGTGAGTTGCTCTTACCTTTCCCCGGCTGGACTTTGCCCGGCGTTACTGGTGCCGGTGGCTTGCAAGCCTTGATCAAGGGCGGCATGCCAGTGGAAGGCAAGCGCGTCGCTGTTGCCGGTAGCGGGCCCCTGCTGCTGGCAGTAGCGGAGACGGTCATACGTGCTGGCGGTCAGGTCGTCAGTATCATAGAAACAAAAAACAGCAAAAATTTACGTCAATTTTTCTGGGCCTTGCTCAAGTCGCACCGCAGCAAGCTGTTGCAGGCACTGAAATTGTTCTGGCAACTTAAGTTTGTGTATTACCGCCATGACGCCAGAGTGGTCAAGGCACATGGCGAGCAATGCCTGCTGGGAATCAGCCTGCAACATGGTGACAAAAAAATTGACTTGATCTGTGATTTGCTGGCCTGTGGATTTGGTTTGTTACCCAACCTGGAAATCGGTACCCTGTTGGGGTGTCAGATCAGGGATGGCAGCATCGTTGTCGATGCTAATCAGGCTAGTACGCGTGCCGATGTCTGGGTGGCAGGCGAGGCTTGCGGTATAGGCGGTGTTGACAAGGCTTTGGCAGAAGGGCACATTGCCGGTCTGGCTGCGATTGGGCAGGCGGCTGAGCAAGATGATATTGCACGCCGGACCCATGCAAGGCAATTTGCCGATTTACTCAAGCAGAGTTTTGCAACAGACGACAGCCTGCGCAAGTTATGCAAGTCAGATACGCTGGTCTGTCGCTGTGAAGATGTCAGCGCCAGGCAATTACGCGAACATGGCGACTGGCGTACCGCAAAGCTGATGACCAGGGCAGGTATGGGCGCATGCCAGGGGCGTATTTGTGGTGCGGCCTGTCAGTTCATGTTTGGCTGGGATGCGCCGGGGCTGAGACAACCGGTTTTCCCGACAAAAACATCAACTCTCGCTGCCCTTGGTAGCGCAGCAGGTGATGTTGAGCAATAAGACTGAAAAGCAAGACTGAACAATAAGACTATAAAACAAGGAAAAATAAAGATGAAACAACTATATATCAACGGTAGCTGGCATGATGGTGCAAACGTAACTGTCACTCACAGCCCCTCTGACTTGAGCGAAGTGGTAGGCGAGTACGCCAGCGCAGGTGTCGAGCAGGTAGAGTTGGCGATTGCTGCTGCGCGCGATGCGGCAGAAGGCTGGCGCAATTCTGGTGTGCAGCAAAGGGCAGATGCGCTTGACAAGATAGGCACAGAAATCAATGAACGCAAGGCAGAACTCGGCAGTCTGCTGGCACGTGAAGAAGGCAAAACCCTGCCAGAAGCGATAGGTGAGGTTGGCCGTGCAGCAGCTATCTTCAAATTCTTTGCTCAGGAAGCCTTGCGCATACGCGGCGACAAACTGGCCTCGGTACGCCCGGGTGTGGATGTCGATGTCACCCGTGAGCCGGTAGGCGTCGTCGGCATCATCGCCCCCTGGAATTTCCCTATCGCCATTCCTGCCTGGAAAGCTGCACCGGCGCTGGCCTATGGCAATACTGTTATTTTGAAACCGGCAGAGCTGGTGCCAGGTTGCTCCTGGGCCATGGCCGAGATCATTAGCCGTTCTGGTTTGCCAGCAGGCGTATTCAATCTCTTGTCCGGCCCTGGCCGTATTGTTGGTGAGGCATTGAGCAAGGACAGCAGGGTGGATGCCATCAGCTTTACTGGTTCCGTTGGCACCGGTAGCCGGGTGCTGGCAGCTTGCGCCGCACGCCGCGCCAAGGTGCAACTGGAAATGGGGGGGAAGAACCCACTGGTGATATTGGCAGATGCTGATCTGGATGTAGCCGTCAATGCAGCAATTCAGGGCTCTTATTTTTCTACTGGCCAGCGCTGCACGGCATCTTCACGCCTCATCGTTGATGAGAGAATTTACCCGGCATTTGTGGCCGCGATGATCGATAAATTGAAGAGCCTGAAAGTAGGACATGCCTTGCAGGCAGGCATAGATATAGGCCCGGTAGTCGATAAGTCTCAACTGGACCAGGATTTACGTTATATTCAGATAGCCAAAGATGAAGGGGCCAAACTGGCCTTTGGTGGTGAACGCCTGTCACGCGATACTGATGGCTATTTCCTGAACCCGGCTTTGTTCGTTGATTGCGATCCGGCCATGCAACATACGAGGGAAGAGATTTTTGGCCCGGTTGCGTCCGTCATCCCTGCCAAAAACTATGAGCATGCGTTGCAACTGGCAAATGATACTGAATTTGGCCTGACAGCTGGTATTTGCACGACATCATTGAAATACGCCACTCACTTCAAGCGCCATGCCCGTGCGGGTATGGTCATGGTCAACTTGCCTACGGCGGGAGTTGACTATCATGTTCCATTTGGTGGCAGCAAGGCATCCAGCTATGGTGCACGTGAACAAGGTAGTGCTGCTGTGGAATTCTTTACTACGATGAAGACCAGTTATACCGGTAGCTGATCTTTTATCGCGCTATAGCAAGCAAAAAAGCAGCTAACGGCTGCTTTTTTGCTTTTTGTGCCTGTTTTTGTGCATGTTTTGTCCCATTCCTCCCTTCCTATCACTGTTCAAGCCGTGATTTGCGCATTCTGTCGCAAGCCCATGGAAGCGCCAGTTGTTCTTTTATAAGATGCTTACATCGAATCACAGAACACAAGAAATCTTCAAATTCACAATTGAGCTAAAGGGAGCCCATCATGACATCTAATACCACATCAAATATCACATCCAACAAGCGCATCGCCATCATCCTCTTGTCCATCCTGGTTTTTGCCATGATAGTCATGTCATCCCTCCATGGTATGGATGTGCAGATTGATGGCGACGACATGGATGGTGTAGGTGGCTTCTTCGGTGTTTTGTTCGGTTGCGGGATTGCTGTAGTAGCGGTGGTGTTTGCCCTTGGCCTGACCGGCATGGTACTGGCGGGTGTGGCAATATTGTTATGCGTGATCTTTGCTGTAGTACTGGGTTCGCTGGTACTGGCATTGCTGCCCTTGCTTTTCCCTGTATTGCTGGTGGTGGGCCTGGTTGCACTGTTCTCACGCCGTAAAACTGCTTGAACCGAATTCTGGATATGTATAGATTACGGAGTCAATAAATGTACATGCTTGACATTGTTAATCCCGTCAAGCCAGGCAAATTCAGGAAGTGTTTCACTTCCTTTTTGCTTTTGGGCGTGAGCTTACTCATCTCAGCCTGTGCCACAGGCACTAGATTGACACCTGCGCAAGTAGAATTGTCAGGTGATGGCGGTGAAGTGAATATATTGTGGAGTGCCATACCACGCCCGGCACCATTGCCACCCCTGGATCATGCCGCCTTGTTGCTACCGGTACACTTTGGCAGCAGCGAGGAAAAAATATTTTATATGCAGTTTGATCTGGGGCATCCCTCCACTGTCTTTTATTCTCACAAATGGAAGGCTATTGCCGAGAAATATCAGTTCGTGAATTCTGGCGACAAGCTTGCCGCAGTTAATTTCAAACTCGGTGATATGCAGGTGCTGGCCAAGGATATTTCCATCATGCAGCGCGAAGGCGCGGGTGTTGACTGGGGCAAGGACAGTGTAGAAGTAATCGGCACCATAGGCGCAGATTTGATTGATGGCAGAGTAGTGGTGCTGGACTTTAAAAAAGATATAGTGCAATTTGCCCGTGAACGCAAAGGATTGCATTTGGCAAGCAGCAAATTTCAGCCTTTCAGTTTTTCTGGCCGCAGAATAGTCATCCCTGTTACTTTTGACGGCGAAGAGAAAACGGTGATGTATGACAGTGGTTCCAGCGCTTTTTCTTGCTAAGCAATGAAAAAACTTTCCAGCGTCTGGCAAAGCAGGATGCCAGACCCGTGGCTTATCCTATTCGTTCGTGGGACAAGGTATTAACCGCGCATACGGTAGAAACCAGCGCAGAGGCAACAGTAGCAGGCATCAAGTTGCCTGTGAAAGAGATCAGTTACATTCAGGATATGGGCTTCTTGCAAGAACTGGCAATCAGCAGTCTGGGTGCAGGGGGTATGGTCGGGAATAAGCTCTTCATGGGTAAAAAATTGATTATCGATACCCGCAAACTGGAAATAGCTCTGGAAGAGTAAACTCTTATCCAACTAGGTCATTCAGGCTTTGTGCGCAAGATGAACTGCAGCGCCTGCTCTGCCAGTTCATCTATGCTGATGCCTGAGCCGCGTCTATACCATTGCGCTGTCCAGTTCAGCGTGCCAAACATCAGCAACTTGTCTATGCGCGTGGGCATGGCCCAATCCCCTGATGCATGCAGGTCCATGATGACTTTTTCCCACGCGGCTTCATATCTGTCCTTGAGGGCGATGATACGTGTGCGTGCTGGTTTGTCGAGCGCGCGCCATTCATACAGCAGTACTGCAATAAAATCATGCTCGGGTGCCAGCAAGGTATTCAGATGGACCTTGACCAGATGTTGAAAGGCCAGGCGCGGCGGCAAATCTGCCAGTGCCAGTTTCTCTATTTCTTCCAGTGACTTTTGCATGCCTTGCTCCATCACCGCGACCAGGATGTCTTGCTTGGTCTTGAAATGATAAAACCAGCTGCCAGACTGTATCCCCACCGCCGCAGCGATATCGCGTACGGTAGTGTTGTCATAACCCTTTTTCCTGAACAGCTGTGCTGATTTCCTGATCAAATCCTGGCGTATACTTTCTGATTCGTCCAGCACAGGGCGACCGCGTTTTTTTGTGGTTTCTGAAGCTGGCAATGTTTGCTTTGCCGTGTGTGTGGTAATTTCTTTAGGCATTGCTATTGGGGATAGTCTTCTAAAAAATGTGGCAGCGTGCTTTTCTGATAGCTCTTGATGGTAACCTTAAACAAAGCTGCCATCAATCAGGCGAGAAAAAAATCAGGCACAAAAGCCTGAAACCACAATAAAGGAGACACAGTATGCAAATCAAACCACGCTGGATGACACCAGAGCTCGAAACTTTTCGCGACGCAGTACGCCGCTTTGTCGCTGCCGAAGTGACCCCGCACCAGGAGCGTTGGAAAAAACAGCAACATGTAGACCGTGATGTCTGGGACAAGGGCGGTGCCATGGGCATTTTGCTGGCTGACATACCTGAAGAATACGGTGGTTCTGGCGGCAGCTTTGCCCATCAATCCATCGTGTTTGAAGAGCTGACTTATGCCGGTGACATGGCCTTTGGCATACATGTGCATGCTATTGTTGCGCACTACATCTTGAACCAGGGTACGGAAGAGCAAAAGCAAAAATATCTGCCCAAGCTGGCCTCAGGTGAAATGATTGCCGCCATCGCCATGTCTGAACCCGGTGCCGGGTCTGACCTCAAAGGCATACGTACGACTGCCAGACGTGATGGCGACAGCTATGTCATCAACGGCTCAAAGACTTTTATCTCTAATGGCTATATGGCCGACCTGGTGGTGGTCGTAACCAAGACCGACCCTGAAGCGGGTGCCAAGGGTGTGTCACTGATTATGGTAGAAACCAGAGATTGCACGGGTTACAGGGTAGGGCGCATACTGGAAAAGATAGGGCAAAAAGGCCAGGATACTTGCGAGTTGTTCTTTGATGATGTACGTGTGCCGCTGGACAGGGTACTCGGCGGCGTCGAAGGCAAGGGTTTTACCCAATTGATGACTGAGCTACCTTATGAGCGCACGATACTGGGCGTATCCGGCGTCGCTGCCATAGAGCGCGCACTGGATCTGACGATCACCCATACCCGTGAACGCAAAGCCTTTGGCCAGGCCCTGATAGAGATGCAAAATACCCGCTTTGTACTGGCAGAGATCAAGACAGAGGCGACAATTGCCCGTACCTTCATCGACCGCTGTATAGTCGATATGATGGAAGGGCGCATGGATACTGAGCTGGCATCAATGGCAAAATACTGGATATCTGATTTGCAGTGCAAGGTCATAGACCAGTGCCTGCAATTATTTGGCGGCTACGGCTATATGCTGGAATACCCAATAGCGCAAATGTATGTCGACGCGCGGGTGCAGCGCATCTATGGCGGTGCCAATGAAATCATGAAAGAAATTATTTCTCGTAATTTATAGACCAGAAAAAAGCGGAGAGCGAAACATGGCTGGACCTTTACAGGGTATACGTGTCATAGAAATGGTCGGGCTGGGGCCTTGTCCTTTTGCAGCCATGATGCTGGCCGATATGGGGGCAGAGGTCATACGCATAGACCGCAAGCTGGCACCTGGAGCGAATAATCCTTTTCCCATGCTGGGCACCAAATACGATGTCATGGCCAGAGGGCGGCGCTCGCTGGCGCTGGATTTGAAGCAGACAGAAGCCAAAGCCGTCTTGCTGGACTTGATTGCAAGCGCCGACATCCTGCTCGAAGGCTTTCGTCCTGGTGTCATGGAAAGACTGGGCCTGGGGCCAGAAGTCTGCCAGCAACGTAATCCACGTCTGGTATATGGTCGCATCACTGGCTGGGGTCAGGATGGTCCGCTGGCGCAGGCGGCAGGGCACGATTTGAATTACATCGCCCTTAGCGGCATGTTGCATGCCATGGGGCGGGCAGATACTCCACCAGCACCGCCATTGAATCTGGTTGGCGATTTTGGTGGCGGTGCCATGATGCTGGCTTTTGGTGTGGTCTGTGCGGCGCTGGAAGCACGCAGCTCTGGCAAAGGGCAGGTAGTAGATGCGGCCATGGTCGATGGTTCGGCCTTGCTGGGCGCAATGATTTACGGCTTCCGTGCCTTTGGCGCATGGTCAGACCAGCGTGGAGCGAACATGCTGGATGGTGGTGCGCATTTTTATGACACTTACGCCTGTGCTGACGGTAAATTCATTTCCATAGGTTCGATAGAGCCACAGTTTTATGCCTTGTTGCTCAAACTTGCAAGTATCACTGATCCCGCATTCAATGCACAAATGGACAGTCAGAGATGGCCGGAGCTGAAGGACAAGTGTACAGCGCTGTTCAAGACTAAAACCCGCCAGCAATGGTGTGACTTGATGGAAGGAACAGATATCTGTTTCGCCCCGGTACTGGATATGGCAGAAGCTCCCAACCATCCACATAATCAGGCCAGGGGCAATTTCACTGATGTGGAAGGCATATTGCAGCCAGCGCCTGCACCGCGATTCAGCAGGACAGAGCCAGAAATCAGCAGGCCGCCAGCATCTCCGGGCCAACATAGCACAGAAATTTTGCTAGATTGGGGAATTAGCAAAGTGCGCATCACCCATTTAAAAGAAAACCAGGTGATTTGAGGCCGCTATTGCTGCTCTATGAGTTTTGCTGCTGACTCAAATTCAAACTGGTGCATGAAATGCCTGAGTTGTATCATGGCATCCGGGTTGAACTGGCTGGCGATTGCAGTTTCGTTTTCTTCAAACAAGCTCTGCGCATCGGCGTCTGATGCAGTCAACAAGATCCGCAGCTCAGCCACAATGTTTTTTGCCTCGGCTTCATCGACGATGGCTTCTTCATGCTGGGGCAAAATTCCCGGCAATACCGCTTTTAACTCATCCAGTACTGCGTTGAGCGATTGCGCAAGTGGTTCCAGGGTTTCCAGGATGAATTCCCTGCCTTCTTCCTTGCTGAGTTTATATTCCAGTTCTGCCGCTATTTTTTGCAGTTTCGTGGCTCCTATACTGCCCGCAAGTCCCTTCAGTGTATGGCTTAGTCGTTCTGCATTGCCATACTCGCTAATTTGTATGAGCCTGTTTAATTCATGCAAAGTATCGGCCTGACTTTGTTCAAACCTGTGCAGCATGTTGATATAAAACTCGTGACGCCCACCCATGTAATGTAAGCCCAGGCTGGTATCGAGTTCATTGAACTGCGGGAATCCCGCGTCCTCATCATCAAATACGGTACTGGTGATCATGCTGCCAGGTACTGGCAATTCATGTTCCGTATCCATCCAGTGCGAGACTATGGCGAACAGGGCGTCAGGTTGTATGGGCTTGGTCAGGTAATCCTGCATGCCTTCACGCATGCAGCGTTCACGGATATCGCCAACGGCATGCGCAGTCAGGGCGATGATGGGGGTGTCATCCAGACGTACATCTTGTCTGATTTTTGCTGCGGCTTCATGGCCATCCATGATAGGCATTTGTAAATCCATGAATATCATGGCGTAATACCCAGGTTCGTTTGCCATGATCAGGCGTACGGCTTCTTCACCATTGTCGGCAACATCGGCGGTAATGCCTACCATGCTCAGCAACTCGATGGCGATTTGCTGATTGACGGGATTGTCTTCCGCCAGCAAGACACGGCGGCCAGCATGGTTTTGTGCCGAAATATTGGCACTATGTGCATTACGCGATTCCAGGCGTGCTTCTGATTCACCGTGCAAAGTTAAATCTATTTCAAGTGGCAGGGTGAATGAAAATGTCGAACCTTGATTCTCTTGACTGCAGACTTCAATTTGCCCGCCCATCAATTCCACCAGGCGACGTGAGATCGATAAACCCAGGCCGGTGCCCCCATATTTGCGGGTAGTTGAACCATCGGCCTGGGTAAACGGCTGGAACAGACTTTGCTGCTGCTTGGCAGACATGCCTATGCCGGTATCCCGCACTGAAAATGTCAGATCAGTTGTTGAGGATGTTGTTGGCGGCCTGCTGACACTGAGTTCTATTTCACCACCGCCAGGAGTGAACTTGACAGCATTATTGACCAGGTTGGTCAATACTTGCCCCAGTCTCAACGGGTCACCACGCAAGCGGGCGGGCACTTCCTCAGCAATTTGTACGATATAGGCTATTTGTTTTTCTATGGCTTTCTGGCTGGTCAGGGTCGACACGCTATTGAGCACATCCTTGATGGAAAATGAAATATTCTCCACATCCAGCATGCCAGCTTCTATCTTGGAAAAATCCAGTATGTCATTAATGATACCCAGCAGCGATTCACCGGCATGATGGATTTTGCTGACATAGTCGTATTGTTTGGGTGTCAGCCTGGTTTGCAGCGCAAGATGGGCCAGGCCAATTACTGCATTCATGGGCGTGCGGATTTCATGACTCATATTCGCCAGGAATTCACTTTTCAATCTCGTCGCATCTTCCGCTTTCTTGCGCGCCTGTCTTTCCGTCGTACTGGCAGATTCCAGTTGCTGCTGGGTCAGGCGCAATTCCCGATAGGCATTGGCATTGTCGAGCGCAATCGCGCCATAAGAGCAAAGCGTGCGAAAGATCAGGCATTCTCTTTCACTATAGGCATATTCACGCGGCGTCTGTATGCTCATTACACCCAGGATGCGCTCACCTATGCTGAGCGGGGCAAATAGCAGGCTCAGGGTTTCCAGCGTATCTGGTACAACGGGGAAATCATTATCTGGTCGCAATTCCAGCTTGATTTCCCGCCTTTCGCGTACACAGCGTGCACTGGAGGCACGTTCATCTGTCAGCGCAACTTCGTGATAGGGGTGCGGCAGGTTTTCTTCTATGCCAAATGCCTGTGTCAGCATTTGTCCATCTGGTGACAGCATGTAGATGATGAAGGTGGTCGCATCCAATAAATCTTTGAGATGAAAATGGATGGCTTCAAAAACTGCTTCAGGTTCCAGGTTCGAGGTGATTTGCTGGCCTATGCGGCCCAGACGTTCCAGTGTGGCACCTGCTTCCTGCAAGGTCGCTGCCCGGCGGGCTTCTGATACAGCTACGAGCCTGTGTTGCTCGGCCTCGGCACGTATCAATTCGGTTTCATGTCTGACCTGTGCCATGGCGGTGCGGTTATTTGCCTGTTTTTTACTTTCGCGCTGCTCTGCTGTAATGGCTTGTCGGGCGTATAGCAAGGCTTTATTACTGTCGCCCACATCGGCCCAGGCGTCGCTTAGCGCCATCAGTAATTCTGTACTGGCTTGCCAGCCTTCAGTCAGTTCACCTGTCTGTAGCGATTCTTCCAGATAGTGGATGATGGCATTCGGCGCATCCATTTTTTCCGGCATGGTAATGATATGACGCGCATGTATCTCGGCCAGTGTCTGGTTCAAAGTGACGCCAAGGGCAGTGAACTGGTGCTGGTGTATCAGCGATTTGGCTTCAGCAATGGCTGCCAGAGCAGCATCGGCTTGGCCCGATACTGACAATGCCCTCGCATAACGTATCAGTGCCTGAGGCAAGTCATCCATGGAGTGGGCAGCGCGAAACAGGTCGATTGCTTCACTAAAAGCAGCGACAGCCTTGTCGATTTCGCCCTGCATGAGCAGGCATTCTGCCAGTTCTGCATGAACGATGGCTTTGTTGATGCCGCCTGGTGTCCTGGAAAAACCATTCAGTGCTTCTTCCAGAGTTTTTTGGCTGCGCTCGTACTGTCCCAATTGCCGTAACAGGCTACCCAGATGCGACATGGCATAACCTATCAAGGCTGGCCACTCAGTTTCATGTGCACGCTCGGCGGCCCAGTCGAATACCCCGGCAGCACCTTCGAGGTCGCCGACGGTTTGCATGGACTCGCCAGAATTACCGGCAGAAATGATCGCCAGCCGTATCAAACCTGCCTGGCGAGCCAGTTCACTCGATTGTAAATAATAAACAGATGCCCGTGCCGGTTCCCGCCTGCCCTGAATTACTCCAGATGCTGCCGTCAAATGTGCAGCGACGGCGGGATGGTCACGATGTTGATATTGTTTATCAAATGCAGTGTGTCTGACCGAGGCCGCCAGAGGGTCATAAAATGCCAGTTCGTAAATAACCCAGGATTCGGCAATGGCAAGCCTGAGGCTGTCATTTGCCCTGGTGTACCAACTAATTGCGGCTGCGCATGCACGTGCTTCTCTGGCAGGGTCACCTTGTTCCAGTGCCAGTACAGCATCAGTCAGGCTGGCGTCTCCGAGTCCGGTGATGTCGTTCAAATCACTGAAGACCGTGATGGCTTCAGCCAGCAAGAGTTCGGCGCTTTTTTTATCGCAAAACAATGCTGCTATTTCTGCCCGTATCAGGCAAAGGCGGGCATGAAACTGTCTTCTCAGGGTTTCAGGTGCATCAAGATCTGCAAGATCAGCCAAGACCGCCATCGCTAGTGTGGAAGCGCGTTGACTATCCCTTTGCCGCAGATACCAGGCTAGCGTCAGTTGACTGATGAATTTATCCAGCCCCTGTGCCGAAGTCAGCCTGTTGGCAAGCTGGTTTACTTCTTCTTCAGTGGCAAATAGATTCATGGTCGCTGGCGAAATAGAATTGATCAAATCATACCTTATGCCACGCTGCTTGAAGGATTATGAGATGGGTTTTGTTGCAAACTCGGCAGGAGCGGGTGTTTAGCCAGTAGCAAAACAGGAACTTTTTAGCAGCGAATGCATCTGATTCGACTTGGTTGATATTCTATTGATATATTATCGCCTGCTGATTAGTACAGCCAAGTTTGAAATCTGGCAAATTAAATAATAATCCAAGAGGGAGAATCTATGCGTGTGTCAAAACTGTTGCCTCTGGCCTGGGCTGTCATGCTGTGCTTGCCGGCATTTGCTGATGAGCCAGTCACCAAGCCGGAAGTTGAGAAAAAGAAATGGGATGTCAATCACCCACCCGGCGAAAGCAAGACAGTCAATATTGACACACGTACCGGCACCTGGATGAGCGTTGATGTCAGCCCGGATGGCAAGCAATTGGTGTTTGATTTGCTCGGCGACTTATATACGCTGCCCATCGCTGGTGGTGAGGCCAAGGCTTTGACACATTCCATCGCCTGGGAAATGCAGGCGCGCTTTTCGCCGGATGGCAAACAGATAGCTTATATGTCTGATGCAGGTGGTGGCGACAACGTATGGGTCATGAATGTAGATGGCAGCAATGCACATGCAGTCAGCAAAGAGGATTTCCGTCTCTTGAATAATCCCGTCTGGCACCCGAATGGCCAGTACATTGCCGCGCGCAAGCACTATACCGGTACCCGCTCACTGGGTTCTGGTGAAATCTGGCTCTATCATCAAAGTGGTGGCACAGGCGTGCAATTGAATGAAAAGCCCAACTGGCAAAAAGACCTGGGTGAGCCAGCGTTTTCACCGGATGGCCGCTATGTCTATTATTCGCAAGACACGACGCCGGGTACATCCTTTGAATACAATAAAAATTCCAACGGGCAGATTTACCAGATTTTCCGCCGTGACCTGCAAGACGGCAAGGTCAAGGCGCTGGTCAGCGGCCCTGGCGGTGCAGTACGCCCGGTACCTTCTCCTGATGGCAAATACCTGGCTTTCGTGCGACGTATTCGCAACCAGTCAGCCCTGTTCCTGAAAAATTTGCAGACTGGCGAAGAAGCAGCAGCCTGGCCAGAACTGGAACGCGATATGCAAGAAGCATGGGCCATACAAGGTGTGTATCCAGCCTTTGCCTGGATGCCAGGCAGCAAGGAGATCGTGGTCTGGGCCAAGGGCAAGCTCTGGCGTCTCGATCCGTTCAGCCACAAGGCCGTGGATATCCCTTTCCATGTGCAAGATACCAGGGAAGTGCGCAGTGCCTTGCGTTTCCCGCAAGAAGTCGCTCCTGATCAGTTTGATGTTCACCAGTTGCGCTGGGTGAATGTCGCGCCGCAGGGGGATAAAGTTGTTTACTCGGCGCTGGGACATATCTATGTCAAAGACCTGCCAAATGGAACGCCACGCCGCCTGACCACGCAAAGCACACATTTTGAATTCTTCCCCAGCTTTTCACGTGATGGGAAGACTGTAGTATTCAGTAGCTGGAATGATGAAAAGCTTGGTGCTGTCAGGACGGTGGAGCTGGCCAGCGGCAAGGAAATCATTGTGACCAAGGCGCCGGGCAAATACCTGCAGGCGCGTTTTTCACCTGACGGCAAGCAAGTTGCCTATGTCAAGGCCAAAGGCGGTTATTTGACTACGCCATGGCATAGCATGGAAACAGGAGTGTTTCTGACGAATGCAGATGGTAAATCCGAGCCGCGCCTGTTAACGGAAGAGGGAGGGGCACCGCAATTCGGCAAGGATGGGCAGGCAGTGTATGTCACACGCACGCAGTACACGGGTGAAGTTGACTGGACTACTTCACTGGTACGCGTACCTCTGGATGGTAAGCCTGAGCAGCCAGTCGCAAAAAGTGAGTTTGCCGGTGAATTTGCGATTTCGCCAGATGGTGAGTGGCTGGCTTTTGGCGAACGTTATCACGCCTATGTGACGCCATTGCCGCTGGCTGGCAAGGCCGTCACCATAGGACAGAAAATGGATGCGCTGCCAGTCAAGCAACTGGATGTGAATGCCGGTCAATACCTGCATTGGTCTGGCGACAGCAAACGCATCAATTTCTCACTCGGTGATGAATTATTCAGCCGTGAATTGAAAGATGCTTTTGCCTTTGTGCCAGGCGCACCTGCCGAGTTACCTAAGCCAGTAGAACAAGGGCAAAAGATAGGCTTCCGCCAGGTATCTGACAAACCGAATGGTTACACAGTCATATCCGGTGCCAGAATCGTCACCATGAAAGGCGAAGAAGTCATAGAAGATGGCCGTATCGTCGTCAAGGATAATCGTATCGTCAGCGTAGGTAAATCTGCTGATGTGGCCATACCTGCAGGCGCGACCCAGATTGATGCCAAGGGCAAAACCATCTTGCCGGGTCTGGTTGATGTGCACTGGCATGGCAGCATGGGTGAGAGTGGCATCATCCCGCAACAAAGCTGGGTGAATTATGCTTCGCTGGCTTTTGGTGTGACGACTATCCATGATCCATCGAATGATACTGGCGAAATCTTCACGCAAAGTGAATTGCAAAGAGCTGGACAAGTGCTGGGGCCACGTATTTACTCTACCGGTACCATCCTTTATGGTGCCAAGGGTAATTTCGCCGCCATCGTGAATAATCTTGATGATGCTTTGACGCATTTGAAACGACTCAAGGCAGCAGGCGCGATTTCAGTCAAGAGCTACAACCAGCCAAGGCGTGAGCAACGCCAGCAAGTGCTGGAGGCTGCACGCCAGACGCAAATGATGGTGGTGCCGGAGGGTGGTTCGCTGTTCCAGACCAATTTGAGCATGGTGGTCGATGGCCACACCGGCGTTGAGCATGCTTTGCCAGTTGAAAAAGTCTATGACGACGTCAAGCAACTTTGGTCCCAAACCCAGGTGGGTTATACCCCGACGCTGGGCGTAGCCTACGGTGGCCTGGATGGTGAGCACTACTGGTATGCCCATACCGATGTCTGGAAACATCCGCTGCTGAGTAAATATGTGCCGCGCTCAATATTGGAACCACGCAGTGTCAGACGCGAAACCGCGCCGGAAGAAGACTTCAATGTCATCAAGGTGGCGCAGACGGCGACAGCCTTGCAACGTGCTGGTGTCCCCGTCAATCTGGGTGCGCATGGCCAGCGAGAAGGCTTGGCTGCACATTGGGAATTGTGGACCCTGGTCAAAGGTGGCATGACACCGATGGAAGCCATACGCAGCGGTACCATCAACGGCGCACGCTATCTGGGCATGGATAAGGACATAGGCTCTCTGGAAGTGGGAAAACTGGCTGACCTGATGATTATTGATGGCGATGTCCTCAAGGATATACAACAATCAGACAAACTCAGCCATGTCATGTTGAATGGACGTTTGTATGAATCTGCTACCTTGAATGAAGTGGGTAAAACCAAAAAAGTGCGTAAGGCTTTCTTTTTTGAAGGCAAGAGTGGTGGAGAAATGCCAGTAGAAGCCGATGAGCATGCGCACGGCCACTAATGCCTGAATAAGCTACTCAGTGTAATGAAGAGTGCAGCTATTGAAAAATAGCTGCATTTTTTATATCTTTTTTCATGCAAACATACAGTTTGATCAGGCTATTCAAGCAGCCTGTATCCTAAGTTGCTAGTGGCATGTGTCACAATAGCGGCTTGACGCAGTAGTCTGGTGCATTTTATATTGTATTAATGATATTAAATCGCCAGCTTTGCAGCCTTGATTCTATGTCCAACCATCTGGAGTTCTATCATGTTTCAGCACGTCGAAGCCTATCCTGGCGATCCTATCTTGTCCTTGAACGAGGCCTTTGGTAAAGACCCTCGCACCAACAAGATCAATTTGTCTATCGGTATTTATTTTGACGATGCTGGCAAGATTCCCATGCTGCCATCTGTACGCGCAGCAGAACACAAGGTCGTGGCTGATGCTGGTGCCCGTCCTTATTTGCCTATGGAAGGCGCGGCAAATTTCCGCACAGCAGTGCAGGAACTTTTGTTTGGCGCAGACAGTGCAGCAGTCAAAGCTGGCCGTGTCGTGACCATACAGGCTGTGGGTTCCAGCGGTGGCCTGAAGGTGGGCGGAGATTTCATCAAACGTTATTTCCCAACATCGACCATGCTGGTCAGCGACCCTACCTGGGATAACCACAAGGCAGTATTTGAGGGTTGTGGACTGACTGTCAAAACCTATCCTTACTACGATGCAGCAACTGGTGGCTTGCGTTTTGATGCCATGATAGAAGCACTGAAGGTCGCGGAAAAGAAAAGCATAGTCCTGCTGCACGCTTGCTGCCACAATCCTACAGGTGTAGACCTGACGCAAGAGCAGTGGCAGCAACTGGTGCCGGTACTGAAAGAGCGTGAACTGATCGCTTTCCTTGATTTGGCTTACCAGGGCTATGGCGACGGTATCGTGGAAGATGCTTACGCAGTACGCTTGCTGGCTGACCAAGGGTTGAGCTTCTTCGTTGCCAACTCCTTCTCCAAGAGCATGAGCCTGTAC
The DNA here is from genome assembly GCF_049340385.1 of Undibacterium sp. Ji83W. Lineage (NCBI taxonomy): Bacteria > Pseudomonadati > Pseudomonadota > Betaproteobacteria > Burkholderiales > Oxalobacteraceae > Undibacterium > Undibacterium sp. Ji83W. Next base: position 482,012 of record NZ_JBMPOZ010000002.1, on the reverse strand, counting down.
GGCGAACGTTGCGGTGCCCTGAGTGTAGTTTGCCCGGATGCGGCACAGGCAGTGAATGTGCTGGGCCAGATGAAGGCAACGATCCGCCGCAACTACTCCAACCCACCTCTGCACGGTGGACAGTTGGTGGCCCGCGTACTGAGCGATCCTGAACTGCGCCCTATGTGGGAAGCAGAAGTCGTCGCCATGCGTGACCGTATCCAGCTCATGCGCCGTAAATTGCACGATGTACTGAGTGCGAAATTGCCAGGCCGTGACTTCAGTTACTTCCTCACGCAACGCGGCATGTTCAGCTACACAGGCTTGACGGCTGAGCAGTGTGATCGCCTGAAAGAAGAGTTCGGTGTCTATCTGGTACGTTCTGGTCGTATGTGTATTGCCGGTTTAAATACTGGCAATGTTGAAGCGACTGCGAATGCAATCGCGGCTGTTTTAGGCTGATTGTCATTGTCCCTGCCAGCATACCTTGCGGGCAGGGACTTTCATCGTTGTGGCTTTATATGAAAAATAGTTACCTGTTATCTTTGCTGGTGTTTTTGACCGCAAATGCTTCTTCTGCTGAGCTGGTTTATAAAACCTATGTGAATGGTCGATATGGTTTTTCGATAGATTATCCGGATTACCTTGTCCCGCAAGGCGAAGCTGCGAATGGTGATGGACAGGTATTTCTGTCCAAGGATGGCGAAGCTGAATTGCGCGTTTATGCAAGGGCCTGCATAGAGGAATGGGACACTACTCCGTCAGAATTCCTTAAAAAAGCTGAAACAGAAAAAGTAAAAGAAGGCAGGGTCATTTCTTATCGCGCCAAAGGAAAAGGTTTTGCCGTTGTCTCTGGCACCAAGGGCAAGCAGATTTATTACGATAAATTACTGACGACCGGCAATTGGTGCACTTTCTTCCAATGGAATTACGCTGTCAGTAACAAAGAAAAATATGATGAGGCAACCAGGCTCATCGCCAACTCTTTCAAGCCCTGATCTTTCTATCTTGAAATAAAAAATCATCAAAAAAAATATCAAAAAAGATAATTCTTGCGATGATAAATTCAACTCCCAATGTTAATATGGCATCTCTGTCATTTTCATTCCATGTGGAGTAGTCATGAAGCCAGCAGTGCAATTATTGTGGTGGATGCGTGTATACCTGCTGGGGCTTTGTATTGCGCTCTCAGGGTGCGCAACCCAACTTGCACCCGCTTATGACAAAACAGTGGTTGATGGCTTGGCCGCCGTCAATACTGACACCATGATTTTGCTCGCCAGCGTGTCTAACGGCAGCGATAAAAACAGCTTCCCCTCCCGCGTCGATAATTACAATTCACTGATTGGACGGCTGGACGCACTGAGTTTGCAGGCCGGTGCCAGGCCCATGCCAAAAAACAAGGTGACCGATACCATTAATCAATTGCTTGATAAGCGTGGCAGCCCTGCAATGTCTGGTGATGACAGCACGCCGCCTAGCGCTTATGCCATCAAAAAAGTATCGGAAACCCTGAGTAAAATGCGTGATGTTGATCGTCTGCAAGGCGTGACTGCTTATGAAGCGCAGGCCTTCAAGGGGCAAGCCGTGATCTATCTCGATCAGGCAATTACTTACGAAAATTTCTTGCAGCGTTAACTCTGGGGAATGGATATGGCACTTGATCTTGATCAACTTGTTACTGACATGCAGGCAGCTGCTACCAGCGTTTTGCAGGCCGATGTAACAACCTTGCGCGGATTTACGCAGCAACAATTAAAGGCCATTGCACAACAGGCCGGACTAGTCAGTACCGGCATACTGACCAAACAAATTACTCCTGAAACCCAACAGTTTTTCCTGGATGGTCTGGAAGATATGGCCTTGAGTTTCGCCAAAACCTTAAGGGGTTTGCTGATGGTCACCATAGAAAAAGTTTGGAATGCAGTCGTTGGTGTACTCTGGTCCGCAATTTCCAAGGCAACCAATCTGGTATTGCCTGTACCGGTCATGAATTCTTGAAGCTTCTTAGCACATTCCGACGCCGATTTTTCTAAGTCAAACTGCACGAATCTTCATTGCATCCCGTGGTCAGCTTGGGTTTGCCTTCATCCGCGTTAACAAGCTCTTCTGTAGCATCTGTCTCTGCCACCAACTGACCCAGCATGCTGCCTAGTTTGAGGTCATCAATATGGCCAAAGTGATGAAATCTGATACGTCCTTGTCGGTCTATGAGCAGGATGCTGGGTGTGCCACGCAAGCCATATTTCTGCATGCTTAAAGGTATTCCACTGACTGGATTCGGCATGTCGATGGCGATTGGGAAGCTTAGGCGGTATTCATGGATAAAGGCCAGCAATGCTGCTTTTCCCATTACTTGATGATGTTCAAACACTGTGTGCAATCCTATCACCGCAAGTTCTTGTTGCGGAAATGCATTTCTTACCGCGCTTGCCTGTGGTAATCCATGCGTGACACAGGACGGGCATAGCATTTGAAAACTATGCAGAAATACGACTTTGCCGCGTAAAGATTGCAGGCTGATAGCCGTATCAGTATTGAGCCAGTCTGAAGTGATAAGCTCAGGTGCGATGCTATTGATTAAAGACATTTTCATTCCCCCAATTTTCATCTGAATTGAGTGCGGAGATGTCCGCACTCAGAAAAAGCCTGATTAATTTTTGTTAATTGAATTCAGTTTAATTTTTGGGAAATCCACAGGCACATCCAGCGCCACATTGATGTAGTTGGTATACAAATTGAGAGCGACGTGCGCCATGATTTCGACTATATGTTCATCGTCATAATCATGTGATCGCAATATTTCCACATCATCTTTGCTGATTTGCGCCCGCTGGCTGACTACCTTCAAGACAAATTTCAATACGGCGTCAGTTTTCACGTCATGCGAATTACCTGACTGAGCTGCAGCCATTTCTGCACTACTGGCACCTGCTTTTTGTCCCAGAACTGTATGCGCTGCAAGGCAGTATTCGCATTGATTCTGATTTGCTATGGCAACCGCAATTTGCTCTCCCAGTTTTGCTGGAATAACGCCGTTGCCCAAAGCAGCAAACGCAGACCACATGCTGTTGAGGGCTGCAGTAGAGTTGGCGGCAGCACGGAACATATTTGGCGTAGCACCAAAGGCAGTATTGATGTCATTCAAAATGGCATGACGAGTACCGGAAGTTTCTTTGAGATTGATGAGTTGAACGTGGGACATGGTGATTCCTTTTTTTTGTGTAGGTGTTGACTTACTGGTCGAATTTACCTGGCAGGCTGAGATTGCCTGAGGCGACTTTGAAAACATTGGTGACGCAAAGCAGTGGCGCATGGACACTGGCATTGACGCGCAGGGCAGCCGTGACGCCATCGAAACCGGCAGATTGAATGCTGGCTATATCATCAAAAGGCACACGTACTTCCAGCGTCTTGCCTTTGAAGGTGGGACTCCAGCCCGGGCTGTCTATGAGTATTGGCAAGCCCGGCCAGGTTTTGGGCAGGCGGGGTTTGCTACCCTCGGGAATATCAACGACTTTCAGCGCATCTTTGCCGCAAGCCTGATCGGGCTGCAAGACTACCCAGTGTGAGTGCCAGACATTGCCATCATTGTTGGGATTGCCATCGCCGTTTTCATCAAACAGCGGAGTGTCGTCGAAGTCCGGATGAGAGGTAACAGCAAAAGCTAGGATGCCACTTTTAGGCTCGAAACCAACGGCTGATGGATCTATCGTAGTAGGCCATACATAGGAGAAAACTGAACTGCCTGCCAGCTTGCCTGATTTGGCAGGCCTGGTCTTACCAGCCTTGCCGGAGACGGCAATATGAAAAATTGCCACATTACCTTCAGTCGTGATCTTGGTATGGAAAATATCAAAGTCAGGTTTGATCTTGCTACTGGCTTCAGTTTGTATGCCACCCTGATGTGCGTGATCATGCGCTGCTGCCCATTGCGTTGCTCCAGCCATGGTCAGGCTGAGGCCAAAACCAAGACTGAGGCAAAGTTTTTTGTATCTGTGTTCCATGTTTATCTTTCAAATGTCATGTGACGGTTCTGTTTTTGTCACGCATTGCCAGGCTAATTTCTGATGCGTGTACTGCTCACATCCAATGCAAGAACCACAGCATCAAATATTATAAATAGGAGTCCTAATCAAATGAGTAAAAAAAATAGGCGATCTGCCTTGGCTAACTCATTTTCAGCTATTCCATTCTTACTTATCCATTTTTATTTCATTTCTATTTTCTTCCAGTTACTGCGAATGATGTTGCTAGCCGTTTGTTGATGTTCAGGGCAGTCCAGGCGCAATTGCTCTCTGCGCAAAGGAGCATCCACCAGGGCGCAATGGTGGGGCGCCAGCACATCGTCGTGCCTGTTCGGCATGAAGTGCGCACAGGTGACACAGGCGCGTATATCCGGGAAATGCTCGGCTTGCTGCAATTTACCTATCAGGTTCAACAGGCTGGTAAAAGTTTGCTCTTGTGCTGCAGGTGACAATTGCTCGATGGCTTCGCTTGCAAAACCGGTTGCACCAGCTATTTTTTTGACCAGCGCATGACCATCGGCAGTAAGTCTAAGGGCGATAGCACGGCCATCGTCGGGAGCGCGGGTTTTTTCTACCAGACCTTTGGCAGTCAATGAACTCACAGAGTCGCTGGCACTGGCGGTGCTGACGCCCAATTGCTCGGCTATCCATGAGAGCCTGACAGCATCTTTGCGTGCGGCCAGCATGTCTATGATATCGACTTGGGTAGGGTTCAAACCTTCAGATGTGGCGAATTGCCAGGTGCCCGAGCGCAATACGCCGGCAATTCTGGCAATCGCATCCAGTATGCGTTCACTGGTTGCTGGCGTTTCGTCCCATGGATGTTTGGCTGGCTTTTTCATGTACGCATTATGGCGCAATAAAATGAATATGTAAAGGAGTCCTAATTAAATTATTTACGCTTCGATTTATGATGGATTTGCCTGTTTCTATAAAGTGGGTTTTGCCAGTGCCGTTATAAGCGCATGAATCTGACGCATAAGTCTGACGTTTAAATCAGGCGTTGAAGGTGAAAACATTTAATTTGTCTTCTGGTATGTTAATCCACTGGGTGCAGGCGTGTTTCAGTTTTTCTGGATTGCCATTGGTGTAAGCATTAATGTGGGGAGTATCGCTATTGCTAGTTGTCAGATCGCGTTCCGCTAACAAACGTTGTATTTGAGATGCAACAGCTTTTCCGGTATCAATGAGTTTGATGGGTTCGCCGTCAGGAATATGCGCAGACGTGAGCTCCTGTATGAGGCCAGCTACAAAAGGATAATGGGTGCAACCCAGCACTAGTGTATCGATTTGTGCGTCAAGCAAAGGGTTTAGATATTTTTTCAGCAAAAGCCGGGTTTGATCTGCATTTGCTTCGGCTTTTTCTATTTGATCGACCAGGCCTATGCAGGCTTGGGGAATAAATTCCACGCCAGTGTCTTCACTTAATTGTGTACTCAAGCGTTGATACTTTTCGCTTTGTATTGTGGAGAGGGTGGCCAGTACGCCTACCTTTTTTTTCTTGCTGAGCAGGCTTGCTGGTTTCAATCCAGGTTCCATGCCAACAATGATGAGGTCTGGATAATGCAGTCGCAGATGCTTGATGGCGGCGGCTGTGGCAGTATTGCAGGCAACTACCAGAACCTTGATTTTTTTGCTCAGTAAAAAATCTGTGACGGCGATGCTGCGCTCCAGAATCTCTGCGCTGGTCTTGTCACCATAAGGTGCAAAACCTGAATCTGCCACATACAGCAATGCTTCATGTGGCAGGGTCTGGCGTATGTGCTGCAATACCGACAGGCCACCAAGGCCAGAGTCAAATACCCCAATCGGAGAAGAGCGTGCAAATTCCTCTGATGCCATAAGGGGTATTTATTTCTGTTTCAGTCAGTGATATTCAACAATAATCAGAATGCGATCAGGATGCACTGAACGGAATGATACCTATCTTTGCCTGCCATTCTTTAGGGCCAGTGTTGTGCACGGATGTGCCGCTGGAATCAACCGCAACCGTGACTGGCATATCGACGACATCAAATTCATAGATCGCTTCCATGCCCAAGTCAGCAAAACCAACTACCGTCGCTGATTTGATGGCCTTGGAAACCAGGTAAGCCGCACCGCCAACAGCCATCAAGTATGCAGACTGGTGTTTGCGTATGGATTCAATGGCGACCGGGCCGCGTTCTGCCTTGCCTATCATGGAGATCAGACCGGTTTTTTCCAGCATCATGTCGGTAAATTTATCCATGCGGGTAGCGGTAGTCGGGCCAGCTGGACCAACTGCTTCATCACGCACAGGATCGACCGGGCCTACGTAGTAAATCACGCGGTTGGTGAAATCGACTGGCAATTGCTCGCCTTTGGCCAGCATGTCTTGTATGCGCTTGTGGGCTGCATCGCGGCCAGTCAGCATCTTGCCGTTCAAGAGCAAAGTCTGACCTGGCTTCCAGGAAGCGACTTCTTCCTTGGTCAGGGTGTTCAGGTCTACGCGTTTGGATTTTTCCGTATCAGGTGCCCAGCTTACGTCTGGCCAGTCAGACAGTTTTGGTGGTTCTATATAGCTGGGGCCAGAACCATCGAGCACAAAATGCGCATGACGTGTTGCCGCACAATTAGGGATCATGGCAACAGGCTTGGATGCAGCATGGGTAGGGTACATATTGATCTTGACGTCGAGTACTGTCGTCAAGCCACCCAGGCCTTGTGCGCCTATGCCCAGTGCATTGATCTTGTCGCACAGTTCTATACGCAATTCTTCAGTCTTGTTTTGTGGACCACGTTGCTTGAGTTCATACATGTCGATGTCATCCATCAAGGATTCTTTCGCCATCAGCATGGCTTTTTCTGCCGTACCGCCTATGCCTATGCCCAGCATGCCTGGTGGACACCAGCCTGCACCCATGGTGGGTACGGTTTTCATGACCCAGTCAATCAGGGAATCAGACGGATTTAACATGACGAACTTGGTTTTGTTCTCGGAACCGCCACCTTTGGCTGCGACTTTGACATCTACTGTGTCGCCAGGAACCAGCTCCATGTGCACCACAGCAGGTGTGTTGTCCTTGGTGTTTTTGCGTTCAAAGTGTGGGTCAGCAACGATAGAGGCGCGCAGTTTATTGTCGGGGTCGTTATAACCGCGACGCACACCTTCATTGACTGCATCAATGATAGAACCACTGAAACCTTCAAAGCGCACGCTCATGCCGATTTTCAGGAATACATTGACGATACCCGTGTCCTGGCAAATCGGGCGGCGGCCTTCTGCGCACATGCGCGAGTTGGTCAGGATTTGTGCAATCGCATCTTTTGCTGCCGGACTTTGCTCGGCTTCATAAGCGCGCGCCAGATGGGCGATATAGTCGGCTGGATGATAATAACTGATGTATTGCAGCGCGGCGGCTACTGACTCGATCAGATCGTCTTGCTTGATTACTGTCATGATTTGGCTCTTGGCTAGGTAATAAAACTAAGTGGTAAAAAGATAAATGGTCTGTTGAAATTAATGATCGTTGCCTGACTGCGCAGTTTTGGTCATGATTTGATCGCAATAGGCAATGGCAAGAGCCGACATCAAAAAGACGATATGAATGCAAGTCTGCGCGATGATGACGGGTGGTTCGTAGTTACCTGCGTTGATGAAGGTCTTGAGCAAATGTATTGATGAAATGCCGATGATTGCCATGGCAAGTTTTACCTTGAGTACAGAGGCATTGACGTGTGACAGCCATTCAGGTTGATCCGGGTGACCGTCCAATCCCAGGCGTGAGACAAAGGTTTCATAGCCACCTATGATGACCATGATGAGCAGATTCGAAATCATGACTACGTCTATCAGGCCCAGCACAACCAGCATGATGGTGGTTTCAGTCAGTTTTGTCGGCCTGACGCCACCAGTGGAAACTGCATCAATGATATGTTTCAGGGCAGCTTCGTTGCCCATTGCTGCACCAATCAAATCAACCAGCTCTACCCAGAAGTGAAATACATAAACACATTGCGCAAGTATCAATCCGAGATAAAGTGGTAGTTGCAACCAACGGCTAAAAAAAATCAGGCTGGCAAGGGGGGATAGTTTTGCTGAGGTTACTGGTCTGGTCATGTTGTCGATCGTTGGTGAAAGGAGCATTTTTTAGTGCGAAGCCATATTTTACATGGGCAGAGCCTGCTCGTGTAGCGTAGCTGATATCGTCAGATCCATAGCTAGACTTATGTCAGGTATGTAGTGGAGATGTAATGGTATCTTTGTGGTATCATTTTTCAAAAATACAACCGTAAGGCTTGAGTAAGTCTCCAAGTTTAAGGTTTGCGCTGTGTTTAACTGTCAAAATTACTGCCACAATCTGATGTAATGCCAGCCTGAGGCGGGGCTGTAAGGATAGTGGCAAAGCGCTTAAGTATTTTGCCCGGATTTACAGAAGTGAAGATTTCAATCTAACGATAACAAGCTGGAGATAACAAATGTCTGACCTCAACACTGCGCAAACTGAAGCTAAAACAGAATCCCGTGTCTTTTATCCACCGGCAGCATTTGTTGCCAATGCTGCTATTCCAAGTATGGATGCCTATAACGCACTATGCAAAGAAGCTGAGCAAGATTACGAAGGTTTCTGGGCGCGTCTGGCACGCGAAAACCTGCATTGGCACAAAGACTTCAGCACAGTGCTGGATGAGTCGACAGCGCCCATGTACAAATGGTTTGAAGATGGTTTGCTGAACGTATCCTATAACTGTCTGGACGTGAATTTGCAAAACGGCAATGGCGATAAAGTGGCGGTGATCTTTGAGGCGGATGGTGGTGAAGTCACCAAGGTGACCTACAAAGACTTGCACGCAAAAGTCTGCCAGTTTGCCAATGGCTTGAAGTCTTTGGGTATCAAAAAGGGGGATCGCGTAGTTATTTACATGCCCATGTCAGTGGAGGGCGTGGTTGCCATGCAGGCTTGCGCACGCATAGGCGCAACACATTCTGTTGTCTTTGGTGGCTTCTCCGCCAAGTCCTTGCAAGAGCGTATCGTGGATGTGGGCGCGGTTGCCGTTATCACAGCCGATGAACAAGTCCGTGGCGGCAAGCATTTGCCCTTGAAAGCCATCGTCGATGAAGCACTGGCTCTCGGTGATTGCGAAAAAGTGAAAAGCGTCGTCATCTATAAACGCACGGGCGGCAATATTAATGTCGCAGCCGGGCGTGATGTATGGATGCACGAATTGGTCGCCACGCAGTCTGCAGTGTGCGAACCTGAATGGGTCAGTGCAGAACATCCACTCTTTATACTCTATACATCCGGCTCCACCGGCAAACCAAAAGGCGTACAACATTCATCGGGTGGTTATTTGTTGTGGGCTATTTTGACCATGAAATGGACCTTTGATATCAAACCGGCTGATGTATTCTGGTGTACTGCCGACATAGGCTGGGTGACGGGCCATACCTATATTACTTACGGCCCGCTGGCAGCCGGTGCGACTGAGATTGTGTTTGAAGGTATTCCTACCTTCCCGAATGCCGGACGTTTCTGGAGCATGATAGAAAAACACAAGGCCACCATTTTCTATACCGCACCGACCGCCATCCGTTCCCTGATCAAGGCTGCTGATGGGGATGCCAATATCCATCCAGATAAATTCGATTTATCATCCTTGCGCTTGCTGGGTTCTGTTGGTGAGCCTATCAATCCTGAGGCCTGGATGTGGTACTACAATAATATAGGCCGTGGCAATTGCCCGGTAGTCGACACCTTCTGGCAGACAGAAACCGGTGGCCACATGATGTCGCCTTTGCCAGGCGCAACTCCTATGGTGCCGGGTTCTTGTACCTTGCCTTTGCCAGGCATTATGTCGGCCATCGTTGATGAGACAGGTCACGATTTACCAAATGGGCAGGGCGGCATTCTGGTGGTGAAACGTCCATGGCCATCGATGATACGCACAATCTGGGGTGATCCTGAGCGCTTCAAGAAAAGTTATTTCCCTGAAGAGTTCGGCGGCAAAGTTTACCTGGCGGGCGATGGCGCGATACGTAATAAAGATACCGGTTATTTCACCATCACTGGCCGTATTGATGACGTGTTGAATGTATCTGGTCACCGCATGGGTACCATGGAAATTGAATCTGCCCTGGTTGCCAATCCATTGGTGGCTGAGGCTGCTGTGGTGGGTAAACCTGATGACACCACAGGCGAAGCGATTTGTGCCTTTGTTGTATTGAAGCGTGCACGTCCAACTGGTGATGAAGCCAAGCAAATTGCGACTGAATTGCGCAATTGGGTAGCGAAAGAAATTGGCCCCATCGCCAAACCAAAAGAGATCCGCTTTGGTGACAATCTGCCCAAGACACGCTCAGGCAAGATCATGCGCCGTTTGCTGCGTGTATTGGCCAAGGGTGAAGAAATTACCCAGGATATTTCTACACTGGAAAATCCAGCTATTCTGGAGCAACTGAAGCAGGCGCAATAAGCAAATGCATTAGTTGATGAGTAATAAAAAAATGGCGCTGCACTGCAGCGCCATTTTTGTTACAGCGTTTAATTAGCGGTTGGTGCGCGACATATACACCAGTCGCTCAAACAAATGCACATCCTGCTCATTTTTCAGCAATGCACCATGCAGGGGAGGGACAATTGCCTTATTGTCCTTGCTGCGCATGGCTTCTACCGGAATATCTTCTGCCAGCAAAAGTTTCAGCCAGTCTATGAATTCTGAAGTTGAAGGTTTTTTCTTGAGACCGGCAACGTCGCGAATCTCATAAAAAGTTTGTAGTGCCTGTGCCAGCAAATCGGATTTCAATTTTGGGAAATGCACGTCAACGATCTTTTGCATCGTTTCCTTGTCAGGGAATTTGATGTAATGGAAGAAGCAGCGACGCAAGAAGGCATCGGGCAATTCTTTTTCGTTATTGGAGGTGATGATTACCAGCGGGCGGTGTTTGGCGCGTACCATTTCGCGGGTTTCGTAGACATAAAACTCCATGCGGTCAAGTTCGCGCAGCAAGTCATTCGGGAATTCTATATCCGCTTTATCGATTTCATCAATAAGCAAAACGACAGGTTCATCGGCAGTAAAGGCTTGCCACAATACCCCTCTGATGATGTAGTTGTGGATATCTTTGACGCGCTCGTCACCGAGTTGGGAATCACGCAGGCGCGATACCGCGTCATATTCATACAAACCTTGCTGCGCCTTGGTAGTGGATTTGATGTGCCATTGCATCAAGGGCATATTCAGGGCAGCGGCGACTTCTTCCGCCAGCATGGTTTTACCTGTGCCCGGCTCGCCTTTGATCAATAGAGGGCGCTGCAGACTCAGGGCGGCATTGACTGCCAGTTTCAAATCATCAGTGGCGACGTAATTGTCGGCACCGTCAAAGCGTAAAGTAGTTGGAGCTTGTGTCATGGATTTAAACTCGACATATTGGGTTACTTGAAGATGTAAAGAGTATAAGCGAGAAGTTGCCCTCTTGTGAACGGCTGTTCTTTTTTCTGTGTCGGCGGCATGGAAAGACAATAAATTTTTCATTTGAAATTGCATAGGTGCAGCTTTTTTGCCCCGTAGAGAGGGGCCAGCCCCAGGTTTTTTACGCAAATTTGCTGGTAATCAGCTAAAATACTGAGTTATGTCAAAACACTGTATTTATTGATCTGCCTGCTAATTAATAATCGCTAATATGAAAAAATTGTTTGCATTCCTCGCTATGGCGAGTCTCGCTCAGGCTGCTACTGCAGCAGATCCGGTTGGCAATCCTAAAGATGCCGCAGATAAAAAAATCGCAATGTGTATCGGTTGCCATGGCATTCCTGGCTACAAAGCGAGTTTCCCTGAGGTGTATCAGGTGCCTATGATTGGTGGTCAATCAGAAAAATATATAGAGAAGGCTTTGAAAGCTTATCAAAAAGGTGACCGCAAGCATCCGTCCATGCGCGGTATTGCCGGTAGCTTGTCCGATCAGGATATTGCAGATCTGGCAGCGTATTACTCTCAACAAAAATAAGAATAGGATAGGATCATGAAGAAAACTCTGTTGATGGCAACTTTGTTGTCTACCCTGTCTTTCGCTGCATATGCTGGTGGTGATATTCAGGCAGGTAAGGAAGCGGCAGCAAAATTCAATTGCGCATCTTGCCATGGCGATAATTATACTTCTCCGAAAGAGCCAGCATATCCTAAGCTTGCTGGTCAGCATGCAGATTATATAGCGCAAGCCTTGCGTGCTTATCAGCGCGGCGGCGATGCAGCGAATGGTCGCTCCGATCCAACCATGGCTACCCAAGCCAAGGCCTTGTCAAACAAGGATATACAGAATATCGCAGCCTACTTGCATAGCTTGCCAAGTGAGTTGGTATTGAAGAAATAAGTTTTTGCGCAAGATAAAAAAAGCCACGAATGATCGTGGCTTTTTTTGCATCTTTTGTTTTTCCTGGGGATTTTTGTATGTGCATGCAATAGGTATTTGTTTTCCCCAGGCGAAAAAAAACCGACCTTCAGGTCGGTTTTTCTTAAGTAATTAAAAATTACTTGGAAGCAGATGCGGAAGCTGCTGCTGGAGCGGAAGCTGCTGCAGATGCTGCAGGAGCTGCACCAGATGCTGCTGCTGCGTCAGATGCTGCTGCAGGTGCTGGAGCTGCTGCTGGAGCTTCTACTGGAGTAGATGCTGGTGCAGGAGCTGCTGCAGATGCGGATGCTGCAGCGGATGCTTCAGGAGCTTTTTTCTCGCCGCAAGCAGCCAGAGTCAATGCCAACAGGGAAACGAGCAAGAGTGATTTTTTCATGTTTGTACTTTCAATAAATAGATCAAAAAAGAAGATCAAAACTTTGCGATGAATAATTACCGGTAATTATCGCTCTATAGGTTAATTCGCGAGCTTCTCGCCAAAACGACATTCGGCCCCTACGAAAGTTTCCTAACCCGGAATTATAATGATTTTTCCATTAATGGAATAGGCATAGATGCATTTTTGCACTCAAATCAGCCATTATTTCAAGGCAACATGCTATTTTTCTTGGGAAATTTCAGGTTTCTCATGAAAATAGCCTGTTTGCAGGAAGAAAATTTCCTTTCATATTTGAAAAATATGATGCGTCGCAGCATTCATCAGCGTAGATCCAGCCAGCCATCTTCATACCAAAGGCAAAAAGTTTCTATCGCATCTGCGGAAATATGTGCCAGATCCTCGCCATCCAATTCCCTTTGATTTGCCAATTTGCTCAGGCAAATCTTGTCTTCTTTGCCAACAGCAAATGATTCGCCGTTGATGAATACATGTTTTCCTTTGTATAACATCAGCGATTTACGTGATAGTTTCAGGCCATTTTTCAGCGCTGTCTCATGAAAACGTTTGGGCGCCAGTGGTTTTTCTGGTCCTGTGAAAAAGACACTGGGCTTGGGTTCGGTCAGATGCTCACCCAGGAATATTAATATATCATCTTCAGTAAACTGGATTTTGGCAATCTCTGCAGAAACCTGTTCCAGCATCTCATTGCTGATTTCGGCTGGTTTGGTACTGACTTTCAGGTCTGGGTCTGCGTATCGACCTGGCAAGTCTATCGAGTCTGACATGAAGTGCAGGAAAGACTCGCCCAACTCCTGATAGGAAGGTGCCCGGAAACCTATGGAATAGGTCATGCATTCACCCACGGCGACACCATCATGCGCGTATTTGGGTGGCAGATAGAGCATGTCACCCGGTTCCAGGATGAATTCTTGTTCGGCCTTGAAGTTGCGCAAAATCTTGAGAGGCATGCCATCAATCAGCGTCAAGTCTTTTTGAGCGCCTATGCGCCATTTGCGCTGGCCATGAGCCTGCAACAAGAATACATCATAAGAATCAAAATGGGGGCCAACACCGCCGCCATCTGCTGCAAAGCTGATCATCAGGTCATCAAGCCTGCTGTCAGGTATGAAGCGGAATTGCCTGAGCAAGGCATCAGCCTTGTCATCATGCAAATTAACGCCTTGTACCAGCAGCGTCCAGTCTTTTTTTTCCTTGACTGGCAGACTGGCTTGCGGCCCCGACTTCATTTCCCAGTGTTTGCTGAAAAAGCTGATGAGCCTGGATTCAACATCCTCACGGCCAGCCATCTCAAACAGATCAGCTTTAGGAATCAGGGGCTGAAAGTCGGGGATAGCCTGACGTATCAGCAAAGGCTTCTTGTGCCAGTATTCTGTGAGAAATTGTTCTGCTGTAATGCCGCCCAGCAGGGGCAGGGGAGTGGTATTTTTTTTCATGCCCGCATTATAGGCTGAGGCAAAGGACTCGACTAGACAGGTATAATCGCAAGGCAAATAAATTTTTAAGGAATTGCTATGAAGATAGGCAAAAATTCAGTTGTTACTGCAGTCTATACCTTGAAAGACGCACAAGACAATCTGATAGAAGAAGGTCAGGAGCCTATGGTTTACCTGCATGGCGGGTACGACAATGTGTTTCCCAAGATAGAAGAAGCCCTGGAAGGCAAGGAAAAGGGGTTCAGCACCATTATCCAACTGAACCCTGAAGATGCTTTCGGTGACTATGACGCAGCCTTGGTGAAAGTGGAACCACGTGAGCGTTTTCCATCTCCGCTGGAAGTCGGCATGCAGTTTGAGGGTATGCCTGAAGAGGCAGAAGATGCGGAAGACGATGACAATGCCCATATCTTTACGATCACTGACATTGCGGACGACAAAGTCGTGCTGGATGGCAACCATCCCCTGGCAGGCATAGCCTTGCGTTTTAGCCTGACGGTGGAGGATGTACGTGCTGCCTCTGATGAAGAAGTCGCTCATGGTCACGTGCATGGCGCTCATGGTCATCAACATGACGAGGATGACGAGGACGATGAAGGTATGGGCGATGAATATCGCAGCCATCCTTTACACTAAGCTTTAAAAAAATGCCGCTGAAATTATTCAGCGGTATTTTTCCTTTCAGGGCTTGTTTTTGAGAGGAATCGCCCCTGATCAGGCTTTGTTTGCCAGATTTTTCAGTTCATACAAGGCAGCCAGTGCCTCCCTTGGTGTCATACTGTCAGGGTCCATGGTGTCGAGCGTATCCATCAGTTCAGTATTGACGGGTGCTGGTTCCGCAACTTCTACTTCAGGAGTACCGGCCGAAGAAGAGAATAAGTCAAACTGCGGCGTTGATTGCAGTGACTGCGCTTCCAGATCGGCCAGATGTTTGCGCGCAGAGCGAATAACTGCCTGAGGTATGCCTGCCAGTTGTGCTACCTGCAAGCCATAGCTTTGTGATGCAGGGCCAGCCTGTACTGCATGCAGGAAGACAATGTTTTCCTTATGCTCAACCGCAGACAGATGCACATTTTCTGCAGACGGGTGCACTTCAGGTAATTGCGTCAGTTCAAAATAATGCGTGGCAAACAGGGTATAGCTTTTGGATACCTGTATGAGATGCTTGGCAATTGCCCAGGCCAGGGCCAGGCCATCAAATGTGGACGTGCCGCGGCCCACTTCATCCATCAATACGAGGGAATGTTCGGTAGCGCCATTCAAGATGGCAGCTGATTCTGTCATTTCCACCATGAAGGTGGAGCGGCCACCAGCCAGGTCATCCGCCGCGCCTATGCGCGTGAAGATGCGGTCTATCGGGCCTATCGTCACTTCGGTAGCGGGTACATAACTGCCAACATAAGCCAGCAGGGTGATCAGGGCTACCTGGCGCATGAAAGTCGATTTACCGCCCATGTTGGGGCCAGTAATCAATAATAATTTACGTTCAGAAGAGAAGTCGCAATCATTGGCGATGAAGCGTTCTATCTGGTTCTCGACTACAGGATGGCGGCCCTGGAGGATATGCAGGGTAGGTTCATCCACCAATTGCGGCGCGCACCAGCTATTCTTGGTTGCATGTTCGGCCAGGCCGACCAGGGTATCAAGTTGAGCGATTGCATTCGCTACTCTTTGCAACGAAGGCACTTGCGGCAGCAATTCTTGCAACAGACGTTCATACAGCATTTTTTCGCGCACCAGCGCACGTTCCTGTGCTGACAAGGCTTTGTCTTCAAAGGCCTTTAATTCTGGCGTGATGTAGCGCTCGGCATTTTTCAGGGTCTGGCGGCGGCGATAATTGTCCGGCACTTTATCGCTTTGCCCATTCGTGACTTCAATATAAAAGCCATGCACGCGATTGTATTCAACACGCAGATTGGCAATGCCGGTACGTTCACGTTCAGATACTTCGAGATCTATCAGGAATTGACCGGCATTTTCAGACAATGCACGCAACTCATCGAGCTCGGCATCAAAGCCGGTTGCAATCACACCGCCGTCACGCACCATGGTAGCTGGTTGCAGCATCAAACCGCGTTCCAGCAAATCCAGGCATTCAGTTGGTGTATCCAGATCAGACAAGACCTTGGTCAGCAAGCTGGTTTGATTATCAGCGATGCACAGGCTGACATAATTGCGCAGACCAGGCAGGTTTTGCAGGCCATCACGCAGCGCAGACAAATCACGTGGGCGCGCTGATTGTAGAGCAATACGCGTAGTGATGCGTTCTATGTCAGGAATGGCCTTTAAAGTGGTCGCCAGGCCATCGGTGGAATCTGCCTGTATCAGCGCCTTGATCGCGTCATGGCGAGCTCTGGCGACTGATTGGTCGCGACGTGCATGATGTAGCCAGTGACGCAGCAGGCGTGAACCCATGGCGGTGCGGCAATGATCAAGCAAGGAAAACAGGGTAGGGGATTCTTGTCCACGCAAAGTCTCTGTTAACTCCAGATTGCGACGTGTGGCAGTGTCCAACCCTATAAATTCATGCTCGTTCTCGACATTGAGGGTGTTGACATGCTTCAGGCCACGGCCTTGGGTACTTTCTGCATAGCGTAACAAGGCACCAGCTGCACCCAGGGCAGCATTCAGATTTTCCACACCAAAGCCCGTCAATGAGGCAGTGCCTAACTGATCCTGCAAGGCTTTTTGCCCTTGTTTGACATCAAAGTGCCAGTCAGGCAGTTCAGAGAATTTACCTGGGAGTTGGGCATAGTGCTCATCGAGCAAAAGCGTACCAGCAGACAGCAATACCTCAGCAGGGCTGATGCGCTCCAGTTCTTGTTGCAGGCGTTGTGGCAGGGATTTTTCGTCGGTCGATATTTCCATCAACTTCAAGGCACCACTGGCCAGCGACAACCAGGCCAGGCCTATGCTGACGGTTTTTCTTTGTTGCAACATGCACAGTGACAGCAGTGGTCGGTCAGATTTCTCTGGCAGTAAATCGGTGTCAGTTAATGTGCCTGGAGTAATTACGCGCATGACTTTGCGTTCTACCGGGCCCTTGCTGGTCGCCGGGTCACCTATCTGCTCACAAATGGCTGCTGATTCACCTATCTTGACCAACTTGGCCAGATAGGGTTCCAGTGAATGAAAGGGCACACCCGCCATCTTGATCGGTTCGCCACCAGAACTGCCACGCTGAGTCAGGGTGATGCCCAGCAGGCGCGAGACTTTTTCGGCATCGCCAAAAAACAGCTCATAAAAATCGCCCATGCGATAGAACACCAGGGTTTCCGGATAGTCTGCTTTGATGCGCAGATATTGCTGCATCATGGGAGTATGTTGAGTTTCTTTTGCGGTCATAACACGTTGATTTTATTCGTTTTGTTTTCTTGTTTTTTGCTTGCTGATGCGCTGGAATTTATGCCCAGTCAGATCAAATTTGGTGCGCACCATATCATAGACGATTGCCCTGGTCTACGGTTGATGGCTTCCGATGCCTGTAAGAAAAAATGGCTTCGGATAAAGCACAAAGGGCCAAAATGGCCCCTTGTGCTTTTAACCCGGCTCGATCAGGATATCAGCCGTTACCACGGCTACCAGACCTGCGCGGAGCTGACTGCTTTACTGCTGGTCTTGGGCCTGCCGGACGAGGTTTGGCTGCCTGTGGTGCAGCAGCCTTGCCTGGTGTGCGGGCGGGCTGTCCGCGACTATTACCTGCAGGACGTTGGCCTCGGCCACCACCTCCGCCGCCTCGGTGATCAAAGCTGCGCAATTGTATAGGTTCAGCCTTTGCATGTGGGTCGGGGATGAAGCCATCGATGATTTCTTGCGGTATCTGACGCTTGATGAGTTTTTCTATGTCAGCGAGCAACTTGAATTCATCAACGCAGACCAGGGAAACTGCTTCACCAGTAGCGCCAGCACGACCAGTACGGCCTATGCGGTGAACATAATCTTCTGGCACATTCGGTAAGTCATAATTGACGACGTGTGGCAGCTGGTCAATGTCGATACCGCGTGCAGCGATGTCGGTTGCTACCAATACTGTCAGGCTGGCGTCCTTGAATTCCGCCAGGGCCTTGGTACGTGCAGACTGGCTTTTGTTACCGTGGATGGCCATGGCAGCGATGCCATCTTTAATCAACTGTTCCACCAGTTTATTGGCACCATGCTTGGTGCGGGTAAATACCAGCACTTGTGACCATTGATGGGTCTTGATCAGGTGGGCCAGCAGTGGATGTTTTTTGTCACGGTCAACCGGATGCACTTTTTGTGCAATGATTTCGACGGTGGAATTGCGGCGCGCAACTTCTATCATCGCCGGATTATCAAGCAGGCGGTCTGCCAGAGTCTTGATTTCGTCGGAGAAGGTGGCCGAGAACAGCAAATTCTGGCGTTTGGCAGGCAAGATCGCCAGCACTTTTTTGATGTCATGGATAAAGCCCATGTCCAGCATGCGGTCAGCTTCATCCAATACCAGGATTTCGATATTGCGCAGGTCTATCGTACCTTGCTGATGATGGTCCAGCAGGCGGCCAGGTGTTGCCACCAGGATGTCGACACCTTGCTTCAACAGTTTGATTTGCGGGTTAATGCCTACGCCACCAAAAATCACGCCAGAATTCAATGGCACATATTTGCCGTAGGTATTGACGCTTTCTTCTACCTGGGCGGCCAGTTCGCGGGTTGGTGTCAGTACCAGGGCGCGGATAGGGCGTCTGCTGGTTTTGTCTTTTGGTGCATTGGCTGACGTAGACAGACGC
The DNA here is from genome assembly GCF_049340385.1 of Undibacterium sp. Ji83W. Taxonomy (NCBI): domain Bacteria; kingdom Pseudomonadati; phylum Pseudomonadota; class Betaproteobacteria; order Burkholderiales; family Oxalobacteraceae; genus Undibacterium; species Undibacterium sp. Ji83W. The sequence continues at coordinate 463,056 of NZ_JBMPOZ010000002.1, read as the reverse complement.
TGCAAGATAGGCAGGGTAAAGCCCGCTGTTTTGCCAGTGCCAGTTTGCGCGCCTGCCAGCAGGTCACCGCCTTTGATCACTGCAGGAATTGCTTGCAGCTGTATCGGGGTTGGAGAGGTGTAGCCTTGTTCGCTTACTGCGCGGACAATGTTCTCGGATAAGCCGAGTTCGTTGAATGATGCCATGTGGTTTTACTGTGTTTCTTTATGACCGGACTGATTTGCATCAGTCCAGAGAGAGGGGCGTCCCGGTTAAATAAACGGGACGTGAGAATTTATTTTTTAGCAGAAAACGGTTGCAATGCATTGACCATCTGGGCAAATACTTTAGGTGTGCCTGCCAATACGTCACCTTTATGCAAATAGTCGGAGTCACCAGAGAAGTTGCCGACGATGCCACCAGCTTCAGTAATAACGAGCGAGCCAGCAGCGATATCCCAAGGTGCCAGGCCTTTTTCAAAGAAGCCATCAAGACGGCCAGTTGCTACATAAGCCAGATCAAGCGCGGCAGAACCTGGTCTTCTCAGACCCTGGCATTTCGTGGTCATGACCTTGAACATGGCCAGGTATTCATCCAGGCCAGACAGGTCGCGGGACGGGAAACCTGTACCGATCAATGCATCAGCCAGTTTGTCGCAGCGGGTAACGCGGATACGCTTGTCGTTCAGGAATGCACCAGCGCCTTTGCTGGCCGTGAACATCTCGTTGCGGGTAGGGTCGTAAATGACAGCCTGTGTAATCACGCCGCGTTGTTGCAGGGCGATGGAAACACAATACTGCGGAAAGCCGTGGATGAAGTTAGTCGTGCCATCCAGTGGATCAATGATCCAGACATTATCATTTTCGTCATGCAAATTAGCGGAGGCACCCGATTCTTCAGCCAGAATGGCATGGTCAGGGTAGGCAGAAGTCAATACTTCAATGATGGCCGCTTCAGCGGCGTGATCGACTTCGGTCACGAAATCATTGAATTGTTTCTCTGTGACCTGGACACGATCAAGGTCAAAAGATGCGCGATTGATAATAGTCGCGCCACGACGAGCAGCTTTTACTGCCGTATTCAGCATTGGGTGCATAAGGTTTCCGATAAAATGACAGCATGCAAACGACTATCTCCTGAAAAGGATGCCGTTACGATGCTAGACAAAAATGATAAAGAGCGTGCGTAATTCTCGTCCGGCTGCTATCCGTGTGGTTGATAATATGCACAACCAATACGTATAACCAAGACGCACAACCGAATAAAAAATTAACGCGTGATACCGCTATTTTAAATGAACTTGCCCAAAACTGACACATCTCTTTTTCAGCGCCTGCGCTTCATCCTGGTTGAAACCAGTCATCCAGGCAACATAGGCTCGGCCGCAAGGGCCATTAAAACCATGGGTTTTAGTGAGTTAATCCTGGTAAAACCGCGTTTTGCAGATGCCTTGCAAAACCCGGAAGCGATAGCCCTTGCCAGCGGTGCGCAAGACATACTCGACAGTGCCCGCATCGTGGATCACATTGATGAAGCCTTGGAAGGATGCGAATATGTGGCAGCCGTCAGTGCCAGATTGCGCGAATTTTCACCGCCCATTCTCACACCGAGAGCATTTGCCGAAACCATGGCACAAAGCCAGCACGCCAAAATTGCACTGATTTTTGGTAATGAGCGGTTTGGCCTGCCAAATGACATCGTCATGAATTGCCACGCCCTGATCAATATCCCTGCCAATCCCGCTTATTCTTCGCTGAATCTGGCGCAGGCCATACAACTTTTGTCTTACGAGTGCCGCATGGCCACTGATACTGGTGTGACAGTGACTGGGAATGTCGGCTTCCAGGGGCAGTTGGCGGCAGTGGATGAAATCGATGGTATGTACAAGCATCTGGAGCAGGCGCTTGTCGCAATTGAATTTTTGCATCCCGACAACCCTAAAAAATTGATGCCTCGACTGAAACGCATGTTATCTCGCACGCAGTTGGAGGTGGAGGAAGTGAATATCCTGCGAGGTATTGCAAGAAAAATACTGGATGTCAGCAAAAAATAGACGGTGCCTGAAAAATAATAAATTTCCTGTTTTAATAAGGAATAAGAAAGAGACACAGAAATAGCTAAATTAATATTTTGTGTCTTTTTAGCAAATCAGCGGACATGGGTAGCCTAGGTTTATTCGTGACATTAATGTGTAGTTTTCCTCCAAATGTATCGAAAACACATTAAGAATTACCTCTATACTGAATGAAGCGGCAGTGTACGAATGTTGTTGCAATTGATAAATATGTTGAAATCAACAAACATTCTCACCATTGTTTGCGTTTTACATTTGGTAACGCCTTCAAGGATTGTTATAAAGCCAGTAAGATTGCAGTTAATATACATTCAGGAATAACAATTGATTTTCTGAAGTAAACACTTTCTTTCTGAGGTCATTATTATTTTTGTTCCATTCCGCCGATCTACGCTATACCTGCTTTGCCTGGGTGCTTTGGCATCTGGAGCAACAGGGAATGCTTATGCTTTGGGATTTAGTAATTTAACTGTCCAATCCGCATTGGGACAGCAATTACGAGCTCAGTTGGAATTGACGGGGAATGACGCAGCAGAAATTGATCAATCATGCTTCAAGGCCAAAATAGAAAGTCCGGACGGCTATGCTTTGGCACCAGTGAGTGTCACGCTGGTTCAAAAGGGGAGTGCACGTTACCTGACGCTGGTAACCAGAAGCACAGTACTTGAGCCAGCAGTCAAGATAGTGGTGAACATGGGTTGCGAAATTCAGTTGCACAGGGAATTTCTGATCTTGCTGGATCCTCCATTGTCTGCGCCTGTTTTGACACCACCTGCAAGCAATCCGGCCAGGGTCACAACAAAGTCTGCACCTGTTATAAATGATAGCAAGGAGCTCGCGACAGGCGAGCAGTTGCCTCAGGTGCAAATCAAGCCTCGTATCAGGAAAGAGAAACCCGCTGCTGAATTGACAGAAATTGTTGGTGCACCTGCTAATGCGACGGCAACAAAAAAAAAGTCATCCAAACCAGGCGGGGATAAAGTTAACGCTGACAAGCAAATTGGTCAACCCCGCGATACTCTGAAACTGTCCGATGATTTGCCTATTTTTACGCAAGGCTTGCGTCTGAGTGATCGTTTATCTACTGGCACCCCGCAATCCAATATAGAAGAATTGCGTGCCGCACAGGCGCAACTTGCTGCGATGTTGCGCGATGAGAAACCCGGGCAGCTTACTGTTGATAAGCTTAAGAATGAACAGCAAAAAATTCTGAGTCTGCAGCAAGAAGCTCAACAACTCAAGCGCCAGAGCCAGTTAGACAAGGCCGCATTGGAAGAAGCCCGCGAAAACAGTTTTTCACATAACTGGGTAGTGGGGCTGAGCGTATTTATTGCCGCCGGCCTGGCCATCATAGCCTTACTCTTGCTCTACGTTAGCCGTATCCGTAAAAGGCTACACGCTAGTTGGTGGCAGCAAAAAGAGCCTGCTTCTGAGCCTGAACCTAAAAAGAATATAGAAGAAATTGTCGATAGCATACAGGCTTCTTATGGACCAACGACAACCAGTTCTTTGTATCAGGTGCATGATGATGAAGATGAACCTGGCTCCAGTCGCCCGGTGGTAGCACCGTCGAGAAAAACCAATGGAGAAACTAATCTCGGCAAACTGGAGACGCCTTCTATATTTAGCAAGGCTTATGTTCCGACGCTGGAAGATAGTAATAGTAGTACCTTTAATTTCTTTTCCACCAAAGGGCAATCGGTCAAGGTGGAAGAAATTTCTGACGTGACGCAGGAGGCTGAATTCTGGATTTCTGTCAACGATCCACAAAGGGCCATTGAAATTCTTGAGCCACTGGCTGATGTCGAACAACCTGAATCGCCAGTACCGTGGTTGTATCTGATTGACCTGTATAGAGTCACTTCCAACAAAGAAAAATACGATACATTAAGAGACAGGTTCATCGTATTTTTTAATGCGAATGTTCCTGAGTTCGAAGTCGACCCGGCGACCTTGCCCAGCAGGCACCTGGATGATTTTGAACATTTGATGAACCGCATTTGCAATATGTGGAATTCGAACGATATGTTGCCTTTCCTTGAGAGTCTTCTGGTAGACGACAGGGATGGTAAGCGTATGGGTTTTGAATTACCTGTTTACCGCGACATCCTGTTATTGATCTCAGTTGCGAATGAGCTTGAGAAACTGGGCTCTTTTGGTGCCGCAGAAAGAAATCGTGCCTGGGCAAATGTGCCAGGTTTACCGCCGGATGAAATTGCTGACTCGGAAAAAGAAGCGGAGCCAGACTCGAATGTGATCGATTTTGAGATGATCGATTTTCCCAAAGAAAAAGAATAAGCAAAAAATCTGAGTTTGCCGATGTGCAGACAGCCAATTTTATTGATTTGAGTGTAAGCTTTTGCTGTATCAATAAAAAAGGATGGAGACATATGATCAAGCTTTGCGGTTTTGCCCTCAGTAATTATTATAATAAAGTTAAATTGGCTCTTTTGGAAAAGGCGATCCCCTTTGAAGAGCAATTAGTCTGGACTGGGAAGTCACCTGAATTATTGCAACATTCACCTTTGGGTAAAATTCCCTATATAGAAACCGAGCATGGTTCACTCTGTGAATCTCAAGTGATTGTTGAATATCTGGAGAGTCGTTTTCCTGAACATCCCTTGATGCCTGCAGACCCGTTTGCCGCTGCAAAACTGCGTGAGTTGATTACCTTTATTGAACTACATCTGGAATTGCCTGCGCGTGAGTTATATGCAGAAGCCTTTTTCGGTGGCAAGGTTACAGATGAAGTGAAAGCCAAAATAGAGAAACTACTGAATCGCAATATTCCTGCATTTGCGACTCTGGCAAAGTTTGATCCCTTTGTCGGTGGCAAAGAATTCACGCTGGCAGATTGCGCTGCTGTCGTGCATTTCCCCTTGGTGTCGATGGCAACCAAGATCATTTATGGCAGGGATTTTTTGGCTGAGTTGCCTACGCGTGAATATGTGAAACAAATTTCAGAGCGGCCAACCATGCAAAAAGTCAATGCAGACCGCAAGGCAAATCAGGAGTTGATGGCGAATCGAGCTAAGTAAAGAATTAAGCCGATGGCGCTACAGAGTTTATTGTAGCGCCGTCTGGTTGAATTTATACTGCCCTGCGCATTTTTTGTACGGTATAAGTTTTAGCCTGTGCTGGCGGTTCTACCAGTTTAACTATCGCAAAGGTGCAATTATCGCCGCGACCACTTGCCCTGTCCCTGGCTTTCCTGATTAAAAATTCTGAAGCCTGACGTGGGCTATTGGCCGCGACTGCCGCTGATAATTCATGATTTTCAAAATAATGCCATAGACCATCGGAGCACAACAAAAAACTGTCATGTGCCTTCAAAGGTGCATGCTCGCCAAAGGTAATATAAGGTGTTGCTGTGCTTGAACCTAGGACGTTAACCAGAATGTTCGACAGTCTGTGAGTTTTGGCTTCTTCAGCAGTAATTTTGCCTTCATCTACCAATTTCTCTACGTAAGAGTGATCCTTGGTTTTTTCAGCGTAGTTGGGGCCATCAAAGCGGTACAGGCGAGAATCGCCAACGTATGCCCAGATAGCTTCTTGTTGTGGGGTAATGACTAATGCCACTACTGTACTATGTGGTTCTTTCTCAGATGAAACACCGGACAATTTAATGACGGTATGCGCCTCGTTGACGATATTTTCCAAAAGGCTGCGAACATTATTTCCTGGGTAAAATTCATCAAATAATTGTTTTGCTGTACGCACGACTTGCTCAGCAGCAAGTGCGCCACCGCTCTTGCCACCCATGCCATCGGCCACCACGGCCATAACATAACCTGGTGCATGTGGTGCCGCAAAAAGTGCTGTGCGGTCTTGTTGTTCCTGCCTGTCGCCGATATGTTGTCCGGTTCCAGCTTCGATCTTATATTGGCTCATACGTCTTGGTAGATTAAACTAACGGGATAAACCCAAAAATGGTCTTTCCTTAATTAAACTTTATTTTACTGCAACCAGAAGACTATGAGCCACCCTGAACAAATACAACAACGCATTATCGAGCTCGAGGTTGAACATAGAGACCTGGATGTGGTAATCGAGACCCTGATTAAAGATCCCTCTCATGATGAATTACAACTGCGACGCCTAAAAAAGCGCAAATTGCAGTTGAAAGATCATATTACATTACTAAGAATGCAATTGACACCTGATGTCCCTGCATGATTATCCACTTTTCCTTAGCTTTATAGTTAGTTTCTGATTGCCTCATTTTGACTGAACCACTTGCCACACCGAATGCAAACGGCATTCACGATACAGAAGTAGAACATATTTTTGGCTTGACTGGACCATTAAGTGCGTCCATTAATGGTTATCGCCCGCGGCAGGCGCAGACAGAAATGGCAAAAGCCATTGCCGATGCCATTGCCGGGCAAAAAACCTTGCTGGCAGAGGCGGGCACTGGCACCGGCAAAACCTATGCATACCTCACACCAGCATTGCTATGGGGCGGCAAGGTTATTGTCTCTACAGGGACTAAGAATCTCCAGGATCAACTGTTTTTGCGCGATATACCTACCATACGCAAAGTATTAAAGGCACCGGTATCGATTGCCTTGCTCAAGGGCAGGGCAAACTATCTTTGCCATTATCATCTGGAAAGAACCATACAAAATGGACGTCTGAGCTCGCGTGAAGATGTTGGTTATTTGCGTGATATCAGCCGTTTCATTAAAACCACAATGACTGGTGACAAGGCAGAACTGGCACGCGTGCCAGAAAATGCCTCGGTCTGGGGTCTGGTGACGTCAACCAAGGATACCTGCATGGGGTCCGAGTGCCAGTATTACCAAGACTGCTTTGTCATGAAAGCGCGCAAGGAAGCACAGCAGGCAGACGTGGTCGTGGTGAACCACCATTTGTTTTTTGCAGATGTGGCTCTAAAAGATACTGGTATTGCTGAACTTTTGCCTTCAGCAAATACGGTCATTTTCGATGAAGCCCATCAATTACCAGAAACAGCCACCCTGTTTTTTGGTGAGACGGTATCGACCTCACAGGTGCTTGAGCTTTGCCGCGATGTACTGGCCGAAGGTTTGTCGCACGCGCGTGATGGGGCAGAGTGGGCCAAGCTGGTGGCACCAGTTGAGCGGGCAGCCCGTGATTTGCGGCTGGCCTTTCCGCAAGACATAGTGCGCTACTCTATAGATCAGATCGCGCCTTCCAGCCCCTTCTTTGAGGCGCTGGAGACCTTGAAATCCAGTATGGACGACATGATTGCAGTGTTGGAGAAACAGGCAGAACGCGCAGAGACTTTGGAGCAATGCCGGGCACGCTCGATTTTGCTGGCTGAGCAATATGAAAAATGGAATGCCACCGACGATGGTAAATCTGGCGACTATGTGTTGTGGGTAGAGGCGTTTTCCACCTCTCTGCAATTGCATCGCACGCCTTTGTCGATAGCTCCTATTTTTAACAAACAACGCGAAGGCGTGCCACGTACCTGGATTTTCACTTCCGCCACGATGGCGGTAAAAAATGACTTTAGTCATTATGTCTCGCAAATGGGCTTGTGGGATCAACCGGCACGTACCTGGCCCAGTCCTTTTAACTATCAGGAGCAGGGTTTCCTGTATGTGCCAAATGGCATGCCACAGCCCAACTCCTATGAATACATGGATGCGGTCATTGACGCTGCTTTGCCAGTCATAGAAGCGGCCGGTGGCAAGACATTTTTGCTGTGTACGACTTTAAAAGCAGTGAAACATAGCGCCGAACGCTTGCGCGATGAATTCCAGAAGCGCGGCCTGAACTTCCCTTTATTTGTTCATGGTGACGCAGGCAGAACAGAGTTATTGGATCGCTTTCGTGCAGCAGGCAATGGCGTGCTCATCGGCAGTCAAAGTTTCTGGGAGGGAGTAGATGTGCGCGGCGATGCCTTATCACTGGTGATTATTGATAAACTGCCTTTTGCTCCTCCCGATGACCCGGTATTGTCCGCCCGCATCGCAGCGATGGAAAAAAAAGGCTTGAACGGCTTTGTTCATCATCAATTACCTGAAGCCATCATCAATTTGAAGCAGGGTGCCGGTCGCCTGATCCGGGATGAAGGCGACAAAGGGGTCTTGATGATCTGTGACCCACGGCTCATTTCAAAACCCTATGGCAAGCGCATCTGGCAAAGTTTACCTAGTTTCGCGCGCACCAGGGAGCTGGCAGATGTGCAGGCTTTTTTCAAGAAAATCCAGACTCCTGTTGCTTAGAGGTAGTGTTTTAAGTTGTTTTTTTAAATAAACGGCAGTTCGTCGTTCTGCCGTCTTATTTGATCTGCGTCATTTAATGGTCAGACGTCACCAGATACTGACGCGCTCCGTTGGAGCCAGATACATCTGGTCTCCTTCTTTGATTTGATAAGCATCATAAAAACTGGAAATATTACGCAAGCTGCCATTTGCACGTATTTCTGCTGGTGCCCTGAAATCGCTCTTTAATTGCGTGATCATTAAATTTTTCAAGACTTTGCTACGCCAAACCTGGGCGTAACCCATGAAGAAACGCTGATCGCCAGTCAAGCCATCGATAGTTGGTGCGGTTTGGTCGGCGAGCGATATTTTGTATGCTTTGTAGGCGATAGTCAGGCCTGCGTTGTCCGCAATATTCTCATTAAAAGTCAATTCCCCATCAACCCAGTAACCAGGGATTGGACTGAAAGAGTTATATTGTTTAATAAGAGGACGGGCTTTTAGCGCGAATTTGTCACGGGTTTCCTTGGTCCACCAGTCGCGTAATTTTCCTGATGCGTCGTATTGTGAGCCTTGCTCGTCCAGGCCATAGCTGATCTGACGCCCAATGATTGCACCTATAGCACCATAATTGACAGCATCATCTACGCCGGGAGTAAAGTATGGCTGGTGCAACATGGCTGCCGGAACAACGATCTCATTTAATTCTGGATTATAGTAGGCATTTGCTGTTTGCGGAGTGATTCCCCATTCATCGCGGTTAATTGATGAGCCCAATTTATTCAGATTAAATTGTGAGTCGAAATTACGGATGTTGCGCAGGTTTCCAAGTGGGTCTCCTTTCTTTATAACTAATCCGGAATAATCACGCCATTTTTCTGGATAAGCTATTTTGGGCATGATGGTGTCCAGTTTTGCCAGGGCTTCCTTTTTTGTTTTAACGTCCATCCAATCGAGCGTCGTGACACTCTGCTTGTATGCAAGCAGCAAATTGCCAACTATTTTTTCTATTTTTGTTTTATTTTCTACAGAAAAATATTTGGCAACATACATTTTCCCTAGACTTTCACCCATGCCGAAATTAATCAGACGTGTGCCTCGCTTCCAACGTGCCTCCTCCGTAGTTATGCCGCGCAATGTGGTGGAGTTAAATGTGAAGTATTCATCACTGATATCTTTCGGTAATGTAGTTGCGGCAGAGCGAAGGATGTGCCATTTGAAATAGGTTTTCCAATCGTCCAGAGAAGTGTTTTGTAATAATTTATCCAGAGCGGCAAAGTAACTTGGTTGGCTAACAATGACATAGTCGATTTTGTCTATGACGCCCAGATTTTTAAAATAGACATTCCAGTTATATCCAGGCATCAGCTGATGCAATTGATGGATTTCGACCCTGTTATAGGCTTTGATGGGGTTGCGCATTTCAACCCTGCTCCATTGGATTTTAGCGAGCTCCGTCTCTAAAGCCATGATGGCGTTAGCATGTTTTGTCGCTTCCTTGTCGCCGCCGAATGTCAGCATTTTTTCAATATGCTGTACGTATTTTTTTTGTATGGTTTGCAGTTTTACATCGTCGTGTCTTAGGTAATAATCACGATCAGGCAAGCCCAAGCCAAATTGACCTAAGTCCACTACATATTTACTTGTGTCCTTGCTGTCTAAATGAATCTGGAATTCATAAGGCGCACTTATCTGAGCTTTGTTTAACCAGGCAATCAATGTCGGAATTTGGCTTTTATCAGTCATAGCATCCACTTTAAGAAACTCACCTTGCAAGGGTTTGTTTCCCGTAGCTTCAATTTGAGCTGTATCCATGAAAGCAGAATACAGATCTATCATTTTTCTTCGCTCAGCATCTGTTTTGTTTTTTGATTTGAGTAGCTCTTCAATGATCGATTGCAGAGCCGGAAATGTGGCTTCATTTAAATCACTGTAGGCACTGACAGATGATTTACCGATTGGAATGTCTGTATTTTTTAACCATATTCCATTTACGTAACGAAAAAAATCATCTTGTGGTCGTACCGAAAAATCATTGTTAGCAAGGACAATTCCCGACTGTACCGATGCTGTTTGAATGGAATCAGCCGCATAGGCAAGGCTGCTAATACCTATGCTTGTGACTATCAGGGCAAAGGTTTTATGGATTTTAAATTTCACTTGAAGTCGGAGAGCAAGTTATGTTGTGGATTTAAATTTGAGGGGGGCAGGTATAGCGCATTTTTTCGCATCGAGCCTGACAATGAAATTACGAAATGATAAATACTTGCCTTGATGCCGCTCCAATATGCACTCTAAGTTCTCGATGCATTACTGATGATTTTGTATGCTTGCGTCAAAAGTGTTTGAGGCCAGTCAACATACGATGACATAAGCAGTTGAAAGTTGTGAGAAGTAAAAAGACAAATAATAAGGCAGGTAACATGAATTACGTAGTTACCTGCCTTGCAGTTGCTAGACTGTGAGTCTATGACGATGACAGTCGTTACCAGATACTGACACGCTCAGCAGGTGTCAGGAACATCTTGTCACCTTCCTTGAGTTTGTAGGCATCATAGAAGCCCTGCATGTTGCGCAGGCTGCCATTTGCGCGGATTTCTCCTGGGGAGTGCGGATCTGTCTTCAGGCGCGTAATCATAGTTGCTTCACGCATTTTTCCACGCCATACCTGTGCAAAACCCATGAAGAAACGCTGGTCGCCAGTCAGCCCGCCAATGACCGGTGCTGGTTTGCCACCAAGTGACAATTTGTAGGCTTTGTAGGCAATTGCCAGGCCGGAGTTGTCTGCAATATTTTCACCCAAGGTCAATTCGCCGTTAACCTTGTAGCCAGGAATAGGGCTGAAAGCCCCATACTGCTTGACCAGGACAGCAGTTTTGGCAGCGAATTTGTCATGATCTTCTTTCGTCCACCAGTCGCGCAAATTGCCCACGCCGTCATATTGCGCACCCTGATCATCAAAGCCATGGCTGATTTCATGACCAATGACGGCACCTATGCCACCATAGTTGACTGCATCGTCAGCCTTGGCATTGAAAAATGGCGGTTGCAGTATCGCTGCCGGGAAGACGATCTCATTGAGCTCGGGATTGTAATAGGCGTTGACGGTTTGTGGCGTCATACCCCATTCATCACGATCTACTGGTTTGCCAAGCTTGTTCAGTTCAAATTGCGCGGCATACATGCGGGCGTTGCGCAAGTTGCCGACTGCATCGCCTTTCGTAATGTTCAAGCCAGAATAGTCGCGCCATTTGTTTGGATAGCCAATCTTCGGCGTGAAAGTGGCCAGCTTTGCCTGTGCTTCTTTCTTTGTTTCCGGGCTCATCCAGTCCAGCGTATCTATACTTTGTTTATAGGCCAGCAGTAAATTGCTGACCAGTTGCTCCATTCTTGCTTTGCTTTCCGCTGGGAAGTGTCTGGCTACATAAAGTTTCCCCAAGCTTTCGCCGAGTGCAGAATCCGCCAGTCGCACGCCACGTTTCCAGCGTGCTTCCTGTTTTGGAACGCCAGACAATACCGTGGAGTTAAACGCAAAACTTTCATCGCTGAATTTTGTTGGCAACTGTCCTGCGGCAGAACGCAGGATATGCCATTTGAAATAGACTTTGAGATTTTCCAGGGACGTATCTTGCAAAATCTTGCTCAGGCCTGTCAGGTAACTAGGCTGGCTGACGATGATGTAATCGACCTTGCCTTTGACGCCCATTTCGGCAAGATAAGCATTCCAGTCATAGCCTGGTGTCAAGGCATCAAGTTTGTTTATTTCAATTTTATTGTAAGCCTTGACTGGATCTCGCAGTTCAACCTTGGTCCATTGTATTTTTGCGAGTTCTGTTTCGAGCGCGAGTACATCTGCCGCATGTTTTACTGCCTCTTTGTCACCAGCAAGCGTCAGCATTTTTGCTATATGCTTCTGATACTTCGCGCGGAAATCTTTTAATTTCGCATCATCATTGTTGAGGTAATACTCACGGTCAGGCAAACCCAAACCAGCCTGGGTTACGTCAAATACGTATTTGGTGGAGTCCTTGTTGTCCTGATGAACCTGGAAATCATAGGGCGCACCTATACTGGCACGGTTTAGCCATGCCATCAGACCAGAAATCTGTTTTTTGTCCGTCATGCCATCTACTTTGGCAAATTCAGCTTGCAAAGGCTTCAGGCCCAGGGATTCAATGTGTGCCGTATCCATGTAACTGGCATACATATCCGCAATTTTTTGCGCATCTGTTCCTGGTTCATTTTTTGTTTTGGACAAACTTTCGATGATGGAGTGCAAATGCGGGATGGTCGCTTCGCGCAAGTCCATGAAGGCACCGGCTGAAGATTTGTCGGCAGGGATTTTGGTATTTTTTAACCAGCGGCCATTCGCATGGCGAAAAAAATCGTCCTGGGCACGCACTGTGGCATCGTTATGCATGGATTCTATACCTGACAACAGAACTGGTGTCGCCGATGCCGCTTTTGCTGGTTCTGCGGCAATTGCTAGCTGACTGCCAACTGTGCCGGCGATCATCAGCGCGATAGCGCTAAGTACTTGTGCTTTCACTTTGGGGTCTCCTGAGAGTGAAGGTAGGAATAAAAATAAGACAGCCTTTTAGGCTGTCTTTGGTAATTATTGCAAAAGTAAATAAATCGTTTGCAACAATTCCTCGTCTGCTTAAGACTGCAAGAGTTTAACGAAGTTCGCGAGATTTAGTAAAAGTTTCAGGTAATTTCTTCCACTCTGTGGCAGGCGACCAAGGTGTTGTCAAACGAACGCAGTAGCGGCATTTCTTGACGGCATCTTTCATTGGCATATGGACAGCGATTATTGAAGGCACATCCAGGTGGTGGTGCCAGTGGGGACGGCAATTCGCCGTCCAGCATCATTTTCTGCTGACGTTGCGAAGGGTCAATACGAGGTGTTGATGCGAGCAATGCCCGGGTATAAGGGTGCAGAGGGCGTTTGAATATGCTTTGCTTGTCGCCATGCTCAACGGTTTTCCCAAGATACATGACCAGCACATCGTCAGCTATATGCTCAACCACCGACAGATTATGGGAGATGAACAGATAGGCAACACCGTTTTGTTGTTGCAAATCCATTAATAAATTCAGTACTTGTGCCTGTATAGACACATCCAGGGCTGAGACTGGTTCATCGGCGACGATGACTTCAGGATCAAGCATGAGTGCCCGGGCGATAGCAATACGCTGTCTCTGTCCACCTGAAAACATATGCGGGTAGCGTCCATAATGTTCAGGTCGCAAGCCTACTTTTGTCATCATGGCACGTGCTTTTTCTTCCCGTTCTTTTGATGACAGGCGAGTGTTGATCACTAGCGGTTCTTCCAGCATGGCCCCGACTTTTTTACGAGGGTTCAAACTGGCATAAGGGTTCTGGAACACCATTTGCACCAGAGGCCTCACTTGTTTGAGTGTGAGCTTGTCGGCATGGGCAATATTTTTGCCACCCATCCACAACTCACCGCTGCTCGGCGTTTCTATCATGGTGATCTGGCGTGCGAGAGTGGATTTACCACAACCTGATTCACCAACCACGGCCAGGGTTTTACCAGCAGTTAGCTGGAATGAGACGCCATCCAACGCTTTGGCCAGTGCTTTGGGTTTGAGAAAGCCTTGTGATACCGGATAATGCTTGGCCAGATTTTTTGCTTCCAGTAATACAGGAGTAGTAGTGGTATTTTGCATCATGCGGCCTGATTAATTTGTGTTGCTTGCCATCCATTACCTGGTACGCCTTGTGCATCCAGAGGGAAGTGACAACGTACCTGGGCATTTTCCTGTCCCTGCAATTGCGGTCTTTCAGATTGACAGCGTTCGGTCGCATAACTGCAGCGTGGTGCCAGCAGGCAGCCTGCAGGTCTGTCATAAAGGCCAGGTACCACGCCAGGGATAGTTTGCAGACGAGCCTTGCCAAGATTATGTTCTGGTAAAGCTGCCAGCAAGGCCTGGGTGTAAGGGTGTTTTGGTGCGTCGAATATTTCTGGCACTGTGCCAGTTTCCAGTACCTGGCCTGCATACATGACTACAACGCGCTTGGCAGTTTGGGCAACCACGGCCAAGTCATGGGTGATCAGCATCAGGGCCATGCCACGTTCACGCTGCAATTGCAGTAATAATTCCAGCATTTGCGCTTGTACGGTAACGTCCAGTGCAGTGGTAGGTTCATCTGCAATCAGCAGGCGTGGGTTGCAGGCGATGGCAATAGCCACCATCACGCGTTGGCTCATGCCGCCTGAGAGTTGATGCGGATAGGCATTCATGCGCCTTTCCGGGTCGGGTATATCGACCTGCTTCAATAAAGCCAGTGCCTTGGCGCGCAAGTCTTTTTCCTTGCCACCCTGATGCAGGCGCAGGGTTTCCATCAACTGGAAGGCCACTGTGTAGCAAGGGTTCAGGCTGGTCATGGGGTCCTGGAAGATCATGGCAATATCCTTGCCCAGCAATTGCCTTCTTTCCTTATCCTTCATTTTCAGCAGGTCACGTCCATCGAATTCCATCTGGTCTGCACGTACACGGCCAGGGAAATCAATCAGCCCCATCAAGGCCAAAGAGGTCACACTTTTACCTGAACCCGATTCGCCGACGATGCCAACCACTTCACCTTGTTCTATGAACAAGTCAAGACCATCAACTGCCTTGAATGGCTGAGCTTCCGAGCCAAATTCAACGCGTAAATTTTTAATATCCAATAATGGTTTCATGTTGAATCTTTGTTCAGCGTTTTAACTTGGGGTCGAGTGCGTCGCGCAAGCCATCACCCATGAGGTTAAAGGCAAGTACAGAAATCAGGATTGCCAGACCAGGGAAAGTGACTACCCACCAGGCGCTTTGTATGAATTCCATGGCACTGGCGAGCATTGAGCCCCATTCAGGTGTGGGCGGTTGTGCACCAAGGCCCAGGAAACCCAGAGCTGCGGCATCCAGTATCGCCGTGGAAAATCCCAGTGTAGCCTGGACGATAATGGGGGCTGCGCAGTTCGGTAATACACAATTGAACATCAGGCGCAAATTGCCAGCGCCTGCAATGCGTGAGGCGTTAACGTAATCCTTGTTCAACTCACCACTGACTGCTGCACGCGTCAGCCTGGCATATGAAGGCATGAGGACGATGGCAATAGCATACATGGCATTCATCAGGCCAGGGCCGAGTATGGCTACGACTGCGATTGCCAGTAACAGGCTGGGCAGGGCTTGCAGGATATCCATGAAGCGCACGATGATCGTTTCCAGCATGCGTGCGAAGCGCCCGGTCCAGCTACGTGAAAAACCTGCGATCAAGCCCAGGGTCACGCCGACACTCATGGATAGAGTGACCGATACCAGGCCTATGAACAGCGACAGGCGTGAGCCATGAATGAGGCGGGACAAAATATCACGGCCAACCGGATCAGTGCCCAAAATAAATTTACTACTACCCGTTGCTGTCCAGGCAGGAGGGGCCAGCGTAGATTCACGAAATTGTTCTATGGCAGAATGCGGAGCTATCCATTCAGCAAACAAGGCACACAGACAGAGTATGCCAACCAGCACCAGGCCGATGACGGCACCGCGATTTTGTTTAAAGTAATGCCAAAATTCAAGTAGTGGGTGAGGCGGTGACAAGTTTGCGGTAGCAGCTACTGCATTGGCAGGTAAATTGGTATTGCTCATAATTCTGCGATCAAATCTTTTAAATGATGAGTGAAATTACGTATGGCCGCATTGTATTAATGGCGTATGCGTGGATTGATCACACCATACAGCACGTCGACAATCAGGTTGACGGTGATGACGATGGTGGCGATCAGTAATATTCCACCTTGCACGGTTGGGTAATCACGCCTCTGTATCGCTTCAATCAGCCATTTGCCTATGCCAGGCCAGGAGAAAATAGTTTCAGTCAGGATGGCACCAGCCAGCAATGTACCGACTTGCATACCAATAACGGTGATGACAGGTATCAGGGCATTGCGCAAGGCATGCACCCAGACTACCCGCATCCATGACATGCCTTTGGCGCGTGCCGTGCGCACATAATCTTCTTTTAATACTTCCAGCATCGCAGAGCGGGTCATGCGGGCAATGACAGCCAGTGGAATCGTACCAAGTGCAATAGCAGGCAAGATCAGATGCATGACGGCTGATTTGAAAGCACCTTCTTCGCCTGACAGCAGGCTATCGACCAGCATCAATCCAGTCACATGCGGCAGATCAAACAAAATATCGATACGGCCAGACACCGGTGTCCAGCCCAGGGTCACAGAAAACATCAGGATGAG
Source organism: Undibacterium sp. Ji83W (assembly GCF_049340385.1). Lineage (NCBI taxonomy): Bacteria > Pseudomonadati > Pseudomonadota > Betaproteobacteria > Burkholderiales > Oxalobacteraceae > Undibacterium > Undibacterium sp. Ji83W. The sequence goes on along the minus strand of NZ_JBMPOZ010000002.1, from coordinate 446,542 downwards.
CAAGAGCGCCCACCAAAAAATAGGCATGGAATAACCAGTCAGGGAAGCGCCCATCACAGAATAATCAAGAAAGGTATTGCGCTTCAATGCGGCCAATATACCCGCTGGCAGACCAAGCACAACCGCAAAAATGATTGCGCATAGCGACAATTCCAGTGTTGCCGGGAACAGGGTGAAAAATTCTTTGCTGACCAGTTCTTGCGTGATGATGGATCGACCCAGATCACCCTGCAAGACCTTGCCCAGATAAGAAAAATACTGCTGGTATAAAGGCTGATCGAGTCCATACAGGTGCATAAGGCTGGCATAGCGCTCTGCATCCATACCGCGCTCGCCCGTCATGGCTTCTACAACATTACCAGGTATCAAGTGTATCAATGAAAAAACCAGCAGCGTGATGCCAAGGAAAGTGGGGATGACTACACCCAGGCGTCGGAGAATAAAACCCAGCATCGAAAAACCTTTTTCAAACAAAATCCATCAGGACAACAATCAGTTTCAGATAACCTGAAAACAGCGCGTCAGATACAACGGTGGCACTAATTTGCAAAAAACTTGCAAATTAGTGCCACGCTTGGGAAATGCTTATTTATCCAAATCTACTTTTTTAAAGTAATGATGTGCAGTGGAATCCATTTTGAAGCCAATCACATTCTTGCGCACTGGTGTGTAGCGCAAAGAGTGTGCCAGTAGCAGCAAAGGCGCTTCCTCGCGTACTATTTCCTGGGCTTTTTCATAAAGTTTGGCTCTTTCGCTTTGTTTGGGTGTCAATTTGGCTTTTTGGATCAAATCTTCATAATCCTTATTGCACCACCTTGGGATATTGCCGCCGCCTTTGACCGCTTCACAGCCCAAAATTGGTTCAAAGAAATTATCTGGGTCACCATTGTCGCCAGACCAGCCAAACATCATGGCATGCTGCTCACCAGTTTTGCTGCGTTTTTTATACTCTGTCCATTCGTAAGTGGTCAGCTTGGTTTTGACACCAACTTTGGCCCAGTCTGCCTGGATCAGTTCAGCCATGCGCTTGCCGTCTGGATTGTAGGGGCGGGACACCGGCAAATACCAGAGCTCAACTTCCAGGCCATTCGCATAGCCTGCCTTTGCCAGCAATTCTTTGGCCTGGGCGACATCGTAAGGATATTCCTTGATCTTGTCGTTATACGACCACATGGTAGGAGGGATAACGTTCTTGGCGATTTGTCCTGTGCCTGCGTAGACAGATTTCAATATCGATGCACGGTCAACAGCCAGATTCAAAGCCTGACGCACCAGCTTGTTATCAAAAGGTTTTTTCTCCACATTAAAGCCGACGTAGCCAATATTCAAGCCTTGTTGTGACAGCAGTTTGATATTGGGATCGCTCTTCATCAATTCCACATCTGCCGGTTTTGGCAAAGCCATGACATGGCATTCGCCCGCCTTGAGTTTGGCATAACGTACCGATGCATCCGGGGTGATTGCATATACCAGGTTGTCGATTTTCGGGCGCCCATCCCAATATCCATCATGTGCCTTGTAGCGGATGATGGCATCTTTTTGGTAAGAGACGAACTGGAATGCGCCTGTGCCTATGATTTCTTTATCGATCAGTTCTGGTGTTCCTGCCGCCTTCATTTTCTGCGCATATTCAGCAGAATGAACAGACATGAAGTCCATTGTCAGTGTGGCGAGAAAAGGTGCTTCCTGACGTTTGAGTTTAAAGCGTACGGTCAGGTCATCGACTTTTTCAAGTTTATCAACGATCTTGTTAATGCCCAGATCCTGGAAGTAGGCATAGGTTTGTCCAGGTGTATTTTTATGGAAGGGATGATTTTCATCCGCCATGCGGTAAAAGCTGAAAAGTATATCGTCAGCATTCAGGTCACGGCTGGGTTTGAACTTGGCATTAGTATGGAACTTGACGCCCTTGCGCAGCTTGAAGGTGTAGGTCAGGCCATCAGCAGAAATATCCCAGGATTCTGCCAGGGCAGGGGTGATATTGGTGGTACCGGTTTCCATTTCTACCAGGCGGTTATACATGGGTACTGAACCTGCATCTGCAGTCGTGCCAGTGGTAAAGAATTGCGGATTAAAACCTTCTGGACTACCTTCAGAGCAAAATACCAAAGTCTTTGCAGCCATCGCTGCACCAGCATGCAAACCTGCAAATGCGCCAATGACAACCAAAGCACCAGTCTTCAACAGCCAATTACCTTTTTTCATCCAGACTCTCCACAGTGAATAAGTACCAGTAAAAACGACAAAACGATTGTGCCATAGCCGACTGCACAGATTTTTGTATTGTGCAGCAATTCGATAAGATTTGTATTATTTTGTTACAAGCCCGAAGAAAATTTTGAAAATAAAACGACCAAACCTGAATGAAGCTATTGAGCCGATTCACTTGCAAAGAAGATTTGCCGGATGTTGCAAATATGATGCACTGCGGTGATTGGCTTTTGTCTTGGTCTGCATGGAAGCAAGAAATATATTCCGGTATCGAAGTTTTATATAAGCTCAGCGTATAAGCAAAAACAGAAAATCAATCAAATTTAAAAATTCATGCATTCCATGACTGAAAAAATCGTCAAACCTGACCGCAAAATAGTAGAAGTTCTTGCAGAATTCCCTGCTGGAACCGGGCCATTCCCGGCATTGATATTTGCACCAGGTTTGCGCTATGACATGCACAGGCCAGTCATTGCGCAAATCGCCAGTCATTTATTGTCGCAAGGCTTTGCTGTATTCCGGTTTAACTGGGCTTTTTATACGGCGGATTCTGCCAGTGGCCAACCAGAGGATGATCTGGCTGCGGAACTGCAAGACATGCTATTGGTATTGAACCTGGCAAGAAATGATGACCGCATACAGCAGGAGCAAATATCTGTCGCTGGCAAATCTTTTGGCTCCATTGTAGCTTGGCGCGCCTTTAGGGAAGAGACTGGATTGAAAAGCTGTGTCTTGCTGACGCCACTATGCATGGCGGACAAGTCAGGAGAGGATGAGCTAAACCTCGTCAGGGAAAATTACCCGGATGCTGGACATGAGAACCGGCCCGTCCTTATGCTTGCCGGAAACGCCGATCCCCATTGTGAGCTGGAAGCCCTGAACCAGTTTGTAGCAAGTACATCGATTGCAAACACATCCGCCAAGTTCAATATTGTTGTACTGGACGGCAACCACAGCCTGGAAGTACCTGATGCCGATGCGGCAATGGCAGCCAGCAAATTTGACCGTAATCTGCAATTGCTGGCCAACCATGTTGAGCGTTTTTTGCTTGAATAAAGGAGTTTCACGTCTAGTAAGGTTAGTCTATATGCTCAACCATTAACTGTACCCTGGTCACTCCATTGTATTCATTGGCGTCCAGTCTGAAAGCGACATGGACGTTTTCCGGCAGGGTGTCGGTATGGCCAAACCAGATGGCATCATATCTGAGTTTGTTTTTTTCAAGCACCAGCTTCAGATGGCGCTCTTTTAATATCCTTTGCGAGATCAGTTTAAAGTCATCACAAAATATAGGGGGTGGAAAGCCTTGCCCCCATACCTGCGTATCCAGCAGGCGGATAAAGTCTGTCGTGTAATAGGCATCTTCCAGTGGACCATCTGTTTCTACGACACGCTCAAGCTGGTGTGTCTGTAACCAGCTTTTCCCTACTGATTCAAAAGCCTGCTGGAATGCAGGGAAATCTTCAGCGCGTAAAGTCAGGCCAGCTGCCATCGCATGGCCGCCGAATTTTTGTATCAGGCTGGGCGCGTGTTTGGACACCAGATCAAGTGCATCGCGCAAATGGAAGCCTGGTATGGACCGGCCTGAACCCTTGATCAATCCTTCACCGCCGGGGGCAAAGGTAATGGTCGGACGGTAAAACTTGTCTTTCAGGCGTGAGGCGACTATACCGATAACACCCTGATGCCAGCTTTCATCAAACACCGTAATGGTGTTGCTGTCCTGCGGCTGGAAATCATCAAGGTGCAGCAGAGCGACGTCCTGCATTTCACGTTCTATGTCTTTGCGGTCCGCATTGATGCTGTTTAGTTCCTGGGCGATTTGCCAGGCACGGCCTTCATCATCCGTGGTCAGACATTCTATGCCGAGTGCCATATCAGCCAGGCGGCCAGCAGCGTTTAGCCTGGGGCCTAAGGCAAAACCAAGGTCAAAGGGGCTGGCGTTGCGCGGTTCACGGCCAGCTACGCGGAACAAGGCAGCTATGCCTGCACACATGCGGCCAGCGCGCATACGCTTCAGGCCTTGCGCTACCAGGATGCGGTTATTGGCGTCCAGTTTGACTACGTCGGCAACTGTACCTAAGGCAACCAAATCCAGCAAAGTATCCAGCTTGGGTTGATTTTGCTGGTCGAATACGCCGCGTTGACGCAATTCTGCCCGCAAAGCCAGCAATACGTAGAACATGACACCAACCCCGGCCAGGTTCTTGCTGGGGAAGCCGCATTCAGGCTGGTTGGGATTGACGATGACGGCAGCGTCCGGCAAAAGGTCGCCCGGCAAGTGGTGATCGGTGACGACCACGGCAATGCCCTGGGCATTGGCCGCTGCCACGCCATCCACACTGGCAATGCCATTATCGACAGTGACAATGACGTCTGGCGATTTTTCTTTTTGCGTCAATGCGACAATTTCTGGCGTCAGGCCATAGCCATATTCAAAGCGGTTCGGCACGATGTAATCAACATTTGCCCCCAGCATACGCAAACCACGCAAGCCGACTGCGCAGGCAGTGGCACCATCGCAGTCATAATCGGCCACGATGACCAGTTTTTTATTTTGCGCGATGGCATCTGCCAAAAACTTTGCAGCCTGGTCTATATGCAAGAGCCCGGCAGGTGGCAACATGGCATTCAACTCAGTGCTGAGTTCTTTCTCTCCTGTTGCACCGCGGGAGGCATACAGGCGTGCCAGCACAGGGTGCAGGCCACTTTGGCGCAACATTTCAGATTCACGGAAAGGGCAGGGGCGTACAGTAATGCGTGTCATGAAATCGAAAATAAGTGATGTAATGAGGGTTTGACCCAGAATTTGCGTAGAGACCAGGGTGTCAGGTCAAAGCTGGCTATTCTGTGGGCATCGCTGAAGTTCAGTTTCAAACCGGTGATTTGTTTATTCTGCAAACCTGCCAGCAAAGGAGAAAACCAGTTTTTTTCCAGTTCATGCATATTATCCAGCCATAACGCCCAGTCGTTATTGATTGCAGCTTCACATAGATTGCTGAGCAAAACAGGTATCTGTTGATTCGCTGCTTGTGACTGAGACAGATGTTGCGTGTAGTCACCCGCCAGACTAACTTGCTTCAGGTCCGGATTCAGACTCTGCGCGCCTCCTGATATCCAGACAGAATTGATGACTTTTGCACCGCGCACCTCGCGCTGGGCATTGATGTCATGGGTAAACCACTGCATTTGTATTTCATTTTGCAGCTTGCGCCATGGGCGTTCAAACTCGCCCTTAGGCATCCAGATGTCAATATTATGGCCGCAAGCGGCATCTACCGTGGCTGTTTGCAGGTCTGCCCAGTCGTCAGCGCGCAAGAACCAGGTCTGCGCGTCACCGAACAAGAGTTGCAGCCCCATTTCTTCGCAACTCGCTTTAGCCTGTTCAAACAAAGGGTGAGATTCGGCTTCGCTGATATTCAGGCGTCGCTGATCTGTCAGCACCAGATGATCACGGGCAATATGGATGTGTACTGGCTGCAAGATGAACCAATGACCGGCCTCAGGTGTCAGACCATGTGATTGCATGCGGTTCCAGGCACTGGATGGGCTATTTGCGTTTTCTTTGGGTGGAAACCCGTCAGCAAGCCAGTATTCATAGCTCAGTGCGCGCGAAAAATCGTCTGCAGACTGCACCTGCGCTTTGCCTGCACAGGCAATTAACCTGAGCAAAGCCGGGGTATGCATTTCTTTTAACAGGTCTTTGGCAAGGTTTGCTGGTGGTATCCCGAACGGGATTATCAATTCTAAATGGCTCATAGTGCTGTATTGTAGGGCAAACGTATGGCAAACTGCTGGCTGCCTTCATAACAAGTGTAAATGCAGTGAAAAATCTCTCCTTTGAATGGCTGGTTGGCTTGCGTTATACGCGTGCCGGACGGCGTAGTGGTCGTAATGGTTTTATTTCTTTTATCTCGCTGATCTCCATGGCGGGAATAGGGCTGGGTGTGGCAGCCATGATTGTTGTTATTTCAGTCATGAATGGTTTCCAGAAAGAAGTGCGGGATCGTATGTTGTCCGTGCTGGCTCACGTTGAAGTCTTTGATGCCAGTGGTGCCTTGCCTGACTGGCGTGCAACTGCGCTGGAAGTGCAAAAAAATCCTGCAGTCACCGGTACTGCCCCCTACGTTGATGGTCAGGCTATGATCATTCGCGAAGATGTCATGCGCGGCGTCATCATCAGGGGCATCTTGCCGGAGGAAGAACCCAAGGTCTCGGATGTAGCGAGCAAGATCAAGTATGGCAAATGGGCAGACCTCAAGCCGGGTGAATTCAATATTGTGCTGGGTTCTGCACTGGCAAGCAGCTTGCGGGTGCGCATAGGTGAAAAAATTACTCTGGCCGCACCAGAAGGGCAGATGACGCCGGCAGGGGTCGTACCCCGCTTGAAAGCGTTCAATGTGGTTGGTATATTTGAAGCTGGTCACTATGAATATGACTCTGGCATGGCATTCATGCATATAGAAGACGCGCAAAAATTCTTCCGTTTGAATTCTCCATCTGGTCTGCGTTTGCGCATCAAGGAAATGCTCAAGGCCCCTCAAGTTGCTCTTGATCTGTCGCGTACCTTGTCTGGTGATTTGCTGATACGTGACTGGTCGCAACAGAATAAAGTGTATTTTGCTGCGGTAAAAGCAGAAAAAACCATGATGTTCATCATCCTGACGCTAATCATTGCGGTGGCGGCTTTTAATCTGGTTTCTACCCTGGTCATGACGGTGACGGACAAGCAGGCTGATATTGCCATCTTGCGCACCCTGGGTGCGGCACCCTCATCCATCATGAAAATATTTGTAATACAGGGGACAATAGTTGGTTGCCTGGGTACACTTTCAGGCGTGGGCATGGGTTTATTAATTTCCCTGAATATTGATGTCATCGTGCCTTTTATAGAAAGCATTCTGGGTATACAGCTGCTTTCCAAAGAAGTATATGTCATCAGCAAGTTGCCATCGGATGTACAGTTATCCGATGTACTGACTATCGGCAGTGTTGCCCTGATCCTGGCCATGCTGGCCACAATTTATCCTAGTTGGCGTGCTTCACGCGTGAAACCTGCGGAGGCATTGCGTTATGAGTGATCAAGTATTGAACAAACAAGACAGTAAGCAAGAAGCGGTTTTGTCTTGCAGTGATCTGGGTAAAACATTTTCGCAAGGGCTGGAATCTGTCAATGTCCTGAAAGAAATCAACCTCAGTATCTTCCGGGGTGAGCGGGTTGCCATCATAGGCGCTTCTGGCTGCGGCAAATCCACTTTGCTGCATTTGCTGGGTGGCCTGGATACTCCCAGCAAAGGCACTGTAACCTTGCAAGGCAAGGATTTTGCCAGTTTGAACGAAGCAGCCCGCGGTACTTTGCGTAATCATGCCCTTGGTTTTGTGTACCAGTTCCATCATTTGCTGCCTGAGTTTTCAGCACTGGATAATGTCGCCATGCCACTCATCATCCGTCGCATGGCACGGACGGAAGCGCAAAAAATAGCACAAGCCATTTTGGAAAAAGTCGGGCTTGGTCACAGGCTCAAGCATGTGCCTGGTGAGTTATCCGGTGGTGAACGGCAGCGCGTGGCTCTGGCGCGCGCACTGGTCACCCAGCCAGCTTGTGTATTGGCAGATGAGCCTACCGGTAATCTGGATGGCAGTACGGCACAACAGGTATTTGCGCTGATGCTGGAATTGTCTCGTACTCTGGGTACCGCTTTTGTTATCGTTACCCACGATGCAGAATTGGCCGGGCGCTGTGACCGTGTTTTCCGTTTAACTGATAGTGGCCTGCAATTACAATAGAAATGGCATGCAAAAAACCAGCAAAATGAATTTCAGGAAACGTCATCGTGCGTCTTCCACAGCTCATTTTTCTACCAGACCAGGTGGCTGGCTGGTGTTTGGCTTTTTATTCGTATTGACTCCATCTGTATATGCGGCAGATACAGTGGAGCTGGTCTTGCAACTGGAAACTTCGTTGACCAGTGACAGTAATCCCTTTCGGTTTTACGAACAGACAGCCAAACCTGGTCAGCCTGATCTAGTCGATCAGCCTGACCAACCTGTCCTTGCACCCGATAAGCAGTTTCGCGACCGTGACAGCATTACTGGTACCGATATAAGGGCGGGTGCCATAATTCCCATTCTATCTGACCGCACCCGTCTGATTTTGACAGGTTCACTTGGTAAGCGGCACTATAAAAATTATAAGGACCTTGACCACAACTTGAAGGCTGCTGATGCCACCCTTCAATGGGCAGCCGGAAAAATTGTCAATGGTCAAATCACCGCCGGTAAAGAAGACCGATTATTCCAATACATTAACGGCAGCCTGACAGATAAAGATATCTCGCACCAAAAACGTGCCGCTGCCAATATCAACTTTAAACTGACTGATGAATGGTCTTTGAACGTCAGCCTGGACAGAGCTGGACTGAATTACGATTTGCCTCTGAATCAGTTATATAACTTTGATGAACGTGGCAGACAATTAAGTGGGCGTTATTATTCACCGACTGGTTCCAGTGTCGAAATTGGTACTCGTTTGTCGGAAACCAGTTTTCCGGACAGGAATGAGCAGGATATTGCTGACCTCGATAAAGCATATAAAGAGTCTGAAGTATTTCTCGATGCTGAATGGCGCTACAGTAGCAAGTCCGTCACCAGTGCACATCTGGGTGTGATCAGGCGCAAGTATGATGTGCTGACAGAGCGCGATACCAATTTGTCGAATATTCTGCTGCGTGGCACCTACCATTACTCACCTAAAGTGCGCCTTGATTTGCAGCTATGGGACCGGCCTTTTACGATTGTAGACCGCACCGTGGTCTATGTGCTGAGCAAGGCAGTGCGCTTCGATGCACAGTGGAAGTATTCAGACAAATCACAAATGAATTTCTCCACGCTTTTTCAAAATAGCGATAATGTATTGGTGCCGCGTCTGGCGACACTGGCTGACGGCACCTCGCGCAAAGAAAAATTGATACGCGTAGGTTTTGGCGGTGCTTATGAGTTTGAGCGAGGTTTTCGCCTGGTTCTTGATAGTTTTTATGAAAAAGTCCAGCGTGAATCTGATGGCGTGAATTTGAAGCAGGCCGTGATTAAACTGGGATTCGAATATACCTACGAAAATTTGCCGGGGAGTAATTCGCGTATGGGTTTGAAACGCTACCAACATTCCTTGAGTGCCTCGGATAGTTTGCGCTGATCATGGGGCTAACACAAAAAATAAGCCGCTTCGCGGCACGCCACTCAGCAAATCGCTGGTTGCCATTGAATAAGGGCAGGGGAGTAGTCAGTTTCAGTTTTGATGATGTGCCGGCCAGTGCCTGCCATCAGGGTGCCATGCTGCTGGAGTTATACCAGGCACGCGGCACTTTCTATATATGCGGCAGCCTGACCGATGGTGTCGAGCAAAATCAGCCTTGTCATAGTGTACAAGACTTACAGCGCTTGATAGAAAATGAGCATGAAATTGGCTGCCACACCTATTCGCATACCAACTGCGCCAATGCTACTTCCCATTTTTTGCTAGAGGACTGGGAGCGCAATCAGGCTTTTTTCAAACAGCACGGCATCACCAATCATGGTTTCGCTTTTCCCTTTGGTGCTTATGACCTGGGTAGTAAACTGGCGGCTTCCAAACGATTCGCATATAACCGCATTACCGGAGGCGGTACCCAGACAGGGCGTGCTGATTTGTCTGCCTTGCGTGCGCAAGCTTTATATTCGGCTAACAATAATGAAGATGAAATTGGTGCACTGATCAAGCATACTGCTTCTGAGGGGGGCTGGTTGATTTTATATAGCCATGAAGTCAGTGAATCACCTGGCCCATGGGGGACAACCCCAGCTTTGTTAGAAAGTGCCTTGCAGACGGCCACACAAGAAAGTTGCCAGATATTGCCAGTGCACAAAGCAATTGATTTTTTTCTTTCCTGACGGTGTACATGGTTTTTATTTAATTCAGACTTGGGTAAGTTACAATTCTTGCAGTTTTAATCTTAATTTCTAGATAGCAGACAACATCCATGAGCCAACATAGCCAGTTTACCCTGCTGTCACAGCGCCGCTTTGCTCCATTCTTTTGGACCCAGTTTCTTGGTGCATTCAATGACAATGTGTTCAAGACAGCCTTGCTGACCATACTGACGTATGACGCATTGTCCTGGACGGACATGAAAGTTGGGCTGCTCAATAACTTGATACCAGGCCTATTTATTTTGCCTTTCGTGCTGTTTTCTGCGACTTCAGGGCAATTGGCTGACAAATTTGAAAAAGGCAGCATGGCCCGCAAGGTCAAGTTGCTCGAAATTGGCATCATGCTGGTAGCGGCTGTCGGCTGGCAAACACATAACTTGTGGCTCTTGATTGCTGCCGTTTGCGGCATGGGTATACATTCCACTTTGTTTGGCCCGGTCAAATATGCTTACCTGCCTCAACATCTGAAGACAGATGAACTGGTCGGCGGTAATGGCCTGATAGAAATGGGTACCTTTGTTGGCATTTTACTTGGTGAAATCCTGGGTGCCATGCTGGTTGTGCACAAGCCATGGGGTACTGAACTGGTGGCCGGTGGTGCGATAGTTGTTGCCATCATGGGCTACCTGACGGCATTGCGTATCCCAGATTCGCCAGCGCCCTCACCAGAATTGAAAATCAACTGGAACCCGGCAACTGAAACCATCAGGAATATCAGCTTCAGTAAACAAAACCGCCCGGTATTTTTGTCTTTATTGGGTAACTCGTGGTTCTGGTTTTATGGTGCTATCGTACTGGCGCAATTTCCTCAGTACGCAAAGGATTATCTGCATGGCGATCATAGTGTCTTCGTACTCTTGTTGACGATTTTCTCTTTTGGTATCGGCGCTGGTTCCTTGTTGTGCGAAAAATTGTCTGGTCATAAAGTGGAGATTGGTCTGGTGCCATTTGGTGCCATAGGCTTGTCTGTATTTGGTTTTGATCTCTATCTGGCCAGCATCAGTTATACCAATATCGCTACCGTGGGTGCTATGGAGTTTGTCAAGCAGACCGGCAGTTTGCATATTTTGTTTGATATCACGATGATAGGTGTCTTCGGCGGTTTATACATCGTGCCTTTGTTTGCCTTGATACAGACACGTTGCGATCCCAAACATCTGTCACGCACGATAGCGGGCATGAACATCCTGAACGCCTTGTTCATGGTGGTTGCCTCATTGTCTGCAGTGGCCATGCTGGAAAAAGGTTTTACGATACCGCAAATCTTCATGGCAACCGCCATCCTGAATGCCATCGTGGCGATCTATATATTCAGCCTGGTGCCAGAATTCCTGATGCGCTTTATTGCCTGGCTGCTGATACACACCATCTACAAGGTCAAGACCATCAACACTGACCGCATACCAGATGAAGGTGCTGGCATACTGGTCTGTAATCATGTCAGCTACATGGATGCCATCGTCATCATGGCATCAAGCCCGAGGCCAGTGCGCTTTGTCATGGACCACAGGATATTTAAAATACCTTTCCTGTCCTGGGTATTCCGTACCGCAAAAGCCATTCCTATTGCGCCAGCAAAAGAAGATCCATGGCTGATGGAGAAATCCTTTATTGATGTTGCCCAGGCTTTGCATGAAGGTGATCTGGTCTGCATTTTTCCGGAGGGTAAATTGACTGCGACAGGTGAGTTGAATGAATTCAAAGGTGGCATCATGAAGATACTGGAGCGTAGCCCAGTTCCGGTCTATCCATTGGCCCTGCGTGGTTTGTGGGGTAGTGTCCTGTCGCGTGACAAGAGTAATACTTTTGAACGCGCATTCCGTCGCGGGCCGTTTTCCAAGCTGGAACTGGTGGTGGGCGATGTCATGCAGCCGCAGGATGTTACTCCTCAAGTCTTGCAGGAAAAAGTCAGCGAGTTGCGCGGGGAGTGGAAATAAAATTCAACTCTCAGCTTAATCTCTAAGCTTGGTTAAGTTTCGTTAAGCTTATTCAAGTAAAAAAATGGCGCATTCAATATTGAATGCGCCATTTTTATTTGCTGCGTTTTTTACTACCTGAGTCCGATTACAAAATCTCGCTCGCGTGATCTGCCAGACGTGAACGTTCACCGCGTGCCAAGGTGACGTGGCCGCTATGCGCCCAGCCTTTGAATCTGTCTACAACATAAGTCAAACCACTGGAGCCTTCAGTCAGGTATGGCGTATCGATCTGGGCGATATTACCCAGGCAGATGATCTTGGTGCCTGGGCCAGCGCGAGTTACCAGAGTCTTGACCTGCTTAGGTGTCAAGTTTTGTGCTTCGTCGATGATGAGGAATTTGTTGACGAAAGTACGGCCACGCATGAAGTTGAGCGACTTGATCTTGATTTTCGAACGTATCAAATCCTGAGTGGCGGCACGACCCCAGTCACCGGCATCATTGTCAGACTTGTTGAGCACTTCCAGGTTGTCGTCAAATGCGCCCATCCATGGTGACATTTTCTCTTCCTCTGTACCTGGCAGGAAACCAATGTCTTCACCGACTGGCACAGTAACGCGCGTGACGATGATTTCATTATAGGTTTTGGTTTCCAGCACTTGCGCCAGACCTGCGGCCAGGGCCAGCAAGGTCTTGCCTGTACCGGCCTGACCCAGCAGAGTGACAAAATCGCATTCTGGATCCATCAACAGATTCAATGCAAAATTCTGCTCGCGGTTGCGTGAGGTGATACCCCAAACGCTATGCTTGACATGGCCATAATCACGCAAAGTTTGCAGCACTGCAGTCTTGCCGTTGATCTGCCTTACCTGTCCATAGAAAGATGCTTCGCCATTCTTTGGTTCGAGATAGACAAACTGATTCACCAGCAGGGAAGGGATGACCGGGCCAGTAATGCGGTAGAAAGTCGTGCTCAGGCCATTGCGGTTTTCTTGCCAGGTTTCTATACCTTTGCCATGCTTGTTCCAGAAGTCATCGGGTAATTGTACGATGCCTGAATACAAAAGATCTGAATCTTCCAGTACATGGTCATTGAAATAGTCTTCTGCAGGCAAGCCCATGGCGCGTGCCTTGATGCGCATATTGATGTCTTTCGACACCAGCACCACAGGGCGGCCAGGCATTTCTGTTTCCAGTGCACGGACCACGCCAAGTATCTGGTTATCTGCCTTGCCCTTAGGCAGGCCAACTGGCAGGTCAGCGCTTTGCAGCTTGGTCTGGAAGTACAAATGACCTTTGGCATCCTTGTTGCCCAGTTTGGATAACAGGATACCTTTTTCTATATCGTGATGATCAATATCGCCTACCAGCGCATCCAGCGAACGTGATACCTGACGTGCATTACGGGCGACCTCGGACATGCCTTTCTTATGATCATCCAGCTCTTCCAGGGTGATCATGGGCAGGTAGACATCATGCTCTTCAAAACGGAATAGTGATGAAGGATCATGCATCAAGACATTGGTATCAAGTACAAACAGCTTGGTGGTGCCAGATTTGTCCGCGGCACGGCTGGTACCAGACTTGACGCGGCTGTCATGGGTTTTGGCCTTGCTTGCAACGACGACAGGCAAAGCTTTGGCAATGACTGCCGGTGTCGTTTTTTCTGCGACAGGTCTGCTGACTACTGCCGGAACAGTTGCGACTTTCTTTCTTTGTGGTGCCGGGGCGACATCAATGGCTTTGATTTTCTCTGGCGTTGCGGATTTTATTGTTTTGGCTGGTTTGCCTTTTTCTGCCTTCGGATAATCCTTGGGTGAAAGCAGTGCTGCTGGCTTGGTCGGCATTTTTGGCAATGGCATGAAAACCTCAATCAAAAAGTGAGAGCTGAAAAGTTAAAAGCCGCTAAGGACATACCAACATCGCTGCTGGCAGTGTCTTTCACGGCTTTTATCAAGAGTAATTCTGGAGAGTTCAATTAAGTTTGGGCGCTCACAAATTCGAGTACTTCGTCTACGTGTCCTGCTACTTTAACTCCACGCCATTCTTTCACTAATTTACCATTGCCGTCAATCACAAATGTGCTGCGCTCTATGCCGCGCACTTGTTTGCCATACATGTTCTTCATTTTCATGACATTGAACAACAGGCACAAAGTTTCATCAGGGTCAGAAATCAGTTCGAAAGGCAGGTCTAATTTACTTTTAAAGCCTTCATGAGAGCGCAGGCTGTCACGGCTGATACCAAAAACCTTGGTATTGGCTTGTTGGAATTGTGGATGTAAATCACGGAAGGCGATACTTTCCGTCGTACAGCCTGGGGTATTGTCTTTTGGATAAAAATAAATAATAATATTTTTACCAATATGATCACTTAATTGAAACGCTTTGTCGCCAGTCATGACGGCGGAAAATTCTGGTACCTGGCAGTGCAGTGCGGAAGGGGTCTCAGCCACTTTCATCTCCTTGGTTAGGGGTGGAGAAATGTTGCTGACGGACTAGATCAGGGCGACCAGCTCTCCGGAACGACCTGGCAAGCTTGCCCATGACAATGGACTTGTCGGTAAGTTACTGTTCTTGATGGACGCATAGTAGTCCGCCATGGAAATACAACGATAACCTTGCTTGTGCCAGCCTGTCAGCAATTCCTCGAATATGGGGGCGAGTTTTTGTCCTTCAAGCTCTGCATGTAAAGTAAATACATGATCTTTTGGATTTGCAGTCAGTTTTAGTATATTGGCAGCGATATTTGACTCGCTAATGACATTACCTGCGATGTCGCGTCCCAGCAACTCATCCAGAGTCGGCAGGGTAGTTGGCATCTGTATGCAAGACATGGCCATATTGCCCACTTGCAGGCGATAAGGGCCTGCATCTGCATTGGCCAGGCTACCATCTTCATTGAGCATGGCGCGCCCGTCTGAGGCGTATTGCATGCCGAACTGGTCAAGCTGGGTAAAAGCATGATCATTCATTTGCCAGCCAGCAGCACCATGGGTTTTTGGTGTCGCGCCAAAGATTTGCTGGAAGCGCTGGTGGGCTAGCTGCATTTGCTTGCGTGTCCAATCCAGGTCACGCACCCGCACATTATCTTGCCAGACCACATGGTCCCAGGTATGGATGCCGCACTCAAAACCGGCATCACGCACTGCCTGCATTTCTGTCGTGCAGCTGCCTATATCTGGTGCAGGCAAGAACACTCCATACATCAGTGTCTTGAAACCATAATGTTCCAGTACCGATGTACGCGACACTTTTTGGAAAAAACCAGGGCGAAATGCCCTGCGCAAGGCCCAGCCTGTGTGGTCCTTGCCCAAAGAAAACAGGAAAGTTGCGCCTGCATTGTGTTTTTTAAGAATGCGCACCAGATTCGGTACGCCTTCTTTAGTGCCGCGATAGGTATCGACGTCGATCTTGAGAACGATGGTAGGCATGTAGTCCAGTATCAGTCCATCAATCCATCAAGGCGCGTGCTTCGGCTACCTGGCTGCGGTAAGCGTCGAAAATATTGCGCATGGTGTCTGGCATGGTCGTCACTGGCTTCCAGCCCAGTTCTTCACAGGTGTTGGTGATTTTTGGTACACGATTTTGTACGTCCTGATAGCCTTTGCCGTAGTAGGCTGCAGAAGTGGTTTCTGTCAGTTCTACTTTTTTGGCTGTTTCAGAATACTCTGGATATTCTGCTGCCAGATCCAGCATCATGTGCGCCAGTTCACGGATGGAGAAATTATTTGTCGGGTTGCCGATGTTGTAGATCTTGCCGCTGGCTATGCCATTTTTGTTATCAATAATGCGCATCAGGGCATCAATGCCGTCGTCGATATAGGTGAAAGCACGTTTTTGCGCACCGCCATCGACCAGGGAGATGTTTTCACCACGGACGATGTGACCAAAGAATTGTGTCACGACGCGTGAGCTGCCTTCTTTAGGTGTGTGGATATTGTCAAGCCCAGCACCGATCCAGTTGAATGGACGGAACAGGGTGAAGTTCAGGCCTTCCATGCCATAACCCCAAATGACGCGGTCCATCAATTGCTTGGCGCAAGAATAAATCCAGCGTGGTTTATTGATAGGGCCGCAAATCAGTTCAGATTCTTCCGGATCAAATTCTTCATCATGGCACATGCCATAGACTTCAGACGTGGATGGGAATACCAGATGCTTGCCATATTTTGCGGCAGAGCGAACGATAGGCAGGTTGGCTTCAAAGTCCAGCTCAAACACGCGCAAAGGCTGTTTTACATAAGTCGACGGTGTGGCAATCGCTACCAGAGGCAGGATGACATCGCACTTCTTGACATGGTATTCAACCCATTCTTTATTGATGGTGATGTCACCTTCAAAGAAATGCATGCGCGGGTGATTGATCATGTCGCCCAGACGCTCGGTTTGCATGTCCATGCCATACACTTCCCAGTCTGTGGTTTCCAGAATGCGCTTGGACAAATGGTGACCGATAAAACCGTTCACGCCGAGTATGAGGACTTTTTTCATAATGAATTCTTTTTAAAGTAAATGTTGATTGCCAGTTCAGATGCGCAAAACAAAGGCTTATGCCGCTTGCTTCAATATGAGCGCCAATTCCTGCGCGCCCACGATTTTGCCATCCATTAACAATTCAATAATATGCAGTGCATGGCCATCGCCACACACGCCAAGGACGACATTATCTACTACATGTAAGCCTGTCGGCAAATTTGCCGTATCAGTTTTGGATAAACGTGCTTTTCCGATAATAAAACGCTGGCCAGCCTGGTCTGTAAACGCACCAGGGTAGGGCGGGGCAACGGCTCTGTGCAGGTTATACACTTGCTGAGCAGTTTGTTGCCAGTTGATACGTCCATCTTCCGGTTTGCGGCCACCGAAGTAACTGCCGGCTGATAAATCATTAGGTAAGCGTTTGGCTGTGCCAGCTATCAAATCCGGCAGCGCAGTCCACAAACATTGCTCCGCTGCCACAGTCAATTTGCCAAATACTTCATAGGCTGTGTCATCCGGCAAGATGGGGGCTGATACTTGAGCAAGGATATCACCAGCATCAGGTTTCAAGGCCATTTCATGCAGGGTGGCACCAGTTTCAGTTTCACCATGCAAGACTGCCCAGTTGACTGGTACACGGCCACGGTATTTGGGCAGCAAAGAACCATGCAGGTTGTAAGCACCGCGCTTGGCGAGGGCCAGTACATCCAGCGGTAGCATGTGACGGTAATAAAAACTGAAAATGAAATCTGGTGCTATAGCAGCTACCTGCTCTTTAAGCTCAGCTGATTTTGGATCGTCAGGCGTGATGCAAGGTATGCCTTGCTCGCGACAAAGATCGGCCACTGATTCAAACCAGATCGTTTCTGCAGGATTGTCAGTATGGCTGACGACCAGTTTGACCGATATGCCACGCGCCAGCAAAGTCTTGATACAACGCACACCGACGTTGTGATAGGCAAAAACCACTGCTGTTGCAGGGGATGCTGATGTAGTCATCTCTGCTTTCTTAATTAACTTCAGGTAAATCCGGGGTGGACTGCTCAAGTATGGTTTGCACCACATAGCGTGGACGACCGCGTACTTGCTGGTAAATGCGCCCTACATATTCACCCAGTAAACCTATACCAAACAGGATGACACCCATCAGGAAGAATGCAATAGCAAACAGCGTGAACAAACCTTCAGCTTCTGCGCCCAGCACAAAGCGGCGTATCAGCAACAACAATACCAGGCCACCAGACAAGATCGAGAGCACCATACCCAGCATGGAAAACCATTGCAAGGGCATGATGGAAAAGCCGGTCATCAAGTCAAAATTCAGGCGTATCAGGCTATAAATCGAATATTTTGATTCTCCTGCAGATCTTTCTTCATGTTCAACGATGATTTCTGTCGGTTTGCGCGCAAAGGTATACGCCAGGGCAGGGACGAAGGTATTCACTTCGCTGCACTGGTTAATCAGGTTAATTACATTGCGGCCATACGCGCGCAACATATTGCCTTGATCCGTGATCTTGATGCGAGTGATCTTTTCGCGGAAGCGGTTCATCGCCTTGGAGGCATAGGTGCGCCATGCAGAATCCTGACGTTTGCGACGTATGGACCCCACATAATCATAGCCTTCGCGCATTTTATCGACGAGGGCACCGATTTCTTCTGGCGGATTTTGCAAATCGGCATCCAGGGTGACGACGATCTCACCGCGTGTGGCTTCAAAACCAGCCAGAATAGCCATGTGCTGGCCATAATTGCCGTTGAACAGCACGACGCGTGTAACATCAGGGCGCAAGCGATACTGGTCAGCCAGCAAGGCAGGCGTGTTATCGCGGCTGCCATCGTTGACAAATACAACTTCATAGCTGACGCCACGTGCTGCCAGTGCATCAAGCGCTGGGTACAGACGTTCAAACAGCTTGGCCAGGCCAGCTTCTTCGTTATATACAGGTATGACAACAGAGAGTTCGGGTTTCATTGGTATTGTTCTGCCGATTTCAGAGAAGGCAGGATTTTACCGCAGACACGACTCTTTCGACATCTTCTGTGTTCATTGCCGGGAATAATGGCAAAGTAACAATCTGTTTGCCTATGCGTTCTGCAATCGGGAACATGCCATCAGTAAAGCCGCGCTCGCGGTACAGACTGAACAGATGGATGGCGCGGTAGTGATAGCCCAAGCCAATTTGCTGGTCCAGCATTTGCTGCATGAAGGCTGCGCGATTGACGCTTTCTGGCAAGACCAGGTGGAACATGTGCCAGTTACTGTTTTCAAAGTCGGCAACAGGCAATTCCGCACCTGTCTTTTGTTCAAAGTCAGTCCCAAAGCTGGTGAAGTAATGTTTTGCCAGGGCTGCACGCTTGGCATTGAACTCTGCCAGATGTTTCATTTGCCCAAGACCTATGGCAGCGGCAATATCGGTCATATTGTATTTGCCACCCAGCACATCAACATCTATACCGTCGAGTCCGCTGCGCGTCACGCCTTGCAGCCTGTATTTTTCAGCCAGGCGTACTTCTTCTGCATTATTCAAAACCAGGCAGCCACCTTCGCCTGTCATGATGTTTTTGTTGACCTGGAAGCTGAATGAGGCGAAATCACCGAAAGAGCCTATGCGCTTGCCTTTCCAGTTGGAACCTATGGCTTGTGCCGCATCTTCTATGACGCGCAGTTTATATTTATCGGCAATCGCATACAGCTTGTCCATATCGCAAGGCAGGCCACACATGTGCACGGGAATGATCGCCTTGGTACGTGGCGTGATCACCGCTTCGACTTTGTCGAGGTCAATATTATGTGTTTTGGGGTCAATGTCCGCAAAGACAGGGGTTGCGCCTGTTTCTATGATGACATTGGCAGTTGCCACCCAAGAGTTTGGTGTGGTGATGACTTCATCGCCCGCGCCTATGCCAGCAATGCGCAGGGCAATTTCCATGGTGCAGGTGCCGGAATTGAAAGTGCGCACAGGGCGGCCACCAAAATATTCAGACAATTGTGCTTCCAGTGCCTGCACTTTGGGGCCGCTGGTCAGCCAGCCAGAACGCAGAACTTCAGTGACGGCAGCGATGGTTTCTTCATCGATAGTTGGCTTGGTGAATGGCAGGAATTTGGATGTGTCACTCATGGTGAACCTTTCAATAAAACAGAACTATTCTTGTGGAATATGAGATGTAGCCAAATGAAGCAATTCAGCTTTTTACCAGCAAGGCTACGCCAATGATAATGACGCCAATTGCCACCATCCTTTGTATGGAAATTACTTCTCCCAAAAGATACCAGGCACCGATGGCGTTGACGATATAGCCTAAGGACAGCAATGGATAGGCAATGCTGACATCGACGCGAGACAAGCCGATGATCCAGACTACAACTGAAATGACATAGCAGGTCAGGCCACCAATAATGGGCAGTTGGGTCGCCAGTTTGATGCCTATCGAAAACCAGTTCTCTGCAGTCAGGTGAATTGCCCCAACTGCATTAGTCCCGGCTTTCAGCAAAAGCTGGGCAACTGCATTGAGCATAATTCCGGTGAATATAAAGCCAAAGGTATTGATATTCATAATTTTCTATTTGTTTTTATTAACCAGATTGGCGACGATGACCCGGCGCGGGTCCTTGGCAATTATCCGCATGGGAAAATCAGTTTTTTTCAGATCGTCATAAATATCATTGCGCAAGATGGCAACTGCAGCTTCGCCCTTATCCTGATGCGCCTGCCATTGTTTGACGAAATCTTCGCGTTGCTCAATCCACAATTCTGGCTGTAATTTCAAGCCAAACTGCATTTCATCAGGGAACTCAACCAGTGTCGTAGTGCGCTCAAGATAAAATGGCAGGGCCTGTTCATAGCGGCCAACTGCATAGAAAGGCGTTGTTGCTGAGGTCAATTCTGCCTTGATTGCGGGTATATATTCGCTGCCCGCAATGTATTTACCCCAAGGGTTATGTCCCAGAAAACCAATTTGACCTACCAGATAACCGCTGACAGCAAGGCAAATAATCGCCCAGTCTTTTCCTGTTGTGCCTTTACGTGCGAGCAGCCATGTGAGGGCCCCGCCGATGATCGCCAACACGGCTACGCAAATTATCCAGGGTTTGTATGCAATCGCCAAGGCTTGGTCAAATGCGTCTGCTTCATGCAATTTACCCAGATAGATTGTGAGGCCGACCGCGATAGCCATGCCAAATATAATGAACAGGATGCCCGCTGTTTTCACTGGACGATTATCCGATTTCTCCAGATGGCAAGCGATAAGAAGTGCGAGCGCAGGGAAGATAGGCAGAATGTAGCTTGGCAATTTTGAACCTGAAATACTAAAAAAGAAAAACAGGAAGACGGCCCAAATGAGCAGCATTTTTTGCGGTTGAAAACCCGGTGTTTTATCTTTGACTCCAGACCACAAGCCCTGAAGCAAGACGCCTATCCAGGGAACGATGCCTATGATAAGCAGGGGGATAAAGTAATGCCAGGGGCCGCCGCGTTTGTGTACATCACTTGTAAACCTGTCCCAGTGTTCATGAATAAAAAAGAAATGTGGATGCTCAGGATTTTTTATCGCTATCAAAATAAACCACGGTGCTGTGATACCAAAAAACAAGAGTAAACCCTTGCCCATATGCAGGCGTTTCCACAAACCCCAGTCACGTGTCGCCAGGGTATAAACAACCAATACCCCTCCTGGCAATACAAAACCGATGAGGCCTTTTGACATCGTCGCCAGCGCCATGCCTGCCCAGCAAACCAGCATGGCATTGCGTTCAGTCTTGCTATTGGCGCCTGCCATTTGTGCGACCAGCAAGCCACACAAGGCCAGAGTCATCATGCCAGACAAACCCATGTCCAGAGAGTTGACATGGCCCATGCCAGCCCACCAAAAACTTGAACCCAATACCAGTGCTGCAACGATGCCAACGCGGCGGCTGAATACCTTGTTACCGGTATAAGCCACGGCAGCAACACCAAGCAAGCCATTCAAGCCAGTCCATAGACGCGCCTGCCAGTCACCCAGGCCGAAGACGGCAAAGGTGAGGGCATTCATCCAGTTTTGCAGGGGAGGTTTTTCAAAATACTTGATGCCATTCAGGCGCAAGGTGATCCAGTCACCTGATGCCAGCATTTCGCGGCCCATTTCGGCGTAGCGGCCTTCATCAGTCGGCACCAGGGTTCTTGCGCCTAGCATATAAAACCAGACCAGCAAGAAGGCGATAGTCAGCGCCCATAATGTACGTGGTGAATCGTAAGGGGAGGTCTTGTTCATGCAGTTTCCATAATCAGGGCCAGCGCAACCTTACGGCCTTCAGCCATCAGGATATTATAGGTACGGCAGGCAGCCTGATTGTCCATGCACTCCACGCCTATGCGTTTGGCAGCCAGTGCAGCGGTTAGTTTGGGATGAACAAAGCGCTGTTTATTGCCTGTACCCAAAATGACAACATCGGGCACTGTAGCTTCGATTTGCGCAAAGTCGTCATTGCTCAATTGCTCAAAACTGGTGGCCGACCATTGGCGCGGCTTGGTTTCTGGCAGCACGATCAGGCTGTGGGTATAAGTAATTGCATTAATTTCTACACTGTCTTTTTCATAAGCAGTGATGGTCTGGTATTGCTGCGTAGGAGTAGAGTGCAACTTCATCGATGTAGCTCAAGGGTTAAGACTGTAAAGAGGCGCATTGTAACGTTTTTTTATCCGCTTTCATGGGATGCTTAAAGCTACGGGTCTATTTTTTTGACCATGCATCCCAGCCAACCTTGGTAATTTTGGCGATAGTTAAATCACGGGACGCATGAGGCGCCTTGCTATCCGTCAAAAAAACGGCCACTATCATATGATGACCATTAGGCAAAGTAATAATGCCTACGTCATTATGGGCAGCGGTCAGGCTGCCATGAGTGGGTGAGTTGCCAGCTTTATGGATCACTGGTGCGCCAGCAGGCAGCAAAGCCTTGATACGGGCGGCGTTGGGGTCGGGCGTGGCGCTGGAGTTGGGGCTTGTACCAGTTTCAGTATCCGTCATCCATTTCACCAGCAAGTCATGACTTTTAGGACTCAGTGCTTTGCCTTGCTGCAAAGCTTGCAGCAATTTGATCATGGCTTTAGGTGTGGCCGTATTGCGGTATTGCATATTCCAGGATTTTGCCATTTCCTTTTCTGTATCCAGGACTTTGATATCTTTTATGTCCAGTTGCGCCAGATATTGCATGACCGCAGTTGGCCCGCCCAGCAAGCGCAGCAAGGTATCGCTGGCTGTGCCATCGCTATCGACAATGGCGTGATGCATCAATTCCTTGACGGTAATCTTGAAATTGCCGTCCGGGTGTTGGTCGCGCAGAGAGCTGGCTTGTTCTGCCGCCATCAAATCCTCTTTGCTGACAGTGACTTTTTGATCCAGCTGGAATTTGTTTTTATCAACTGCGGCCAATGCTGCCATGACGATAGGTAATTTACTGACACCCTGCATGGGAGCTGGCGTATCAGGTAATATCCACAAGCTTTGTCCGGTTTCCAAAACCAAAAGACTGGCGCTCAGCCTGCCACCGCTGTCCATGGCGATGGATTCGATCACATTTTGCGCAAAGGCAGCATTCACGCTGGCCATACTGAACAATAGGGATAAGAGCAGTTTTTTCATGATGGCTTCTAATGGATTAAGTACATACTCTATATGTGTGCTTGGGGCTGATAGTCAATATTCAATATTCATTCAATATTTAATATTCAGACCGCAACATGCGCGTTTTGTTCTCGCAGATATATTTGTCCAAGTGCATTAGGTTGTAAAACCATCATTTACGATACATGATGCGACTCTATCCAGGCAAATCTCTTCTGGAATTCAGCTTTTGCTAAGTTCTGATTGATAAAATTCGGCGCATTGTGCAGAATGGAACGTTTGGCAGTGCAGCATTTCTGTATTGCAGCTTATCATGCGCTTTTATCCAATTTCAGCTTAACTTGGAAGCTGGATGCAGCCAACTCATGAATATTATCAAGGATTGCAAGCGGTGCGACCCATACAAAAATCACTAAAACTAGCAGACGTTTGTTATGACATCCGTGGCCCTGTCATGGAAAAAGCCAAACAGATGGAGGAGGAAGGTCACAAGATCATCAAACTGAACATCGGCAATCTGGCGGTCTTCAATTTTGATCCGCCCGATGAAATTGTGCAGGATATGATACGTAATATGCAAAATGCAGCCGGTTACACCGACTCCAAAGGCATGTTTGCGCCGCGCAAAGCGATTATGCATTACACCCAGGAAAAGCATATTCATGGCGTGACCATAGAAGATATTTACATCGGCAACGGTGCTTCAGAACTGATCGTCATGGGCATGAATGCCTTGCTCAATAGCGGTGACGAAGTATTGGTGCCTGCCCCTGACTATCCATTGTGGACAGCCGCTGTCAGTCTGTCTGGCGGCAAGCCTGTGCATTATGTCTGTGATGAAAGCGCAGACTGGATGCCAGATATCGACGATATCAAGAGCAAGATCACGCCTAACACCAAGGCCATCGTCGTCATTAATCCCAATAACCCTACTGGTGCCTTGTACCCGGTCGAGGTCTTGCAGCAGATAGTTGAAGTGGCACGTCAGCATCAGCTCATCGTTTTTGCAGATGAAATTTACGACAAGACTTTGTATGATGGCGAAGAGCATACTTCCATTGCTTCGCTGGCCGATGATGTCTTGTTCCTGACACTGAATGGACTTTCTAAAAACTATCGTTCTTGCGGTTATCGTGCTGGCTGGATGGTGGTATCCGGTGAAAAACGTCATGCCAAGGATTATATTGAAGGCCTGAATATGTTAGCCTCCATGCGTTTGTGTGCAAATGCGCCGGGGCAGTTCGCCATTCAGACTGCGCTTGGTGGCTATCAGAGCATTAATGATCTGGTCGGGCCTGGTGGCCGTTTGCTCAAGCAACGCGATCTGGCGCACAAATTATTGACGGCAATTCCTGGTGTGACCTGCGTCAAACCCAAGGCTGCGCTGTATATGTTTCCCAAACTGGACCCCTTGATGTATCCCATCAAGGACGACCAGGAGTTTATCCACGAACTGCTGACCGAGCAGCGCGTGTTGCTGGTACAGGGAACGGGATTTAACTGGATTAATCCTGACCATTTCCGTGTGGTGTTCTTGCCCAATACGGATGATTTGACAGATGCTTTTGGACGTATAGCTAACTTTTTAGAGTTATACCGAAAGCGTCACGGCACCAATTAGCAGTACTTACGCAAAACCGCCCCAGCGGCGTTATGACTCCTAGTCGTACAATTTGTACTGCCTTCGTCGTCATGCCTTGCTGGGACGATTTTGCGAAAGTCCTGAAATTTTCATTTTTTACTGTTTAGAAAACTTATGAAACCCATCAAAGTAGGCCTGTTAGGCATAGGCACCGTCGGCTCCGGCACTTTCAACGTTTTGAAGCGCAATCAATTAGAGATTACGCGTCGCGCAGGTCGCTCGATTGAGATTGCCATGGTGGCAGACCTGAACGTTGAGCGGGCACGTGAGTTGACCAATGGTGAATGTGAAGTCGTGAATGATGCCAATCTGGTTGTTACTAACCCGGATATCGATATCGTCATCGAATTGATAGGTGGTTATGGTATTGCCAAAGACCTGGTCATGAAAGCCATCGCCAATGGCAAGCATGTTGTTACGGCCAATAAGGCTTTGTTGGCGACGCACGGCAATGAAATATTCAAGGCCGCAGAGGAAAAAGGCGTGATGGTCGCATTTGAGGCAGCGGTTGCTGGTGGCATCCCCATCATCAAGGCTTTGCGTGAAGGCCTGACTGCCAATCGCATACAGTGGATTGCTGGCATCATCAATGGCACCACCAATTTTATCTTGTCTGAAATGCGCGACAAGGGCCTGGATTTTGCAACCGTGCTGAAGCAGGCGCAAGAGCTGGGTTATGCAGAAGCAGACCCTACTTTCGATATCGAAGGTGTGGATGCTGCACATAAAGCCACCATCATGGCCGCAATCGCTTATGGCATTCCCATGCAGTTTGATAAAGCCCACGTGGAAGGCATCACCAACTTGCAAGCCAGTGATATCCGCTATGCAGAAGAACTGGGTTATCGCATCAAACTGCTGGGTATCAGCAAACGTACTGAAGCTGGTATAGAACTGCGTGTACATCCGACCCTGATCCCTGAAAAACGCCTGATTGCCAATGTGGAAGGTGCCATGAATGCGGTGCTGGTACATGGCGATGCAGTCGGTGCGACCCTGTATTATGGCAAGGGTGCGGGCTCTGAGCCTACCGCTTCTGCAGTAATTGCCGATCTGGTCGACATTACTCGTTTAGCGACTGCTGATCCTGAGCATCGCGTGCCTTACCTGGCCTTCCAGTCTGATTCCCTGAGTGATTTGCCAGTCTTGCCTATGGCAGAAATCGTCACCAGCTATTATCTGCGCATGCATGTGGCAGACAAACCTGGCGTTCTGGCGGATGTCACACGTATCCTGGCAGATTTGACGATCTCCATCGATGCCATGTTGCAAAAAGAACCAGCAGAAGGCGAGACGCAGACAGATATCATCATCCTGACACATCAGACCAAGGAAAAAAATATCGTTGCAGCCATAGAAAAAATCGAAAAACTCGATTCAGTGTTTGGTGCAGTGACAAAGTTGCGCCTGGAAGAACTGAGCTAAATCTTCAGGCTTCAAACCAAAAAGCGCGGTCATGGAATAATGATCGCGCTTTTTATTTTCTGAAGACAGGATGAACAGTACGATATGCCGCGCCTCCCCCTAATGCAGTTATTGTCTTATGCCATGTTTGGCTTTCCTCTGGCCATGGTAGCTTTACCCATTTATGTCTATGTGCCACAGTTTTATGCTGACCGCCTGGGTATGTCTTTATCCGCGATAGGTACCGCATTGTTACTTACCCGCGTCATGGATGCATTCATTGATCCTTTTATCGGCGCATTGATAGACCGCAGGCCGCAAAGCCGCAGTTACGCACCCTATATAGTTCTGGCATTGCCATTATTGATTGCCGGTTTCATAGGTCTGTTCCATCCTCCTCATTTATCAGGCAATCCGGCCTTTCTCTGGTTCTTTGTTACGCTGGTGGTCGTGTATGCTGGATTCAGCCTGGCCAGTATTGCCTACCAGAGCTGGGGTGCAGCCCTGACTCAGGAGCCGGGGCAAAGGGTCAGGCTGACCAGTGTGCGCGAGGCATGTGGCTTGGCTGGCGTGATCGCGACAGCTATCATCATTCAATTTGGCAATGTCACAATCTTGTCTGGCATGCTGAGTGTCAGCTTGCTGATAACGGCATGGTTTTTGATAGGCCATGCGCCAAGAAAGTCGGGCGCGACAGAAGCTGGTCATGTCCCGCTGTCTTTGCGTCATCTGTTTGCCAATCGCAGTTTCCGGGCCTTGTTTCTGGTATTCGTTGTTAATGGTATTGCCGCTGCTATACCGGCAACCTTGTTTCTGTTTTTCACCAAAGACCGTTTGCATCTGGAGCATTTGTCCGGTGTTTTGTTGCTGATGTATTTTCTGGCGGCTGCTTTGTCCATGCCTTTATGGACTCGTCTGGCGCAAAGAAAAGGGGAGGTCAAAGCGTGGTTATTAGCGATGCTTTTGTCGGTGCTTAGTTTTGTCGGAGTACTGGTGTTGAATGCAGGTGATGCATGGGCTTTTTCCGTGATTTGCATTTTTTCAGGCATGAGCCTGGGAGCGGATCTGGCTTTGCCGCCAGCCTTGCTGGCTGGCGTTATTCATGCAGCCGGGCATAGTGACAAAAACGAGGCCAGTTATTTTGGGGTCTGGAACTGGGCCAGCAAGATGAATCTGGCCTTGGCCGCAGGTCTGGCATTGCCAACGCTGGAATATCTGGGTTATGTGCCAGGAGTGGCCAGCAACAATGGCTTGCAAGCGCTGACCTTGGCTTATGCCGCTTTACCCTGCATATTGAAGTTGCTGGCTGCGGCTTTGCTGTGGAAAGCCAGGCTGGAAAAAGTATGAAGCCCGATCAACAATGCATATTGGTCGGGCCAGATATTGCATGCTATTCAGCGCAATAGTTTTTCATGGAATTCTGCTGGATAATCTTTATGGATTTTGACTACCGTAGTAACCCTGGTACCATAGTTGGGTGAAACTATGCATGGAGAGGACAGCAAGCGCTCCATCTCAAATGAAACGCCGGTATCTGGCAATCGGCAATCGGGGGCGGGGTTGGTATTAGCCAATACTTCGAAATAGGCATCCACTGGCGCACGTTGGCATATCATGCTGGCAAATTCTGCCTTGGTCCTGACAACTTTTGGCCAGGGTGTATCCAGTGATGCATTGGAAATGCCATAAATGCCGGGAGGCAGGGGCTGACCATTACGTACATCATCCTGATTACGGTTGGAAAACCAAATCAGGTCCTCCTTATCACCGATCAATAAATTGAAACCATTATAGTCCGCGACAGTATCGCGGATGCTGGCAATATACCCTTGCGCGCTCAAGTCACTCTTGAGGTAATTGGCAACCAATTCTCCACGCGATGGTGCATCTTCACGTCTTTCCGACGGTGCGCGAATATTGGTAATGGCGGCAAATTTGCTCGTCAGGCTATCTGCACCGTCCAGCGTAGTCATGCCCAGCCAGGTGCCGCCCGATTGCAAGTCGCGCCCGGCATATATCCTGGGGTTGTCTTGCCACCAGTCAGCTGCAGTTGCTGGGCGGTCATAAAATTCGTCGCGGTTACCTGCAAACACGATAGGTGTACAGGGTATCAATTTCCAGGCAAAGACGATCAGGCACATAAGTTTACATCCATGAAATATTCCATATGTCGCTCACCAGACTGCAATTGCTGCAATCCGGTTTGCGCGTAAGCCAGCTCAAGTCGCTGCTCAAAACCAGACGTAACCTGATGATAAATCTCCATCCAGGTATGCATGCCGTCTTGCTCTGCCGGACGTCTCTGCAAACCCGGGCTTTGCTGATCAGCCTGACGCATCAGGTTTTGCAACAACTGTTCCTGCTGCAGTACTTCCGCTTCTTTGCCAGCGCTGGCTTTAAAATAGATATAGCAATTCATATGCCTGCTTTTAATTCTTTATTGCGCGATTATTGCGTGATATCTGTTATTGCATACGGCAGAGGCAGTAGTTCTATTGCTGCACCAGTTGCCGAGCCTAATGTAAGTTGACCACTCTCCTGATCAGCCAGCTTCATTTCCATTAACACCAGCGAACAGTCTTCCTGATGTTGTTCTGCGTTAACGATCATGCCGCAGGGTTGGCTGACATCATCGCTATGAAATACTTCGCTTCCTGCTATTACATCTTTCGCGTGCACCAGCGCTATTGCCATGCGGCGCTTGAGTTTGCCCAGATATTGGCTGCGCGCGACTATTTCCTGGCCGGGATAACAGCCTTTTTTAAAGTTCACGCCACCGATGAGTTCAAAATTGATCATCTGCGGGACAAACTTTTCTTGCGTGCTGGCGATGACTATGGCAATGCCAGCCTGAATTTCAGTCACGCGCCAGGCATTGGTGTTTACCACTCGCAGTTGGGTGCTTAATTTGGGCCAGGCTTGTTGTGCAATTTCCACCGGCGCTATCCATTGATAACGCGGTGCATTGTTGGCATCGGCTACGCGCAGCAAACTGCCATATTCATTGCTCAGTTTTTGGTCAATTTGTGCTGGCAATCCAGGGAACCATTCTTGCAGTGCTGCCGGGACAGCAGTGCCACCCAATCCCAGAACGACGTATTCAGCGTTGATGTCGTGTAATTTGGCCTTCTCCCGCAAAATAAACATTTGCAGACGTTTTTGCACAGTGGTTTGTATGGTTTTTGATAACTGGAAGATAATATCCTGGCCATCTTTCCAATATACAAAGCTGGCCAGCATACGCCCTTTGGGGGTGCAATAAGCTGCACGGCGCAACTCACCAGCGCCCAAGTGCTCTACATCATTGCTCAATTGATTATGCAAAAAAGACGGGGCGTCTTCACCTGTAACCCTGATCAGGCCAAGGTCGGTCAAGGGGGCAATAAATCCTGTCTGCAGGGCATCTGACTGCCAATGTGGGGTAAAACCGCTAGTATTCAGGTTTTCCACCGTCGCGCCCTGGCTGGATAAAAAGTCTTCCCACGTCATATTGTTATACTCACTCTTCTTTGCTAATTCGCTTAATGTCTGCGCTGGCTTTACAATACCGCCTGCACCTGTTCAGGCGAATTATAGTAGCGTCTGCAAAATCTCGTCAGAACTCCCTCAATTTTGATTAAGCTGTCTACATGGGTTTCATAAAAAAACTATTTGTACTATTGATTCTGCTTGCGCTGGCCGCAGGTGGCGGCTTCTATTACTGGATGCAACAAGCCATTTTTACAGAGGGTGCGGTCAAAGAATTTACCATCAAGCCGGGCAGTAGTGTGCGTGCGTCTGCCCGTCAGGTCTATGAGGCTGGAGTACCAATTCAACCCCTGTTGTTTGAGGCTCTGGCGCGTTTGATGGGTAAAGCGAATCGCTTGAAGGCCGGGTCTTTCGAGATTGAGGCTGGCAAAACACCGGTTGAGTTGCTGAACAAGATTGTCAATGGCGATTTCTCCATGGCCAGCCTGGCAGTGATAGAAGGGTGGACTTTCCAGCAAATGCGCAAGCTGGTGGATGCGCATCCTGCCATCAAGCATGAAACCCAGGGCATGAGTGAGGCCGAGTTGATGCGCAAGATCACACCGGACTTCCCACAAGCAGAAGGCTTGTTTTTTCCAGATACCTATCGTTTTGCCAAGGGCAGCACAGACGTGCAGCTGTATCAGCAGGCGCATAGCCAGTTATTGAAGAAGCTGGATGAGGCCTGGAAAAAACGCGCAGATGGTTTGCCTTACAAGAACCGCTACGAAGCCCTGACCATGGCTTCCATCATAGAAAAAGAGACCGGGCAAAAATCCGAACGCCCCATGATAGCCTCGGTTTTTGTCAATCGCCTGCGTACGGGCATGTTGCTGCAAACCGATCCAACCGTTATTTATGGTATGGGCGAGCGCTATCAGGGCAAGATATACAAGCGTGACTTGTTGACTGATACACCCTACAACACGTATACCCGAGTAGGCTTACCACCCACACCGATTGCCTTGCCCGGTATGGAATCCATTTCGGCAGCTTTGGATCCGGCGCATAGTGATGCTTTATACTTCGTGGCACGTGGTAATGGAACCAGTCAGTTTTCAGATAATCTTAATGACCATAATCGCGCTGTGAACAAGTACCAGCGCTAATAAGAACGCTAATTAGAACAACAGAATTAAAGAATGAAGCCCACAGGAAAATTTATCAGCTTTGAAGGCATAGACGGTGCGGGTAAATCCACCCATATCGCCTATGTGGCAGAGCGTTTGCAAAGCACACTGCAGGCGCGTGAGGTAAAGGTGATTTGCAGCCGTGAGCCTGGTGGCACGCCATTGGGCGAGACCTTACGCGAATTGCTATTAAAGCAAAAGATGCATCTGGAGACAGAGGCCTTGTTGATGTTTGCCGTCAGGCGCGAGCACATTGCCCAGGTCATAGAGCCAGCATTGGCCAGGGGCGACTGGGTTATCTCCGATCGCTTTACTGATGCCAGCTTTGCTTATCAAGGTGGTGGCAGGAACTTGTCGCTGGATAAACTCAACGCGCTTGAACAATGGGTGCACCCTGATTTGCAGCCGGACCTGACTTTATTGTTCGACGTGCCTCTGGAAGTGGCGCGTGCACGACTTGATGCAACACGTGACCTGGATAAGTTTGAACAGGAAAAAGTAGGTTTTTTTGCTGCTACCCGCAATGAATACCTGCGCCGTGCCAAAGAGTTTCCTCAACGTTTCAGGATTATCGATTCCACACAAAGTATAGAAGCTATACGTTTGCAACTTGATGCATTGATTGATGATCTCCTGAGTTCTGCTCACCCCGCGATATGACGCAGCATCCTTTATATAGCTGGCAAGAAGACTCCTGGCAGCAAATACAGGCGTTGGGGCAGCGCCTGCCTCATGCCTTTTTATTGCACGGGCCGCAAGGCATAGGTAAAACTGTGTTTGCTGAACATCTGGCGCAATCCCTGCTGTGCGAAAGCCCAGGGCAGGGTGGGCACGCTTGTCAGCAATGTGGTTCCTGCGGCTGGTTTGCGCAATATAGCCATCCCGACTATCGCCGCGTCAGGCCAGAATTGCTGGACGAAGAAGATGCACCAGTCGGTGATGAAGCAGAAAGCACCAGCAAAACCAGCAAGGCCAGCAAAGCACCTTCCAAAGAAATCGTCATCAACCAAATCCGGGCACTGTCGGATTTCATGAATATTTCTACTCACCGCAGTGGCAGGCGCATCATCGTATTGTATCCAGCAGAGGCACTGAATGTGCCTGCGGCAAATGCGCTGTTGAAATCGCTGGAAGAGCCAAATGCCAATACGGTGTTTATTCTGGTATCGAATAGTATAGACAGATTGTTGCCTACCATTTTGTCGCGTTGTCACAAGTTTGGCCTGGGCTTGCCGGACGCCAGCATTGCGCTGGAATGGTTGCATAAGCAAGGCATCAAGGATGCGGATGTCTGGCTGGCGCAGCAAGGTGGAGCGCCTTTGGCCGCATTTGACATGGCACATTCAGACTTGCGTGCTGATCTGGATGAATTTATACGGTTTTTGAGTAAGCCAGGCACAGAATTGAGCCTCAAAACCGCCGACAAGATGCAAAAAATGGAAATGCCTATCGTCGTCGGCTGGCTACAACGTTGGCTCTACGATATATTTTCCTATAAACAAAGTGGCAGAATCCGGTATCATCCTCGCTATGAGAAGGAGTTGAAGGCGTTGTCCATGCAAGTTGATGAGTCAGCTTTGCAGCAATTCATCAAGAATTGCAATGAAAGACAGGCGATTGCCAGTCACCCTTTGTCGGCCAAATTATTTTTGGAAGATATGTTGCTTGAATATTCCGCACTATTCGGC
The DNA here is from genome assembly GCF_049340385.1 of Undibacterium sp. Ji83W. Classification (NCBI taxonomy): domain Bacteria; kingdom Pseudomonadati; phylum Pseudomonadota; class Betaproteobacteria; order Burkholderiales; family Oxalobacteraceae; genus Undibacterium; species Undibacterium sp. Ji83W. Next base: position 413,990 of record NZ_JBMPOZ010000002.1, on the reverse strand, counting down.
ACTATTTGATTAAAGAATTGCGAAAGCCAGAACATGTCAGATTTACCAGCAGATCCCGGTGCCCCGCTTAATATGCCTTCACCGAATCGTCCTTCAGTGTTGTCGCTGGCGATTAAAGAAAAAGCTGCCTTGTTTGCAGCCTATATGCCATTTTTAAAAAATGGCGGCATTTTCGTGCCTACCAATAAGACTTACCGTCTGGGTGAAGAGATTTATCTGATTTTGACTTTATTGGATGATCCAAATAAATATCCTATCGCTGGCAAGGTTGCCTGGATTACACCAGCAGGTGCAGGCAATAACAAATCGCAAGGCATAGGCGTGCATTTCCCTGAAGATGAAAGTGGCACCCGCATACGCTTGCGTGTAGAAGAATTGCTAGGCGCGGCAGTACGCTCTTCCCGGGCTACCCATACAATTTAATGACGATGGCTGCAGAATTTACGCACAGACTGGCGCAGTTTGAAGATTTGCCGCAAATTGTCGCAATTTATAATTCCACAGTTGCCTCACGTGTGGTTACCGCCGATACAGAGCCAATTACGGTAGAATCGCGCCATGCATGGTTTCATGAGCATCACCCTGAATCGCGTCCACTCTGGGTCTGCGAACAGAACGGTCAAGTCATAGGCTGGTTATCGTTCTCGAATTTTTATGGCAGGCCTGCTTATTCAGGTACTGCTGAATTATCCATATACTTGCACGAAGCTGCACGTGGTCAGGGTTTGGGGCGTTATTTCCTGACTCAGGCTATTGCGCATGCTCCTGAAATCAAGGTTCACACATTGCTGGGCTTCATTTTTGGTCATAATGTACCGAGCTTGAAGTTATTTGCTGCATTTGACTTTGCGACCTGGGCAAATATGCCGCGGGTAGCAACGCTGGATGGCATAGAGCGCGATTTGATCATACTTGGCAAACGGGTAGGTTAGGTTCAAGCTAAATTAGCTAGTCTCCTGCCGTTTGCTACCATTTTAGGGCGACTTGCCATTGGCAGGTCGCCTATTCATTTTTGAAAGATTTTATTATGCTGAGCTACCGCCACGGCTTTCATGCCGGTAATCATGCCGACGTCCTGAAGCACTTTGTCCTGATTCAATTGCTTGAATATCTCGGGCAAAAAGACACTGCTTATACCTATATAGACACGCATGCAGGTGCTGGTTTGTATTCCCTTGACAGCGGCTATGCAAGCAAAAATGCAGAATTTGAAACCGGTATCGCACCTTTGTGGGATCGAAAAGATATTCCGGCGTCTTTCGCGGCCTATATGGATTTGATCAAAGGTCTCAATCCCAGCGGCAAAATGCGCTATTACCCAGGCTCGCCGTATTGCGCCAATATCGTCATGCGTGAGCAAGACCGCCTGCGTTTGTTTGAATTGCATCCCAGCGAAATCAAGATACTCGCAGAAAACTTCCGCAAGCTTGATAACCATGCGGCAGAACAGGGCAAGCGCCAGACCGTCAGAGGTAAGCGCGTTATTATTTCTGCTGGCGATGGCTTTGAAAGCCTGAAGGCCCTGCTGCCACCGCCGTCACGCCGTGGCATGGTGCTCATTGACCCGCCATACGAAGTTAAAGATGACTACAGGCGCGTCAAGGTATGTCTGGAAGATGGTATAAAGCGTTTCCCTACCGGCACCTTTGCGGTATGGTATCCGGTGCTGCAACGTCAGGAATCCCGTTCACTGCCAGAAAAACTCAAGCGCTTGCAGGCGAACAGCTGGCTGAATGTCACGCTGTCCATCAGTGGCCCGTCACCAGATGGATTTGGTTTGCATAGCAGTGGCATGTTTATCCTCAATCCACCATGGACTTTGCTGGCAACCCTGAAAGAAGTGATGCCCTACCTCGTCAAAGTATTGGGTAAAGATGCTGGTGCTGGTTTTGTGCTTGAGTCGGGCGAGGCGGGAACAAGCGCTAAACGTTAAGATGTTTGTGGACAGAGAGAAAAGACTCTCTTTTCGACACAAAGTAAATTTGTTGATTGTTGCGATGCGGAAGAGCTTCTCTTCCGCATTTTTTGTTTGTAGAGCGACTAAAACTGGAGTGAGGAAATGAGAGTCCTTTGTGCGTTGCGGAAAAAATACTGATTGACGGATTAGTACGGTCGTACAAAAATCGACCAAGAATAATATTCAGCAATTTGAGCAATTACCAAAGTAATCAATAAAGCAGCACATTTCAGGAGAACAAATGTCGTCATATGTGAAGAGCCCCATGATGGGGCAAATGATGAGCAAGCCCATGCTTATTTCCAGCCTCATCGAACATGCTGACCGTTATTTTGGAAAGAATGAAATTGTTTCTCGCCGGGTGGAAGGGGATATACATCGCTATAACTATAGCGAATGTCACAAACGTTCAAAACAACTGGCGAATGCTTTTGCCAAACTGGGTGTACAACTGGGTGACCGTATTGCTACCCTGGCCTGGAATGGTTATCGCCATCTGGAAGCTTACTATGCAGTATCTGGTTCTGGTGCTGTTTTGCATACGATTAACCCAAGACTGCATCCTGAACAGATTGCTTACATTGCCAATCATGCAGAAGATCAATACCTGCTGTTTGACATGACTTTCCTGCCTATCGTGCACGCAATAGTTGCGCATTGCCCAGGTATCAAAGGCTATATCATGATGTGCGACCGGGATAAATTGCCAACGGATGGCAAAATCCCCAATCTGATGGCGTATGAAGATTTGATCGAAGCCAATAACGATGATTTTGTCTGGCCAGTTTTTGATGAAAACTCTGCCTCCAGCTTGTGCTATACCTCAGGTACGACAGGTAACCCTAAAGGTGCTTTGTATTCCCATCGTTCCACCATCCTGCATTCTTACGGCTCGTCCTTGCCCGATGGCTTGAATGTATCCGCACGTGACTCTGTTTTACCAGTGGTTCCAATGTTCCATGTGAATGCCTGGGGCTTGCCTTATTCCGCTCCTTTGAATGGTGCCAAACTGGTTTTCCCCGGTCCGCATCTGGATGGCAAATCCCTCTACGAATTATTTGAACAGGAAAAAGTCACTTTCTCGGCAGGTGTGCCCACTGTCTGGCTAGGCTTGTTGACTTATGTGGCGCAAAATAACCTGAAATTCTCAACTTTCAAACGCACAGTGATTGGTGGCTCTGCCTGCCCACCAGCGATGATGAAAACCTTGCGTCACACCTACGGTGTGGAAGTGGTACATGCCTGGGGCATGACAGAAATGTCGCCACTGGGTACTGCCGGTACTTTGATGGCCAAGCATACTGATCTGGCAGAAGAAGAGAAGCAGGCCATACTCCAGAAACAAGGCCATGTCTTGTACGGCGTCGACATGAAGATCGTTGACGATGCCGGTACGGAATTGCCATGGGATGGCAAAACCTACGGTAATTTGCTGGTCAAGGGCCCTTGGATCATCAGTAGCTATTACAAAAATGAAGGCGGCGATGTCCTGGAAGATGGCTGGTTCCCTACCGGTGACGTAGCTACTATAGATACTGATGGCTACATGCAGATTACTGACCGCAGCAAGGATGTTGTCAAATCTGGCGGTGAATGGATAGGCACGATAGATCTGGAAAATGTAGCGGTCTCACATCCTGCTATTTTGCAAGCGGCTTGTATCGGTGTCTTTCATCCCAAATGGGATGAGCGGCCCTTGCTGCTGGCAGTCAAGAAGCCAGGGGCAGAAGTCACGAGGGAAGAGTTACTGCAATTTTTTGATGGCAAGGTTGCGAAATGGTGGCTGCCTGACGACGTCGTTTTCATAGAAAGCCTGCCGTTAGGGGCAACAGGAAAAATTTTGAAAAATAAACTGAGGGAGCAATTCAAGGAATATAAACTACCAACTGCATAGGAAGAGCAGGACCTGGTCTGAATATGAATAGCCCAGGTTCTGGAAGTAGCGATAAAACGAAAAAAATCTAGATTCCAAACAATGAGAATACCGGAGAGAGACAAATGAAATTTCCTTTACGTGCCAGCCTTGCTGCAGTCGCTTTAACCTTTGCCGTACCCGCAGTGATGGCTGATACCATCAAGATCGCCTACATCGATCCACTGTCAGGTGCTTTTGCGCCAGTTGGGCAAAATATTTTGAATTCCTATCAGTACATCGCTGATAAGGCCAATGCTGAAAAATGGGCTGGCGAACACAAATTCGAAGTTGTCGGTTTTGATAATAAAGGCAGCCCACAAGAGTCACTGAATGTATTGAAAACGGTGATAGATAAAGGATTTCGCTATATCACGCAAGGCAATGGCTCTGGTGTAGGCCTGGCTTTGCTGGATGCTGTCAACAAGCACAATGAGCGTAATCCAGGCAAAGAAATTGTGTATCTGAACCATGCGGCTGTTGATCCTGATATGACCAACAGCAAGTGCAGTTTCTGGCACTTCCGTTTTGATTCAAATTCAGACATGAAAATGGAAGCCTTGACGACTTTCATGGCTGCTGACAAGAATATCAAGAAGGTCTATATCATCGGTCAGAATTACTCCTTTGGCCATCAGGTAACCCGTGCTGCCAAAGAGTATCTGGCACGCAAGCGTCCGGATATACAAATCGTTGGTGATGACCTTCACCCAATTGGCCAGGTAAAGGATTTTTCTCCTTACGTAGCTAAAATCAAGGCTTCCGGCGCAGATACGGTTATTACTGGTAACTGGGGTGCCGATCTGGCTTTGCTGATTAAATCCGCCAAAGATGCTGATCTGAAATCCAATTTTTACACTTATTACGCCTCTACGACCGGCGTCCCTACTGCTATGGGCGCTTCAGGTATAGACCGCGTTAAATATGTAGGTTACTGGAACGCGAATAACGAGACTTTCTCCGGCAAGGACATCGTCGAAGGATTCAAAACCAAATACAAAGACGACTATTACTCCATGGCGACTTATTCGGTACTGGCTGGCATGTCCCAGGCTGTCAAGCAAGCCAAGTCCATTGATCCTGTCAAGGTTGCATTTGCTCTGGAAGGTTTGAATTTCAAGAGCTTGAACGGTGACGACAATATGCGGAAGGTTGATCACCAGATTCAACAGCCGTTATATATCGCTACCTGGGTAAAAACCAATGGCAAAGATGTTAAGTTTGATCAGGAAAATACCGGCATGGGCTGGAAAACCAATCAAAAGATAGATGCATTCGTCGCATCGCAACCATCTTCTTGCCAGATGAAACGACCAGGCTAATCCTATGAAAAAAGAGAGTCGCTTTATGCGTACTCTCTTTTTTTACCTATAAATAGTACGATCGTTCAAGAATTTTCTGAAAAGGATCTTTGCTGTGGAATTCACACTGATCACTTTGCTGAACGGTGTCAGTTACGGATTGCTGTTGTTCATGCTTTCATCCGGATTGACATTGATTTTCAGCATGATGGGCGTACTCAACTTCGCCCACGCCAGTTTCTATATGTTGGGTGCTTATTTCGCTTATGCCATCAGCGTCAAGATTGGCTTTTGGCCGGCTTTGTTTTTTGCTCCGCTGCTAGTCGGTTTACTCGGCGCAATGGTGGAACGTTATGGCCTGCGCTCCGTGCATAAATACGGGCATATACCAGAACTATTATTCACCTTCGGCCTGTCCTATGTGATTGTCGAGTTGGTGCAATTGATCTGGGGCAGGTCAACAGTACCGTATCCCATTCCTGCATCTTTGGATGGCCCCTTGTTTACGCTGTACACAACGACTTTCCCCATCTATCGCGGTTTCATGATGCTGGTGGCGCTGGTGATGCTGGCTTCGATTTATCTGTTGCTGACGCGTACCCGCATCGGTCTGGTGATACAGGCGGCTCTTACTCATCCTGATACGGTGGAAGCACTGGGTCACAATGTCCCGCGTGTCTTCATGCTGGTATTTGGCGGTGGTTGTGCATTGGCGGGTCTTGCCGGTGTTGTCGGTGGCAATGCCTTTGTCACCGAGCCTGGTATGGCATCCACCTTGGGCAGCATTATTTTCGTCGTAGTGGTGGTAGGTGGCATGGGATCTTTGGCGGGCGCTTTTGTGGCATCGCTGTTGATCGGGGTATTGCAAACATTTGCCGTGGCACTGGATTATTCCTTCGTCACTGTTTTTGCCAAATTGGGTATGGTCATTACAGCAAATGCGCCAGGCTATGCGATGTTAAGCCTGACGATTGCCCAGGTTGCACCTATCCTGCCTTATCTCTTATTGGTACTCATCCTGATTTTCAGGCCCAGAGGTTTACTCGGCACACGTGAAGGATAAAAGATGAGCAAACCTTTAGTATTCAAACCCATCAATCTGGCACGCTGGATTATCTGGAGCAGCTTTGCCATCCTGCTTATCCTCGCGCCGATGATATTTAATACCGGCGGATCATTGTCTTTGCTCTCGCAAATGGGCACTTTGATGATCTTTGGCCTTTCCTACAATATGTTGCTGGGGCAGGGGGGGATGCTGTCATTCGGTCACGCGGTATATTCTGGCCTGGGGGCATTCTTTGCCATTCATGCCATGAACCTGGTGACTGCGGGCAGCCTGATTTTCCCGATTACACTGATTCCTTTAATCGGTGGTATTGCAGGCATGTTCTTTGGTGTTTTATTTGGCTACGTCACAACCAAAAAATCAGGAACAACTTTTTCCATGATTACCCTGGGTATGGTGGAACTGGTGTTTGCCTGTTCGCTGATGTTCCCTAGTTTTTTTGGTGGTGAAGGTGGTATTTCTACCAATCGCGTCATTGGCCAATCCTTCCTCGGTATTACTTATGGACCGCAAATCCAGGTGTATTACCTGATTGCCATTTGGCTATTCATCAGTACCATAGGCATGTACGCATTTACGCAGACTCCTTTGGGGCGCATCGTCAATGCAGTAAGGGACAATCCGGAGCGTGTTGAGTTCATAGGTTATGACACCCAATGGGTACGTTACCTGACACTGATTTTGTCTGCCTTTTTTGCGGGTATTGCTGGTGGTTTGTCGGCCATTAACTTTGAAATCGTGACTGCAGAAAATGTCAGTGCCATACGTTCAGGTGCAGTGTTGCTGTTTACCTTTATTGGTGGCGTAGGCTTTTTCTTCGGCCCCATGATAGGGGCAATACTGGGCGTGTTCTTGACTGTGATGTTGTCAGATTTGACCAAGGCCTGGCAATTATATCTGGGCGTTTTCTTTATCCTCATCGTCATGTACGCACCAGGCGGTATGGCCAGTATCATCATGATGAATTTGCGTGTGGCTAAATTTGGCCTCTTCAAGAGGGTGTGGCCAAGCATGTGGAAACTGGTGCTGGCAGCGGCAATAACGACAGCAGGCGTCATCCTGGCGGTGGAAATGCTGTATCAACGCACACTGGAAGCTACCCAAAGCGCGGTCATAGAAATGTTTGGTGTTTCCGTAGACACTGCCAGCAGCAGTTGGTGGGCAATGACCATCATTGTTATTGGCATAGGTGTTTTTGCCTGCGCCAAACTCAAAGGTGGTTTTGCAGAGCACTGGGGCGAAGTCAATACTGAAATCGAAGAACAAATGCGGAGGGCGCAAGCATGACAGGCTTTTCGCTTGAACTAAAAGACGTACGAAAGTCCTTTGGCAGTGCAGAAATCATTAAGGGTGCCAATTTGCAGGTGCCAAAAGGCGAGCGCTTTGCCATTATTGGCCCCAATGGTGCTGGCAAGTCCACCCTGTTTAATTTGATTTCTGGCCGCTTCCCTATTACTTCCGGAGATATCCTGCTCAATGGTGAGAGCATAACCCACTTACAGCCGTATGAAATCAATCGCCGTGGCTTGTCACGCAGTTTTCAGATCACGAATATTTTTCATCGACTGTCCGTGTATGAAAACCTGCGCTGCGCGGTCTTGTGGTCGCTGGGATATAAATATTCGTTCTGGCACAGGTTGAATGGCTTGAAGGATGCACATGAAAGAGCAGAAGCAGTGCTGGAGCAAATTGGCCTCAAGCGCCGGCGCAATGTCACGGCTGGTTTGTTGACCTATGCAGAACAGCGTGCGCTGGAAATTGGCATCACCATCGCTGGTGGTGCTGATGTGATTTTGCTGGATGAACCTACAGCTGGGATGAGCCGTTCAGAATCTGATGCTGCAGTTGAATTGATACGCAAGGTCACCGTCGGCAAATCCCTGTTAATGGTGGAGCATGACATGAGCGTGGTCTTCGGCCTGGCCGATAAAATTGCCGTAGTCGTGTATGGTGAAGTCATTGCTTGCGACACGCCTGCCAATATCCGCAATAATCAAAAAGTCAAAGACGCCTATCTGGGTGGTCATGCGCCGGTGGAGGTTGAATGAGCTTGCTAACGATTAAAAATCTCAATGCCTACTATGGCAAGAGCCATGTCTTGCACGGCGTGGACATGCAGGTCAATGCGGGTGAAATTGTCAGCTTGTTGGGACGCAATGGCGTGGGGCGTTCTACCACGGTCAAGGCAACCATGGGGCAGGTGAATGCGACAGGCTCCATCTTGTTCAAGGGTGAAGAAATCATCGGTCTGAAAGCCTTCCAGATTGCCCATAAGGGATTAGGCTATGTGCCTGAAAACCGCGATATTTTTCCTAGTCTGACAGTAGAGCAAAACTTGATGCTGGGTGAAAAATCTGGCCGCCCCAAGGACAGTAAGCCGCGCTGGAGCATAGAAGACATGTACCAGATGTTCCCGCGCTTGCGTGAACGAAGGAATACCCAGGCGGGCGTGATGTCAGGTGGTGAACAACAAATGCTGACCTTGTGCCGTACTTTGATGGGCGACCCTGACCTGATCATGATTGACGAACCGACTGAGGGGCTGGCACCGAAGATTGTTGAACTGGTGGCCCAATATTTGAAAGAGCTTAAAAATCGCGGCATATCTGTGTTACTGGTGGAACAAAAGCTTGCCATCGCCCTGGAAATTTCACAGCGCGTATATGTCATGGGACATGGCAGCATCGTTTTTGAAGGTACGCCGGCAGATTTGCGTGCGAATGAAAACATCCGTAAAGAGTGGCTGGAGGTTTAAGGCTGTTCGCAACTTCAAGGTGACAGGTAGTTTGAGAGCAGAGTAGTGCTGTCCACTGGTCTTGGGGTGATCAAGTTCGAATGATAGTTATCATGACTATCATTCGAACTTGTTCGTTTTAATTTTTTATTTCATCAACATCATCACTTTCTACCCGATTCCGCCCGTTTTCCTTGGCGCGGTAAAGTGCTTTGTCCGCAACTAATAATAGCGCTTCAATGTCAAGCATAGCCTGATGGATATAACCGGCACCTATGCTGACAGTCACGGTGATGTGCTGGCCATCGCCAATATCGATGGAGGTATTGGCCAGCTTGCTACGTACGCGATGAGCGATCATTTCAGCTTCCTTGCGCCCACAGCCGGGCAATATTGCGGCGAACTCTTCACCGCCTATGCGGCCTAGCATGTCGACATCACGCAGACCAGCACTGGCTATATGTGCAAAGGCCACCAGCACGCGGTCACCACCGGCATGTCCATGGGTATCATTCACGTCCTTGAATTTATCAATATCCAGCATCAAGACTGCTACCGGCCTTTTTTGTTCAACAAGCCTGATCAACAGACTTGAAGCGCGTTCATTAAATGCGCGTCGGTTTAACAGACCAGTTAGCTGGTCATGCTCAGCAATGTACTTGAGTTGGCGCAAGAGTTCTTCACGCGCCGCCATTACGCATGCCACAGTAAGCGGTGCCAGCGCCAGCAGGCTCACACCTATGCGTATGGACAACAGCATGGGGCGTGAATTCATGTTGACGATGGAAATAGGCAGGTAGCCGAGCGACATGGAAATTAATACCCATCCGCTGTAAAGCAAAGTAAGCACACTGGTGATGAAGATGTCGTAGCTCAATGCACACCAAAGCAAGGCGGGGATAGGGAAGACAGGTGCACCAGGACCGCCTACGATAATGCCCAAGGCAAAAGACATCAGGAGAGCACATATGGGCAATATCTTGCCGGGATTAATATGATAGGTCTTAAAAGTGCGGCGACGGTTTAATCTGAATCCCGACAAATCCGGCAGGCTGAGCATGACAGGCAACACAGCCATCAGATTAACCAATTCGGTGACGAACCAAAATGCCCAGCCTTTGAGCGGACTGGCATTGGACAGTATGGGATCGGCGATAACGCCAACCACACCGGCAGCCGCCGCGGAACACGAAGCTACCAGAGCAAGGTAAAGTACAGAAAGTGGATGTTTTAAGTGCCGATGTTCGTCATCCAGCCATGAAAAAAGCAAAACACCTGTGACTACGCAAACGAGATTTCCGCCAGTCAGTAATAAACTGACTGACCAGTTACTGCCTGTCATTGTGTCAGCTGCAACATAAGCCACGACGTATGCCAATATTGCGCCTAGCCATCCACAGGGATTGTTTAACGTGGGAAAGCGTACAAATAGGCCAATCAGCAGTGCGTTAGCTGGCCATAGTGCTGCAAGATGACCCATGGGACGGCTGAGTATTCCTAGCAGGCATGCAGCAAGCACAATGACACCAGTGATGGTTGCCGCTTTGATTTGCTCAGTCCAGTTTTGCATGGGGTGCATCATTAGCTCAAAGACTCCGGCTATCCATCGACTTTGCAAAGAAAAATTTGCTTCTTATTCCATCATAGGTTGAATAAGGTTTTTACGACCAGATTTCCCAATATGCTGACGCTTGATGGACTAAAGTACTGTAGCAGATAGTGCAGCACGCAGGCGGCACAGGATACACTCAATGCAGTCTGGAAATATTTTCATACGCACTTGCATCGTAATTAAAATAAAATAATACGCTCGTACTATTTTGCGGTATAGTAAGCAAAAATAAGCTTACACCAGATTTTTAAAAGCACTGAACTGGCAAATCCAAGCAGTATTTCACCTATAGGAAGAGACATGAGCGCCGAATATCAAGTGAATGGCAATATCGCCGTAATTACCCTGAACAATCCGCCTGTAAATGGCTTGGGTCACGCCACCCGCACTGCGGCAGTGAATGGCATGAAACAGGCCTTGAACGATGATGCTGTCAAAGCCATCGTCATTACAGGTGCCGGTAAGGCATTCTCCGGCGGTGCGGATATCAAAGAATTCAATTCCCCCAAGGCGTCTGCAGAGCCTAGCCTGCATACGTTGATCAATGTGGTCGAAGGATCTGACAAGCCGGTCATTGCTGCTATTCATACTGTTTGCATGGGCGGTGGTTTGGAGTTGGCGCTGGGTTGTAACTACCGCGTCGCATCCAAAGGTGCGCAAATCGCCTTGCCTGAAGTTAAATTGGGCATATTGCCTGGTGCCGGTGGTACCCAACGCCTGCCGCGTGTGCTGGGCCTGGAAATGGCTCTGAACATGATTGTTTCCGGTACGGCGATACCATCTGAAAAACTGGCCAAGACAGCGATCTTCAATGAGGTGGTGGAAGGTGATGTACTGGAAGCGGCGCTCGCATTTGCGGCCAAGGTTGCTGATGTACGCCCTTTGCCACGAGTGCGCGATATCAAGATCGATTACCCGAACTACGAAGCGTATCTGCAATTCTCACGTAATACAGTACGCGCCATGGCTGGCCCTTTCCCAGCACCTTTGAAATGCGTGGAAGCAGTGGCAGCCGCAGTCACCAAGAAATTTGATGATGGCATCAAGTTTGAGCGTGAATTGTTTGTTGACCTGGTGCAAACCACAGAATCCAAAGCCCTGCGTCATGCCTTCTTTGGCGAGCGCGCGGCCAGCAAATTACCGGATGTGCCTGATGATACGCCAACTCGCCCTATCAAATCCGTCGCCGTTATCGGTGCTGGCACCATGGGCGGTGGCATTGCGATGAACTTTGCTAATGCGGGCATTCCCGTGCAAATTCTGGAAATGAAGCAGGAAGCACTGGACAAGGGCTTGGCGACGATACGCAAGAATTATGAAAACACGCTTAAAAAAGGCAAGTTGACTCAAGAGAAATTTGATCAGCGTGTAGGTCTGATCACAGGCACTCTGTCTTATGAAGAGATTGCACAGGCCGACATCGTCATTGAAGCCGTTTTTGAAGATATGGGCGTCAAGGAACAAGTCTTCAAGAAGCTCGATGAAGTCATGAAGCAGGGCGCAATTCTGGCGTCGAATACATCCACACTGGACGTCGACAAAATTGCTGACTTCACCAAACGTCCTGAAGATGTCATCGGCACCCACTTTTTTAGCCCGGCAAATGTCATGAAATTGCTGGAAATCGTACGCGGCAAGAAAACTGCCAAAGACGTGCTGGCAACTGTGTTGGGTTTGTCCAAAAAGATCAAGAAAACTGGCGTGGTATCAGGCGTTTGCGATGGCTTCATTGGCAACCGCATGATAGAACAATACAGCCGTCAGGCGGGTTTCTTGCTGGAAGAGGGCTGTACACCTGAGCAGGTTGATAAAGCTGTAGAGAAAATGGGCTTTGCCATGGGTCCATTCCGCATGGGTGATCTGGCTGGTAATGATATTGGCTGGTATATCCGCAAACGCCGTTACGTAGAAAAGCCACAGATTACTTACTCCAAAACAGCAGATTTGCTGTGCGAGCTGGGTCGTTTTGGACAAAAAACCGGTGCAGGCTGGTATGACTATAAACCTGGCGACCGCAAAGCCTATCCTTCATCTATCGTGAATGACATGATTATCCAGCACTCTGCTGACCTTGGTATTACGCGCCGCAAGATTTCCGACCAGGAAATCGTTGAACGCCTGATATTCTCCTTGGTAAATGAAGCTGCCTACATCCTCGAAGAGGGCATAGCGACTCGTGCTTCTGATATCGATATGGTGTATCTGACAGGCTATGGCTTCCCATTGCATACTGGCGGCCCTATGTTCTATGCAGATACCGTGGGCTTGCCGAATGTGGTCATGGCCATGGAGAAATATGCCAAAGGCCGCCATGGCGACGCCTGGAAGCCGGCACCTTTGTTGGCAAAATTGGCTGCAGAAGGAAAAACTTTCAATTAAGTTAATTTCCTGGTTGAAGTAAAATAAATGGCTTGCCTGCAGGGATTGATCTGCAGGCAAGCCATTTCCTATTGGTAAAGAAGTAATCTCGCCAGCAAAAAACTGCCAGGCTACAGATATCCGCCTCCCAAATTCCATAATTTCTCTATAAATCATGGGCTTGTCTGCAAGTCACCAAAAGCACAATGCTATAATGCGCGGTTAATCCCCATCTTTATTGCAAAAGGTTTTCTGTGCTTTCTACCGCTAATATCACCATGCAGTTTGGCCCCAAGCCGCTGTTTGAAAATATCTCTGTCAAATTTGGCGAAGGTAACCGTTATGGCCTGATCGGTGCCAATGGCTGCGGCAAATCCACCTTCATGAAGATTCTTGGTGGTGACCTTGAGCAATCTTCAGGCACGGTCATGCTGGATCAGAATGAACGCCTGGGTAAATTGCGCCAGGATCAGTTTGCGTTTGAAGAAATGCGTGTGCTGGAAGTGGTCATGATGGGTCATACCGAGATGTGGGCCGCGATGGCAGAACGGGATGCGATTTACGCCAATCCTGAAGCAACTGACGACGACTACATGAAAGCCGCAGACCTGGAAGCCAAGTTCGCCGAATATGATGGTTATACCGCTGAAGCGCGCGCCGGTGAATTGTTGCTGGGCGTAGGCATACCAATTGATCAGCATCAGGGCGTCATGAGTGCGGTTGCGCCAGGCTGGAAACTGCGCGTCTTGCTGGCACAGGCCTTGTTCTCCAACCCGGATATTTTGCTGCTTGATGAACCAACCAATAACCTGGACATCAATACCATACGCTGGCTGGAAGATATTCTGAACGAGCGCAATTCCACCATGATCATCATTTCCCATGATCGCCATTTCCTGAATCAGGTATGTACGCACATGGCAGATATGGATTACGGTACACTGAAAGTGTATCCGGGTAATTACGATGACTACATGCTGGCATCGTCACAGGCACGTGCGCAGCAAATGGCGAACAATGCCAAGGCCAAGGAAAAGGTCGCTGAGCTGCAAGACTTCGTCCGTCGTTTCTCTGCCAATAAATCCAAAGCGCGTCAGGCAACTTCGCGTGCCAAGCAGATTGATAAAATCAAGATTGAAGATTTCAAACCATCCAGTCGTCAAAATCCTTTCGTGCGTTTCGATGGCGAAAAGAAATTGCATCGCCTGGCCGTAGAAGTGCAATCCCTGAGCAAGGCTTACGATAAGCCATTGTTCAAGAATGTCGATTTGATGGTTGAAGCGGGTGAAAGAATCGCGATTATCGGTGCCAATGGTATTGGTAAAACCACGCTGTTGCGTTGCATAGGTGGTGATGACATCACTGGTATGCATGCTGACTATGGCATTGTCAAATGGGCAGAAAATGCCAATGTTGGCTATATGCCGCAAGATCCTACCGAAGAATTTGCATCTGATAAAAACCTGACGGACTGGATAGGTCAGTGGACACAAGAGGGCGATGATGACCAGGCCGTACGCTCTATCCTGGGTCGTTTGCTGTTTGGTGGTGATGACGTCAAAAAATCAGTCAAGGTGTTGTCCGGTGGTGAAAAAGGTCGCATGATGTATGGCAAACTGATGCTGGGTCGCCATAATGTTTTGCTGATGGATGAGCCAACTAACCATATGGATATGGAATCCATTGAGTCGTTGAATATCGCACTGGAAAAATATGCCGGCACTTTGATTTTCGTTTCGCATGACCGCGAATTCGTTTCGTCCCTGGCGACACGTGTATTGGAAATCAAGGAAAATAAAATCATCGACTTCCAGGGTACGTATGAGGAATACCTGAGCAGCCAGGGTATTGAATAAGTGGGAATAAGCGTGTAATGAATAAAGCAAAAGCCAGGTTCGCCTGGCTTTTTTACGTGCACAATTTGTTGACTATTTAAATTTTACTTGGCCAGGCTTTTACTCAATCAAGCTTTACCAAGAAGTAAATCAAGCCTGTCGCTCAGGCTGCGTGCCATTTCTGGCCCCTTGGCTTTTTGAACTGCCTCTACATATGTCTGTCGCAGGGCACGAAAATCATCGATATTTGCTGCACGCTCTACCTTGAGTTGCAGCCCATAACCACGCAAGCCTATGGCACTCTTGATAGTCTCATTGTAGAAGTTGTATAGTGCCTGGAAACGCTCGGCATCTGTCATTTCCAGTGCAACAGGATCTGGCGATTTTGCTGCAATGTTGGTTGTCGTTGCTATTGATTCAGATGCTGGAGATGAATCTGTAACGGTGGGAGAAGTTTCGGCCTGTACAGCGATTTCAATAATGAATTCCTGTTCCAGCAGTTCCTGCAGATTTTGTTCTGTCAAACCCAAAGCGGCCACTTTTTTCATGATATCAGTGGCAGTTTGCTTGCCGTCTATCATGACCAGTAAAGTACGCAATCTGGATGCCAGTTGATACTTTCTGGTGGTGATTTCTTCGCGGCCTTTTTCGGTCTTGTCGTAGATGCTTGCGTTCATATCCAGCTACGGCCTTTGCTTGTATCAATATGTCAGAAATTGTTTCTGTTTTTTTGAGGATACATCAATTCAGCGTGACTGCCAATGAAATGCAGGCATATGCCCGCTCTTATCTTTGATTGGATGCGTTACGGATCAGTTTTACAGGTTTTAATTCGGAAGATGTGGAACAAGTGTCGCTTGATGAAGATGCGCAATTACTGCAACCAGAACCACAACCTGCGGTTTGCTGGACCAGTTTAGCGAACAGAGGCGCAAGTGCCGGGACATGGCTGACGCTGAATGCCCTGATTTTTTCCTTAGCCGCTGCAGGCATCCATTTCAATAACAGATACCCGGATGCCAGAGTCAGCAACAGAACCGCGATGAGGTTTTGCATGTCTTATCTCCCCAGGAAAAAGCTGGAAATATGATAGGTCAGGAAAGAGGCGCAATAAGCCAGACCAAATAAATAAGCCGCCATGATGACTGGATAACGCAAGGTATTGGTCTCACGTTTGACAACGCTCAGGGTCGCCACGCATTGCGGTGCAAAAACATACCAGGCCAGCAGGGAAAGGGCAGTTGGTATGCTCCATGAATGAGCGATCAGCGGTTCCAGTGAGCGACTCAATTCTTCGCCGGATTGTGAGAGTGCATATACCGTACCCAGTGCGGCGACAGCAACTTCGCGCGCTGCCAATCCCGGTACCAGGGCAATACAGATTTGCCAGTTAAAACCAATAGGCGCAAATATCACTTCCAGCGCGCGACCCAGATAGCCAGCAATACTGTAATAAATCGGTGGCTGCGTTGCATTCTCCGGTGCGCCAGGGAAGCTGCTGAGGAACCATAGCAAAATCATGAGCGACAGGATAATGGTGCCGACGCGGGTAGTGAAAATCTTGATTCTTTCCCACAAACCCAGCAGCAGGTTGCGTACATTTGGCCAGCGATAGTCAGGCAACTCAAGCATCAAAGCCTGTTGATGTACTTCGCTGCCCCATTTCTTTTTAAAGAAGTAGGCCACCAGCATGGCGGAAACTATGCCACCAAGATATAAGACAAACAGCACCAGTCCCTGCAAATTCAATATGCCTAATACGGTCTGGTCAGGGATGAAGGCGGCAATGATCAGGGCATACACTGGCAGGCGCGCTGAGCAAGTCATCAAAGGTGCAATCATGATGGTCACCAGGCGGTCACGCGGATTTTGTATCGTCCTCGTTGCCATGATGCCGGGGATGGCACAGGCGAAACTCGACAGCAGTGGAATAAAGGCGCGACCAGACAGGCCGACTTTGCCCATGACTCTGTCCAGCAAAAAGGCAGCACGTGGCAAATAGCCAGAATCTTCCATGATCAAAATGAAGAAGAACAGGATGACAATCTGCGGCAGAAATACCAGTACACTGCCAGCACCGCCTATCACGCCCTTCACCAGCAAGCCTTGCAGTACTCCGGGCGCCAGTGCTGATTCAACTGCGGTACCAGCCGCATCGATAGTTGACTTGATCAAGTCCATTGGTGCCTGTGCCCAGGCAAACACAGCCTGGAATACCAGGAACATCAGGGTCGCAAAAATGACGGGGCCTATAGCTGGATGCAAAATCCAGCTATCCATGCGATAACTCAAACTGGCAGCTCGTTCGCTGACTGCATCAACATCTTGCGTGACACAGGCTTCCAGCACCGCGTTGGCTTGTTGTTGCAAGCTCTCCGGGCTCTGTGCAGAAAGTGCATGCGGTGTGACGTTGCCATTTGGTTGCAGCGTTTGCGCCAGCGCCTCCAGTTCAGTCAGGAGGGCATCAATCCCTTTGGGGTCAACTGCAATGGTCTCGACCACAGGGATATTCAGCTTGCGGCTCAATGCAGCAATATCAATATGGATATGGCGCTTCTTGGCGATATCCATCATGTTCACCGCCAGTATCAATGGTTGGCCTAGCGCCAGCAATTCAAATACTACCCGCAATCCGCGTTTCAAATTGGTGGCATCGACTACGCAGACCACAGCATCTGGCATGGTTTCATCGGTGCGCTGACCGGTGACTACTTCCTGGGTAATTTTTTCATCAGGGGTGATGGCATGCAGGCTATAGGTGCCTGGTAAGTCCAGCACCTGCCATTGACGCCCTGCATTAGAACGGAATTTACCTTCTTTCCGTTCTATCGTGACGCCTGCATAGTTTGCTACTTTTTGCCGTGCACCTGTCAATCGATTGAAGAGTGCAGTTTTTCCGCAGTTAGGGTTACCGACAAGAGCGATGAGCGGAGAAAACAATTCGTTCACTATGTTCCTACTTTTCCTGAGTGAGTAACGCCTGGGATAACACCAATCAAGGCTGCTTCAAAATTTCGCAGTGCAAAGGTAGACTGGCCTACCCTGACTGCCAGCGGTTCTCCACCAAAATAACCTTTGTGTAATATCTTTACCGCTTCGCCTTTGACAAAGCCTAGCTCTTTCAGGCGGCGGGTAATATTGAACAGGCTGTCGTCTTTCGCATCGCCTTGTTCTTGCACATCTTCAACGACGCCAGAGTCACCGACTTTCATCAGATTCAATGTGGTAGAAATTGCTTGCTGTAATGGCAAACTGCTCATGGCGAAATTCCTGTGGCGAAGAAAAAATGTAACTCTAAATGATAATGAGAATATATATCAATACCGATTATGTTTCAATCGCTATGCATGCTGGGAGTGACTTGCTTTGCGATTCCTCAGAGCTTTATTGCTTTATTTTTCCTTTAGTAACAAATTTGCCAATTTATTAATTTCACGTCATGCGCGTGTTCCAATCGCGTGTGCCCCAATAAACTCTTGCATGAAAGCTGCGTTCAGGAATATAGTTGCAATATGCAACTAAAAATGGATCAACTATGAGCGCTGCTATCTCTCCACCCCCAGTCCAGGGAATTCGAGATGCGTCGCGCAGGCTGGTGCGTGAGCTTGGTTTCATGAAACCGACATTGGCTGGTACCGGTCTTCCTGCGTCTGCCGTACATGCCTTAATTGAGATTGGTGAACATGACGCGCATAGCGCAACTGCGCTTTGCGAGATACTGTGTCTGGAAAAATCCAGTGTTAGCCGTATGGTGCGCAAACTGATAGAAAGTGGCGAACTGGTAGAAACCAGCAGTCAAAAGGATGCACGAGAAAAGCAACTTGCTTTGACAGCAAAAGGCAAGCAAACCCTGGCTGCCATCAACCAGTTTGCCCAGATACAGGTCAGCAGTGCGCTGGAAAATATTCCCATATCAATTCATGGCAAAGTAGTGGATGGATTGACCATATATGCAGACGCATTGGCGATTAGTCGCAAGAGGGTGTCGCCTGCTACCTTCCCACACGCAAGCATACAATGCGGTTATCACCCCGGGGTGCTCGGTCGTGCTGTGGAAATGCATGCTCGCTATTACGCACGGACAGTCGGATTTGGGCATTTCTTCGAAGCCAAAGTCGCCAGCGGCATGGCTGAGTTTGTTGGTCGCCTGAATAATCCGATGAATCGACTGTGGTTTGCAGTTAGTGAAGGCAAGATTGTCGCTACCGTCGCGATCGATGGCGAAGACTTCGGCAACAATATTGCTCACCTTCGCTGGTTTATTGTTGATGACGAATTACGTGGTAGCGGGATAGGCAGGCGCTTGCTCAAGGAGGCAATTTCATTCTGTGATCAACAGCAATTCAGTGAAATACAGCTGTGGACATTTAAAGGACTGGATGCAGCACGACGTCTTTACGAAGAGGCAGGTTTTGTGCTGCTTGAAGAGTTGCCTGGCCGCCAATGGGGGGAAGAGGTCGTAGAACAACGATTTTCCCGCCCAAACCCAATAACTTTGTAAGCGACCGTCAGCATTGATCATGAAAGCATGGATGACAGGTGTGCTGACCTAGCCTACTCTCTGAAAATCCATGACCCAATTGGTTTCCCAATTAATGCCACCATCGACTGAAAATGCCTGTTCCCAACGCGGTTGATCTGTGGCTGGCATGCTCCATAAAAAGCGTACGCGTATTGCCTGGCCAGCAAATGTGTCATCCGCATAAAACTCGCCTATGCTATTTATAAACCGACCCTGCATAGGTACGTCAAGTTGTGTGGGATAGCGGCCATCCAGCCACCAAATAGACCACAGGTCTTTTTCTGCATCATATGAACGCAAGGTTGCTGCACGATAGGCACTATCTGGCATTTCAAGCAAATTGTCATCGATATTGCCAGCACCACCAAGGATTTTGCTGACCGACGTATTGCCATCAAACCCCAGCCATTCCTGGCAGTTGGCAAGTCGCTCCTTGAGGCGGCGATGCTTAACCTGCCAGTTACCAATAAAAAAATCAAAGTCGTTGATGCCTGAGGCTTGAGTAGTATTGACTGCTGAATTCATGTTCTCTCCTTGGTAAATATGCTTCGGTAGAAGCAATAAATAAAAGGATAGAGAATATATAGGGGATAATTAATCCTATTAAATGAATAAACTTGGTTTATGTCTCAAAGCTATCATCCAACCACCCGCGTCCTGGCATTGCTGGAACTCTTGCAAAATCAAGGCCAAGTGAGCGGCGCAGATCTGGCGCGCATGCTGGAAATTGACCGGCGCAGCTTGCGGCGCTACATTGTCACCCTCGAAGAAATGGGGATACCCATCATGACGGTGCGCGGGCGCCATGGTGGTTATTCCATCATGCCCGGCTTTAAATTGCCGCCCATGATGTTTAATGAGGAGGAGGGCTTTGCCATCTCCATTGCCCTGTCTGTCGCACGTCAAATGAAACTGCTTGATGCCGCATCATCGATAGAAAGTGCACAAGCAAAATTACAAAGAATTCTGCCAGACAAACTCAGGCAAAGATTGAAGGCAGCAGATGCAGCGATAGAACTCAATCTTCAATCTGCAGTGGTGCCGGCCGATAAAGAAATATTAGCCAGGCTAAGTCATGCCGTCGCACACAAACAATCCATACACTTGCGATATCGAGGGGCAAATGATGTGGAAAGTGAGAGGATGGTAGATGCTTACGGCCTGGCCTTTCATGCAGCATGTTGGTATGTCGTTGGCTTTTGTCATTTGCGACAAGACATACGCAGTTTCAGGCTGGACAGGGTGATACAAGCAGATTTGCAGACCCTGCATTTTGATAGCCCCGTCCATTTCAGTGTACTCAGTTATTTGCGTAGCGCTGTGGCGACTATCCCACGTGCCTTTAGTGTGGAAGTGATGTTGAAAACAGATATGCAAAGAGCGCGCAGACATTTGCCTGACACGATAGCCGTGTTGGAACAGACTACGGAGGGAGTGCTGCTGTATAACCAGTCCGAAGATTTGACTTGGTTTGCAAGGCAATTGGCCGCTTTGCCTTTTGATTTTGAAATACGTAAACCGGCACAATTGCAAATTGAACTCAAAGAGGTAGCGAATCGTTTATTACGAGATTGTTTACCTAAATCCTGACGTAAACGTCACAGTAAATATAATTTCTTCTTTAAATGAAGAAATTATTCTTTAAAAGGCTTGTTAATTAAAGAAAGCTATGACAAGATAACATGGTGAAAATTAAAAAAGCTTGGCAATTAACAAATCTATGAATACCCAAAACACTCATCAATCGCTGGATCAAGCAAGCTCAAGCCTCGCGGCGCGAGCTGGGCGGCTATTGGGCAAGTGGATGGAAATAAGCGAAGCTGAATATTTTGCTGCGGGGGTAATTCCCGCCCGGTCAACGACATGCGAAACAGCCACCCACTTTAGCGGCCAGGATGGCGGCTGGGATCTCGCATTTTATAGGACCATCATGATGGACATTCGGGGTGCCAACCCTTGAAATCAGGAAAGCAGATGAAACTGCTTCCAGATGAGAGCTGAAAAGCCCGGATGCCTGCAAAGCTCCGGGCTTTTTGCCTTTTATGGTTTTTAAAATTCATGCTTTGACAGGTGCGCTTTAGAAACCCAGTAGTAAAACCCGCCGATTGGCGGTCGTGCCGGAAAACGCCGGATAACACGGGATTCTTTAACAATTCGGGAAGATGTATTGATAAACCCTTCTGCTGTGTTCTGTACACATGGCGGGGAGGGGGTATGCTGTAAATATCCTGCGATATTTACAGCATGTTAAAAGTGACTTGAGATCAGGTCACTTCTAACATGCTGGCGCGCTTCATTTTGTGATGGGGCCGATACTTTATACATGGGTATATTCCTCAAGGAGGAGGCCAATATCCATGTCAGATTGCGGTATGTACTTTGTCATCTTATAAAAACAAGAAAAATAGAAAATTATGTTTATGATTTATTGGTCCATTCGTATTGATGGACAAGAACTGGCATGCTCAAAAGAGTTTGCCAATGAATGCATGGCTGATGCCTTGCGATTTACTGAGTCTTTGCGTGCAGAGCAGCGTCACGGCGCAGCGATTCGCCATATCACCATGTCTTGTGAAAACCCGGATTCAGTCGGCCATGCAGGTGTTGCTGATGCCGGGCCAGAATATTCCTGGAAAAAACGCCGCTAGACATGGATGAAAGTCCATTCTGGCGAATTTTAACAATCATGCCTTACAGCATCAGCAATTCGTGTCTACAATGAAAGAGCAAATTGCCGTTTTATTGGTGGCATGCTGGTGGCGTGTGCAGCGAGTTTTATCAGTCCGTCTTCCCAAATTGGAAAAACATCCCATACAAACAGGTGATGTATGCAACAAATATTGGTTTTGGATATAGCTGGAGTGCCGTATGACTGGATAAGTCAGAACGATGCTGCGACTCAGTACGCGGCAAAAAAAGTGGCATGGGATATTGGTGATCAAGTCTTTATGCTGCGCGGTGGCTATAACAAGGATGGTGAACAATCCAGGATTTTCATCAAGCCTATTATCTCTATACGTAATAGTGAACGCATGTCTAAAAACAGCCGTCACCAAATCCCTTTGGGCGATGGCAACAGGCTGCTGTATGCCAGGGACAGGCATATCTGCGCATATTGTGGTGAGACCTTCCCGTATCAGGAACTGTCACGTGATCATATTTTGCCAACCTCACGCGGTGGAAAAGATGCCTGGGAAAATTGTGTGACCGCCTGCAAAGATTGTAATCATGCAAAAGGCAACAAGTTCGTGCATGACTTCAAACCTTTGATATATGTGCCGTATGCGCCTTGCCGTTTCGAGCATTTCATTTTAAGTGGAAGAAATGTGATCGCTGATCAACTGGAGTATCTTTCAGCAAAATTGCCCAGACATAGTCGCTTACTGTAGTGACCACTACAACTATGGGTATGAATCTCTTGCCGTGATTTTAATGTAATCACATGGATTCATACCCTTTTTAAGTCCCGGATTTCATTGAGCTATTGATAGTCAGATATAGTGATTTTAAAAATGTATTTACAATACATGTTATGTGGAATATGATGGCGATACATCAGCTTTGAATTCCCCGGTTGTTTAAAGTTTTTCACCGTTTAATTTGACTTTAAACATGTATTTAAATTATATCTATAAGATTGAATATGTTAGACATTCATACAAGAAACCTAGTAAAAGCCACAGTACCAGTATTGAAAGAACATGGAGTCACACTGACACGCCATTTTTATGCGCGCATGTTTTCTCATAATCCGGAACTGAAACCTGTTTTCAATCAGGGCAATCAGCAATCAGGTAGCCAGCAACAAGCACTTGCTATGGCGGTGCTGGCTTATGCCGAGCATATAGATAACCCCATGGTGCTGATGCCGGTATTGACCCTGGTCGCGAACAAGCATGTCAGCGTGGGTATCAGGGCAGAGCACTATCCTATCGTAGGCATGCATTTGCTGGCTTCGATCAAAGAAGTGCTGGGGGATGCGGCCAGTGATGAACTGCTGGCAGCCTGGGCCGCAGCGTATGGGCAACTCGCTGATGTATTGATTGCGCAAGAAGCTGCGATTTATGCAAAGGCAGCCATGACACCCGGCGGCTGGACAGGGTGGCGCAGTTTCATCATCAGCAAAAAAGTAATTGAAAGCGAAGAGATTACTTCTTTCTATTTACGACCTGCGGATGGCGGCTCAGTGCCTGACTACAAACCCGGCCAGTACATCTCGGTCAAAGTATTTGTACCTGAACTGGGTATGATGCAACCACGTCAATACAGCCTGTCATGCGCCCCAGGCCAGGAGTATTTGCGTATCTCGGTCAAACGCGAAGCTGAACTGGCAGAAAAACCTGCAGGTCTGGTGTCCAATGTATTGCACAGAGATTTTCATGAAGGTTCTGTACTGGATGTCGCACCACCCATGGGTGACTATATCTTGCATGAAGACCGGGACACGCCTGTGGTCTTGATCAGTGCAGGGGTTGGTGTCACGCCAAAGTTGGCCATGCTTGAGCATTTGCTCAAACAAAAGACGACACGCAAAATTCGTTTCGTACACGCTTGCCGACACGGCGGGGTGCATGCCTTCAAACAGCAAGTGCGTGCACTAAGTGAGCAATATACTCAAGTCGAATCGCTGACATATTATGAAGCGCCGCGTGCTGAAGATCAGCGATCTGTAGATTATGATCAGCAAGGCCGGTTGGATATGAAAACGGTGGCGACCGATTTCATACTTCCTGATGCTGATTATTATGTTTGCGGGCCGCGCCCATTCATGCAGGCGCAAATCGCCAGTTTGCAAAGTCTGGGCATTGCATCCTCACGCATACATAAGGAAGCTTTTGGCAGCGGTGGCTTTGCGCACTGATGAGTTCATCACGATGCCATAGGTTCGATGAATAAAAACCTATGGTATTGCTTTGCTGCGGTTCTGTATTAATTGTATTAACATGGGCAAGCCATAGGGAAATATTAGAAAATTATTTATGCAATTAACACATTTTACCGATCTTGGTTTGCGCGTACTCATGTATCTGAGTCACAAAGACAGGCTAGAGCCAGTGACCATTAGTGAAATTGCCACTAAATTTGCTATTTCCCGCAATCACCTCGTCAAGGTCGTGCATTTTCTGGCGCAAAAAAACTGGATCATCACTACCAGAGGTAAAGGTGGTGGTATGGCACTGGCCCAAGATGTAAAAACTTATCGCCTGGGTAGCATTATTCGTGAACTGGAAGGCGGGGACGCATTGATTAACTGTGCCGTTCCGCCTTGTGTACTACGGGGAAATTGCCAGCTCAAATCGGTACTTGATCAGGCACTGTCTGTGTTTTATACGGCACTGGATCAGTACACGCTACAAGATGCAGTCGGTGGCAATACACAGGAAGCCATCATCATGCTGCATCGATCTGGCTTCGTTGATCATGCAAAATTCAGGCATCTCCTCTAATTTATATTCAGGCTACGCTGACTACTGGCGATCAATTCCCCAAGAGCGATATATTCTCTTTTCCATCTTTTAATCTTGCATTGCTTATTCCTCATTATTGTTTTTTAAAAAATGCTAATATGCTTACAAGGCTAGGTAATAAGACCATGTGGCATTTAGGCACTATGTTTTTTACAAGAACAATGATCTCTTAGCAAGAAATAACATATTGCCAGGTCAGCGATAGATATGAGCATTTAGCTAACGTCAGGAGTTCAGATGACAGCATCCCAAATGCAGGCACGCATTTTGATAGTTGACGATGAAACCGCACACTTGCAGGCATTGTGTGATTTGTTGCGCGACCACAACTATGAAACTACCGGTTTTGCAAATGGAATCGAAGCACTCGCTTATCTGCGCAATAACACATTTGATTTATTGCTGACGGATTTGATGATGCCAGGTTTGGATGGCATTGCCATGGTGGAATCTGCCCGCAAAATTGATACTGATCTGGCATGCATAGTCATGACGGGTGAAGGTAGTATCACATCAGCAGTCAAGGCCATGAAAGTCGGTGCACTCGACTACATCATCAAGCCCTTCAAAATTTCAGCCATCTTGCCGGTACTTGTTCGTGCAATGGAGACGCGTCAGTTACGCATGGCAAATGCCAAACTGGAACTGCAACTGCGTCAACACACCGCCGAACTGGTGATCTTGAATCAAGACCTGGAGCAAGCCAGGATGCAGGCAGAAATTGCCAATCGAGCAAAATCGACTTTCCTGTCGAATATGAGTCATGAGTTGCGTACTCCGCTGAATGCGATACTTGGTTTTGCCCAAATCCTGGCATCTGATAGCTTGCAAACCAGTCTTGATGAGAAAAAAGAATTTGCCAAACACATAGAAGAAGCCGGAAGTCATTTACTGACCTTGATTAACGAAATCCTTGATCTGGCAAAAGTAGAATCCGGGGCAATGAAATTATCTATAGAAGCCATTACTCTGGATGAGATATTTGCCGAATGCAAAACGATGATAGATCCACTGGCTCAAAAACGTGGAATCAATGTCAGCTTTGCAGAAAATACCAATTTGCATGTCAGTGCAGACCGGATTCGCCTCAAGCAAGTGTTGATTAATCTGTTGTCTAACGCTATCAAATATAACCGCCACAGTGGTACGGTCAGTGTTGCCGCGCATGTGGCTGATGATAATCATATCTGCATCCAAGTAATTGATACCGGGGTGGGGCTGAGTTCGGTTCAATTGGAAACCATTTTCCAACCCTTTAATCGTCTGGGACGAGAAGTGTTTAATGAAGAGGGAACTGGTATAGGTCTGTCATTGGTCAAACATCTGGTTGAGGCCATGGAAGGCAGTATAGGTATCAATAGTCAGGTAGGTGTTGGCAGCACGTTTTGGGTCAAATTTCCCGGGACTGCGGCAGGTATTCCGTACCAACAGCCAGAAACCAAAGCGATGGTCTATGAAGTTACATCTGGCGAAAAATCAAGTACACAGAAATATCTGCTGTATGTAGAAGACAATCCCATCAATTTGAAACTGGTTGCTGAATTGATACGTTTGCGTTCTGACCTGGTTTTGTTGACTGCAACCGATGGCTTGCTTGGTATAGAGCAGGCACGATTGCATTTGCCGGATGTCATTTTGATGGATATTAATTTACCCGGTATAGATGGAATAGAAACAAGGCGGTATTTGCTAAGTGACCCAAGGACGGCCCATATCCCGGTCATTGCAGTTACCGCGAATGCAATGCCTGCCGATCTTGAAAATGGAAAAGCGGCAGGTTTTTTTGCTTACATCACCAAACCTATCGATATTGAGCAGTTTGCATTGGCCGTGGACAGTGCTCTGGAGTTCGCGGCAAGTAAAAAACCGATTTAAAGCATCAGCTCAGTTATGCTGATGAACACTTTTCCGTAGTGTTTTTAATATCTGAAAGGGTGGCCATGGAACAGACATCAGCAAATAGCCTTGCTCACATAGATCGGTGGCAAAAGAACAGGCAAAAGGCATTTAAATCCATCGCTCCCGAAGGAAAAGTGGTGAAATATCTGGGGAAAGAATTTTTAGTTTTCCCAGAAACATTTTGGCCGTTCACTGATAGCCAGCCACTGGTAAAGAGTTTTAAAATAAAGCCTGGTGATAGTGTGCTGGATGTAGGTACAGGTTCAGGTGTCATTGCCATTTTTGCCTGTTATGGAGGTGCAAGCAAGGTCACTGCAGTCGACATTAATCCTGCTGCTATTAAAAGCGCAAAACACAATGCCAAACTGCATGGCTTTGACAAGCTCATGACAGTCAAAAAATCGAATCTCTTTCAGGCACTGAAAGATGAACAGTTTGATGTGATTACAGCCAATCTGCCATTTCGTGACAAGCCGGCGCATGATGTGGTCGCCTGTTCACAATGGGATACTGATTTCAAGACGAACACTCTTTTTTTTGCGGAAGTTGGCAAGCATTTGAAACCAGAAGGCCGTATCTATTTTGCCCAATCCAATTTTGGTGCGATTGACCAGATCAAGGTATTGGCAAAAGCCGCTGGTTTTTCAGTCCGAACCCTGGCTAGCGCAACCGCAGACAAGGCAGAGACGAAAAAATTCTATGCCTTTGTAATGAGGCGTGCAAAGAAATCGGTGTAGTGATGGACGTTATCGATGCCGTCAATAATCTGCGCCAGGTGACGCATACTGAGCTTGCCTTGCGTGTTAAGAATGTGGCTGTTATTTTGACTTCACCCAGATCAGGTTCCAGCCTGCTCAAAAGTGTGCTGTCATCTCATCCTGATATCGCCTCACTTGACGGTGAGATGGAGCCATTTCTTGCCCTGACGAGAAATGGTTTTTCTTTTAATGCAGATAGTGATGCACTCAAGGCTTTAGAAAATCAAGAAGCACTGCTGGACAATATTTTTGATGACCTGACTTTGCCTGCCGAAGGTAATACTGATTATTCTTTGCTAAAAAACAGATGGAAAAAACGCCTGCTATTACAGTTCCCTGTTTTATTTACTGATGACCGGGCTTACCTCCAACTCACGCATGATCTTGATGCAGTCTTTCATGTGGCGCAGGAAAAGAAAATTCAGGGCGAGGGCATGCTGCAAGATCTGATCTTGTCACGCGTTTTTAACAGCGAGACCTGGCGGCTGGACTATTACGATGGTAAAAAAAATCCTGCCGCAAGTCATTGCTTTAATGAAGCGTTTAAGTTGGAAGAGCCACCTTTCGTCATTCCACGCCATTATCGGCGGCAATTAAAATCTGATGATATTGAAGAAAAGATTTTGCTTTTCAAGACGCCGCCTGATGTTTATAGAATAGGTATGTATGAACAACTATTTCCAAATGCCCAAATCAAATATCTGCATCTGACCAGGGGTTATGCACAATCAGTCAATGGCCTGATGGATGGTTGGTTATCGCCAGTCGCTTTCTTTTCACGCGACGTGCAACGTATAGGTGTGAGTTTGTCGATCAGGGGATATTCAGATACCGTAGGCTTTGGTAAGCGCTGGTGGAAATTTGACCTGCCACCTAACTGGAGAGAATATGTCAACGCCGATCTGGAAGAGGTGTGCCTGAACCAGTGGTTGTCAGCGCACCAGGCCATATTCGACAGTCCAGTGACATCTATGCCCGTTTCATTTGAAGAATTTTTATCAAAACCCACCGAAACAATAAAAAAAATTACCTCTTATTTAGGTTTGCAGGAAATGAGTAGCTTACCAGTTTTCCCAGTCACGATGGCAACAGAGGCACCTAAAATCAGACGCTGGCACAAACGGGAAGACAGTTTACTGCGTATGGGAAAAAGAAAAGATGTGCAAATAATGATGGATGCTTTAGCTTATCAAATGAATCCAGAAACCTGGTTATGAACAAGCATTTACTCATACCATTTTTAACAGGACAAAGGCGGGATGGTCTTGGGCGCGTCAATGATGTCAGCACACATCCGTGGGAGATATTGAATATCCCTGAATTCAAAGAAACATCAATTGCCGACGCGAATGAGAAATTGCGCAGAATGGGGCAAATTTATGCAAATCTTGCCAGCAAAGTTCAGCAAATCGCTGAGCACGGTGACCGGCCTGTTTGTATTGCCGGAGATTGTTTTTCTACTTTGGGTATGGTGACCGGTCTGCAAAAAGCAGGTAAGCAACCTGACCGCATATTGTGGCTGGACGCACATGGGGATTTCCATACCTGGGAAACCACGCTGACCAAATATCTAGGTGGCATGCCTTTGGCCATGCTGGTCGGCAGGCGCGACAGACGCAAAAATGAGCGTGATGCCATTGGTGCTTTCTTAAATGAAGTTGGCATCAAGGCTTACCCGGAAGAGCAAATCATTCTGTCCGATGCACGCGACCTGGATCCGGGAGAAAAAGAATCGCTGGAAAGTTCAAAGATCCTCACTTGTAAAATCGATGAAATAAGTAAGCATCTGTCCCCACATGAAAATATTTACCTGCATTTTGATACCGATGTGATCGACGACCGGGCTGAATTGCCTGCGCTTAAATATCATGTAAAACAAGGGCCATCGCATGCGCAAATGTTGACGCTTTTTTCTGTATTGCGTCAATTCAAGTTGATTGCAGTGTCTGTTTCGGCCTGGCATGAAGAGGAAGACCTGGATAATAAAACCGCAATTGCTTGCTTAAATTTACTCAAGGAACTAGAATAAAAAACAATGTTTCATACTTGCATGACGTGGTGTAACTATTGAGTGATTGAACTATTTTGGAGCCTTCTTATTTAGGTTCAGAAACATTCGCCAATGTTTTTACTGTTGTCGCCGTGCAAAAGAGTGAGCTGAGAAAACAGGGAAGAGGAAATCGGCATGACAGGTATAAGGCTCAGGCAATTTTCTTACAAGTCAATTCTCATCTGGCTTGCCTGTCTGTTTTTCGGCGGCTTGTTTTTGAGTTTGATTTATGTCTGGTTTATCCGCCCGCCAGTTTCCAAGACACCGCTGGAACAAGTCATCATTGCGACTAATACAGAGTACGTAGGTACCTGTTCTATCACAGCTGCCAGAGAAAAAGGATACTTCGCCAAAGAAGGGATCGTAGTTCTTATTCAATCGCATTCGAGTGGTAAAGCTGCGATGGAGGCTGTAGTACAGGGGCAGGCCCATTTGGGAACTGTGGCCGATATTCCTGTCATGTTTGCCGGACTTGACCAAAGGCCGGTCGCAGCGATTGCCACCATATTTAAAACCGACAAAGATCACGGCATTGTCGGACGCAGAGACCGCGGCATACTGCAACCTGCAGATCTTAAAGGTAAGCGTGTCGGTGTCACGCTCAGTACCTCAAGTCATTTCACACTCAGCGCTTTTCTGAATCGCCAGAAACTGTCGGTCAAAGATGTGACCATGATCAACTACAAACCAGAAGAATTTGCTGATGCGATAGAGCGTGGCGAGGTTGATGCAGTAGCGTCCTGGGAGCCATTTTTGAATACCATGATGACGCGGCTTGGCGATAATGGGGTAGTTTTTTACGGCAAAGATGTATACGAAAGTCTTTATAACGTGGTTGGCATGCGCAGTTATATTTCTGCCGAGCCAGAAACGATCAACAAGGTGTTGCGTGCACTGGATCAAGGTAGCAATTACTGCAATGAAATGCCTGACGCCGCCCGCGTACTGCACGAGGCAGGTAAAAAGACAAATACCAAAGAACAGAGAGCTGCCTGGGCGACATATCGTTTTGAAATTGAGCTTGATCAGGGATTGTTGCTGGCATTGGAAGACCAGGCCAGATGGGCAATTAAAAATAAACTGACCAATAAAACTGAAGTACCCAATTATCTTGACTATATCTATCTGGACGG
Source organism: Undibacterium sp. Ji83W (assembly GCF_049340385.1). Taxonomy (NCBI): domain Bacteria; kingdom Pseudomonadati; phylum Pseudomonadota; class Betaproteobacteria; order Burkholderiales; family Oxalobacteraceae; genus Undibacterium; species Undibacterium sp. Ji83W. The sequence continues at coordinate 383,385 of NZ_JBMPOZ010000002.1, read as the reverse complement.
CATGGAAAAAGTCAAGCCATCGGCAGTGACCATCATACATTGAGATTCCAACGTGAAAATTTCAACTCGTCTGAAATTTGCGGAATTAATATCTTTAGCCATCGTGGCGATGATCGTGGTCATTTTATTGTCCACCACTTTGCAAATGAAGAGAGAAATCTCAAAAAACGAGGCTGCGGGGGAATTATTGCAGGCGGTAACTTCATTGCGCTACCTGACGCTGGAATATGCCCTTCGTCATGATGAGCGCACCCGTGCGCAGTGGCAGTTGCGTAGCAATTCTTTTTCCAAACGTCTGGCTGGGGCAGAAGAATTTACTGAGTTTGCTGACAAAGACGCCATTTCTGAATTAAGAAGTGGCAATGAAAATATAGCGCAGTTGTTTAGTCTGCTGGTGAGTAATCATCATGAGTTGATGAAGGAGAAAGACAAAGCCGAGATACTCGAAGAATTAGAGTCACGACTGCTGGGACAGATTACCAATAAAACGCAGGCAATGATTTCTGATGCCTTAAGTTTGTCTGAACAAAGTCGTATCGGTGCCTTGAATGCACAGCAACGGGCATTTAATGCAGTCATCCTGTTTGGTGGCATAGTCGTATTGGTTGTCACCATTACTATCTACATCACGCTGCGCAGTGTCAGCCGGCCTCTGGAAAAATTGCGCGAAGGAACGGCGATCGTCGGTGCTGGCAATCTCGACTTTTCCCTGCGATTTGATAGTCAGGATGAAATAGGGGACCTGGCCCGCGCATTTGATGGCATGACGGAAAAGCTTAAACTGACCACCGTGTCACGTGATGCCTTGGTTGATATCAATGAAGCCTTGCAGGCAGAAATCATAGAGCGTCAACAAATCGAGAAAAAGGCGCAGGCACAGCTTGCCCGTTTGAACCTGCTGCATCAAATCACACGTTCCATCGGTGAACGTCAGGATTTGCGTAGTATTTTTCAAGTCGTCATACGCAGCCTGGAAGATCATCTTCCTGTCGACTTCAGCTGTGTTTGTCTCTATGACCAGGCAAAAAATCAACTGCAGGTCACCAGCGTAGGTTTGCACAGCGAATCTTTGGCACAAAAATTGTCCATGACCCAAAATACCCAGGTTTCTATTGATGAAAATGGTTTGTCACGGTGCGTGCGTGGTCAGTTGGTTTATGAGGCGGACATCAGCAAAGTCAACTTTCCTTTCCCGCAAAGACTGGCTGCGGGCGGGCTTAGTGCCGTGGTAATGGCACCATTAAGGGCAGAAAGCACCGTGTTTGGCGTGCTAGTCGTCGCCAAGCGCGAGGCGCATAGTTTTAATAGTGGTGAATGTGAATTTTTAAGGCAATTGAGTGAGCATGTGGCCTTGGCTGCTAATCAGGCGCAACTCTATACTGCATTACAACAAGCTTATGATGACTTGCGCCAGACCCAGCAATCCATCATGCAACAAGAACGTTTGCGTGCCTTGGGGCAGATGGCGAGTGGCATAGCACATGACATCAATAATGCAATTTCTCCTGTCGCTCTGTACACAGAATCCTTACTGGAAACGGAAAAAAATCTGAGCGTAAAAGGCAGAAATTACCTCGAAGTCATTTCCCGGGCGATAGATGATGTCGCTGCCACCGTCGCCAGAATGCGGGAATTTTATCGTCAGCGTGCGCCACAATTGGCTTTGTCACCTGTCGATGTGAACAGCCTGGTACAACAAGTCATTGATCTTACCCGCGCCAGGTGGAGTGATATGCCACAGCAACGCGGCATTGTGATCAGCGTGCACACTGAACTTGCTCCTGATTTGCCAGACATCATGGGTGTACATGGCGAAATCAGGGAAGCACTGACAAATTTAATTTTCAATGCGGTTGATGCCATGCCAGACGGTGGCGTACTCACTTTGCGCACCAGCGTCGTACAAGACTTGCTGGAATCAACAAAAGAAGTCATCTTGAAGCAAGTTCATATTGACGTCTGTGATTCAGGCATAGGCATGTCTGACGATACCAGGCGTCGTTGCCTGGAACCGTTCTTCACTACCAAAGGCGAGCGGGGGACGGGATTGGGGCTGGCCATGGTGTATGGCATGATAGAAAGACATAGTGCTCACATTGATATTCTGACGGAAGTTGGTAAGGGCACCACCATGCGCATGAGCTTTCTGGTGCCCACTACAGTTAGTCCGATTGCCAGAACGCCCGCGCCTGAAGCTGTGCCCACGCACAGACGTATTCTGGTCGTCGATGATGACCCCATGGTTTTAAAATCATTGCGCGACATACTGGAAATTGATGGTCACAGCGTACTCTCGGCTGATGGCGGTCAGGCTGGTATCAATGCATTTAATGACGCTCATGGAAAAGGTGATCCTTTCGCTGTCGTCATTACTGATCTTGGCATGCCATATATAGATGGCCGCAAGCTTGCCAGCTCCATCAAGCAAGTGTCGCCCATGACCCCTATCATCATGTTGACTGGCTGGGGGCAGCGTCTGGTTGATGATGGGGACTCCCCTTCGCATGTGGATTGCGTACTTAGCAAACCCCCAAAACTGTCGGAATTGCGTGAGGCGCTAAGAAAAATTCTTTGACATTACAGCTTAGTCAAGCCAGCCCATCTTTTGCATCACCCCCGTTTTACGATATTGCATCCGCATAAAATAAATACCTGTCAAGATTGCATCTTGCAATCTTGACCACGGATTGCAGCACAGAAAAAATCCACGAAAAAGTAACAACGCATGCCAGTTTATTGAGGCAGGGTGCTTCTTTTGAGCAGTTGCCTGGCAAAATTCATGTAATTGGCACTAGTTCGCGAAAAATAGTGAACTTTCCCCCGCTTTTTAGGACTAAACTGTCCGCGCCTCAGGCTTACTCCGGGGTGCCAAGAGGGAATAACTATTCTATATTTTCACATCTTTTTATAACAATATGATGAAAAAAACACTTACCACGCTGGCGGTCATGAGCCTATGCCAGATCGCTAGCGCAGATGAGGGCATGTGGATGCCGCAACAATTGCCACAAGTCGCAAAGCAACTGAAGGCAGACGGTTTGAAACTGGACCCGGCAACGCTGACCAAATTGACGGAATTCCCTATGGGTGCCATTGTCAGCCTGGGTGGTTGCTCAGCCTCTTTTGTGTCCCCGCAAGGTTTGGTCGCGACCAATCACCATTGCGTCTACAACAGTGTTGCCCATAATTCCAAACCAGAGCGTAACTTGCTGGCCAATGGTTTCCTGGCGAATAGCCTGGAAGAAGAATTACCGGCATCTCCTGGCTCACGCATTTTCGTGACTAAAGAAGTCAATAATGTCAGCAACAAAATCATCGACAAAAACACTGCCAAACTGAATGGCAAAGCTCGCGTTGATGCTATAGAAAAGAATTCCAAAGTCATCATCGCGGAATGCGAAAAAGATGTTGGTCATCGTTGTAATGTCTACCCTTACTATGGTGGACTTGAGTTCTATCTCATCAAACAGCTGGAAATCAAAGACGTACGCCTGGTTCATGCACCGCCTGAAGGCGTGGGCAAATTTGGCGGCGATACCGATAACTGGATGTGGCCGCGCCACACTGGTGACTATGGTTTCTACCGTGCCTATGTAAGCAAAGATGGCAAATCGGCTGACTATAGCAAAGACAATGTGCCTTATGTGCCCAAACATTTCTTGAAACTGGCCAAAGATAATCTCAAAGAAGGCGATTTCATCATGGTGCTGGGTTACCCAGGTCGTACCAACCGCCATCGCCTGCCATCAGAAGTGGCTTATACATTTGATTGGAACTACCCTACATTTGTGAAGAGCTCAGGCGACATGCTGGGCATCATTGCCAAAGAAACCAGCAGCAATCCAGATGCCAAACTCAAGTATGCTGGTCAGGTTGCAGGTATCAACAACTACTACAAAAACCGCCAAGGCATGCTCGACAGTTATGCTGGCAGCGATATCCTGTCTCGCAAAACCAAAGAACATGAAGAGCTGAAAGCGTGGATCAACAGCAACCCAGCACGCGCCAAGGAATTCGCCAGCGATATTGAGCAGGTTGAAAAGCTGATTGCAGAGCGAGATAGCTTAGGCAAGCGCGACTTTTACCTGGGCAGTTCCTATCCACGCTTCCTGACTACGGCACGCACCTTGTACCGTCTGTCGAATGAATCAACCAAGACTGATGCTGAGCGTAAAGCTGGTTACCAGGTGCGTGATCTGCCTCGCTTCAAGGCGGCTGTGGATGCAATCGAACGCAACTACGATGAAAAAGTCGACAAAGCTTTGGTCTTGTACAACCTGAGCAAATACGCTGCGCAACCCAAGGCAGACCGTAGCGCCAATTTTGATGCTGCAGTAGGTATCAAGGACGGTATGTCTGAAGCCGACCTGAAATCCCTGCTCGATACCTTGTATGCTGGTAGTAAACTGGGTGAAAAAACAGCTCGCAGTGCATGGCTGACCGCCAAGCCTGAAGACTTCAAGGCTAGCAATGACAGCTTTGTGAAAGCAGCAGTTGCCATGTATGAAGGCGGCCTCAAGCGCGAAGCTGAAGATGAAGAACTGTCAGGAAAAATCCAGCAAGCCTACGGCAACTACATGAAGGCAAAAATCGCCTACATGAAGAGCAAAGGGCAGGCTGTTTACCCTGATGCTAACAGCACCTTGCGCGTTACCTTCGGCAAAGTGACTGGCCGTGACCATGGCACGTCTGATGGCCTGGCATGGAGCGCCTTCACAACGGTAAATGGCATCCCGCCCAAGGCAACCGGCACTGGCGAATTCAACGCCCCCGCCGCACAATTGGCAGCAATCAAGGCCAAAGACTTCGGCAAGTATGTTGATCCGCAATTAAAAACAGTCCCTGTGAACTATCTGGCGACTCTGGATATCACGGGTGGCAATTCCGGTTCTGCTGCATTGAATGCCAAAGGTGAATTCATCGGCCTGGCATTTGACGGCACCCTGGATTCCATCATTTCTGACTGGGATTACAACAAGGCCAATTCCCGCTCCATACAGGTGGATCTGCGCTACATGCTGTGGCAGATGAAACACGTGGACAAGGCTGACCGTTTGCTCAAAGAAATGGGCGCAGAGTAATTATTGCGTCTTTTGTTTTGACCTGCGGAGTATGCAGACTAGGCTGCATACTCCGCATTTGTTTTGCTACCGCCAGTTCAATAAATATTGACGCCGCCAACGGCAAATGTTGTCTCGGCTTGGGTATATCATGTGAAGCTTGCTGCCGGTACGCTGCGCTAACTACTGTTAAATTTTAATGAATTTGCTCATTGCCAGCTCGCCGAAAGCCAACTCCATCAGCGACCCGCCAAGATCATCAGGGGAATAATCGGTCTTCTCCGGACTGTCCGGTTTGTTCGTCAAACTAACCCGACCCATCGCCACGCATAGCCGCCCATCGCTACCAGTTACTGAACCGGAGTAGGGATTGATACAGATAAATACCCTGATCAAAAAAATGGCTATACCTGTCCGTCAGTACTCAGCAATTCTGCCGTGAAGCGTTCCAACTCTTCATTCAGTGTCCCGCGGCTACGGAAATTTCGATTGGCTTTTCCATACCAATATTCGGCATCTTCCAGATCACCTTCTTGTATGTGCAAAATACCGTGTAGCCAAGCCCCCAGCAGCGTGTCGTCACCCTGCACCAGATCATGTGCTTCGTTCCATTGCCCCACACGCATATGGGCAAGGACCTGATGAAGTGTGTTCATGAAAAGCTCCTGGTGATAGAGGCAACCTTAAACAATTTAAGCCTCCAGAACAAGGTCAAAGCCGCCGATTCCAATAGCTTATATCTTGTACGCATATTTTGCTCATTCCCATATTCAACGCGACACTGGCCAGGCATATAGAGTTCTTGCCTTCGCATGAAGTGAAGTTGGAAGTGAATCATTTTCCCAATGTATCCAGGAGCTTCTCAACACCACCGAACAGTGCATCGCCGCGCAATAGCCTGCTTTTTCCAGCTTTTGTCACCACCATGTTAGGCACACCTGTAATGCCATACGTTTGCAACAGCTGCTGTGCGCGGCGTATGCGTACATCGGTGGCCAGACGCAGTTCTGCATCTCCAGTTGCCAGCCGGGTTGCAGCAGCAACCAAATCCATGTCGCGCAATAGCTGTTCCACCACGCTGGTTGCCGTGATGTCCAGCGCATATACATAACGTGCTTCTTGCAAGCCCTTTAGCGCTTCCAGTTCGCGTTGTGGTTCCGTCATGGATACAGCAGTCAGTGCCAGCGTAACTGTCTCTGAGTCGAAAGGGCTGCCATGCTTGCCCAGTACCTGCGTACGATACTCTTCGGTGAAGCGCTGGCCAGTCAGTTTTTCAATGCGGACGTCATTCGCCCATGCATATTCTGCAAATGCGGCGTTCATGATGCGCCCGTTGCTGCCCGCGAACAAGCCAGTGGGAGCAAGCTCCAGCGTCAAGTCGCTTTGCTGACCCAGCTTCTGAATCAGGGGCGATGCGCCATAACACCAGCCGCACAAGGGATCAAATAAATAAGTAAGGATAGTAGGCATAGTGTGATGTCCTAGGGTAACAGGCTTTTAGCACAGGCATTGGCGACTTTTTTGGCAACTTCCAGGCTGATGGGCGTGCCGTAGTTAATTGTTTGGGAAAAAGCGCTACCACTACTGAGAGCCAGTGCAAAAAGACTCATGTTCATCAAAGTGCGTTTCATAGATTTCATCAAAATATTTTGTGAGAAGATAATGCTAATCCGATAGATTTTATCGAGAGCAGTCCAATGGGGATCATGGAACGATGTGGTTTAACGGAACGCCTTGCAGCGTTACAATGAACTATAGTTGTCAAAATCAGGCAGATAAATAGCGAAAACTGCACATTATTGTTTACTAAATCGCGCAAATAAAGAATCAATTAGCTCTGTGATTTATTTATAGAGCTTGATTGGCGACCAGTTTGCAGCACAGCAGATGAGCTTGATCTGCGTGGACTATGGTTACGCGCCAGGAGAACGGAAGGGAGCGATGACACTACTGAATTCGCAAGAAAACCCTGATAATGCTTTGATGTAATGGCTCGCAATTATCGAGTGTTGCCTGGACTGAGGCGTTTACCCATCAATCACAAATTGTTTTTCGAGTACTGCGCGTACGCAATCTGAGTCCACGCGGGGCTCATGTGCTGCTCAAAATGTTCATGTACTTGAGTACATTCCGCTTTTTGCGCTGCGCTTAGCTTGCTCTGAATGTTGCCCTGAAATTGTCCTGACCCCGCTGACGCTCGCTACAGATCGTAAAAGGGTTCTTAGGTCGTGAATAGCTTCACATCAAACAAAATACTCACAAAAACGAGACGGAATCGCATGCTGTGTCGCCATAGTATTAATCAAAGCTCATACTTATTACCTGCAGTCGAACGTATAGGGTGCGTGTCATAGATCAAATTCAGATACTTGACCTTGTTGCTATCTGGCTCGAAGCTGAACAGATCCATGACCTTGAAGCTGATTAAAGTTCCGTCGCGCACAGTCCAGTCGTATTGAAAATAGGCTGTCGCATGGTGTTTCTTTGTGGCGCTGACGAAGATGTCAATTGGAGTGATGACGTTGCGGCTGGAGGCTTCTGCCAATCTGTCAAAAAAGGGGCCAGCATCCATTTCTCCAAGAAATGGTGAAAGAACTTTCCCATCTTTTGCGAACAAGCCTTTGATGGTATCGTAGTCAGCGTCACCCAGCGCTTGCATATAGGTTTGCAGGATAGAAATGTATTCAGACATGGGGATCTCCTTTGAGTTGATATTGCCACAAATCTGTGGCTTTATCCGGGGGCTTCGCCAAGATTACCTAGATTGTATCTACGGCTTTCATAGACATCAGTTCCTGACCAAGCAACAGAGCTAGTTCACTTTGCTCAAACTGTTTTGTCAGTAATGGAACGGCAAATGCAAACTCAGGGCCATCGCGCTTGAGTATATAGGCTAATTGCAGACGCGAAAGAGCATGCCGCATGATTTCAGGTTCGATGCTCAGGCCGCTGCCGGCAAAGAGTGCAGCAAGTTTGGATAAACTGGTTTTTCCATTGATGGCTGTGTGATAAACCACGATGCGGTCAAGGCGACAGGCAGCTTCATCGTGGCTTAGTCGCCCCCAACCAGCCAAAGCGTCCTGTACAGCTTGTGAAGATAACGCCTGTGCGATATGACGGGGTTCTACGGCACGTTCGCCAGGCTGCAAAACCTCAAGACATTCGTGACATAGAATAGCAAGCAAATTTGCTCTCTGGCCACTGGCCTCCACCAATTGATCCACCAGTTGGTTGCTGGTGAAGCCAAAACGCAGACGTGATAAAGGTACTGTGACCAATTCTTTGCAGGCCTCTTGTTCCAAACCACCTATGGTTAATACTTCACCAAAATTACGCAATGGTGACTGGTAATCAAGCACGGCTGTTGCATACAAATCCCAAAAACCGGCCAGCATGAACCAACAACGGCCTTCGTCACTTAGTGCACGCAGGGCAGATAATTGCGGGTAATTATTGATAGATTCATCGCGAAAAAAAAGATCCGCTTCATCAATTAATAAAAACAATCGTTTGCCCACAAAATTAGCTTCAAGATGAGAAATAATATTTTCTATAGGCGTTGTTGCATCAAGTCCAAACTGCAATGCCATGCGTGGTGCCAGGCGATGATCACGCAGGGAAATATAATGACAGACTATGTGCGGATGCCCTTGCAGACTGCGTTGAACCGCTTTTAATAAACTGCTTTTGCCCAACTGGCGACCACCAACAACCAGATAATTGGATGGCTCACGACCTGTGACACGGGCAAGCAATTGTTCACGCCCAAAAAAAGCACCCGCACTGGTAATGGCACCTCTGGTTTGGTAGGGCGAAATGCGGGTCACACGCAATTGTGCCGCAAGTAAGCGCAGCAATACAGTAGCGGGTTGCCTGCTGAGCAGGCACTCTGTCTGACTGGCACTATCTATCATGACGAACATATTGGCTTTATCATCGCAGTATGCTTGCAACGATGCTTGCTGAGTTTCCGTATCTGATCCGGTAAGTATTAACATCACATCTGACCCGGGTTGTGCGGTCATCAGAGCAGGTACCAGAAGGTCCTCGGTAACATCTGCATGGGGAATGAAAACCAGACATCTATCCAGCGAAACAGGTAAATTACTTGCGAACTGCCATTCAAAGACCTCACCAGGAAGCGCCCAGTCTTTGCTGGTTTTGCTTTGCGCAGACAAACGTGCAGCGAGGTATGCTTGCTGTTTATCCGCACCATCGTTGACGTAATTGACGGCGCGCTGCCAGGTGACTGCTGATATACCTGCCGCTTGCAGAGTGGATTGCCGTCTGCCAACAAGCCGCAACAGACGATCCAGTTTGGGTAAAGCGCGATACGGTGTGCGACGTAATTTGTCCGGACGAAGTTGGGTTGGCCCCAGCAAGGGGTGGCGCAGGAATAGGAGAATGGCGATCACTGCAAATATGCATGCACATAGTAATGGCAACATTTTGAGTCTGTTGAAATTTACTTCTCCTGAAGTGATGCCTTCGCAATTCATGGGCAAGAATTTAGCGGGCACAGGTGGCGTGCCAGCCTTGCATTGCCAGGTATGGCTTGACGGATTAAGTTCAAAAATCACCTGTGTACCTGACAATGACCCCAACTCAGCAAGCTTGGCAATATCCACCTGCAATATATAAGGCCGTGGTGACGTGACATTGAGATGAGAGTTTATTGTTTGTGGCGCGTACTGTTGAATATTTTTTGGCCAGTCATCGCTGGTGTTACGCGCCTCGGATAAGGCGATACGCCACTGGTTTACGTCGTTCCAGACAGAACCGATATTTTCAGCGGCAAGAACACCGTCTCGTGTCAATGGATTCAGTTTCGGCGTCAGAACAGTACTTGCAATAAATAATGTCAGTACTACTATGAATATAGCGCGTGATATTTTTCCTGGTAATAGTCGCGATATTTTTTGCCACATTATTCAAGTACCATCAGGCCTGCATCACGAATAATGTCGCAGCGCCAGCATAGGCGTGCCTGATCCCCGTGACCACGAACCTGGATCAGATTTCCCCAAAACAGATGCCGCAGGTCTTCATCCTGAAGATAGGGGCGGGCCCGTCCTAAATCATCGGACGCTAACAGAGTACGCAAACGTGTCAGAGATGCCGGATTTTGCGTCAATGGCAAAAAAGTCTGCCACAAGCGGGCACTGTGAGTCAGATACATACGTAAAGTCAAAAAATTATTTTCCTTGGCATCAGGATTATCGACCAGCCACAGCATAGCTTCCTCGAAGAGCGCAGGGTGACCGCCGCACATGGATGCCAGCGCGCTTAGTTTGGATGGCACAATGGCGTGATCCGGCCAACGTTGTTTAACCAGAATATGCAAATCTTCTGTACTGGCGTCTGGCCAATGACTGACTTGTGCGATATTGAGCAAGGACAGATCGCCACTGCGGTATTTAAGGTCGGCCAGCATTTCACCTCCGCACAGCAACAAGTGCAGGCGACCGCCATGCATTTCACTAAGGCTGCGCAAGATGCCTGCCAATGATTCACGTAAGGCCGGTGTACCTTGCTCAAAGCGGCTGACCAGACAAAATACTCTTTCTCCATCGTTCAGCCTTTGTTCAAGAGCGGCTTCAAAGCCATAATCCGAATTGACATCTGCAAAACCGCATTGACGTCCTATCGCTGCAAAATATTCACTACTATCGGCACTGATGCTATACGGTGGCTGTATATGTAGTGTGGCTTTCTCACCATACTGAGCGCGTGCGCGAGCAAGTAATTTTTCGCGGAATGGTGGTTGCCCCCAGTGTGCCTGGGATAGCAGTAAAGTGATGGGGTAGGGGGTAGACTGAGCCAGTCGTACAAACAGTTGATCCATGAATCCCGCAAACGGCGTTTCACTTTCTACTTCACTTTGCAGAGGAAATTCAGGCGCAAGGCCAGCGGCTATAAAGAAAAGATTAGTTTCCGTTTCTGTCAATCGAAGGTAACGTGCACAAGCGTGCAGACTGTCACGTGATCTTGGACTGGGCAGCGATGCTCCATTTCTCCAGTTGTTGACTGACTCCCGGCTCAAGCCAATTTCTGCTGCTACCCCGGCTGCACTGGCACGAATGCGGCGCATATATTGTGATAGCAAATGGGAAAATGTATCTGAGTGCATAGATAGTCTGTTGTAGTTTTCTGGATAAAGCTATTGGTCGTAGATCGTTATCAGTGCAGCTCAATTTGACACTGCGCTGACGTGCGAACATCATTTTATCAGCGAGGAGTATGGCCCGTAATGTTGATGCTGTCAGGTCGTCCTGGCATCTGCTTGACGTTCTGTCAGGTGATTTGGAGATGCGAATTGAATTGCCGGGCTTTAGAGAAGATGTATTTCTACGAATCGCCATTGGAAATTAAATTTGATCCTTGCGAAATGGTTTTGGATTGTAAGACAAGCTGATACAAATCATGCCTCTATTTCAGGTAATTTTTGCCTGTCCAGATCGCTGAATAATTTTCTCTGTAGTTCAGAATTGAATCTATTTCCGCTCCTTTGAGTTGATTCATGAATGGGGTTGTAATCAAAATAGGTTTGGTGATATAACCGCTTGGCTGCCTTCCTGAAAAAGCACGGTTCAGTTCATCAGCAAGTTGCCAGCCTTGCAGGCCAAAGGGTTCGGCAACAGTCGCTACCTGTTGTGAAATACCTGATTTGATGCGGCTCAATGCAATGTAAGAGCCGTCGCCTGCAGACACATTCTGTATATCTTTGCGGCCTTCTCTTATCAGTGGCACATTGATCGCATCAAAGTAAGCATCATTGATTGCCAATGTATGCGTCCATTTTTTTCCATATTGCTGATTCAATCTGACGACAGCGTCTGGTATCTCTTTATTGGCATTACCGATTTGCATATTTTCTACCGCAAGCAAGGTGCAACGACTACAGCGGGATATGGCTTCTATCATCACCGCTGTTTTGGCGTTGGCTATACCAAAGCGGTCATCGTTCAAGATAATAATGCCAATCTCACCCTTGCTATTCCCGATAACAAACTCCACAGCTTTTTTGCCTACGTCTTCATATGGCGTGGTGATATTGACGAATAAATTCCTGGTTGGACCAGGTTTTACAGCTGCATGCCAGCCAACCAAAACGACTTTTTCCTGCCTCGCACGCAGGCTGAGGTCGTCATAAGCATCGTCGAAATCAATGCCGCCAAGGATGATCGCATCCTGATGCTGGTTTAAGGCTTCAACAAATAACGAACGTATTAATGATTTGTCGTTCTTGCCATCGACCACGTTCAAAGACCATCCCAGCTCTATAGCTGCCAGATAAAATCCTCTATAGGCAGATGAGATGCCACCATTGCGGGAGTCCTGTGCAATAAAAGTGACTTTCTTCCCGGTTTGCTTTGGCGGGCCGTCGATAGGGCCATCCCATCCTGATTTTTTTAAGACAGGATTGCTGATAGCGTCAACAGCAAAAGAGGGCGCGCAGCAAAAAGCCATTGGCCACGCAAAGACAATACTGAAGAGATACCTCAAAGAACGCTTACTTAGTCTCACTAAGGCTCCTCCGATGTTTCATCCATCAACAGGCAAAGTGATGCCATATGTCGCAATTGATAGACCCGATTATAGATGAATCAATATGCCTCAAGCTTATTGGTCCACATCTTCTTATGCTGCATTGCGGTTTTGTGTATGCATAAACCAGATTGTGAACCATAGATCGCCAACAGGTTTTTTACACCAGAAAGCAGAGACGGGATCAAAGCGGTCAAGCGATTCCGGGATGAAAAGTGTGGGCTGGTTTTGAATTTTTTTGGAAATGCACAGAAGCAGGGGCTCGTTGGTTAGCCCATGTTGAAAGAAAAAATGAGTTGACATCCTCTCCGGGTACCGCTACCATTTTCTTATTGTGGTAGCGGTACCATACGGGTTTGATGCTAGTAAATGATTTATCGCATGTCCTTAAAATAAAAAGAATTCTTGAGGCAGGGAATAACGATGTTGTGTATGCAGACTCAAAAAAGGATAGCAAGCCAGGTTCGCCCTGACATGCGGGTCGTGCAGCGGCAAGTGCTACATCAACGTGGTGCGGCCATCATTCTCGCATTGCTGCTGACCACGCTTGCAGTGACGATAGTTGCCAGCTTGTTCTGGCCACAACAAGTTCAGTTACGCGCATCTGAAAACCAGTTCCAACATCTTCAGGCAAATACGGTACTCAAGAGGACACTTGACGACATGCGCCAAATTTTGCGCCTGGACACTATGGAGAATGGCAATGTGACCAGTTTGGATGGGCTCTGGGCCAAGCCTATCCCTGTAATCCGGCTTGAGGAATTGACTGGGCAGGATATAAAAAGTGAGCTTGCTTTAACTGTACGGATTGTGGATGCACAGTCGCGTTACAACTTGACCAATCTCGCGACTGATCGCCAGATCAACGACGGTCACGTCAATAACTACCGGCGCTTGCTGCACATATTGGGAATAGATCCCGATCTGGCTGAGCGAACGGCAATCGCCATTGCACGCAGCCAATCGCCGTTGTCGGTTACAGACAGAATATCATCCGGAGTAAGTATCTGGCCGGACAAACAACTGCTTGCGTTCATTCACATCGATGACTTGATGACAGTCCCTGGATACACGCCAAAAATACTCGCCGCAATACGGGAGTTTGTGGTGTTCTTGCCCGAGCCCACCTCATTGAATGTCAACACAGCACCAATAGTCCTGCTGTCAGCTATTACTGGTATATCACAGCAAAAAGCCGCAACACTGGCGATGAGTCGCCAACGGCAAGTGCTACGTGACCGCACTGATATTTCCTTGCGCTTGGATGAAGAACTGACAAACAAAGCCTTCGTCCTGGACGTCAAAAGTGATTACTTTCTGGTTGAACAGCAAATCATGCTTGGTCACATGGCATTGTCCTCGCAGGCTCTGGTTCATCGAAAAACCGGAGGGCGCATACCTGATACGCAAGGTCGGGACGAAGTACTGCCTACATCAGTCCTCTGGATGCGTAAGGGCTGACAAGAATTTATGTCTCACTTCCAAATCAACCAACAGGACTTTGGCACCATCAGTGCACGAGGGCCACCATCAGTACACTTATCACTGGAAATCTTGCTCATCAACTTAAAAAAACTATCAAATAATGGAGACGAAATGACTAAGAGAAAAAATTTTAACGCAAGCAAAGTGAAGGCGATTGCAGCAGGATTCGCATTGGGACTGATGATATGCAATCCGGCACATGCAGCATCCGCATCTGCCAGCCCTGCGGACGCAAGCAACAAGCATATTTATGTTGATCAATATGATCTTTCCACAAACTTGTGGGGTGTTAGTGGTGCTGGCAGTAGTTGGTCCGAAACCATTTTCACCAATTCAACAACGACGATGGATGGAGCTGGCTATAAATGGACAGGATTTGGGGGCGATACCAGTAGCGTTAAATCATACCCAAGCATACGTCGTGGCGCTAGCAATAGTCAAAACAACCCGGCAACGTCTGGTTTGCCTTATCTGTTCGGCAGTAACACAAAGAACATTGATGTACTGTGGAACTTTACCACTGCCGGTTACGATGGTACGGGCAATATCACAGGAACCTATAACCACGCCATCGATGTTTTTTTTCATTCATCCAATATTTGGAATACGAGTTATCTCAAGGGGGAAATCATGGTCATTCCTGAGTCCTCCGCCAACTCGCAGACTTCAGGCTGGGGCAGCAAAGACGCCAACAGCTTTGTACTGGATGGCGAAACCTGGGATGTCTGGCAAGCGACCATGACTTCGAATGGTAATAGTTGGCCCGTCATGCAATTTCGAAAACGTGTGAATGCCAGGTATTTCAGCAAAAACCTGAAGTATTTTTTTGCAGAAGCAGCGCGAAGGAGGGCGGACGTATTTAAGAGTAGCTACTATGTGATGATGGTAGAGGCCGGAACGGAAGTGAAGTCTGGTTCCGGACACTTCTACAATAAAAATTATCAGGTCAGCGTTTACTGATACGTTTACTGAGAAACAGGGGAAACGTTAATTTATGCGCGGGGTCTAGGGGATTTCTCTTGGCACCGCGCAGGACTATAGTTTTTAATCATAGGATTGCGTGTAGTGTGTAGTACTGCGCTGAGGTTGTTTAATACGCCTCTTCCCAATAATTCGTTGCTGAAACCCATCAGTTTTGTTTAGTAAAAGTACTAAACTAAAAATCGAGAGCAGACATCAGTTGACCGATTTTTTCAGACAAAGTTACCATCAGATACTGTTTTTATAGCATATCCTTAATTTTGTTTAGCAGAATATGGTGACTTTGTTTTTCCTTTTATTATGGGTGTAACAATACGCGATTTGGCCGAAGCCACAGGTTTTTCAGTGGGGACGATCTCGCGGGCACTGAAAAACCAGACTGGCTTGACCGAAGCGACTCGTGCACTGGTATTTGATGCTGCGCAAGAAATGGGCTATGACTTGTCAAAGCTAAAGCATGGGCGGATACGTCGCATCGCTTTTCTCTTGCACAGGCAGCACAATAATTTGTCGAGCAGTCCATTTTATTCCATCGTTTTGCATGGAGCAGAAGCAGCTTGCAGGCGTGCTGGAATTGCTATGTCATTTGTCGCCGTTGGCCCTGCTGAGCCGTTGATGGAGCAAATCAGAGTGCATCAGCCAGATGCCATTGTATGTGCGGGATTTTTCGAAACAGAATTATTGCAAGCAATACGTACTTCAGGAAAACCCATGGTGCTGATTGATATGCATTTGCCCGGTTATACCTCGATTAATCCGAATCATCGGCTGGGCGGCTATTTGGCCACGCAGCATTTGATAAGCACCGGGCGCAAACGGATAGCCATGTTAAGCGGCCCGCATGCACACTACAGTATACAAGAACGTGTTCATGGTTTTCGCAAGGCCTTATTTGACGCAAAAATACTGGCCAATCCAGAATATGAAATTGCGATTCCGCATCAGGCTGAGGAGGAGAAAATGGTGAGGCAGGCAGTCACCGATTTGCTGTCCATGTCTGAGCCGCCAGACGCTCTATTCTGCTACAACGATAATACTGCCCTGACTGCGATGGCTACATGTCTCGATAAGGGATTGAAGGTTCCTGAAGATATTGCCATTGTTGGCTTTGATGATATCCGCGCAGCAGCGAAAGCCCATCCACCTTTAAGCAGCATTGCCGTTGACAAGGAAGGGCTAGGTGCAGAGGGGGTGGCGATGCTATTACGCAACGCGCAACAAGAAAGCCAGGAGACAACACTTGCAGTGCAATTGATTGTGCGGAGTAGTAGCGTGCAACCTGTTTAATGACTGCACATTGTCAGACTAAGCCATCAACACCATATAACTTTTGGAAAAACCATGCGTTGTTCGACAATTTTGTTTGCTTCGATTGCTGTACTTTGTGTGCCACAACTACATGCAAACGCCGGGACTGATCTTGCAGCAGAGGTTAATCCGCTGATAGGCACAACAAACCTGGGCAATACTTTTCCAGGGGCAGTCATGCCTTTTGGTATGTTCAGCTTCAGTCCTGAGACCAGCAAAGGCGAAAAAAACAAGGCCGCTGCTCCTGGTGGTTATTTGTACGAGGCCAGAAAAATACGTGGCTTCAGCCTGACACATTTGTCAGGTACGGGTTGTCGTGGTGCCAGTGGTGACATACCTTTCATGCCAATCACGACAGAGCTGAGCACATCACCTTCTCTGGACAGTAAAGACGAGCATTACGCCAGTCGCTATTCCCATTTAAACGAAACAGTGCAACCAGGTTATTACAAAGTGCGCATGGAAAATGGCGTACAAACTGAATTAAGTGCCAGCCTGCGTGCCGGTATTGCGCGATTTGTCTATCCGGCAGAGGGCAAGGCAGCCATTTTGATACGCAATTCTGATTCGCAGTTAGGTAGTTTTGCAGCCAATTTAAAAATTGATGCTGAGAACAATACCGTCAGCGGTTCGGTCAGCAGCGGTAATTTCTGTGGGTATCTCCATCCTGTGACACGTCGGCCTTATTACACGATTCATTTTGTAGCCCGCTTTAACCAGAAATTCGCGGCAACCGCAACCTGGCAAAACGAGAAAATCATTCCCAATGGTGTTGCGGCAGAAGGTGCGACTGAGTTGGATGATAAAGGCTTCCCGCAACTCAACAAAGGTTCAGGTGCCTGGATAGATTTTGGTAAAGCCAGAAATGTTGAGGCGCGGATTGGAATTTCCTATGTCAACGTAGCAAATGCTGCGGAAAACTTGAATGCAGAAATATCCGCAGAAAAAACTCTGGAGACGGTTGTAATCGATAGCCGCAAGGCCTGGAATCAGCAATTGGCTAAAATTGATGTGACTGGTGGCGATAAAGACCAGCGCACGATTTTCTATACTGCCTTGTATCACTCCTTGCTGCATCCTAATCTTTTTAGTGACATCAATTGTGAGTATGCAGGTTTTGATCAAAAGACACATAAGGTAAAGGCTCCCCAATTGGCGCAATATGCCAATTTTTCAGGCTGGGATATTTACCGATCACAAGTGCAATTAATAGCTTTGATCGAGCCAAAAATCGCCAGTGACATTGCGCAATCCTTATTGAACCAGGCCCAGCAAAACAATGGTGTATGGGATAGGTGGACGCATAACAATGGTGCCACTGGCGTCATGAACGGTGATCCTGCTACTGCCTCGGTTGCCAGCATGTACGCATTTGGCGCGCGCGATTTTGATGTGGCTACGGCTTTTACCTCACTTGCTAAAGCGGCGCGCACGCCGACCAAGTTGGATTTGTCCAAGGATGGCTGTCCTGTCATGTGTGTAGGGCAAAGACCAGGCCTGGATCAATGGATAAAGTACGGCTATATGCCACAATCAGCGCCAGGCTGGGGCATGGTATCGGATGCACTGGAATATGCAAGTGCCGACTTTGCCTTGGCCTCGTTCGCTGGGAAATTGGGCGATCAGACTGCAAAGAAAGAATTCCTGGCCCGTGCGCAAAACTGGAAAAATCACTTCAATCCCGCTACTGGCTATCTGCAGGAACGCAAACAGGATGGCCAGTTCGTCGCTGCGTTTGATCCGGCTTCAGACGAGGGCATGGTAGAGGGCAGTGGCGCGCAGTATCTTTGGATGGTGCCATTTAACGCTGATGGCTTGATCAAGACCCTGGGTGGCGTTGAAAAATCCACGCAGCGACTGGATAAGTTTTTCAAGAACGAGCAAGGCGCATGGACACTGACTGTCTCTGGCCCACAACATTCAGAAATGGATAATGAACCCTCCATCGGCGCAGCCTGGCTATATTCTTATGCAGCACAACCCTGGAAAACCCAGGAAGTGGTGGGCGAAGTGTTGCAGCAACTTTGGCACAATCGCCCAGATGGCATACCCGGTAACGATGATCTGGGCCAGATGTCGGCCTGGTATGTATGGGCAGCGATGGGCTTGTATCCACAATACCCAGGCCGGGCGGAATTGCTGATTGCCAGCCCAACTTTCAAGAAGATCGTGGTCCAACGAAAGCAAGGACCATTGACCATCAATACAGATCAGACTGGCACGCAATTCAAATATGTGCAAAGCCTGACCTTGAACGGCAAATCATTGACGAAATCCTGGCTCGATGAAACTGCCTTGGACGGCAATCTGAGCCTGGATTTTAAACTTGGCAAGCAAGCCAATAAAAAGTGGGCAATCAAGCCAGGTGAATTGCCACCATCATTTGAATAAATTTAATTCAGGCAGTTGCTGTATTCGTCGCTTTAAAAGAATCCACTGAAAAGGTACATATGATGTTTCGTATTTGCGGGCTAATTTTCCTGGGCGCATTCATCGCCAGCAGTGTTAATGCCGCGCCAGCCAGTAGCTCACGTCCGGTTGATGCCGTTAATGTATTCATAGGCACTGGCGGCGATGGCCATACCTTCCCGGGAGCGACACGTCCTTTTGGCATGGTGCAATTAAGTCCCGATACACAGGTGCGACATTTCCGCCAGAGTTATCCCTGGGCGGCTGGCTACCGTTATGAAGATGATTCCATACTCGGCTTCTCGCATACGCATTTTTCCGGTACTGGTCATTCGGATCTGGGTGACGTGTTGTTGATGCCCTATAGCGGCGACACCAAACTTGAGCCAGGCTATCCAGAGCGTCCTTTTAGTGGTTATCGTTCACGTTTCAGTCACAAGGAAGAGCGTGGCGAGCCTGGCTATTATGCAGTCAAGTTGCTGGACCATGAGATTGATGTCGAATTGACGGCGAGTGAAAGGGTAGGCATGCACCGCTATCGTTTTGCCAAAGGTGAGGCAGCCAAATTGATCGTCGATTTGCGTAGCAGTATTTACGATTACAAAACAAAAAACCTTTGGTCCAGCATGCGCGTACGTAAGGACGGTATTATCACCGGCATGCGTGAAACCCGTGGCTGGGCGGCAGGCCGCCAGGTTTATTTTGCCATGCAATTTTCACTGCCATTATTGGCGCGTGAAATCCATAACCGTGAAGATGCTGTGGAATACAAGGGCTTTGCCGGGCCAGGCAGTGGCCCCCAGGATAAAGCCAAAGTCGAAGGCAAGGCGCTGGTTGCCGCGCTGGATTTTGGTGTTCCCAGCGATCAGACTCTGATGGTCAAAGTGGCGATTTCGGCTGTCAGTGAAGATGGCGCAATTGCAAACCTGGCTGAAATCCAGGACTGGGATTTTACAGCGCAGCGCGCCAAATCGAAGCAAGCTTGGGACGATGCCCTGTCAGCAGTCAGCATTGAAGCAAAACCTGAGATGCGTACCAAGGCTTACACTGCCTTGTACCACAGCATGATGGGCCCCAGTTTGTTTATGGATGTGGATGGCCGCTACCGTGGGCCGGATAATCAGGTACATCAGGCTGAAGGCTTCCGTTTTCATTCCACTTTTTCTTTATGGGACACTTACCGCGCTCTCCATCCTTTATTAACCTTGATACAGCCAGCACAGCGCAATGCTGATTTTGTGCGGTCGCTGCTGGCATCCCAGCAATATAGTCCTGACGGGATACTGCCGGTATGGCAATTCCATGGTTTGGAGACCTGGTGCATGATAGGTTATCACGCAGTGCCCGTGATAGCTGATGCCTACATGAAGAGTATTCCTGGTTTTGATGCAGATACCGCATTGAATGCAATGATTGCCAGCGCCGAATATGGCCCTTATGGCGGCTTGAAACATTATATGAAACTGGGTTATGTGCCAACCGATCTGGAACCAGAAGCAGCATCCAAAACCGTGGAATATGCTTTTGATGACTGGACAATTGCGCGCATGGCCGAGAAGATGGGCAAGGCTGATATCGCGAAAAAATATTATGCCCGTGCCCAGAATTTCCGTAATGTGTTCGAT
Organism: Undibacterium sp. Ji83W; assembly: GCF_049340385.1. NCBI lineage: Bacteria > Pseudomonadati > Pseudomonadota > Betaproteobacteria > Burkholderiales > Oxalobacteraceae > Undibacterium > Undibacterium sp. Ji83W. The sequence goes on along the minus strand of NZ_JBMPOZ010000002.1, from coordinate 362,969 downwards.
ACCAAAACCGGCTTCATCCGTGCGCGTAAATCGAATGGTGAATTCCGTGTGCCTTTTGATCCTGCTGTTTCCAATTTTGGCAGTGATTATACCGAGGGCAGTGCATGGCAATATTCATGGTATATGCCGCATGATAATGCCGGCCTGATCAGCATGCTGGGAGGTGACGCTGCTGCCATCTCCAAAATCGACCAGGTATTCGATGCAAAAGTGGATCACAAAGTCTATGCGCACATGGAAGATATTTCTGGTCTGATAGGACATTACGCACATGGCAATGAGCCTTCGCATCATGTCGCTTATTTATACAATTACTTTGGCGCACCGTGGAAGACCCAGCAACGCTTGCAGCAAATCATGCAGAGTCAGTATCAGGCCAAGCCTGATGGTCTGTCTGGCAATGATGATCTTGGTCAGATGTCTGCCTGGTTTGTTTTTACGAGCGTTGGTTTTTACCCTGTAGCCCCGGTTAGCAACGAATATATTCTCGGTCGCCCGTTCCTGGATAAAACGACATTGCAATTACCGAATGGCAAACAGTTCATCATACGAGCCCGGAATTTGAGCGATGCTCACCCTTATGTTGCAAGCGTCAGTTTGAATGGAAAAGTGCTGGATCAAAACTATCTGCGACATGAACAAATCATGGCTGGTGGCGAGCTGGTGTTTGTCATGCAGGCCGAGCCAAACAAGAAGTGGGGCAATCACAAGGATGCACGGCCTTATACGCAAACACCATATCAATGAGGCCGATGATGAAAAAATGAGCGCATATGCATTTGAGACAGCTCATACAAATGCCTGGCCGTGCCAATTGTTTTGGCGCGGACAATGCAATGCGTCGCAACGGGTCACTGCCCCCAGAACTCGTCTTCCTGATTCTGGTCGCTTGAGAACAGCCGGACTTCGACGATCTTGCCGCCTTCCATGCGGATCAGGTCCACACCAGGTTGCTTGAGCTTATTGCCATTGGCCTCGCCAGCAAACTCTATGGTAATGGCTACCCAGTCACCGTTGGCCATGTAGTGGTCGGCACGGGTGATCGCGAATGTCCCCTTGGAGACTTCCATCATCGTGCCCAGCATCTGGCCGACAGCGGCCATGCCTCGATGCGTGCCGGAAAACTGGTTCTTGCCTGGCTGGTGCCAGACGACGTCGGGAGAAATGATGCTGCCCAGTGTTGCCTGGTCGCCCGTTTGTACGGCCTTGATGTAGGTCTTGGCGATATCGATGTTGTTCATGGTGTGCTCCTGTGTTGACGCGGTTGTGGAAGATGTTTGTGCCAATGCCGGGGCGATGCCGTCGACAAGCTTGGTGGTTGTCATTGGGTTAGTTCAGGACATCATGGCCTGCAAGGCGGCCATATTGCGCGTGAACGACCAGTTCACATGCACCACACGCCACTGGCCATCGATGAGGCGATACACCTGTGTGGAATTCCAGAGGGTGCCCTGTTTCTCGCCACCCTGTCCGTCAGAAACTATGTTGATCAGGTTGTAGTGGAGCACCGCGAGATCGCCGCCATCGCTGACTATTACCTGGGGATTGGGGAACTCGTTGCGCAGGATGTTGAGCTTGCCCTCGAAGAACTGGCGGAAGTACGCCCCCACGGCCTTGCTGCCCTCCAGCCGCATCTCAGTGAGAGGGTCGAAATAGGTCACGTCCTCGCTGTACATCTCCAGCGCGCCATTGACGTCGCCTTTGTTCCAGCGTTCGTTGATCCCCAGTTCCAACGAGAGGATGATTTTGGTGATCTTGCTGACGTCTGCTGCCTTCATTATGTATTCTTTTAAAGTAGTTCGAATATGGTTATTATTGGACATAATGAATGAATTAAAACGATACTTTGTGGACTATGATTGATACTTTTTGGACATTTTTATTAAAAACCAGTACTGGGCAGGCAAAGCGGCACAGTCCGCGTCGGGAAGAATAAAGGTGAATACGGATATCCAGCGCCTGGGTTATCGACCTCAAGCAAGCTACCAGCTCGACCTGGAAGTCTTTTCTGTGGCCGACCTGAGGCATAGGGGCAAGGATCAAATCCGAATAACCCATAGGTACGAGTTCCATACCCTGGTATGCGTCACGCGGGGAAGATGTACCCAGATGGTTGACTTCAAGTCGATCTCTTGCGCGCCGGGCTCACTGCTTGTGTTGCGGGCAGGACAGGCCCACAACTACGGACAGGATGAAGATTGGGACGGCTGGAACGTTTTGGTCCGCCCTGAATTCGTCTTACCCGTTTCGACGACGTCTCACGATCTCAAGCTCGCACTCGATTTGGAGAGACTGCCTGAACACATGACTCTCAATAGTCAAGAGCTGCGGAAGGTGACGGACTTGTTGCAGCAGATGCGCGAGGACACGCTGATTGAGGCTCCGCCAGAAGACCTGCACGCTTTGCTGCGCCATCAGCTACATACGCTCTTGACTCGACTGAGTATTCTGCAAGGCAGACGGCAAGCGCAGGAGCCGATGATCTCTCCTGCATCACAACGCTTCCAGCGGTTTCAGCAACTGGTGGACAAGCGCTTCGCTGAATGGCACCAGGTGGCCGACTATGCCAGCGAACTCTGCTACACGGAAAAGAGCCTGGCACGCGCAGTGGCAGCGGCAATGGGCATGACAGCAAAAACCTTCATCGCTGCACGCATCAATCTGGAAGCGAAGCGCTTGCTAGTGCATACAGACATGCCCGTCGTCACCATCGCAGAGAAACTGGGTTTTGACGAACCCACCAATTTTAGCAAATTCTTCAAACGCGAAGTCGGCTGTACTCCGGGAGAGTTTCGAAGGCGACAACGAGACTCCATCTGAAGGCAGCATCCGCGCCAGGCTTTGCGGGCTTTATTTTTCGTTTTCTGAGGCGACCCATATAACCACATAACCATATAACCCATCGGATCTATTGTAGCCAGAGGAGCTTGAGTCATCATGAAATATAAAATGATAAACATTCCTCTTGCAAATGGTAATGAGAATCATTATTATTTGTTTGTTGTAATGCTCACTGCCATGCCCTAAAAGCAGAGCCAGTTGCACACTCTACAAACATGTTCAAATGATAAAAATGGAAAAGAAAATTAGACTCAACTCGATGAATTCTGGGGAAATACCGGGTCTGGCCGAACAGTTACAGCATGCGGGGCTGCGCCCAACCGTAGGCAGGGTAGGGATGCTGGCTGCGATTATTCAGATTGGAGATGGCTATCATTACCCGGAAGATATTTTGCGGGAATTGCTAAGGCAAGGCAGGTTGGGCAGTATCACCACTATCTACAGAGTGCTTGCAGACCTGACTTCTATCAATTTCCTGCAACGTTCTTTTGATGTAGATGGCAAGGCAAAATATCGATTGACGCATGCCAGTATTGCAGCTGAAGAGATATGTCTGGTCTGCGAGCAATCTGGCCGCAGCATTACCGTTCATGAAAGTGAACTCAGGGCGAAATTAGACCAGTTAGCGCGTCAACATGGCATGGAAACATCTTCGTCCCCCTTATTGATACGGGTGAACGCTGCATCAAAACTTGAAAGTACCGGGCATAAATAAGGGCGTACCAAGCGCTTGCCTGTATCTGTTATATCGGTTCTGCCGTTGATACTTGCGAGGACACATCAGCAAATTTCAGTGCTTCAGGCGTAATATCCTGCCTCAATTTTTGCAGATCAGGGATAGTGGTATATCTGAAAACTGGGTATCCCGCGGCTATCAAAAATGAATCCCGCGCCGCATCTTCCTTTTCCCGGCCATGGTGGCTGGAGTCGTCATATTCGATGATGGCGATTGCTCCAAATGCCTTTGTGCAGATAACGAAATCTGCATATTTCCTGCAATACCTGTTCCTGACCGACTGATCATTCGTGTCAAGCAAAGCACTGAACGACACTTGTGCAAGTACCACATGCGCAGGAAATGCTTTTACCAATTGCCCATACATAGGCTGTTCACGCATGGTGAGCACAGGCCTTTTTCGTGTTGATATGCCGACAGCCCGTAGCGACGCAAAAACTTCCGCTGTCCTGTACTTGTCTGGATTTTTTCTTTGCCTGAGTATCTGCCAATAAGTAGCCGCCATGGCGACCAGTAACAGCCCGATGATAAAAATCATTGCCATGTTGAAGAACGGCAAAAATACAACTCGTAGGATCTGAGTGCTTATATCTGTCATATCTGTCGTTGAGAAATCGGCGATGTCAGTTTATTCGTCGTACGCAGTCATCAGCGCATAATCCAGTCGCCGCCAATGTATCTGAGCCCGGTTATTAATCTTATAGTCGATCTTTTGCTCGCTTTGGTGGTGCTGCAGGCCGTTCATCAATAAATCAAACCGTTCAGGATGACTGTGAAGTCCTCCTTCGCGGCCAATATTGGTACTGCGGCTAACTAATGGTGCCAGCACAAACAGCCTGTCCTGGAGATTCATCACTTCGGACAGACTTAAGGTCCAGTCATATTGATGTGGATAACGGTGCTGATCATTCCACCAGGCGGGTGCAATAAAATGCTTCCACTGAAAGGCGTTGATGATCATGCCCCATGGCGAGAAGAACTGGCTGATACCCAGATCACTGGCAGGTTCAGTGCGTATGCTGGTCACAAACAGATTGAGTAGCATAATACGCACATCAAACAATTGATCTGTCTCTATGGTTTGCTGGTACCACAAGGCCAGTTCAGCCACATCAGGCGACAGCACAATATCATCTTCGAGATAGATATTGACCTGACTACCCTGGTCAAATGCATGCTGCATGGTATGGAAAGGGTTGCCTCTGATGCCAAGCTGCTCCTGGTTACGTAAAATCGTGCGAGGCATAAAGTCTATGGCTTCGCACAGTTGGGCACATTCGGCGCAACCTGGCTCCAGGCCAATGAACAAATGCCATTGCTCAATACCGCGTACCTGTCGCAAATGTTCCAGTGTTTGACGTAGGTAATGCGGCCGGTCGGTCACTGTCAGGGTAACCGTCCATTGAGCCGCATGATCAGCCATGCACCTTCATGTTTAAACGCGGAACGGCATAGCCTGAAAAATGTATTTCTATACCAGTAGCTTTGGAGAAGTCGACACCAGGATTGAACTTCGCTGGCAGCGTAATACCAAAGCTTGCGTAAGGACTCAAGGCAATGCGTTTTTGGTTGCCACCTGTGCCGTCACCACCCAGTGAGCCGCCAGCGATGGTAACCGGCTGCCCGTTTTGCAGGGTGTATTCATAAACACTCAGTACTTGATTATGCGTGTAGTTGGTGGCTGCGCCATGCTGATCTATCAAGACCACACGCCCCTGGTGCAGAAATTGTACATACACATTTCCACCCGCTGGCGCTGTGACACCTTGAATGTAAATTTTGAAATTCGTGAGCAATACATTAGACCACCCAAGGAAGCTGCTTTCATCCAGGGTAATTTGAAAGTTGAACAAGCCATTTTGTTGGAAACTGGCGAACTGTTCGGGCCGGGTTGTTGGATCCAGCAGGATTTCAATATTGGTCAATGGCTGACTAGGCTGGCTGTAATTATTGATGCTGTTGATAATCTGTGCCTTGAGATTATTATGAAAAATACCCAGCCCAACAAATGAGTTATCGCTGATCGTGAAAGGATTATCTTGTTGGCTCCAATAATCATAGGCGCGATTTTCCTGATAGAGGTATTTCAGGCACAGCCTTTTGTAGTCCTGATATTGAGTGAACAGAAAATTGCGGTAACTAATCAGTCCCGGCACGTTTTCTTTGGCTATCTGCGCTTTAATCCGGTTCACTTCTGCTTGTTTTTGGTTAATCAAGCCAGTAAGCGCGATATATTGAATGCAGTCGTTGGTGTATTCAAGTAATTTGCTGTTGCGGCTTTGTGCTATACCTATATAGTCATGCACCTGCTTTTTATAGTTCTGCGCTTCAGGCATATCCAGATAGGGTTGCAAGCTTTTATCAAAGTCATTTTGCTCTGCAATCAGCTTGCTGGAATCATCCACGTCACTGCCACCTGTACTGATTTGCTCCCATATCTTGCTGATACTGGCCGGATCAGCCTTGCTTGGCACTGGATTGGTTACCAGGTTGCCATTTTCAATGCTGATGCCAATGTCAGCAAAATCTTTGACTGCTGTGCTGACAGTGCGTGCGGTGGGGTCGCTAAAGGCGGAGTAGACATCGACACCGACAGTGAGGATGGTTTTAAGAAGTGCTAAAAAGCTGGCGAAGGAGCAGGATTGTCCTTTGGCTTCTACTGCTTTTTTGAAGCTCTCATCAGCAGCGGTCAAGACATTGTGCTGAGCTACCAGGGCGTCGGTCAATTGTATGATGGTGGCACCAGTGGCATTGATTTTCGTGTAGTAGTCCTTTTGTGCCTGTACATAGTTAGTGATGGCGGTCTGTGCATTGGCAATGGCGTCGTTCATGCCATCAAACTCATGACTTTGGCCGTTCAGATAAGCGGTGTACTGGTTATAGGTACTTTCTACTTGCCCACCTGTACTCAACATGCCATCCAGCATTTGCGTATATAAATCCAGCGTTACTATTGGTACGTAATTGATGGGGTTACTAAAATAATCCAGCCCTTGGCCGATTTGTTTTTGCAAGATCTTGCAACGCTGATTCAATCCGGTCAACTCGGTATTCAAACCCGCATCACCGCTATCGCCGCTGGTCAGTTGCTCCAGCCATTGGTAATAATTCAGTGCCTGGGCCAGGTTGTTACCAAGATAGGCAACTTCCGCGTAATCAAGGGTTAACTGGACCAGGTTTACTGTGCTCAAATCTGGCGTGAACAATTTAGTGATAATAGGTTGTTGACTGAGGTCGGTCGCGGCATCCTTGCCCTTTACAGCAGGTGTTGCTGCCTTGCCATCCGTGCCAGCGGTGCCATCTTGCGCACCGCCGGCGCGGTCGTCACTCAATTCCCACACTTTAGTATTGAAGTGCCCACCTTGTTCATGCTCAACGGCAATGCGCCCACCAATGCCAGCAACACCAAAGCCACCACATTTACCTGGACTGCTCGCTGCACCTGGATTGCCGCCAGCATTGGCGACAGTTACTTGACCAGTCGCCAGTGCACTCATAGTGTGTACAGTCACAAGGCCGCCATCGCCACCATTACCACTGGCACCAGCATTGCCACCGTTACCTGCACGGCCGCCATTACCGCCAGGGGTGGCCTGCGTGACCGACCAGCCATCAGGATGCCGTGGATCATGTTGCACGCGGTTAATGATAGCGTCGTTGCCATTGTCACCCGTCAAACCATCACCACCTGCCTGGCCATTTTGCCCTTGCTGGCCATTGCCGCCTTTGGCGCTCAGGCTCAATTGGCCGTTGATGCTCGCTGCAATAATGGTGATATTGCCTGCACTGTCGCCTTTACTTGCAACTGCACCCGATGCTACGCCGCCACTGGCGCCATCAACGCCACCTTTATTAGATGCACTGCCACTGGCAGCCTTGGGCGGATTAATTGGGACGACAGGTTGATCATAACTTTTGCCACTGCTGTCAAATGCGGCACCTGATGCACAATTAATTTGGCGGGCTGTGATAACAATGTTTTTGCCGGGAAGACTAAAGGTTTGACCAGGCACAGTCAGTGTGTCTACATATAAATGCAGATCAGTCGTGGGATCAAGGTCTGCAGGGTCAAGAGTATATTCAACGGCAAGTATCGTACTTACGCCATTAAGTGTTTGTTTTTGTACTGCGAAGAATGGAGGTGTATTCATAGCATTAAATATACGCAATTGGTTAAGATGCAGAGGTATTGATTCTATTGCAAATTTTCAAATTGACACGCTTTTTATGATCACTGAATACGAAAATTTATATTTTTGCACGCCATGAGATTTTTAATTATTTCCTCATTGCAGTAATTGAACGAGCTGGGGTCGCAGATTAGCCGGGTTTGGTCAAGCTCATCTGAAGGTGATAAATGAGTGCGTGGAATTGACGTGCAGTTAGCGTGTAGTTAGCTTTCAATTGTTCTGCTTGTACCTTGCGATAGCGCTAAACTTGATTCCATCCTGTGCTGCGAGAAAGGATCAGCCGCATCTACATAGCGCATCGCGCTTTGCACACTTTTCCAGCCTACATAGCTCATCAACGTTTTTAAATCCCAGCCATTGCCCGTTGCCCAGTTGGCAAATCCCCGCCGGAGTGAATGTGCTGAGTAATCATCGGCGTTGATCACACCAGCATCCCGGAAGATTGTGCGGAGCAGGGGTATCAGGCTGTCCATATGTAGCCCTTCATCCCCAATTTGGCCCCAGCGATTTACCGACCTGAATACCGGCCCGGACACAAGCCCGGTCAATTCCTTCCAGGCAGTGTAAGCAGTAACCGGGCAGAACTGCTTTAGTGCCGGGGCCTTAAAAGTTGTTCCTTTATTTTGGCGGTCACTTTTTGTATAAGGCAAGAAAAAACTCATGCCCTGGCCCGGATTGATTTCTATGTATTCAATCTGTAGCCGTGTCAGTTCATCGCCGCGAAAACCTCTCCAAAAACCAAGTAGCAGCAATGCACGGTTTCTGGTGTGCCTTAATTCTGCAGCACGGTCGCCAGATGCATTTGCGGACGCTATTGTTTTTTCCAGCCAGCGATCAACCAAAGCAAGGTGCTCTAGTTGAAATGGTTTGGCCTGTTTTTCCTCGGCAGGATGTTCTCGCTGTATGCCTTTAAGTATTTTTTTGATGAGCGGCGCTTTGGTGGGATCTGCGAAGCCTTGCTCTACATGCCATTGTGCCAATGCAGCAAGGCGTTGGCGTAGCGTGTTCATTGCCAGCGATTCTGCATGATCAACCAGATATTGTGCGATGTTTTCACTGGTCGCGGGCAAGAATCCGCCCCATTCGATTTCATAGTGCCGAACTGCAGCTTGGTAAGCGATGCGGGTATTGTCACGCGTTCCGGCATGCAGGTAATGATCGATTTTGCTCATGAGGCCGCTGAACCTGTTTTTACCATCGTCTAATTTGGTTCCATATCGAATATGGTGTTAATTTTAACAGTTATTTGAATTGACACAGGATAATATTATTTTATCCTGCTTTATATAAATGAATATTTCTACTTGATATTAATTATTATATAGTATGTAATTACATGGTACGTAATACAGTATGATATTTAAAAAGGTAAGTCATGGCCAGAACTGGTTTGTATAAGTCTGAAGTCGAAAAAGCGCGCAATACCCTGATAGCTCAGGGACGCCATCCGTCAGTGGATGCGGTAAGAGTTGCCCTGGGCAATACGGGGTCCAAGACCACCATACACAAATACCTTAAAGAACTGGACGAGGAGGGCGGTGGCCGTACAGATGGCAAAACCTCCATTAGTGAAGCATTGCAAAACCTGGTGGCGCAACTAGCCGCACAGCTGGAAACTGAGGCAAACAGTCGTATCGCTGAAATGGCAGCACAATGCAGCGAAAAAGAGCGCTTACATGCAGTAGCAATTGAAGAGTTCACAACAAAAAATACGCAGACAAAAGAAAAGCTTGATCTGACAATAGCTGCCATCAAGCAAGAAATGGCAGCGCATGAAGAAACAAAAGAGGTTCTGCAAAATGAGTCCATGGCGCACCATACCCTGGCCCAGCAAGTCGTCGATCTAAGGGAGCGCTTGGCAGAAAATGATGCTCACCGGCAGTCACTGGAAGAAAAGCATCAGCATGCCCGGGATGCGCTCGAACACTACCGCACATCCGTAAAAGAACAACGTGATCAGGACATCCGACGCCACGAGCAGCAAGTTCAGCAACTCCAGGCAGAACTGCGTCAACTACAGCAAGGCCTGATCAACAAGCAGAATGAAATAACGCGGCTCAACCAGGACGGTGCTCGCTGGGTGGCAGAAATAGCGCAAGCAAAAAAAACGATCTACGAAGAGCAAACGAATTATCGCAAGCTAAACAGCCAGATAGATGCATTACGCGTAGTAGAACAGCGCGCAAAATTGTTAGAGCCGCAACTGACCCAAAAAGACGATTTAATTACAGAATTAAAAGCCCGTTTGATGGAATCTTCGCTCAGGGACAGCGGATCCAATGCGCAAATGCATGAAGTGGAATTGGAGTTGGCTGGTGCAAAGGCCAAGATCGATGCGCAGCAAATAATGATGGCAGAACTGAAAAGCTTGCTGAGCGACAGGATGATACCGGAAACTAAAGGAATTCCCGCCAACTCCTGAAATGGATGGCAACTGTACTAGCAGCCAAGTGTAGTCAGGCAACATATCCGTCCATGTCAACAACCTTGAAGTGTCTCGTTAAGGTTCGGATACGTCTGCGTAGTGGCAGCAGAATGCCAACTCGATCCAGGAGCATCTTCCACAATTCAGGCAGCGGCGGCTGTTGAGAGTAGCGATAAGCTGGCAAGCCTCATCGCCATTGCCTGCCCCGTAAGTGCCAGCTTATTTCGGCTTGTATATCCCCGCGCCGATCGTGTACTTACCTTCGGCCAGGCGGATATAGGATGTTTTATTTTCCAGGGCCTTGGTGGCAGGATTGACCCAGACATAATCTACCCAGCCCGGTTTCTTCGACTGCGCCACATCCCGCATTTCTTGCACGAAGGCCTTCCCGTTGGCATCCTTAAGTTGCGACATGTCTTTGCCGTTCATCTTGGGCGTTACGGCGTGGCAGACCATCATCATCTGCGCATCCTGGACGAATACATACAGGTCGCCATGGATAAAGTCCCCCTTGGGATCAGCAAAGTCCTTGCATGCCTCATCAATACCTTTTTTCTGGATGGTCGCTACCGCCTTGTCCACCAAGGCAATGGCTTCAGCCTTGCTGGCGGTCTGCGCGAAGACAGGCAGAGCAGGGGCCAGCAACATGGTGGCCAGGCTGGCAATTAAGTAAGCTTTCATGACATCTCCTATCAAATTGAATGGGACAATATCAGCTTACATCGCGCTCAACCGACATACTAGCGGCGAGCGACGAATGGCTTTACGCGTTGTTTTTTTGCATAAGTTTGATTGGTAACTCGTTAGTGAAAATCGGAAAATTGAAGCAAGAAATTACACGGTAATTTTCTACCCCATTGCGTTCACTGGCTCACAATATATTCTCTGTACGCTACCGCACAAGTAAGGTCGCCTCCTCGGCTTATAGTTGTATTAGCTTCAAAATAGAATATTATACGGACGACAATGCCACAATCAAATATTGTCCGGTTTAACGCGTCATGGAAGCACCATATCCAATGTCTTATCCGTCGTAGGTAGATACGGTTGATGCGCACTAGCTAACAAAGTTTTGTTACCGTAGAATTAAGCGATGACCAGCCGAAATTTACCCGTAGATAAAAATTTGATTGACCTCCAGCGCTTTCAGCTGCTGGTTAGCGCGATTACTGACTATGCAATCTATATGCTGGACCTTGATGGTCGCGTGGTGAGTTGGAACGCCGGTGCGCAGAAATTCAAGGGCTATACCTCGGAAGAGATCATTGGCCAGCATTTTTCCCAATTCCTTACGCCTGAAGACCAAAAAGCAGGTACTCCTGCTTTAGCACTTCAGATTGCTGAAGCTGAGGGGCGCTATGAGACTGAAGGCTGGCGCGTACGCAAGGACGGATCTTATTTTTGGGCAAGTGTCATCATAGACGCTATCCGGGAAGATGGCCGATTACTTGGCTTTGCTAAAATTACCCGTGACATCACTGACCGCAGGAAAGCGGAAGAAGCGCTGCGCCAGAGCGAACAACAATTCCGTTTGCTGGTGCAAGGTGTGACTGACTATGCGATCTATATGCTGGACAAGGACGGTTATGTCAGCAACTGGAATGCCGGTGCGCAACGTATTAAAGGCTATCGACAGGAAGAGGTTATCGGTACGCATTTTTCCCGTTTCTATACACAGGAAGATCAGCATAGCGGGGTGCCGCAGCGTGCGTTATTGACCGCCAGGACCGAAGGTCGTTTTGAACAGGAAGGCTGGCGTGTGAGGAAGGATGGAAGTCAATTCCGGGCCCATGTCGTGATTGATCCTATTTACAATGCATTCAGTGAATTTGTTGGTTATGCCAAGGTTACCAAGGACATTACCGAAAAACACGAAGCTGCAATCGCACTGAAAAAAATCGAGCAAGCCTTGCAACAAGCGCAGAAGATGGAAACAATAGGTAAATTGACAGGGGGCATAGCCCATGATTTCAATAACCTGTTACAGATCATTTCAGGCAATCTTCAGCTACTGTCCGCCGAGATTGCAGGTAATCAGCATGCAGAGAGGCGCGTTACCAATGCCTTGGCTGGTGTCCGGCGCGGCGCCAAACTGGCCAGTTATTTATTGTCTTTTGGACGACGTCAGGCGCTTGATCCCAAAGTCGTCAACATTGGTCGTTTTGTGATTGATATGGAAGATATGCTGCAACGCAGCCTGGGTGAGACTATCGAAGTCGAGACCATTTTGGCTGATGATTTGTGGAACACTTTTGTCGATGTTGCTCAAGTCGAAAATGCTTTACTTAACCTTGCAGTCAATGCTCGTGATGCCATGGAGTCAGTCGGCAAGCTCACCATAGAAATTAGCAATACTGTTCTGGATGAAAATTATGCGCGTACTCATGTAGAAGTAAGCGCCGGTGAATATGTGATGCTGGCAGTGTCTGATGTTGGTTCAGGGATGTCGCCAGAAGTTGTGACCCAGGCATTTGAACCTTTTTTCTCGACCAAAGCCGAGGGCAAAGGAACAGGATTGGGTTTATCCATGGTGTATGGCTTTGTCAAGCAGTCAGGAGGTCACGTCAATATATACAGTGAGCTTGGCTATGGCACTACCGTTAAACTCTATCTTCCCCGTTCTACAGAGCAGGAAGGCCGGTTGGCGATGCAGACGATGGAAGAGATTGTTGGGGGGAGTGAAACTATTCTGGTCGCAGAAGACGATGAGCAAGTTCGTACTACTGCAATCGAGATACTAAGCGCATTGGGGTATACCGTATTACATGCTGCTGACGCAGAGAGTGCACTGTCTATTATTGAAGCCGGTGCCAAAATTGACTTACTATTTACTGATGTCGTCATGCCTGGGCCCTTGCGTAGCCCAGAACTGGCGCGCAAAGCACGCGAACGTTTGCCGGACCTGGCAGTATTGTTTACTTCGGGCTATACACAAAATGCCATCGTGCATGGAGGGCGGCTTGACGCAGGCGTGGAATTATTAAGCAAGCCGTATAGCCGCGAAGCGCTGGCACGTAAGGTCAGGGCCGTGATTGCTAACGGCAATCATCACAAAAGCTCATAATCGACCGGATGTTTTTGCGTTGGCTAAGCGGTTTGAAGCCATTGGCCGATTTATTGACACTAAGCAGCCGCTGCTGTCAGCGCGGCTTCTGCTGGAATTGATTGGCGAGGCAAATCGATAGTGAACATGCAGCCTTGGCCCTGCTGGCTCTCTACCGTCAGTAAGCCATCGTTTGCTTCGACACTGCGTCGTGCAATGGAGAGCCCAAGGCCGAGGCCGCTTTTGTTGGAGCCGCTTTGTGTGAACGGCAGAAATATGTCGCGGGCATCTTCTTTGCTGAGCCCTGGACCGCTGTCTTTGACATTAATGCGTATACGGTCAGCCGTGGCGTCAACGTTAAGTGTGACAACACCACCTTTGCCACTAAATTTGAAGGCGTTTTGCAGCAGATTGCCAAGCGCAGAGAACAGCAAGTCCTTGTCTGCGTCAACCATCAGCATCTCAGGAGTGGGTTCAACGTTGAAGTCGCATTTGAGTAGCTCAGCTTCAAGCGAAGAGGAATATTGCACTTCCCCAATAAAATTGGCAAGATTGAAAACCGCACGGTGCAGCGTCATGCCAGGACCGATGCGAACTTCAGCCAGGGAACGGTCAATCAGTCCCCGCAGTCCCACCATGCTGCGATCCAGTACGCCGCCAGTAGAGCCAACCAGGCCAACATTGCCCGACTTGATAGCTGCTAGCGCGAGCATTGCCGTGTGCAAGTAATTGCGAAGCTCATGGGCGAAAAATCCCAAGCGCTCGTTCGCCTCCAAAGCCTGTTCATCGGCGATTACCAAGTCGCGGTGCTCACTAAACGCCGTCACCGCGTCTGCTATACCATTGTCGAGACAACGATTGAGGGTGCGGAATTCACTGACTTCAAATTTCTCGTTGAGGTCGATCGACAGATCTGACACAGCTTGGCAAAGATCACCATAATTATGAACTACCTCATTGATCGAGTAGCCCAGAGTCAGAAGATCTGCCCCATGAATTGCAGCTGTTACGCCCAGTTCAGCGTGTTGATGAGGATCACCTAGTGGCGACCCTGATACTGCCAGTGCTTCAGTCATGATCCCCCGGTGTTCTGCCTGCAGTGTGCGTATCAGCTGATCCAGGAACATGGGAATACCTTGCTCCAGTTGTTGCTTGTTATGGGATCTGCCGGGCCGAGCTAACACTTTTTCGCGGCATCTGCGCTCAAGTTCGGCGCGATGGGCGATCAAAAACTCGTGCATCATGGTAAACCTCTTAGGTATCCCACGCCTGTCAATTGAAGGCCTGCGGCGAGAGGTGCCGGTATGGGGATTTACGTCAATAAGGCGAGACGTATGCCATGATAGTGGAGTCATGTGCACGATAAATCTGTGCGCTAGAGCACATACATCTTCAATAGCCAAGGCAGGCGCAAGGGCCTGCACACAGATTAAAAAGCCACGGGGTAGGCCGAATCTCATTCCATGCACTTAGATGACGACTACTACCCATACTTACACTGAGAACGAGGCAGTTTTGGTGTTATGTAGACTGACTGGCTATGGCAATTTCGATTTTTCGCAAAAACTGATCCTTGGCAGCACTTATTTCAATATCTGACATTGAAGGTAGACGACTGATCAATTTATCGAGATCATCTTTAAAATCTGAGCTTGAACCATGGTGTGGCGTATTTGAATTTTCGGTGACTTTTTTTGTCATGATCATTCCTGTCTATTAATATAAGCCTGGCATTGATGATTTTCACGAGCAGAGAAGAGCAGAAAATATATTTTCCAACTTTATCGCTGCTCTTTCGTCTCAAGTGCTCCATTGAAATTGCTATTTTTGGAATCCATAGTGCCATTGCCAGGCATTTTATCGGACGATCCAATTTAACTGGAAAAATACATGGTTCGCAAATGTCGACTACGTTCTTCCATTTTCTTCAAATGCATATGTTGCTTTGCGGGAGTCAAAATTTTCGTTTCTTTTGCGCTTTCTACAGTAGTAATGTCAGAAACTACTTGTTGATCGTTGAGCGCAGCAAGATTTTGATTTTTAGTTAAAAAATGGAAACCGAGAAAATTTCTCATGACGACTCCTCTGAAAAATGGGTTGGCGTTGTACTTGCTCTAGCGCATCAGCATAAGAAATGCCGGAGATTTATGACAACTGCACTGCGATAGAACCGTCATGATAATGAGTATCCCGCATATTAAATACAGGACAACAGCGACCTGATTTGTAGGAAAAATCTTACTACGTACCGACACTCAATCTATGAACAATTTCATCTCGATCTAAAATTTTCTCTTGAAATTATCTCAATTCGCCCAGGCGCAATGCTGAAATTAACGCTTAGCCAAGATACGTTTTGCTATCAAATAATACCAACTGCCTTAGTAGACCCGACAAGAGACATTTCAGTTTAACTCGATATTTCTCGTGGACTGTTTCTGATCGCGTGTGACTTACCGTACAGATGTAGTGGATTAATGCTTTTAATCTAACGCTACTTGTCCGCAACGGACTTAATCAGGAGAGATAAATGCGACGAATATTAAATCAGATTGGTGTTGCCTCACTACTGTGCATTGCAGGATTGCCAGGTACAGGATTTGCTGCAGATCCGGTTCCCCCCGTTGTTACAGAGGGGAAGAGTGCATCCAATGTCGATAATACTGCGATCAATAACCGTGACAAGTATGCCGGGAATGTAACGCCAGAAGATCAATTCAATACAAAAGAAGATCGCAATCTTCTTGCCGCAGTCAGACGCTCAGTCGTCCACGATAAATCACTGTCAGTGATGGCGCATAACATCAAAATCATGGTGGATACGGGCAAGGTTACTTTACGTGGCCCGGTAAAAACTGATGATGAAAAATTGAAAGTCGAAAAAATTGTACAGGCTGTCAAAGGTGTGAGCTCCATTAATAATTCACTGGATGTAAAAACCAATTAAACCTGGCCAAGTATGACAGGCAAATAAGCACGTAAATAATGCAGGCAATTTAATTCACCAAAGGAGTACATATGAAAACCGCAATCTACTGTATCGCAACAAATCGTGTTCAGGCAGAAACCATCGTCGATAACTTGAAGCTTGCAGGATTTCCAAGTGGCGACATCTCGGTCTTGTTTCCTGACCAGACTGGTACACGGGATTTTGCACACGAACAAAATACCAAATTGCCTGAAGGGGCGGCCACTGGTGGCGCTGCTGGTATGGGGGTAGGTGCAATACTGGGCTGGTTGACAGGCATAGGCACGCTGGCAATCCCTGGTGTTGGCCCGTTTATTGCCGCTGGACCTATCATGGCTGCATTGAGTGGTGCTGCCTTGGTAGGCGCAGCCGGTGGCATCATAGGTGGCCTGGTGGGCATGGGGATTCCTGAATATGAAGCAAAATTGTATGACGGAAAAATTCGCGGCGGCAATGTCCTTATCTCGGTCCATACTGATAATTCTGATCAGGCTGGGATTGCAAAAGACATTTACACAAAAGCTGGCGCAGAAGATATCAAGTCAACATCTGAAGCCAGTGTGTCTTAGATCTTTACCTTAGTAAGAGAATACAGACGCCTTAAAAGCGGATTGCTCAATTTGTTAGAGCAATCCGCTTTCCTTTATTCCTTTATATAGTGTTCAGACTATCGTACATGCACGTAATTCATTCATCCTGAATTGTTGCCAATCCCGCAAATTGGCGTTAACCTTGCATTCAAAAATATGTTGAGCGTACGCGCTTGCCCGCTATTGCCATTTGGGTGTGGCATCATTCGGTAAATTGACCCATGCAACATAGTGATGTTGCTTACCCATTTTCAGGATCGAGTATGTCCCCGATACAAAACAATAATGCCAGTGCATCAGCCGTCCAGGCTCCCATGCAGGAATGGGCATTCATAGGTAGCGGGACACCTATGCGTGACGCGGTCAGGAATTTTGACTGGTCTGCAACAGGGCTTGGTCCGGTCAATAGCTGGCCGTTTGCCTTGAGGGCGACCGTTGGAATTGTGCTGAATTCTGTACACCCCATGTTTCTATGGTGGGGACCAAAGCTGATTCAGATATACAACGATGCTTATGTACCCAGTTTCGGTGTCGGTAAACATCCTGCGGCACTAGGTCAGGAGGGTGCTGAATGTTGGCAGGAAACCTGGCCTGTCATCTGGCCACAGATAGAGCATGTCATGACCGGTGGTGCAGCCCACTGGTATGAAGATAATCTGGTGCCCATCTGGCGAAATTCGCGTATCGAAGATGTGTACTGGACTTATACCTATACACCTGTCTTTGGTGACGACGACCGCATCGCGGGCACGCTGGTGGTGTGTACCGAAACAACATCACGTATCCTGGCAGAGCGCAGGCAAGGCACCTTGTCTTCCCTGACACAGCGATTGATGCTTTGTAAAAGTCGGGAAGAAATCTTTATGACCGTCAGTGCTGTCGCTGCTGACAATACTGCAGATATTGTGGCTGTATCCGTCAATCATGAAGATGCCCCCAGCCTGAACAAAGATACTCATTTTAGTATCCATGCAGTTGAACTCCATTTTCACCATGATTGTTCACTGACATTCGAAATCTCGCAACGCTTGCCGTTTAATGCAGCTTACAGGGAATTCCTGCATGAATTTACCGCAGTCGTCTGCCGCGCACTCACCCATCTGGAAAGTGTGCTGGCGCGCGACTTTGCTGCAGCAGAAAGAGACCGCCTGTTGCTTGATGCCCCGGTAGGAACCGCGATCATGCTGGGCGAGGATCTGGTTTATCAATTGGCCAATCCCATCTATTGCAAAATGATAGGCCGGCTGGAAAGTCAGGTGCTGGGGCGTAGCTTTGACGAGGTTTTCCCAGAATTGCTGGATTCAGCGGTACGCGCAACGTTCAGGCAGGTTTACCAGGAAGGCATGCCCTTTGTTTCTGACGAAACCGTGATACGTCTCAGCCTGCATGGTGGCGAACCGGAGGATCGCTATTATATTTATAACCTGGCCCCGATACGGCGTGTAGATGGACAGGTATATGGCTTGATGGCCATAGGCATTGATATCACGACGCAGGTCTTGGCGCGAACCGAGATTGAGCGCCTGAATGACAACCTGAATGTCACTTCCCGCGCAAAAGACGACTTTCTGGCCATGCTTGGGCATGAGTTGCGCAATCCCCTTGCACCCATAGTGACTGCCCTGGAGTTGATGAAAATGCGCAACCCCACGATCAGCAGGGAACAGGCAGTTATCCAGCGCCAGGTTGATCATCTGGTACGTCTGGTTGACGACCTCATGGATGTCTCAAGGATAACCAGTGGCAAGGTTCAGCTCAGGATAGTCGCTGCCAATTTGAGCGATGTGATGAGTAAGGCAGTGGAAATGGCCAGTCACCTGCTCGAGAAAAAAAATCATCATCTGATCGTGGATGTTACACCGATCAACTGGGTGGGTGATCCCGCTCGTCTGGCTCAGGTGGTCGCAAACCTGTTGACGAATGCCGCGAAATATACGCCCGACGGCGGAGAAATTTCTCTGGTGAGCTATCATGAAGACGATCAGGTCAAGATATGTGTCAGCGATAATGGTGTCGGTATTCCGGCCAGTCTGATGCCGAATATCTTTGATCTTTTCGTACAAGGCGGGCGAAGTGTAGACAGGTCGGAAGGCGGTATGGGTATAGGCCTGGCACTGGTGGCAAATTTGGTTCAATTGCACCAAGGTAGTGTTCATGCAGAAAGCCCCGGCGAAGGCTTGGGAAGTCGCTTTACCATTACCTTGCCGCATCAGCTGGCTGTCGTGGAGACGGAAAAACAAAAAGAACAAGTCCATATGTCTTTCAGTGTGAAAACCCGCATCCTCATCGTGGATGATAATCGCGATGCTGCCGATTCACTGTCTGAATTCCTCTCAAGTTTGGGGCATGATGTTAAAACAGTCTATGACCCGGCACAGGCATTGAAAGAAGTCCGGCAATTGATGCCTGAGCTTGCCATTCTTGATATTGGCTTGCCAGGCATGGATGGTTATGAACTCGCGAAAGCCATTCGAGATCTACCGGGTGGCGCCAGCATTCGCCTGATAGCCTTGACAGGTTATGGGCAACAACATGATAAGGAACGTAGCCACAATGCAGGGTTTAATGTTCATATGATCAAACCTGTCGAGCTCGACTATTTGCAGAAACTTATAGTTGAAGGAAGATAAGGCTGGTCTGCAGACATGGGATAAGCGATAAAACTCATTAAAAAATACCGACACTGAGATGTACCAATTTGTTTGTAGGAATTACCTTACGTGATTTTGGGATTAAACTGCTAGGGTTTAAAGCTGTTTGAATTTAGGATACTAAGTATATTGTTTTGATCTATGTTTTGATCCATTTTTCAAAGTGTGGAATTGGCTAAAAGCATTTGAACACACTTAGCACAGATGATGACCAATTTGAAGACAACTTCATTTTTTGCTCATCAAAGTAATGAAAAGACTACGTTCGTGCGCGATGAATTATATGCATATCCGCTACGCTGTTAAAGCGAGGCCGTCTTTTGACCAGATAGGTAACTATGGTAAATGCTATTCCCAATAATGAGAACGAAACTTCCCTCGCCGATGAGCCACGTGGTGAGGCAGGTACAGGCTTGCGTATTCTGGTTGTTGAAGACAATCAGGATTTGCTTGAGATGCTATGTGAAATGCTGGATATGATAGGTCATTTCCCCACCCCTGCCGCAAGTGGCGAAAGTGCTTTGGAGTTACTTCAGCGAGAACGTTTTGATGTACTGCTGACAGATATCAATCTACCAAAAATGTCCGGCATTGCGTTAGGAAAGCAAGCAATACTTGATGCACCTGATATGCATATTGTTTTTTCATCCGGGCATGGTGCTCATCTACATTCTTACGTGAATTTCCCTTGTCATATGCTAACCAAGCCTTTTGAGCTGAGCCAGATACAGCAGCTACTTAATGGATTTACGAAGTAATAGCAATGAAAAAAGCATCTATTGTGGGTGATGAATACGCGGGTTAATTTTGTGACGCACATTGACCAATGAAAACAGCAAATAATTTGCCATCGATTTGGTGTTGACGTTCAGACTGAGGTTTGCTTCTTGATTGCGTGTACTGCTTTATGCAGGACACCAGCTCGTTTCAGGCAACTTGCAGGGACTCTATCGTAAGTAAGAGTTGCTGGAGTCTGAAAGGTTTCACGAAGTGGGAATCAAAGCCAGCTTCCATAGTCAGCCTTTGATCTTCCCTGAGTCCATAACCGGTCAATGCGATGAGGTACATGCTGCGGGTGTCTTTGTCGCTGCGTAAGCGCCGTGCCACTTCATAACCATCCATACCTGGCAGGCCGATATCGATAAGGGCAATACAGGGTTTCTCACTCTTCGCGAGTATGATCCCCTCGGCACCAGTTGCCGCTTCAATAACCTGAAACCCGTGGGCTTTGAGCAACTGTGTGGTCATTTCGCGGGCATCTTCATTGTCTTCGATGAGCAGGAGCTTCCTGGTCGTTTCCAGTTTGCGAACCTCGTTATGTTCAGGTGAAAGCTTGCCTTGTCTGGCCTCGGGTAATACGATAGAAAAAGTGCTGCCAAGATTTTCACCTTCGCTATAAGCCAGGATATCGCCCCCGTGCAATTCGACTAATTGCTTAACCAGAGCGAGGCCTATACCCAGACCACCTTTAGCCCGATCCAGTGAATGCTCTCCCTGGACAAAAACATTAAAAATGCGTGGCAATAAGTCTTTTGCAATACCTATTCCAGAGTCGCTGATCATCAGGCTTACTTTGCCGTCAGAGTGGGCATTCCTGATGGTAATGGTCCCGCCAGCGGGAGTATATTTGATGGCATTGTCCAGCAAGTTAGTAACGATTTGTTCTGCGCGGGTGGGGTCTGCGTCTATCCATGTGTCGATAGGATCAATAGTCCATTGGTAACTGTCAACAGGGCGGCTGGCTCTCAAGCTATCCAGGCAGGACATGACAACTTCACCAAGACTGACCGCAGTTTTATCGAGCACGATTTTTCCTGACATCACTCTGCCCAGATCCAGCAAATCATCGACTATGCGTGTCAAATGTTGTGATTGTCTTGAGAGAATTTTCTTTGCGCGCTCTACGCTGTCTGTTTTTGCGCCCGGAAACCCTATGATGGATGCCGCACTGGTGATGGCACTTAAGGGATTGCGTAATTCATGACCAAGCATGGCCAGGAATTTATCCTTCGCTTCATTCTGTTCAACAGCAATTTTTCTTTCTTTTATTTCGCGCTGAAGTTTGTCATTTACCGCTTGTAAATCCTGCGTACGCAGACCAAGAGCCTCTGTTTGCGCTTTCAATTCCAGGTTTTTTTTTGCCAGTGAAACAAACACTGATACCTTAGCTTGCAATACCTGGGGAATGATGGGAGTGAAAAGATAATCAACGGCACCTTGCTGGTAAGCCCTCAATTTATTCAGGTCGTCGGCCAGGAAAGCTGTAATAAAAATAATCGGTATGGAAGACGAGCGCGCGCGCTTATGTATCGCTTCTGCGGTTTCAAATCCATCCATGCCAGGCATGTTGACATCGAGGAGTATCACGGCAAAGTCATCTTGTAATACATGACGCAGCGCATCCTCGCCAGATTTAGCGGTGACCACTGAACATTGGTTTTCATCTGCCCAGGTAGTGAGCAGCCCGCTTAAGGCAAACAAGCTCGCCGTATCGTCGTTGACCACCAGAATCTTGGGTTTATATTTTGCTTGCACTGGTTTCCTCGCCTGTACCGTTTCCAGTTGGAGACACTTTGATCATTATACAAATATTGAATTGTCACAGATCCTTAAATTTGAAGTAAATTATGTCACCGTATCCCATTTGACGGAAAGAAAAAATACTCGAATTTCGCTGGAAAGTTGTTTGCAGGGCTTTAATACTGCCTTCACTCTTATTGCACCGCAAAATATATGCCTTATCTTGATACAGCCTGATGAACATCAGATCACTCACAGTCATGCTTTTTGCAAAAAAAAAGCGAAACAATGTTTTTGCAACATTTGCTATCAATTTCATCGCTTAAAAGGCCAGAATGAACACGCTCACTGACATCTCGGAAACACTCGATCCCAAGCTCTTGCTCGCTGCACTCACGGCGCTCAAGAAGGGTGATTTCTCCGTAAAAATGCCATCTGACCTGACTGGCCTCAACGGCAAGATCGCTGATACCTTGAACGAGATTATCGAAAATAGCTCGCATATGACGCAGGGTATCCTGAATGTCAGCCAACTGGTGGGGCAGGAAGGACGTTTATTGCAGCGTGCGTCTTCCGTGCGGGCTGAAGGGGATTGGGGAACCATCGTCAATTCTGTCAATTCCCTGATCGACGATCTGGTACGTCCCACGACTGAGATGGCAAGGGTGATTGGTGCTGTGGCAAAAGGTGATCTTTCTCAAAGCATGGCGCTGGAAGTGGACGGTCGCGCCTTGCAAGGGCAATTTCTGAGCGCGGCGACTACAGCTAACACGATGGTGAGCCAGCTTAGCTCTTTTGCGTCAGAAGTAACCCGCGTGGCGCGTGAAGTCGGTACCGAAGGCAAACTCGGTGGCCAGGCGAATGTTCCTAGCGTGGCAGGTATCTGGAAAGACCTGACCGACTCAGTTAACTCCATGGCCGGTAATCTGACCTCACAGGTGCGCAATATCGCCGAAGTGACCACAGCCGTGGCAAACGGTGACTTGTCCAAAAAAATCACGGTTGACGTCCGTGGCGAGATACTACAACTGAAAGACACTATCAACACCATGGTCGATCAGTTGCGCTCTTTTGCATCCGAGGTAACGCGGGTTGCCCGTGAAGTCGGTACCGAGGGCAAGCTGGGTGGTCAGGCTTATGTGCCGGGTGTAGGTGGCACGTGGAAGGATTTGACGGATAACGTCAATTTCATGGCGTCCAACCTGACAGGGCAGGTGCGTAACATTGCCGAAGTAACGACAGCGGTGGCAAACGGTGACTTATCCAAGAAAATCGCGGCGGATGCCAAAGGCGAGATTTTGCAATTGAAAGACACCATTAACGTCATGGTGGATCAATTGAGCTCGTTTGCCTCAGAAGTGACACGGGTGGCAAGGGAGGTTGGTACCGAAGGCAAACTGGGTGGTCAGGCGCAGGTGAAGGGTGTAGGCGGTACCTGGAAAGACTTGACTGATTCGGTGAACTCCATGGCGGGTAACCTGACAGGACAGGTGCGTAATATCGCCGAAGTGACAACTGCGGTGGCGAATGGTGACTTGTCCAAGAAAATCACGGTAGACGTCAAAGGTGAAATTCTGGAACTGAAAAACACCATCAACGTGATGGTGGATCAATTGAACTCATTTGCATCGGAAGTAACCCGGGTTGCCCGTGAAGTGGGTACCGAGGGCAAGCTGGGTGGGCAGGCCAACGTGCCTGGTGTGGCCGGTACCTGGAAGGATCTGACTGACTCGGTCAATTCCATGGCGGGTAATTTGACGGGACAGGTAAGGAATATTGCTGATGTGACGACAGCGGTGGCGAATGGTGACTTGTCGAAAAAAATTACCGCCGATGCCAAAGGTGAGATTCTGGAACTGAAAAACACCATCAACGTCATGGTGGATCAGCTCAGCTCGTTCGCGTCTGAAGTAACTCGTGTTGCACGTGAGGTCGGTACCGAGGGGGAACTGGGTGGGCAGGCAAATGTACCTGGTGTGGCCGGTACCTGGAAAGATCTGACTGACTCGGTCAACTCCATGGCAGGTAATCTGACGGGGCAGGTAAGGAATATTGCTGACGTGACGACGGCGGTGGCGAACGGCGACTTGTCTAAAAAGATTACCGCCGATGCCAAAGGTGAGATTCTGGAACTGAAAAACACCATCAACGTCATGGTGGATCAGCTTAGCTCGTTCGCGTCTGAAGTGACACGGGTGGCACGTGAGGTCGGTACCGAAGGCGTGCTGGGTGGCCAGGCTAATGTGCCCGGCGTTGCTGGTACCTGGAAGGATTTGACCGATAACGTCAACTTCATGGCATCCAACTTGACAGGGCAGGTACGTAACATCGCGGATGTGACGACAGCGGTGGCGAAAGGCGATTTGTCGAAAAAAATCACGGTCGACGTTAAAGGCGAAATTCTGGAATTGAAGAACACTATAAACGTCATGGTGGATCAACTCAGCTCATTTGCTTCTGAAGTAACCCGGGTGGCACGTGAAGTGGGCACTGAAGGCAAGCTCGGTGGTCAGGCGTTTGTGAAAGGAGTGGGTGGTACCTGGAAAGATTTGACTGATAACGTCAACTTCATGGCATCCAATCTGACCGGCCAGGTGCGTAACATCGCTGAGGTAACGACGGCGGTGGCGAATGGTGATTTGTCCAAGAAAATCACGGCTGACGTCAAGGGCGAAATCCTGCAATTGAAAAACACCATCAACGTCATGGTGGATCAGCTCAGTTCGTTCGCGTCTGAAGTAACCCGCGTTGCGCGTGAAGTCGGTACCGAAGGTAAGCTCGGCGGTCAGGCGAATGTGCCCGGTGTGGCAGGTACATGGAAGGATTTGACGGATTCTGTGAACTCAATGGCAGGTAACCTGACTTCGCAGGTGCGTAATATTGCCGACGTGACGACGGCTGTGGCGAATGGTGACTTGTCCAAGAAAATCACGGTGGACGTACGCGGCGAGATTTTGCAATTGAAAGACACCATTAACACCATGGTTGATCAGCTCAATTCCTTTGCCTCTGAAGTGACGCGGGTGGCACGTGAAGTGGGTACTGAGGGGCGTTTGGGTGGCCAGGCTAATGTGCCTGGCGCCTCTGGTACATGGAAAGATCTGACTGATAACGTGAACTTCATGGCATCCAACCTCACCGGCCAGGTGCGTAATATTGCCGATGTAACGACGGCGGTGGCGAATGGCGATTTGTCCAAGAAAATCACAGTGGACGTCAAAGGCGAAATTCTGGAATTAAAAGACACCATCAACGTCATGGTGGATCAACTCAGCTCATTTGCGTCGGAAGTGACGCGAGTGGCACGTGAAGTGGGTACTGAAGGCAAACTCGGCGGGCAGGCGCAAGTAAAAGGTGTTGGTGGTACCTGGAAAGATTTGACAGAAAACGTTAATTTCATGGCGGCCAATCTCACAGCGCAGGTGCGTGGTATAGCTGGCGTGGTAACAGCCGTGGCTAACGGTGATCTTAAAAAGAAACTGACCGTGGCTGCGCAGGGTGAAATTGCATCGCTGGCCAATACCATTAATGAAATGACGGACACGCTGGCCGTGTTTGCGGACCAGGTAACAACCGTTGCACGTGAGGTCGGTGTCGAAGGTAAGCTTGGCGGCCAGGCCAGTGTGCCAGGCGCATCGGGTACTTGGAAAGACTTGACGGAAAACGTCAACCAGCTTGCTGCCAACCTGAGTACGCAGGTACGTGCGATTGCAGAAGTAGCAACGGCGGTCACGCGCGGTGACTTGTCCCGTTCTATTCAGGTCAAGGCACGTGGCGAGGTGTCAGATCTCAAGGACAATATCAATGAGATGATCCGCAACCTGAAAGAGACGACACAAAAGAATGCTGAACAGGATTGGCTCAAGACTAACCTGGCGCGTTTTACCCGTTTGCTGCAAGGTCAGCGTGATTTGAGTACGGTTACCAAACTGATCCTGTCTGAACTGGCACCGCTGGTATCTGCCCATCATGGGGTGTTCTACATGATGGACTCAAATAACGACGCACCCTTGCTGGAAATGATTGCCAGTTATGGTTACCGTTCCAGCAGCAAGTTGCCGACTTCCTTCCTTCCGGGCGAAGGCCTGGTAGGGCAATGCGCGCTGGAGAAAAGCCGGGTGTGGCTGACCAATGTGCCACGCGACTATATCAAGGTGTCGTCCGGCCTGGGCTCTGCACCGCCTACCAATATCGTGGTCTTGCCTATCCTGTTTGAACAGCAGGTCAAGGCGGTGATCGAGATTGCTTCGCTCGACAAGTTCACGCAAACGCATATGGGTTTCCTTGATCAGTTGATGGAATCTATTGGCGTGGTGTTACATACCATCGAAGCGAATAGCCGTACCGAAAGCCTGTTGACGCAATCACAGTCACTGGCACAAAAACTGCAACAGACTAACCAGGAGCTGGCGGAAAAAGCCAGCCTGCTGTCCGACCAGAATATAGAGGTGGAACGCAAGAACCGCGAGGTAGAACAAGCCAAACTGGCGCTGGAAGAAAAAGCAACACAGCTGGCTCTGTCATCCAAATACAAGTCTGAATTCCTGGCTAATATGTCGCATGAATTGCGTACACCACTGAACAGCTTGTTGATCCTTGCGCAGCAACTGAGCGACAATCCTCAGGGTAATCTGTCTGGCAACCAGGTGGAATACGCCAAGACAATTTTTGGCTCCGGCAGTGATTTGCTGACGCTGATTAACGATATTCTGGATTTGTCGAAGATAGAATCTGGTACCGTCACGCTGGAACTCAGTGAATCGCGCCTGTCGATACTGGCGTCTTATGTAGAGCGTACTTTCCGCCACATGGCAGAAGCCAAGAATATCAATTTCTCCATCACTCTCGACCAAGGTTTGCCTGCTGCGATTAAAACCGACACTACACGCTTGCAGCAGATTCTCAAAAACCTGTTGTCCAATGCCTTCAAATTTACTTCGCGTGGGGAAGTGCGGCTTAGTATTGGTGTCGTACAGTCGGGCTGGACGCCTGATCTGCCACAGTTAAGTCATGCCGATGCTGTGCTGGCATTCTCGGTAGCTGATACAGGTGTCGGGATTGCCAGCGACAAGCTGCAATTGATTTTTGAAGCATTCCAGCAGGCTGATGGCAGTACCGCACGTAAATATGGTGGTACAGGACTGGGACTTTCCATTAGCCGCGAACTGGCGCGCTTGCTGGGAGGCGAAATCCGTGTGACCAGTATAGTTGGACAAGGCAGTACATTTACACTGTTCTTGCCATATAGCGGCGGCGGGCTGATTAGCCAGATGCCGCAACAACATATAACTTCAGCACCCCCAACACTCACCAGAGTGCTGGAAGCACCCATGATTACTTCTGATGGATCGGCGCGCGCCATACCGAGCGAAGCAGCGACGATGAGCCTGAACTATGCTGAGGGTGAAGCTGCATTCGATGACAGGAATATGATAGCCAGTGGTGATCCTTCCTTGCTGATTGTCGAGGATGATGCCAGGTTTTCCGCCATTTTGCTCACTTTCGCGAGGGAAAAGGGCTTTAAGGGCATCGTCAGCCAAAGCGGTGATGCAGCGCTGACGCTGGCTCGCGATTACTGCCCGACCGCTATCTTGCTCGATATAGATCTGCCAGACTGTGATGGTTTTACCGTGCTTGACCGCCTGAAACGCGACCCGGGCACGCGGCACATTCCTGTGCATATCATGTCCAACTCGAATGAGCGCGAACGCGGTCTGCAACATGGTGCCATTTCTTATCTGACCAAGCCAATCAAGCGCGAGAGGCTGGAAGAAGAATTTAACCGCATACAGCAATTCCTGATCAGAGGGAAACGCAGTTTGCTGGTAGTGGAAGATGAGGACTTGCAACGTGCCCGCATTGTAGAGTTGATAGGGGAGCATGATGTACAGATTACTGCCGTAGAAAGTGGCCAGAAAGCGCTGGAGGCACTGAGAAGTACGCATTTTGACTGTATGGTGCTGGACCTGACTTTGCCAGATATCGATGGTTTTGAATTATTGGAAACTATCAGCAAGGATAAAAAACTCAGGGACTTGCCTGTGATTATTTATACGGCCAAGGAATTGTCGCGCAAGGAAGTCACCAAGATACGCAAGGTCGCCAAAACCATCGTCGTCAAAGATGCCCGTTCGCCGGAGCGCCTGCTTGATGAAACGGCACTGTTCCTGCATCGCTCCCCGGCCGATTTGCCCGAATTGCAAAGGCGCATGCTGGAAGACATGCATGCGTCCGATGGCACGCTGGCTGGGCGCAAAGTACTTGTCGTTGATGATGATTTGCGTAACATCTTTGCCCTGACGACTGTATTGGAAAGGCAGGACATGAAGGTCGTCTTTGCAGAAAACGGCAGGGATGGCATAGAACTTCTGGAACAGGACCCCGATATTGAGATTGTCTTGATGGATATCATGATGCCGGAGATGGATGGCTACGACACCATGCGTGCCATCAGGAAAATACCCAAGTTCAAAAGCATGCCCATTATTACCCTGACCGCCAAGGCCATGAAGGGGGACAGGGACAAGTGCTTTGAGGCGGGGGCATCAGATTATATTACCAAGCCGGTAGATAGCGCGCAGTTGCTGTCACTGATGCGTGTCTGGCTGACGGAATAAGCAGGCAGGTATCTGATGAGCGCATTAAAAGTCGAGGATATAGAACTCGATATGCTGCTGGAAGCCATCTACCGCTATCGCGGTGATGACTTCCGCAGTTTTGATCGTCTGGTATTGATGGAAAAACTCAATGCCTTGATGAAGCAAAATTCGATCAAAACCTATTCAGCATTGCAAGGCAGCATATTGCATGACAACGCGCAGTGGGATGCATTATTGCGTAGTTTCCTCTTGTGCCCATCTCCCCTGTTCGGTGAACCGCAACGACTGCAGTTCTTGCGCAGTCAATTATCCCCATGGCTTCGTTCACATTCGCATACCCGGATATGGATGGCAGATTGTTCCAGCATTGAAGAAATTTACACCCTCGTTATCCTGCTCCAGGAAGAGCAAGTGTATGAAAAAGCGGCCATCTACATAACCTGTTCAAACGACGCACTTTTGCAGGAAATGGCGGATACAGGGTTCTCTGTCGGGAAGTTCGCTGAGTATGAAAAAAATTATTTTTCAAGTGGTGGGCACGGTAAGCTGGCCAACTACTTTCAGGAAAAAGATGGCAATCTGATATTGACTGATCATCTGCAAAAAAACATCATCTGGTCGCAATTCAGCCTGATCACTGACACATCGTTTAATGAATTTGAACTGATCAGTTGCCGCAGGGCGCTCCTCAACTTTGGCGTTGCCCTGCGTCACAGGGCATTACGCCTGTTCGCTGCCAGTCTTACTCCATTTGGCTTGCTGGATGCGGATTTAGCCAGTCATTACAGCAGCAAGATCAATACGGCATGGCATTATCAGGCTATCTCAGATGAATATGGCTTGTACCGGTATCATCCTTAAGGCAGAGCTGTTTTTATCGGTGATAAATTATTTCTGCCATTTTTGCAAAAGCCTTAGCATGATGGCTTCATCTTTTTTCAATGTGGATTTCCCTTTTTTAGCCGCACTCTCACAGGCATGCCATTCCTCTGCCAATATCCCTTCCATATATGAAATGGCGACTTGTGGATGGATATAGCACTTACGGCACACTGCCTGCGTATTACCCAGTTTCCTGGCAACATGGCGGACTGCTTCGGCCAGGTTGTTACGGGCTATTACCTGTGTTTCTGCATCGCCGATTTCCAGCAAGGCTTGCACAGCGAATGTTGTTCCTGCCCAGGTCCTGAAGTCTTTGGCCGTAAAGTCACCATTGGCAGCGCTGCGTATGTAATCATTGACCTCTGTAGAATTGACAGCATGAGCCTGGCCATCCTCATCCAGATATTGAAAGAGTACCTGACCAGGAAGATCTAGCATGGACTTGACGATACGGCATAGTTTTGGCGCACGAAGGTTGATAGTATGTTGCACGCCACTTTTGCCGCGGAAGTCAAACTGCAGATGGGTGCCATTCAGGTGCACATGTTTTCCTCTGAGTGTCGTGATGCCATAAGAATGATTGGTGCGCGCATATTCATCATTACCTATGCGCATGCTGGTATCTTCTATCAGGGCTACTACCGTAGCGATGACTTTCTCGCGCGGCAATCCCTTCATAGCCAGTGCCTTGCTTACCTGTTTTCGTATCAGCGGCAGAGCCGATGCAAACGGCAGCATGTTGCCGTACTTGGCCTCATCTCTGATGCTACGCCAGTCTTTGTGGTAACGATATTGTTTGCGTAGCCGCGCATCCCTTGCGGTGGCCTGGATATGCCCATCGTCTTGCGTACAAATCCACACATCAGTCCACGCCGGAGGAATGGCCAGGGACTTTATCCGTGCTAATACCTGTTCGTTCTTCAAGGGCTTGCCTTGCGGAGTGAGGTATCTGAAAGCTATTTTCCCACGCCTGTTGACAGGGTAGCGTCGTATTCCTGGCGTTTGATCGCTGACATAAGACAAACCTGCTTTTTTGGCAGCAAATTGCACGTCGCTTTTTATCAAGGAAACAGTTTGCTGCCTCTTGATGCCAGAGTCTGCAGCAGGACGTCGGTTTGCGATTGTTGAGGATGTCATGTCTCAAGCTATTTTTTTAGATTGAGTACCACGATAAAACAGAACCACGCAGTGATCTGTCAGACCTTTTGATATGTCAGGGTAGGAGAGTGGCTAATCAGATAATGCATGGGATAAAGCCAGTGCAGCAAATATCATGAATGAAGATAGATGTCGAAACGCTTTAACAGGCTTGGAAATAATAAAACCATGACGCAGACTGTGAGGTCTGCTTTAGCTTCAAATTTCCAAACCTGTTCTTTCCTTATCGGTTATTGCAATTACTCACACAATCACATAACCAAGCTATTCAGTTTGAATAGCAACAAGGAGTTAACGATTTTTGGAATCAGGAGCGGATTTGGAATCGTTACGTTGGGAATTGCCAGTACTATTATTGCCGCTGACAGATTTTGAGCCCTGGCCGGAGCCTTGAGCATCATTTTTGTGGCTTTGCTGACCGGCTTTCACATGTTGCTCGTGAGTGCCGCCTTGAGTATTACCAGATTTTTGAGGTTGGTTGTTGTTTGCTTGATTAGGCATACTTAACTCCTTAAAGTTTTCCGCTGAGTGCCGCGGTCGCATTTCACTGATCGTTTGCAATCAGTAAGGACATCATAGTGGCAATACTTTTTAGGCGGAGTAGGACCAGCGTAGGAGAACGCGCTCTATGCATGTCAGATGATGTAAGCCATCTGTTGATGGTGTAGCTTCATGTCCTTGCAAGTTAGTCGTGTGCAAGAATAAGTATTCAAGACCATTGTAATAGAGAGCGGTATGCTGCTGCGCTCAATATCGCAGACGATAGCAGCATGCATGAGGCTCGTATTGCCCTTGACGGTGTCGCCCATAAGCCATGGCGCTTGCCTCAGACAGAAGCCCTGTTGGCAGGCGAACTGCCAACAAGCGCAGCGTTTGTCAGGGTTGCAGATTATTTGTTTAAACATGCACAGGGGAGGGGCAGGGTGGTAATAACTTTAAGCTCAGCGTGACACTTCGCGCAGTTGTACGCGCCCTGGAAACGGCGCTGCAGAAAATTATT
The DNA here is from genome assembly GCF_049340385.1 of Undibacterium sp. Ji83W. NCBI lineage: Bacteria > Pseudomonadati > Pseudomonadota > Betaproteobacteria > Burkholderiales > Oxalobacteraceae > Undibacterium > Undibacterium sp. Ji83W. The sequence goes on along the minus strand of NZ_JBMPOZ010000002.1, from coordinate 331,366 downwards.
CTATTGTCAAAAGCTTTTTGCAAGCGTCAGTTTAGTAAAAACTATAAACATCATCCAAATATAAAACTGAAATTGCATGTCCGGCCATAGAGCAGTATATATAGGAACTGCAGTTTCCTAATCAAAGCGCAGGTGATAGTGATGTATATCGCTGCACGATGACAAAACCACCTGCTCAAAGAGATTCAAAGAAAACTTGGCAAGAGCAACATGTGCAGTCAAACCTAAACTACTTATATCACTATGCATGCGACTAATACAAAAACACAATGGGGACAATTTTTACCACTGGTGACGGTATTCTTCTTTTGGGGGTTCGTTGCTGCCAGCAATGACATTCTCATCCCCGTCTTTAAAGAGGCCTTCCACCTTAGCCAGGAACAAAGTCAGCTCGTGTCCCTGGCTTTCTATGCAGCATATACCGTAGGTTCGCTCATTTATTTGGCAGTTTCACGCGTCATCGGTGTCGATCTGGTCAATAAACTGGGTTACAAGAACGGGCTGGCGCTCGGACTATTGATTTCTGCGGCAGGCACTCTGCTGTTCTTACCGGCAGCCAATACTGGCTCTTTCCCTTTGATGTTGTCGGGGTTGTTTATTGTGGGTCTGGGTTTTTCACTGCAACAGACCGCTGCAAATCCGCTGGCGATCGCTTTGGGTTCATCCGAGACAGGTTCGCAAAGACTGACATTGGCGGGTGGGGTAAACAACTTTGGCACCACGATAGGGCCACTCATCGTCAGTTTTGCGATATTTGGCGCACCGACGAGTATGAGTCGGCAGCTCAGTATGGAAAGTGTCAAATTCCCTTATTTGATGTTGGGTGCAGCGTTTTTGCTGGTTGCCATCATGCTCAAGTTCTCGTCCCTGCCTGACCGCCCAGCCATACAGGCTAATGAAGATACCGGGCATGCATCGGGCAAGCAGTCGGCCTTGCAGTTTCCGCAGCTAGTCATGGGCATGCTGGCTATTTTTGTCTATGTTGGGGTGGAGGTGTCCACTGCCAGCAATCTGCCAGCCTACATGGAAACCAAGCTGGGCTTGCAAACCAAGGATGTGGCACCGTTTATTTCTCTTTACTGGGCCAGTCTGATGATAGGACGCTGGACAGGTGCGGTGGATGCCTTTGATCTGCAGGGCGGGCTGGGCAAGCTGCTTAAATTTCTCGCCCCTTATCTGGCTTTCAGCGTGTTTCTGCTGGTGAATGCGATAGCCCAGCATGAACTCAGTCATTTCTATGTGTATGCCGCCATCGTGCTGATACTGATCGCTGCTGACATAAAGAGCCAGGGTAACCCCGCCAAAATGCTGGGTATTTTTTCCCTATTGGGGATTGCTGGCCTGGTCATAGGCATGAGTACCACAGGCATGGTCAGCGTCTATGCTTTCACCAGCATAGGCTTGTTCTGCAGCACTCTGTGGCCTTGCATTTTTACGCTGGCGATCAGTGGCCTGGGTAAGCATACAGGTCAGGGCAGTAATTACCTGATCATGATGATCATGGGTGGCGGCATAGTCAGCTGGTTGCAGGGATTTGTGGCTGACAAGATAGGCATACAAATGAGTTACCTGGTGGGCGTAGTCTGCTTTGCCTATCTCGCATTCTATGCCTGGAAAGTGCAGGGCATCTTGTATGCACAAGGCATCAAGCTAGGTAAAACCAGTACTGCCGCACACTAGAATTGTTTGCTTTGACTTGAATGGCGCGCCGTATAAGGTGCGCCATTTTTTTTAGGTGCCATGCGCTTTTTCGTCAGGACAAGGCCAAGACAAGGCTTGATGGAGTCCTCCAGGCGACTATTGCATTATGTGGGCCATACTCATTTTCGCCACCTTGTTTACTAAAATTAATAAACTAAGACAATTTTCCCGCAGTTGATTGACCCTCAATTTTGCCACCTGTATAAAAGAGTTACTCTGTAAAACACAGCATTTCCTGGTGATTTGTGGTTTTTTAAAAAAGCTGACCCGTTTATTAAACCTGCCTTAAGCGATACATGTGTAGCAGGTAAGCGTGGCAGGCTTAACAATATTGATAAACGTAAAAAGTGAAATAAGCGCAATGAGCGTAATGAGCGTAACAATCAAGATGAATGCCCGCTTTCCAGATATTGAAACTGACATGACCAGCAAGGAGTTCACTTCATGAGTGTGACCATACGCGATATTGCACAGGCTACCGGACTGTCGATTGGTACGGTATCACGCGCATTGAAGAACCAGGGTGGGCTGACCGAAGCCACTCGTGTGCGTATCAGTAAAGTGGCGCGCGAGCTCGGCTATGACTTTAGCAATCTCAAGCAGGGCCGGATCAGGCGTATCGTTTTTCTCCTGCACCGTCAGCACAATACCTTGGCAAGCAGCCCCTTTTATTCTCCAGTACTGCATGGTGCCGAAGAAGCTTGCCGCAGGGAAGGGATAGTACTTTCTTTTGTGGCGGTTGGCCCCTCAGAACCAGTGATGGAGCAGATACGCCTACACCAGCCTGATGCGATTTTGTGTGCCGGTTTTTTTGAACCCGAGCTACTACAAGCCCTGCTGCACACCAGCAAACCTATCGTGCTGGTGGATATGCGTTTGCGCGGATATACCTCGATCAATCCCGACAACCGGCTGGGTGGATTTCTTGCTACCCGCCATCTGATACAGTCAGGCCGCAAACGTATTGCCATGATTTCAGGGCCGCTGGCACATTTCAGTATTCAAGAACGGGCACGTGGTTTCCGTCAGGCCCTGTATGAATCCAAGACATTGGCAGACCCTAGCCTGGAAGTCAGCATTCCAGATCCAAGTAATATTGAAAATGGCGTGCGTGAAGCCATGCGCGAACTGTTGAGCCTGACTCGCCCCCCTGATGCTGTATTTTGCTACAACGATAGCGCCGCTCTGACAGCGCTGCATTACTGCCTGGATCTAGGCATGAAAGTGCCCCATGACATTGCCATTGTTGGCTTTGATGACATCAGTGCAGCAGCCAAATCGATCCCTCCCTTGAGCAGTATCAGGGTGAACAAAGAAGCGCTCGGTGCCTCCGGTGTGGATTTGCTGATACGCAAACAAACTGATGAGATTGTAGAAAAAACCCTGGCCGTTGAACTGATCGTGCGCGAAAGCAGTTGTGACGATTAGCTTTAACACTTAGCTGTAACGTCTGCCTGTAAAAATTTTTGGCCCTTATTGACCACCACCCATATCTGTATGCATCCCTTTCCCGATTTCAAATCAATTTCTGTCCTGACTGACCATATCAGTGACACGCTGAATTTCTACTATCCGCGTAGTGTTGATGCCAGTGGCGGCTTCTATCACTACTTCAAAGACGATGGCAGCATTTATGATAGTCAGAGTCGTCATCTGGTCAGCAGCACCCGTTTTGTCTTTGTGTACGCCATGGCCTATCGTCATTTTGAAAATCCATCCTATCTCGAGCAAGTAAAACATGGTGTGGATTTCTTGCGACAAGTGCACCGTGACCCGGCTACTGGCGGTTACGCCTGGCAATTGCGCTGGAAAAACGCAGGCAAGACCATCACTGATGGCGACAATCACTGCTATGGCCTGGCTTTCGTCATGCTGGCTTATGCCCATGCCCTGATGGCTGGCGTTGCCGAAGCACGCGGCTATCTCGATGAAACCATGGAGTTGATGGAACGTCGTTTCTGGGAGCCGCAACATGGGCTGTATGCCGACCAGGCCAGTGCTGACTGGCAACACTTGGACAGCTATCGCGGCCAGAATGCCAATATGCATGCCTGCGAAGCCTTGCTGGCGGCCTATGAGGCAACGGGTGATCTGCACTTTTTGCACAGGGCAGAAACCGTGGCACACAACATCACCCAGCGCCAGGCCGCGCTGGCAAACGGCATGATATGGGAGCACTACGATGCCAACTGGAATATAGACTGGAACTACAACCTTGACGACAAGGCCAATCTGTTCCGCCCCTGGGGATTCCAGCCTGGTCATTTCACCGAATGGTCCAAGCTGTTGCTGCAACTGGAAAGCCATGCCCAGCATCTGCAAACCGACAAGGAATGGCTATTGCCCACCGCCGAAGCCTTGTTCCAGAAAGCCCTGCAATTTGCCTGGGATGAACAATATGGCGGCATCTGCTATGGCTTTGCCCCCGATGGCAGCATATGTGACGGTGATAAATATTTCTGGGTGCAAGCAGAATCCATGGCAGCCGCCGCTTTACTGGCGAAACGCACAGGTAAACAAAGTTACTGGGACAGTTACGAACATCTGTGGCAATACAGCTGGCAGCACATGATAGATCATGAGTTTGGCGCCTGGTTCAGAATTTTGTCACGCGAAAATCACAAGCTCAGTGATGAAAAAAGCCCGGCTGGCAAAGTGGATTATCACACCATGGGGGCCTGCTATGAAATTCTGCGTGTCTTGAAGGAGGAACAACATGGAAGCTGAATTCCCCATCATGCTTAGCGCTGGTGAGGCCCTGACCGACATGATCGCTTGCGGCCCTGGCCAATGGCGCAGCGTGGTTGGTGGCTCGACCTGGAATGTCGCACGCAGCATGGCCAAGCTGGGCATGGCAACTGGCTTTGCAGGTGCAATCAGTCAGGATTTGTTTGGACAGGAGCTGGTGCACGCCAGTGCGGATGCGGGCCTGGATTTGCGCTTGCTACAGCAATACGATCACCCACCTTTATTGGCAATCGTCGGCGAAAGCACACCACCCAGTTATTTCTTTATTGGCAGTGATAGTGCCGACCTGCATTTTGACCCCGAGCAACTGCCGGCGGGCTGGAGTTCACGCCTGCAATGGGCGCACTTTGGCGGCATCAGCCTGGCCCGCCAGCCCTTGGCAGGCAAACTCCTGGGTCTGGCGCGCCGGCTGAAGGCGCAAGGCGTGCGGATCAGTTATGACCCCAACTTCCGTAACAATATGAATGCCGACTATGACCCCATCCTGCATGAAATGGGGCAATTGGCAGACCTGATCAAGGTTTCCGATGATGATCTGCGTGGGCTGTTCCGTTGTCAGGACGCTGATCTGGCATTCACGCAATTGCGCGCCATTAACCCTGCGGCCACAGTCTTGTACACCAGAGGTGAACAAGGCGCTTCACTGCATTCAGCAGAGTTGGCGTGGCAGGCCAATGCCGTGAAGGTGTCGGTTGTCGACACCATAGGCGCAGGTGACGCCAGCATTGCAGGCTTGCTCTACAGCTTGACCATGCATCCAGAAAGAGAACAGGCAAGCCACCTGCGATTTGCTCTCGCCGCTGGTGCTGCGGCTTGCCTGGCTGCGGGAGCACAAGCGCCCAGCTTGCAACAGATAGAGGCCTTGTTCAGTAGCATTGAATAGTGGCCCTGACAAAAAATAATATCAATATCAGTGATTAAGGAGAACAATATGCATATCAAATTATTGCCCGGCATACTGCTGGTGGTCACCTTGGGCATGGCTAACCTGAGCCACGCTGCCAAGCAAGAAGCCGTCACGGAAAAAGAAGCTGCCCATCTGGCCCAGCAAGTAAAAAACCAAACCCAGCATGCATGGCAATCCTACAAGCGCTACGCCTGGGGCCAGGATGCTTTGAAACCCCTGAGTAAATCCGGACATAACTGGTACGCCCAGTCATTGCTGATGACCCCGGTTGATGCGCTTGATACTCTGTTGTTGATGGGTTTGAAGAAAGAGGCTGATGAAGCACGTGAGCTGATTGCCAGCAAGCTCTCTTTCGACCAGGACATGGATGTCCAGAATTTTGAAATCACCATACGCTTGCTGGGTGGTTTGCTGTCCGCCTACCAGATGACCGAAGACCCAAGATTGCTGGCCTTGGCAACCGATCTGGGCCAGCGTTTGCTGCCCGTGTTTGAATCTCCCACCGGCATGCCATATACCCATGTCAACCTGCGCACTGGCAAGGTACGTGGCAAGGTCAGTAATCCGGCTGAAACTGGCACCTTGTTGCTGGAGTTTGGCATGCTGAGCAAGTTGACTGGCAACCCGGTTTTTTATGACAAAGCCAAACGGGCGCTGGTAGCAACCTATGAGCTGCGCTCCAAGCTGGGCCTGGTTGGATCAGCCATCGATGTCGAAGCTGGCGTCTGGGTTAACAAAGATGCCCACATAGGCGGCGGCATCGATTCTTACTATGAATATCTGTACAAATGCTGGAAGCTGTTTGGCGACCAGGATTGCAAAACCATGTGGGACAACAGCATCCCCGGCATCAACCAGTATTTGGCTGACGAGGTACGCGGCGATCTCTGGTACGGCCATGCTGATATGGATAAAGGCACACGTACCACCACGCAATATGGTGCCCTCGATGCCTTCATGCCAGCCTTGCTGGCGCTGGGTGGTGATGTGGACCGCGCAAAACGTCTGCAGGATTCCAATCTGAAAATGTGGCGTCTGCACGGGATTGAACCAGAAGCCCTGAATTATCAAACCATGCAAGTCACATCGCCAGAATATGCCTTGCGCCCTGAGATTATCGAGTCTGCCTATTACCTGTATCACTACACAGGTGACAACAAATACCGCGCAATGGGCAAGGAATTTTTCCTCGACTTTGTCAAACGTTGCCGTAGCGAGGCTGGATTTACTGCGCTCAAGGATGTCCGCAATGGCAGCCGGGAAGACTCGATGGAAAGCTTTGTGTTTGCCGAAACCTTCAAATATTTCTATTTGCTGTTCGCACCAAAGAAGACCGTCAATTTTGATGCGGTCACTTTCAATACGGAAGCTCATCCATTAAAGCTGAATCAAAAGAAATAAAAAAAGAAAAATAAGCTGCCCCCTCATTGGCGGCAGCATGAAAAAACATAGGAGACAAATTGAATACACTATCTACCTTCAGGCGTTTGTCTGTCGCTAGCATAATGGCGATACTGGTCAGCACCACTGCTAGCAGTTTTACCAGCATTGCGTATGCAGATACTGCAAAAGACAAGAACTTTCCAGTCAATACCTTCATTGGCACCCAGGATGACGGCAATACTTTTCCTGGTGCGGTCGCCCCCTTTGGCATGATACAGCTCAGCCCCATCGGCGAACACTATTCAGGCTGGCGTTATACCGATCAGAAAATTCGTGGCTTTGGTCATTCGTTTTTGTCTGGTGCTGGTTGTTGGGAGCAGGGCGGGCAACTCTCGGTCCTGCCCGTGACAGGCAGCATCAAGCCCGGCGGCAATTTTGATACGAGTAAGGCAGGCAGTTTTGACCATAAGGTCTATGGTTCTAACTACACGCACGATGGTGAAGTGGGCCATGCTGGCTACTTCAAAGTCAGGCTTACAGATTATGGCGGCATTACCGCCGAGACTACGGCACTCACCAGGGCCGGGGCCGAGCGTTATACTTTTCATGAAACTACTGACACGGGGCATATTCTGGTCAACCTCGGTCAGGCAAATGAGCGTCACTCTGTGGTAGGCAGCCATCTGCAAGTGGTAGACAACTATACACTGGAGGGCAAGATAGTCACACGCAGCTTCTGTGGCGGTGCGCAATACACGACCTGGTTCAGGATGGAGTTTGATGAGGCTTTCCGTGCCCATGGCATCTGGGATGAAAGCGGCGGCACCGAAGCCAGCATGCAATTGAGCCAGCAAGGCGACAGCAAGCCGCATGGGGCCTGGTTCAGTTTCGACCTGAAATCGAACAAAGCGGTCACGGCCATCAGCGCCATTTCACATGTCGATGCAGAAGGCGCAAGACGAAATTTGCGGGCAGAAGGCAAGGCCAATGGCAAGCTGCGCAGCTTTGACAATATGCGCAAGCAGGCCCGGGACGAGTGGAACAAAGAATTGTCAAGCATACGCATAGAGGCTGCCAACCAGGATGATCGCACCGTCTTCTATACGGCGCTTTATCATGCACTGTTACAGCCACTGACAGGCAACGACACCGATGGGCGCTACCGTGGCTATGACGATGTCATCCACAAAGTCGATAACGGCAATTACTACGAATTCTTTTCGCTATGGGACACTTACCGCGCCCAGAACCAGCTCATCGCATTGCTGCGTCCAGCCAGGGCGCGGGATATTGCCGACTCTGTCTTGAAGATACAAGAACAGGCTGGCTGGTTGCCGCGCTGGGGTTATGCGAATTTTGAATCGAATGTCATGACGGGTGACCCGGTCACCCCTTTCCTGGTTGATCTGTGGCGCTACGGTGCGCTGGCTGGCAAGGAAAAAGCCGCCTATGCAGCATTGCGCCAGAATGCCTTTGAGGTACCCAGCTTCAAACTGCGCTCAGAAGGGCGGGCAGGTAATCCGCAATACTTGCGTGATGGTTTTGTCCAATACGACAAGGGCTTCAGGGCAAAAGGCATGGACGTAGACCCGCATCACGGTGCCTCGGCAACTCTGGAATATGCAGCAGCCGATGGTGCCCTGTCCTACATGGCAGAGGCGCTCGGTGAAAAGGCAGACGCTGCCGTATTGCGCCAACGTGGGCAGAACTGGCGCAAGCTATGGGACAAGGACGCCGTCGATAAAGAACTGGGCTTCGAAGGCTTTCCTCGGCCACGATTGGAAAATGGTAGTTGGTACGCAGAACTGCAGGGACATTACAATCCGCGTGCCGAGCATGGGTTTCATGAAGGCACGGCATGGCAGTATCAATGGCTGGTGCCACAGGATGCACAAGCCCTGTTTGCCGAAATGGGTGGACGCGAGGCAGCAGCCAGGCGACTGGATGCGTTTTTTGCCTTTGACGAAATCGAGAAAAACGATTACCAAGCAGTACGCAAGGACTGGGTCGTGGGGCCATACAGTTACTACAACCAGTATCGCTACAACCCCAATAATGAACCAGATTTGCATGTGCCATGGATGTATACCCTGGCAGGCCAGCCCTGGAAAACCACCACTGTATTGCGTGCTGCAGAAACCCTGTTCAGCAATGCCCCGAATGGTGTGACCGGCAATGATGATCTGGGCACCATGTCCGCCTGGTATATTTTCAGCAGCCTGGGTATCTACCCCTGGATGCCGGGTAGTGGTCAGTTCTTGCTGCATGCGCCCAAGTTTTCCAAGGTCGATCTTGATCTGGGAAATGGCAAGACGCTCAGCATAGACAGCAAAGCGGCGGCACGTACACCTATCCGCTATATCCGCCAGGCGCAGTGGCAGGGCAAGCCTTTGTCGCAGGTATGGCTATCCTGGGAGCAGATACAAGGCGGTGGCAAACTCAGCCTGGATTTAAGTAGTGATGATAAGGCCAAATCTTGGGGCAGTAGTTTGCAGGCATTGCCCCCAGGTGCGCTGGATAAAAAGTAAGAGTTAGCGACCAGGATGTCGACGTAAGCTGTAGGAGCGGCTGCAGCCACGAATGAAGTGTTGAAGGAAGCCGCTATTACGGGGAAATGCCGCCTTATTCATAAAAAACAGGGTCAACAAAGTGTGTATTGAGTGACTAGTTTGACCAGCGCCAACCAAATTTCAACCATACAATGCAAGGTTACAAGCAGGACAGCCCCCGGTCCTGCTTTCTTTTTTCTCACGACACAAGCTTGGCAAGCTCAACTCTTTAACTCCCTTGCCAAGAAATCCAACTTGGCGCATCTGTACAAAGAGATACTTGCCAATTCCTCTAAGGTGACGCAATTTGAAGCTGGGCCAGATGACGAATATGCAGACTGGCACGCAGGTTAGTCAGGCTTTGCACACTGTCCAGGCGCAGGGATATGCTTTCGCCAGGCAGCAAGGTCAGGGCATTGTCCGATAGACGGGCTTGATGCTCGCCAAAATCCAGCCAGACTGCGCGCGCCAGCTTGTCCGCGCGCAAGTCCAAACGATAATGGTCAGCCTCGATGGCAATAGTCGCTTCCAGCCCAGGATCGGGCAATTGCATAAGTTTGGATGGCTGTAGATAGGCAATGCTGCGCGCTATACTTTTACCTTCCCTGATCAACTCGACCACGACATAGGTTGTTTTCGCATCTGTTCCGGCTGGCAAATTTGCATCCTCGATCTGCGCCAGTTCCACTGCGCTGTTGGCGGGCAGTTTGAATGCTTGGGTTTCATCACGCAGGACCTTGCCATGCACGTCCATGATGCGTAGCCGCCATGCCAGGTTTTGCTCTTGCTGCAAATCGGATATCGCACTCAGGCGAGTGACTCCCTTGTCATGCAAAGCGGCCACGGTCAGCGGTGCGAAAAACCGTCTTGCATGGAAATGCAAAGCCTTCCAGTGACCAAAATAATCGACGCTGGACCATGAAGCACCAGGCCATACATCATTCAATTGCCAGTACAGCGAACCCATGGTGCGCGGCATGCTGCTGCGATGATGTAGCGATGCCATCTCTATACCTTCTGCCTGCATTAGCTGACTGAGGTAAATAAAGTCAGCAAAGGTTTTTGGCTCATGGTAATTAGCGCGGATGTAGAGCAGCAAGCGTTGATTGCCTTCACCGGCCAGAAACTTTTGGTGGGGGCGGATAAGCGGCCCATCTATCTTTTGTTCACTACGTGGCGCAAAGGCATCGACCGTACTCTGTACCGGCCAGGCTTGCAAACCAAATTCCGACATGAACCTGGGTGTCTCGGACAAATACGATTCGACTGCTTGCGAACCCGCCCATACATCCCAGTAATGTTTGTCACCATTGTTGCTATCGTTCGCCTTGTCCGCAAGATCATTGCTGGGTGAGCTGGACCAATAGGGCACACCTGCACCATAAAGAGCAACCTGTTCACGCAAGTCCTTGCCAAACAGGGCGACATAGCCTGCCCAGACATGCTCGGCAAAAACCGGATTTTCTTCAGTGAGTTTTTTCCCTATTCCCCAATCCTTCCAGGCCGTTTCTTCTTCATTATTGCCACACCAGAGCACGATGCTGGGGTGGAAGCGCAAGCGCAATAACTGGTCCCTGGCCTCGGCAATGACATTCTCACGGAATTTTTTATCATAGGCAGGTACCACGCCACCGCCAAACATGAAATCTTGCCAGAGCATCAAGCCAAGTTCATCTGCCATGTCGTAAAAGGCATCACTTTCGTAGTAGCCGCCACCCCATAGTCGCAGCATGTTCATGTTGGCATCCTTGGCCGACTGCAAAATAGCGCGCATTTGCTCAGGTTTGACGCGATTGGGGAACATATCAAAAGGAATCAAATTGGCACCCTTGGCAAATACCGGTACACCATTGATGACAAAGCCAAAGGACTGTCCCCATTTGTCCTTGTCACGGCGAAGTTCAACCTGGCGCAGGCCTGTGCGCTTTTTTACTTCGGCTATGAGTTGCTTGCCCTTTTTCAGACTGAGCTCAAAACTGTACAAGGCTTGCTCACCCATACCATGCGGATACCAGCGGCGTGGATTCTTGAGCAGTAGTGGCAGCGAGAGCTGGTTACGGCCTTTCTTGACGCTGGCATGCAAGTTTCTGGACATGATCTGCTTGCCATCCGGGTCACTGACGTGCAGTTCCAGATCTACCTGGCCATCTTTATCGGCTTGCACTTCAAACCTGGCTTGCAAGTCTGCACTTTGTGCATTTAGCCTGTCTTGCTGAATATGGAAATCCTGAAGAAGGATATCGTCATAGCTGACAATCTTTACAGCACGCCAGATACCGGCAGTTACATAGCGTGGGCCCCAGTCCCAGCCATAATGATAGCCAGGCTTGCGGGCGAAATTGCCGGTCATGGCGTCACGTGGCTCATCACCAAACGGCGATGGATAGTTGCCCGCCAATTTGATGGGCATGGCTTGCACTTGTGGCAGCAGCCTTTGTATTGGCGAATGCAGGATGATTTTCAATTCATTCTGATGTTTTTTCAGTAGCGTTTTTGCAGGAATGATCCAGCGCCGGAAAGCATTATCCGTTGCTGCCATTTTCTTGCCATTCAAATAGATATCAGCAAAAGTATCTATGCCCTCAAACACCAGGTCCTGGTGTTTTGATTTCAGGTTTTTTTCATCCAGATCAAATTCCAGTTTGTATTCCCACGCTGCATTGCCTATCCATTGCAAGGCAGCTTCGGCATCGCCAACATAAGGGTCGACAATCAACTGATGAGCCAGCAAATCCGTGTGGACATGACCAGGTACTTGTGCTGTATGCCATTGCGTGGCTTCGGCATATTTGGCAGTGGCAGGGTCGTCGGGTAGCAAGCGAAAAGTCCAGGTGCCGGGTAAATCCTGAACAAGGATGGTGGCTGCGCCGGCAGACGTGAGCATGAGCAGGTTGGACGAGGCAGCAAGCAAGGCCAGGCAAGTGTTGTGCAAAATTCGCCTGAAGGAATACCGGGGCATGTTCATATTGAATCCGATGAAGAAAGGAGTAGGGAGAGGCAGGTTGGCCCGGTCACTACTAATGCAGGACAAATTCGGCTTATTTCTGCCCAGCGCTAGTGCTGCGGATGACACTGCGCTGTACGGCGCTATGTCTGCCATCGGGACTAAGCGTCAACACTTGCACGACACTATCCTGGCCTGGCTTGACAGCAAGCACCAGCGGGCGAAGATACCGGGCCGAGCTGGTGTCAGGAACAGTGCCATCAACGGTGTAATACATCTTGCTGCCCGCCACTGGCGAGTGCAGGGTCAGAGCATAAGTTTTATCTGTCGTATTGACTTGTGCTGGCAGGCCGCTAGGGCGGGGAATGCGATATGCCAGCCTGGCTTGTTGCAATCTGGGATAGTGAGCCTCCAGCCTTTTTTCAAAGCTGGTGTACTCTTTCCCTTGCTGTGCAGTCCACGCCACTTCTGCCATCGCCAGCAGACGGGGATAGACCATGTATTCAATCATCTCTGGCTTGCTCAGGTATTCAGTCCAGATATTTGCTTGCACTCCCTTGATATGGCGCTGCTCTTCGCCATTGAGCACGGCAGGTACGGGATTGTAGGCATACACTTTTTCTATCGACAGTTCACCTCCCAGTTCCCATGACTCTTGTTCTTTCGGCCCCTGGCCAGCATCGAAATAACAATGACTGGTGGGGCTCATGATCACATCATGGCCTTGCCTGGCTGCTGCAATGCCGCCGTCCTCACCACGCCAGGACATGACAGTGGCGTCCGGTGCCAGGCCACCTTCCAGAATTTCATCCCAGCCTATTAGACGCTTGCCTTTGCTGTTGATGAATTTTTCTATGCGGCGAATGAACCAGCTTTGCAATTCTTCTTCATTCTTCAAGCCTTCCCTGCGCATGACTTCCTGTGCGAGAGCGCTTTTCTTCCAGCGCACTTTGGGTACTTCATCACCACCGATATGCAAGTATTGGCCCGGGAACAAAGCCATGATCTCGGTTAACACGTTTTCCAGGAAACCGAAGGTGGCTTCGCTTGGACAAAAAATATCTTCAAATATGCCCCAGTTGGTTGCCACCTCAAACGGCCCTGGTGTACAGGCCAGCTCAGGGTAAGCTGCCAAAGCTGCCTGGGCATGACCGGGCAATTCTATTTCTGGCACCACAGTGATATGGCGGGCAGTAGCATAGGCAACGATTTCCTTGATCTGTTCCTGGGTATAAAAGCCGCCATATGGTTTGCCATCACCTATGTAAGGTTCTACATGTCGCTTTAGCGTACTTTCCTTGCGCCAGGCCCCCACCTCTGTCAGTTTGGGATAGGCTTTTATTTCTATGCGCCATCCCTGGTCTTCTGTCAAATGCCAGTGGAAGGTATTCATTTTGTAGAAAGCCATCTGATCGAGGAATTTCTTGATAAACTCTACCGACACCATATGTCGCCCTACATCCAGATGCATGCCACGCCAGGAGAAGCGTGGGGTATCCGCAATGCTGACGGTGCGCAAATGGGCGACAGGGCTAGTCTTGGCTGGCATCATCTGCAGCAAGGTTTGCATCCCATAGAATTGGCCGGCTGCTGCACCTTTCAATTCTATGGAATGTGGGTTGATATCCAGTGCATAAGCCTCATCCAGATTTTGCTTATGATCTACCTTGTTCAGCGCATCTGGTTCGGTCGTTAAGAGCAGATAGTTGCTATCGGCTTTGCCAGGCAGCCTTTGCAGCACGGCCAATCTGAAACCCAGCGTCTGCTCCAGTTTGTCATTCAAGAGGCCCGCATTCGACAATGCTGCCGCATCATTGACGAACAGCCGGGTTTTCCCAGAAAGGCTAAAACTGCCTTGTCCCAATTGTTGATGTGCCGGTTTGGGAATAAGTGCCAACTCGACCGTTTTTTCAGCAGGCTTTTCTACTTGCCCCGCAAATGAGTTTGTGCAGAAGATACCGCTGCAAAGTGTCAAAACTGCCAAAACCTGGTAGGACATTGTGGGACTCCAATCAAACTGAAATGAAAGCCAGGGCAGGGGTGCTGGTTGGCTGAAAGACTAGGCATCTCGATATCAAAACCACATCAAGGAATGATACTCAAATAAATGTGAGGGGACCGGGTGTACTAGCGCACATCAACATGAAGTGAGCGAGATAGTGCTGCTGCATCTTCATAATCTCTGTGCCATGGTTTAATAAACGCAAAGGCTCTGTTTTTTTGCTGTTTTCGTGTTTGCATCAAGTTTTTCTCTTGATGATATTTATATCGCGTCGAATTATTTACTTCAAATGAATCAAGAAAATGCGTGCTTGTTTATAAAGTTCACTAAACAAAAGAGCTGCTCTTTCGATAGAGGACTCACTCGCAGGCATCTTTGGCGGTGCAATGCAAACTTGTTTGGAGTACGAATTTCATGTTCCTGTCGTGCCCAAATCCGCCTGTCTTAAGCAGGACGTTCAAGTAAAACACTTGTGACACTGTTGCTTGCCCATTTTTTTTCTCAATTTTACGCATTGCGTGCATCTGCTTGATGCCTGCCGATGCGCTGGAGGTTGATCGACAGGAATCGGTCTTTCTGCAGTTGGTAAATGTAGCAGAATCGCCACACCTATCTCCCGACCAGCGTTTACTAATCAAACTAAACTTCATCCTAATTTTGAAATTTTGTTTGAGTGCTGAGTTTTCTTTTGTATAAACATCTCTGGGTGTAATGCGATGCCCAACGACACGCAGATAGTTTTGTGTCGTTTAGTAAATCGTCGGGACTCTCACCAGTTTGCGCTGTACGCACACTGGGGAAGCGAGCAGATGCGGAAGGTAACCGCCTGCTCCACGAATGAAGAGAACCCTGCCAGCGCCATATAAAAAGCCCGTGATCGGGCACAACCAGGAGACATACATGAGCTTCAGAACACATCTCGCTTCACAGCAGCGCCGTTACCGAGCAACACCCATTGCAATGGCAGTGGGGGCCGCTCTGCTGGCCCTTTCCACTGCTCATGCGCAAACTGCACCAACTGAAAAAACGGCAGAGAAGTCGGCCGAGACTCTGGCTGACGCGAAACAGCCGGCTTCGGTAGTCGTGACCGGCTATCGTTATGCTATCGAGAAAAGTCTTGATCAAAAGCGTTCTGCCAACGCCATTGTTGAAGTAGTCACCGCTGAAGATGTAGGCAAGTTCCCTGATAAAAACGTGGCTGACGCATTGCAGCGCGTGCCTGGCGTGATCGTTAACCGCAGCGGTGGCGAGGGTAAAAATGTCAGCGTTCGCGGCTTGTCTTCTGAATTGACACTGACCCAATTGAATGGCAACTACATCGCCACGGCAGAATCCAATGGTGACCCTACGCGCTCATTCAACTACATGCTGATGCCGTCGAACATGCTCTCAAGTGCCGAGTTGTACAAGACACCGGAAGCCCGCCTCGACGAAGGCGGCATAGGTGGCACGGTGATCCTGCGCACGCGCCGTCCGCTGGAGGTCAAGTCCAATAGTGGCTTTGTCTCAGCCGAAGGGACCTGGGCCGATACCAGCAAGAAAGTCGATGGACAGTTCTCCGGCCAGTATGCCTGGCATGATGAAGATAATCGTCTGGGCGTACTGGTTGGTTATACCCAGCAAAAGCGCACCACGCGCACCATGGGTGCCAGTACAGAAAACTGGCAATGGTATGCAGACAACTACAAAACCCACCCCGCAGTCGATGTCAATGGTGCGCCGTCGGGCCTGAACTCTAAATGGTGGGGGCAGTCTGGTTTCTACGACCAGAGTGGCAAGTACTATACCAATTCCATGATGCCTACCTCGGTCAATCTTGATGTCAAGAGTGAGGACCGTGAACGCAAAGGCGGGCAATTGACGCTGCAATTCAAACCAGTGCGCAACCTGAATCTGACCGCCAACTACTTCCGTTTTGATCTGTCGCAAAACTCACAGACCAATACCTTAAAGATTCCAGAATGGAACCTCGCTCGCTATGACGGTGATGGCAACTGGCCCGGAGGCCGCATGCTTGATGGCCTGACTTTTGACCGTAGTGGCACCATCGTCACTGGCGCGCAATACAGCGCTCGTCCCGGCAAGACCTATTATTGCAGCGGCGATGCAGCGGCTGCAGGTGGCATCAAAAACACCGGCGGCTTCGGTCCGGACGACTGCACCATACCAACGCCGCAGATCACGGGCAGCTACAACCGCGAACGCTCCTTGTCGCAGACTGCCGACTTCGAAGCCGAATGGCGCGGCACATCAATCGACGCTACCTTCAAGGGCGGTCGTACCTGGGCCAGCGGTGGCCCTGAGATGCAATTCACCATGCCGATCAAACCGCGTATGCAAAACGCTGACAACAGCTGGACACTGGGTAATTACGCCAGTTCCTGGAGTACCGTCGGTACGCCAACGATGATATTCTCGCCGCAACTCATGTCGAACCTGCAAAAAGGCATAGGCGAAATCGACTTGGGTTCAACCTCGTCGTCATGGACAAAAAACAGTACCGAGCAAAAGTATGCCCAGGCCGACTTTACCTGGCATACCGACGGCAACTGGCTGGATTCCCTGCAGTTCGGTGTCAAGTACCGTGACGGTGGCACCCACCGCAGCACTGGCAACAATTACTGGGCCTGCAAGGGTACCGATGGCAGTAACTACGACAACCGCTACCAGGCAGGCTGCGACTCCAGCGCCTCCAGGTTCCAGCCCGGTTTCCTGTACCCGACTTCGCTGGATAATATTGCAGGCGGCTTCAACGCGAGTGCATTCCCGGCAATCAATTTCCCTGCCTATATCGCTTACCTGAATCAGACTTACGGTCAGATGCGGACGCGTAACGAAGACAACTTCGTCTATAACGTCAGCGAGAAGATTACAGCAGCTTATCTGCAGGCTAACATCAAGACTGAGCGCCTGCGTGGGAATGTCGGTCTGCGACTGGTGCAAACCAAGCAGCATGCCGATTCGACGGACCAGGTAGATTACTACAACGATTATTTCTTCAATGGTGCCAACGGCACGCCTGCACCATGCCTTGCGGGCGGCTTGCCTGCCGCTGGTGCGCCGGCTGGTTCTGGTTGCGTGAGCGGCTACACCACGCTACCAGAAAGCACGGGACGCAAATCCTCGTTCGTGGTCAGCTCGCTTGATCGCAACTACACCGACGTACTGCCAAGCTTTAATCTGGCCTATGATCTGAGTGACAAGCTGGTGTTGCGCGCAGCCGCTTCCAAGGTAGTGGCACGGCCAGGCTATGGTGACATCGCTTCTCCCGGCAGCTTGAATTACTACAGTCAGGAATATGTCAATGACCGCCGCCTGATCGGCGGTGCTGACCAGCAGGGCTGGTTCGGGCAAGGCAGTAATAAAGCGTTGGAACCGTACAAGGCTACCCAGTTCGACCTGGGTCTGGAATGGTATTTCCATCGCGGCTCAGTGCTGGGTGCGGGCGTGTTCCGCAAGAACGTCAGTAACTTCGCCGTGCCGGTCGTGCTGAGCATGCCCATGGTTGTCGGTGGCAACACGGTGACTGTACAAAACTACTCAACCAGCGCTGGTGGTCGTGATGCTGTCTCCCAAGGTATTGAATTGTATGCGCAGCATACACTCAGTTCTGGCCTTGGTTTTCAGTTCAACTACACCTACAACAATACCAACCAGGCTGCGATCACGCTCGCCGACGGCAAGGAAATTGGCAAGTCACCACTGGTTGGCAGCGCCAGGAACCAGACCAACCTTACCGTGTTCTATAGCACCGATCAATACCTGGTACGTGCTTCGTACAACCGCCGCGGCGAAGTAGTGGGCGGCCTGGTCAATGGCTTGAATGTCTATCAGGATCCATACACCCAGCTGGACCTGAACGCTGCATATAACTTTAACGCGCAGCTTAGCCTGACCGCCTCGGTGTTGAACCTGACCCAGTCAGAGTCGAGTTCTCACCTCGGCAACGATACCAAGGACCGTTTCTACTCAAACAGCTATGCCGGCCGTGTTATCTACGTAGGCTTGAATTATAAGTTCTAGTTTACAAGCTCTCATCTATAAGTTTCAACCCGCAAACTCCCCGCGCTGCAAGGCCAGGGAGTCTTTAAGGCAGTGGTCGACCAAGTGGCCACTGCCGTTTTTTTTGGAGACGCGATGACTACGAACAACCGTATCAGCAATATCACTATCGTCGGTGGCGGCAGCGCGGGCTGGATGGCTGCTGCAGCTCTTGCTACCTATCTGGGGAAGGGGGCCACGATACGCCTGATTGAGTCCGAAGAGATAGGCATCGTCGGTGTAGGTGAGGCCAGCGTTCCGCACATCAGACTATTCAACGGACAATTGCTGGGCATAGACGAAGCCGAGTTCGTCAAGCGTACACAGGGCACCATCAAGCTCGGCATTCAATTCAATGACTGGGGCCGCATCGGCGACAGCTATATCCACGGCTTTGGCGCAATCGGTCGTTCACTGGGACCGCTGCCATTTCATCAGTTCTGGCTCAAGCTGTTTCTGTCTGGCCGCGCTGCGCCGATCGGCGACTACTCCCCACAGACAGTGATGGCACCACGTGGCAAGTTCGCCGCCGGAGACCATAATGCGCCACCCAATTCGCCGCTGGCCGACATAGCCTATGCTTATCATTTCGACGCTACTCTGTATGCACGCTATTTGCGTGAACTGGCAGAAAACCGTGGCGTACAGCGCATCGAAGGTAAAATCGTCGGCGTGAAGCAGCGCGACAACGATGGCTTTATCGAGTCGGTGACGATGGAAAACGGTGCAGTCGTCGGCGGCGAATTGTTTATCGATTGCTCAGGTTTCCGCGCGCTGCTGATAGAGCAAACACTAAAGACCGGCTACGCTGACTGGACACATTGGTTACCGTGCGACCGTGCACTGGCAGTGCCCAGCGAAAGTGTCGATCCGATTACCCCTTACACGCGTGCCACAGCACGTGCTGCAGGCTGGCAGTGGCGCATACCATTGCAGCACCGGGTTGGTAATGGCTATGTGTATTCAAGTGAGCATATCAGCGATGACGAAGCTGCCGCAACCCTGCTGGCCAACCTGGATGGCAAGGCGCTAGCCGATCCGCGCCAGCTGCGTTTCACTACGGGCATGCGCAAGAAGTTCTGGAACAAAAATGTGGTGGCATTGGGATTGGCCAGTGGCTTCCTCGAACCACTGGAGTCAACCAGTATTTACCTGGCACAGTCCGGCATCACTCGCTTACTGAGCTTGTTCCCCAAGTGTGATTTCAATCCGCTGCTGGCCGAACGCTACAACCGTGAATCCGTGATCGAATACGAACGTATCCGCGATTTCTTGATACTGCACTACCACGCGACAGAACGCGAAGACACCCCATTCTGGAAGCACTGCCGCACCATGGCGATACCAGACAGCTTGCGCGAGGCTATAGAACTATTCCGCTACGATGGACGCTATTTCCGCAACGGCGAAGATTTCTTCGCGCTACCAAGCTGGGTCCAGGTCATGCTCGGCCAGCGTATCACGCCGCAAGGCTACCACCCAATCGTCGATGACATGCCCGAGGACAAGCTGGTCGAATACGTCAAGGGAATGCGCATGACGCTCTTGCATGCTGCTGCCGCGATGCCGACGCATCAGCAATGGATAGACCGATACTGGAAGGTGCCGACGCAATGAGCAGGCAAAGGGTTGTTGCGGCAATGATTAGGGTGCCGGTAATGCGTTATAGGTGAACTTGTTTGTCGCTCCGCTTAGACTAACGACTTCAGAGCGCAGATAGGGCAGGGCAGTGTTGCCCGAGACACCGGATATGAATTAAGGTCGGCGGTACTTTTGGCTCGCCGGATACTAAGAGTTAGATTTTTCATGTACTGCAACTGAAAAAAATTGCAAATAATTTGCAACCAGGTCTAATATTCAATTAGGGCATTTTTAAAATTCGTAGAGAGAAAATAATGGATCGCTCCAAATCGGTAATTGAGTTGACGATCGTTCCCATAAATTTGCTTAATGAGATTAAATCATTGGAGCAAATATCTGGAATCTATCCTCCTAAAGGTATGCGCCGTCCTCTTGCCTACGTTTTTTTTGCTTATGTTGAAGGATTCGTTTTTCAATTTAGGCAAGTGATGCTGGTGCCTATCAAGATTTTCGCCTTGGCAGTTATTCTGTGGGGTGCGATTCCACAGTTTGTTCATGCTGCGGATGCTCAACTTGATTGTTCTGTAGGCCCATTAAAGAAAACTTTTGGTGGCACATCCTGGCTGCTATATAGCTGCACTGATCATAAGTCGCTTGTCGTAATGACAGATTCCGGAAGCCCTGCAATGCCGTTTATATTCTACTTCTACAAACAAGGAGGCTCTTATCAACTACGAGGCGAAGGTACAGGGAGCAAAGCATTAACCGATGCTGCCTATAAAGAGTTGAGCGAGTTGAATGATCGGCAGATACAAACATTGATCCAACAAACACTGTCGAAGCGAGTTAAGTAAAAAAATACCGAACATAACTCTCAGAAACCAACTTATCGGTTTCATTCGGCTACGGGCAACATTCTTGGGCGCTGGATCGCATCCAAACAGTTACCCCGCCTTTAAAGTTTGAATTCCACATGGCAAATGTCGGCCAGGTCATACAGCTTTTTTATTCTGTGGGGCTGAAACAGCCCTATGTCATCAATCCGGATGTGTTGACAGATGCCCACTCTGTTTCCCTCCGCTATGAGGCGCAAATGGGCGACATACTCCAGTTCATGATCAATTTTCTTGATAGCCTCGGCCTCGCTATGATGGAATTTATACGCCTATTTTTTTAACGGGATTTAATACTGAATATTCCGTTGGCACTATCCAAAATAAATCATTATCTGATTTTTTAAATGGCACTTTGATAGCGCCTTAGTATAATCCACACCTTATTAGTAAAAGTTTCCTAAATGGTAGTGTGCTCAGATCTATATTTTGCTGACCAAAGTGCTGACTATGGGCAGGCTCAGGGCGGATCACTCTATTTTATCGATTTAGGCTGCGCTATTCTGCAGTTTGAGTCTGCCTCTCGGGAGTTCTTATTTTTTGCGCACGAACACAATACAAGTGAACCTTTGATGGAAATGACACTATCAAGCATCAAATTCTACTACGAAGATATCACTTGGGGCGACTGAGATGGGCATGCTCAAGAGTTGTAACCATCTAATTTTTCATTCCACTGTAAATCCAAAAAGCGTCGCTCGTGCCTCATATGCTATTTGGCTGCCAGTGAATTCAGACGTTAAAATGTATATTTAGTTTGCCATTTGGTGATGTGTAGATTGACTTCCATTTAAAGAAACTTTATGACCGACTCTAAAGATATCGATGCTCCTCCAAAATCTAATTTATCGTTATCTGCAAGCAGTGCCGCTGACAAGCTTCCGCTTCTTCATGGAGATTGGAGCAAGGGGATGATGATAGTAATGACAGCTCCGCCATTAATTACATTTAATGGAATAGGATTTCGCCTCTATGGAAAATCTTTCGTTGATATGGAAAAGACCTCATATATTGCGACCTATTATTTCACTTTTTTCTATCTTCCCGTCATGCCACTTAATCGATATTTAATCTCCCTGGATTCTAAAAGGGTATATCAAGTCACAGCTTCGTTACCATTACGGACAATTCATAAAATTCATATGATAGTTGCTGCATTGATTGCAGGAGTCGGTTTTGCGATCCTCTTGAAAAAATAACAGCGAAAAGATTATCCAATATGAGAAGATCAATCCTTAACATGACGCTCGGCTCGGACACTGCGCGTATTGGCATCTAAATAGCATGTTTTTTTTGTAGTCACTTGTTCTTCGGTTTCTGTGCGTTGTGCGCAGTCCCGATCAGCTCGATGTTATAAGTTGCCACTATGCCCCCCAACGAAAACCCCTTTCGAATTGGCAATTATGTTCAGAAAAACCCTGAAACATGGGTTGCAAACGACTTTGACTCCTGGGGGCGGGGGATAGGCATTGGCGAAATTGTTGATCCACCATTTTCACTCACCGATGGGGAACTAGATATTCGCTGGCCTGCTGGCAGGTGCTTCGAAACAACCGATCAATTATTGCCAGCAAGTCCTCCAAATGACCATTCCGTATAACATGGCGGTCGATCAGGACGCCGTGATATTGTTCGTTTTTCGTGCTTGCTGCAACTAGCGGCGCACATCACTTTTGCGTTAGGAGTTAAGTTCATGGAATGTTTCACTCATGCAGGTTCGCAGGCTATTGGAGTTTGCAAGACGTGTGGAAAAGCCGTATGTCGTAGCTGTGCTAAAGACGCAGGGGTGTTCATCACTTGCTCAGATACATGTGAAAAAGAGGCAGCCGATGTTCATGAAATGAACCAACGTGGTAAAAAAATGTACGGTATAGGATCGCCTAAAAAATTGGCGACCGGCGTTATTATGTGGTTTCTATTTTCTGCATTATTTGGTGGTTTTGGTATTTTTCAAACCATTAAAACGGGCCAGCCGGATTGGTTTTTATTACTTTTTGGCGCAGCATCTTTATTTTTCGCAATACTGTCTTTTAGACGAAGCAAAGAATCTGGATTGCAATGTTAAAAACTCCTAACCCATCCAACCAGATGGCGCAAGAATCCCTAAGATGCCGCGACATATTTGGGAGGTCAGAAGTACGAACCCTGCTAACACGAGAAACTGACGTTCATTACGGGAAGCATTTCCTCACGCGGAAATTTTCTCTGATGAGTACTGGCGGCCACGCAGGGGCAAAATATCCAGCCTGATCTACACCGCAAAAAGCGGCCACTCCAACCCATCAATATGCTATAAAACGTCATTATCTTTGCATTTCAGCTCCTATGGCCCGCGTCCTATCTCCACCGCAAGACGATGATAAAATCGGCAAGAAGATCGACTACGTCGCAAAGTTATTGGGGCTATCATTGGCGCCTCAAGGCTACGCTAGGAAAGGGCGAGACTTGGTTGCCGCCATTGGTGACGATCCCGACATGAGTTGGCTCATCATAAACTTGCAAGGAAACAAGTGGAACGAAGGGGCCTATGGCGCATTCTTTGTTAACCTGTCAGTGCAGTTCCCTTGCGTCTGTCGCGAAGTATCAAAAATTCAAAGCTATGAATGGATCGCCGACTGCGCCGAAAAACCGCACGAGGCTAGTGGTCAGTATCGAGAGCGCCTCGAAGGGGTTTTACCGAGAAAACTATTCCGCGGATTCTTTTCTGAAAACGAAATAGTAGCGACCGACTTGGCAAAGCATCGCGAAATCAATATTAAGAGCGGTACTTCGCTGGACATGGTTGCACTACAGTTGTCCGAAGCTATCGTCTCGTACGCATTTCCATGGTTTGAACTCAGGAGCAGCCTGAAGGTTTTACGCGATGGCACCCACTCAGCATTCATCGGCCCATCCTTTGTCGATCGAATTGCGGCAGCGATATTGGCTAACGACCGGGAGGCCGGCAACCGCGTTATCGCCGAACTTGGAGCGAAGTTGCCTGTAGCTAAGGCGAGTGCGATTCGAAAATGGATAATAGACAGTGGTTTCGACCCGTCTGGTATTCCAGTTTCACCTACTGAGCCTCTGCCTTCTGGTACATAACTGAGTAATACGCCCGACATGCCTGGGACAAAATATCCAGCCTGATCAACACTAAGCTCTTCAGTTGCTGAATTGGGGATTCGTTGGATATACCCCTAAAGCTAATGTCTCTCCAGAAGGGTTTTTATATATTGGACAACAGGTGTGGCTTTGTATGGAATGGGTAGGAACACCGTGGTTGAACACAGTACTTGATAGTGCCGCACAGTTTGAAGCAGAAGCTATCCGTGAATCATTGTTTGTCTGGCTTGATAGTATTGAAGCTGGGGATACTCGTGTATAAACAAAGCCCCATCATTGGGGTTTTGTTCTTTTCTGAGGCTGCACTGAATAAATCCTAGCGCCTTATTTACTATTTTCTTTCAGCATATTGCAAAACAATGCCCCTTGCTCAATTGCATCGTCAAGCGCGATATGGGTATGAGGAAATTCATCAAACCAGGCTTTAGGCATATATTTTTTTGCGCTTTTCTTAAAATCTGACTTCATGAGTGCCATAGCAAAGGACTTCATGTCCAAAGCAGAAAGGCTGAATGGGCTCTCCCCAGCATACCGAATCAAATACCAATAGACGAACATGAAATCGAAGCCCGCAGGGAAGGCGACGAAAATCGGTTTACCAGGCAATGATTTGATCCAGGTCACATACCGGATCATTGCAACTTCTGGCGTTTCCAGGTTTGACCGGCACGCCGCCCAGGCTTCTGGTTGAGTAAGCCACCATGCTGCAGTGGTAGGATCTGCGGAGGCATAAGGTAATGTTTCCAAATTGGCGGTGAAAGTGCCAATCAAGTTCTTATCTGCAGTATAGGCGGCTGAGCCAAAAGTAAGCATGGAGTATGGGCCGGGAATTGGGCCATCTGATTCGACATCAGTACTAATATAAATTTCTTGCAATTGAATCCCTTACAATATTTTTTGTGGCAAATTTAAGTGGGGAAAAAACTAGTTTCCAAATTTCTGAATGCAGGTGGCCAATAATGGCAACGCAACTCATAATTGTAGTGAAAAAATTAAACAAAAATACTTTAGTGAATGTGCTGGTCTTAATTATTTTTGAGGGGTAGTTGAATTTATTAGTGATCTGGGCAGATCAAATGCTCGTCGATGGCATTGCGTCGTCGAATACGCAAGTCTAGCCCACGTTTTTTTACCTCTGCGATAAATTCACCATCAGGCAAGACATTATATGCGTACCTCATATGATGTAGTTAGTCAGTTGAACACATCTAAGTAATCGATGAAATGCTTCATCATTGTATCAATGTTACGTTTAGCACCGGACGATGTTCCGAGCAATGCACAATCGTCTGCCAGTCATATCGCATCAATGCGAATCATCATCGTAACCAATTCTGCAACCAATTGGCACATTCAGCAGCGGCAGCGTGCGGCCAGCGCACAGTCACGTTGGCAGCCCCTGGTCTAATCTCAATCACGATGTCTGGTGTAGTGGAGACCATCGTCGGCGCGGGCAACTGAATTGGAATGAATTCGGGAACTGGGGTCACCGGTGCGGTTTGCGTTGACTTTATCGCCAATTGATCATGAGCTCTGATCCAAATCCGGACCAGATTGGCGTTCAACTGGTAACGCAAAGCTGTGACAGCAATTGAAACACTTGGTTGTTTGCAGGCCTGAATTACTTGAGCCTTGAATTCGGTACTCTGCCGCCGACGCCGTCTTGGCGTATTGATTCCGTCATCTATCATGTACAAGTGTCCACTTAATAAGTGGACACGATCATCTATGCAACCATGGTTTTCTCAGAGTTGAGAACAATCAATATCGGTTCTCACCTGCCTTCGATTTGCTCTCACATATTGGAGCATCCTACATGCCACGGTCTATTGGTATTGGGGCGTTTGGTGCAGCAAGTACAATGATGAATGCTTTGTCCCAATGCCGCCGCTATTTTCTTGAGGAGGATCAAACAGCCAAAGAGATGGCAAGCAGTGTCAGCTCGGCTGTACTGTTGGCTTGCAGCAGATTTGGCGTGGGGGCTAGAACATATTCAATCAGGGCGGCACTCATGGATATCTTTCCTTAAATTTACGCAAAAACTCAGACCGAACTTCGGAATTAGAAAATTATTAGTCAACCTGCATTCGCAATACCGAGACGGTGCTGTCATCATAGTTTGCCACAAAGACAAAACATCCATTTGGTGAAATGGCAATTGATTGGGGGTTGAGGCCCACTGGTATTGTTTGGGTTATTGTGCGAGTCTTAATATCAATCACTGAGACGGTCTTATCACTTTCATTTACAACAAATGCATCAAAATTATTTGGCGAGATGACAATCGCACAAGGATTCTGGCCCACATCTATCGTATGATCCACTTGCAAACTCCGAATATTAATCATAGAAACATTATTTCGCTTCCAGTCTGCAACAAGCGCATAAGAAGAATCTGGCGAGATGGCACTTGATGAAAGTACAGCCCCCATGTTTTTTGTGGAGATCACATTCCATTTTTCGCAATCAACCACTGTGGCAGTCCCATTATGATTTGCAACCAATCCAAAAGAATTACCTAGTGAGATGCCAAGAGAAAACAATCCGTTAGTATAGGATTGTAAAGATATCCTGTGGGTGAATTCAGGCTTTTGGGCATCGAACACCTGTAGGTTATCGTGCCAATTATCGACACCAAAAATTGTCTGGCATGCTGCAATACCATAGGAACCTGTGGGAGAGATCGCAATGCCTTTACCAAATTTTGCGCTGCTTGCTAACTCCAAAGACCTGCTTTCATCTGTCTTTATATTAATCACCATCATGTTATCGAAACCATTATTTATCAGAAAGATATAATCTTGTGTGAGCGCCATAGAAAGGTATTCAGAATACGCTCCCCCTTCGATTGTTACAGTCTTCTTCTTTTTAAGAGTCTTGATTTCAATCACCGATAAAGTATTTTTCTCATCATCACGGTCTGACACAAAAACATAAGCGCCATCCAATGAACAAGCTAATGCTCCAGGATTCTCGCCGACTTGAATATCAGCTAATTTTTTCCAAAAAAACTTGATGTCGATTGTTTTTTCAATCCTTAGCCCATATTTGCCAACTGCCGTGATCGTGTAGGATGTTGCTGTAAAAGGCGGTAGTATGGGTATCGGCTTGGTCGGGTTGGCATCCAAGTGAGCATTAGGCGATGTCCACGACCCTTCAACATATTCGGTTTTCTCTGTGTCTGTTTGCCAGTTTAACTGCAACACAGGCTTCCCTGTATCATCATCCTTAAGTTCAACTGTAAAACTTTTGATTTCAGGCCAGTCAAGCTGAATGCCTTTGGGTTGACTTCTTACTCCACCTGAGAGAGCTGTAATAGTATAGGCTGCTGCAAACGGCGGGTGGATGGGGGTTTTTACTTCCGGGTTGGCAGCCAATAGTTCTGATGTCCATGACCCCTCAACGTAATTGGCGTTTGTTGCTTCCCAATCCAACAGCAAGATGGGTTCACCTGAGCTATAGTCCATTTCAGCGGTGAAGCTGGTGATTTCAGGCGCGGCGGAGGCCACGGCTACAATTTGTTGCTGTTGAGTATGGTATGTACTTTTTGTATTCGGGTCAGTATACGCTACAGACAAGGTAAATGCAGTCGTATGTGCAAGCGAGAGATCAGGTTGGCCCGGCCCCGGATAGGAACCCTGATTTCCAAGCGGTGGCTGTCCATCGACAGGAATGCTGACGATTTTTTCATGCTCATCAATATACTGAATACTGTAGGTTGCACCAGCAGGGCCATTCCAGCTTAGGGTAACATTCCCACCTGCATTAATGTTGGCTGGGATTGCTGAAAAGCTCACGGTTCCCCAACCAGGCGGAAATTTTGAAATTCCTAAGATTGTTGTTGGGTTCGATTCGTTGCTGCCCTCGGTTACAGTAATTTCGGCACTTCCAGGCTTGTTATTGACCGGGATGTTGGCAAGGACAAAGGTGAGTTCGTCTTTGGGTTGAAGCGTAAACGGTTTTTGCGCAACCGGCACAAAGACAAAGGACACAAATCCTGTTTCAAGCTTCGGCTCATTATGCTTCCATTGAGTGTTTGGGGCCGCTTGTGTTATTTGCTCTGAACCAGTTGCAAGCTCGGAAGCGGCTGGCCCAATCGGGATTTTGATGGAAATCCCCTTAAGCGTGACCGCAGTCGGTCTGTTGTTGGTGGCGAGGAATGTCAGCACAGCGATACTGCTGGCTTGCAGTGGATTTGGCGTGGAGGCTAAAACATAGTCAAGCAGGGTTTCGCTCATAGATACATCTCCCAAAATTTATTTTTTCCTGCTCAGGTTCGAAAGCTGTAACCATCCTTCGCGCAAAATTGGCGGATGGGCGGGGAAAAGCGCAGCGTCATTTACATTGATGATGGAATCTTGCTCCCATTGTTGGTTCACGTTTTGCAACCAGGCCCAATCACCTTGTTTTTCAGCGGGCTTTGGCGTACGCAAGCTGCCGGGGTCTGCCAAAATTGGTCCGGTCTGGAAATTAACCAACAGCTTGCGGATAAAATCTTGCACCAGCGCGGCATCTAGCGACAGGTTGTTGACCGGCAAAATGCCGGTGTAAGCGTAAGCACAACCACGTGGGTCGAGTAGCAGAGTGACGGTAACAGGTGTATTTACAGAGATCGTCAAATCACCTTGAAACACTGGGTTGCCGTCGTCAGTTTTCAAGATCGGCTTGAGAAAAGCATTTGGGTTGGGTGCATTGTGAACCGTGTAAAAGGTGGAATAGCCGCCTGGCCCGGTTAAAAAGTAACCCAACAGGCCATCGTTACGCAGTTCAAGGCTGCCAAGCCGCACGGGGAAGCGCAGGCCAGTAATGTGACCCGTATCTTGTACTCCGGTAAAATGCTCAATGGTGGAATCTGGCGTTAGCATAGAATTCCACATCTGGTTGGTGGCCGGGTCGCCACGCAGTTGCAGGTTCAACTGCATTTGGGCTACGGCCAGTGGTCGTCCCATTAATGTAGGGAGAAAGGCATCTGCGCGTCCGCTAAGTGGGCTTACCAGCCAGAGCGTTTCATCTACCACTTGCATAAAATCGTTCAGGGTGTTGGCGGGTTGTGCAGCCAAGGCAGTTGTCACATTCCGCAGGGTCAAATTGGCAATTTCTTTTGGGGTGGCCGGGGTGGGTTGGCCGTTATCGGGGCCGGGACGCGGCCGCCAGTGGTCTGCCGCCAGTTCTCCCTGTAGCATCCCGGTGCTGTCGTAAATGGCGAGGCTGTTATCAAGGTGGTTGGGCAGCAGCCAGCCGCAAATGGGGTTGTTAATCGTCAAATCGCCATCGCCGTTCAGCAGCCAGGTCATTTCGAGCTGAGCACTTTGGACGATGCGCGGCCCAAGCACAAAGGGCACATTGATGGTATCTGGTATGGTGACACCCGCAGGAGGCATCAATGATGGGCTAATGAATGGCTGGAACCCATGTGGCGTATTGGGCGCGGTAAGATCGTAGGTTTGACCAAAAGCATCCACAATTTGCAAGTTTCCGGGAGTTGTTCCGCCGTTTCCATTTTGAGATTGTGCAGGGAACGTCACAAGTCCACCACGTACTGGGAAGAAGGTACTGTACGCGGCACTGGTAGTCAATGTCGGCATCCAGTGATATTGCTCCTGAACGATATCACCAACGGGTGGGGTGGGGCTACCGTGTTTGTAAGGTAACGGAACCGATGATTGCGAGGTTGGCGGGGGAAAGGTTTCTTGTGAAAGCAGGGTAATTAATTGGTCAGTTAAACCGCTCAGGGTTTGTCCGATGATGTCCCAATCCATAACCTGTTTTAAGAGTTGTTCCATTTGGGTAGTATCGACCGAGGGCGAAGCTTTCAGGTATTTCGCGAGCTTATCGGACAACACGTTTTGTGCAAAAGGCGTCAGAATGCTGCGGCCTTTAAACGAAAGAAGACGGCTGGCGTCAACATCTGTACCTGTCCAGTGATAGTTGCTGCCGTCAAACGTCCACGCGGGCAAGCTGAAATCTCCGGTTTGGTCAGCCGTTGGATAATAATGAACCATCCATTCCAAAAACAATGGCGACCAAGCTTGATGCCAAAGGGCATACGATAAAGGGCTGGGCGCAATGCCTTGCCAAGTCCCTTTGCTGGTATCAGCCCCCAATAACGCAGTGATAGAGTCAGCCAGTGCCTTGTTGTTTGTTCCGATAACTGCATTTGCCATGATGGTGGCATTGAGCGGGTCGCTAAAGAAGGCTTCTACCAGCAGCGCCGGGATGGATGGGATGGCGGTAAATTTAGAAAGCTGGTTGAAGTTGACCCCTGTGAGCGCCGACGCTGTGATGATAGGCTGTCCTATGACGTTCAACCCGCTGATGGTTTGCCCCGGTAACCGACAAGTGAGTGTTCCATCAATATTAAAACGACCGTCTTCACCGTGTTTGTATGCACGCCCTGCGCCACAGATCAGCACCACCGGGTCGGTAGTGTGCCAGTAACGCTTTGCCAATGTGGCTTTTAATTGAAGTCCCAACTCGGCAAGCGTTACGCTGCCCGGAAAAGTCCATTGTTGATTGGCCCAAGTGTTGGCTTTGACGGGGTCAGTGGGGTCGGGCAGGGCGGCTTGAGCATTTGCCTGGGTGCAGCACATATTCCATACCGCGGCAAGCAGATTAGGGTACAGCTTTTCTTTTAGTAGTGGATGCAATACATCAAAAGAAGGGGTGGTAGTGGGTTCTTCACCCCATCCAAAGTTAGATGCTTGGCTGAGTTTGAGCCACAATCGATATAACTCACCCTGCTGACTTTCGATTGTATATTGTTTGAGATCAAATTCTTTTTGCTGCAGATTGAGTGCGTTGAGTTGTTCCAGCAGTTTGGCAGCTTGCTCTGGGGTAAGCGTGTTATCTGTAACGTCAAATGCTTTGGTGCTGTCTGTGCTTGCAACTACCTGCCAGACCGTGCCACCTGGGGCAGACCCGAACCATGATTTTTCGACTTGTTGCTGCACCAATGCTGTACCGCCGGGTTTGTCATAATCAGCAAGCAATTCCAACGCGGCAGCCTGAATTAGGCTGGAAAGCGTATTGCCTGCACTTAACCAAGCGGTTTTATTTGTCGGGTCAGATTGACTCTCAACGGTGGCATAGTTCTGAATCAACGCTGAAAGCGCATCGACACCGGTATTACCCACTGCCACTTCAACATTTTTCAGGCCATTGTTGCCCAGGCTTTGGCCACCATCCGGCCATTTTATATCTGCCACAAAGCTGTGATACAAGGATGTCGAAGGCGGTGTGGCAGGCGCGTCGGTTGTGGATGGTAATCCCCAGTGCAGGGCCGCCAAAATGGCGGTGAAACGTTGGGAGGGGGTCTGCTTTTGCCAATCGGCTTGTGATTTCCAAATGGACGGGGGAAAGGTGGTTACCCCATTTAACGGGTCGCCTGCCGGGTTGGAGTACCAACCTACCACTGTATAGCTATAGTGGTATGAACCGCCTTGCTCTTCATGAGGCAGATCGTTATCTACAAAAGAAAAGACGTTTTCAGAAAACGGTTTGTAGGCAGAAAACGACACATTACCCGGCCCAACTGCCTGCAAGAAGAGTGTCCCAGCCGGGTCGCCCTGTGTTTGCCAGGTTTCAACCGTAAAATTTGTGCCGATTTTGGCGCTGTTGACCGTAATTTTTTGGCCATCATCAGAAATACCCGAGGCCTGAGACGGATTGAGAAAAGCGCTAGAGCCGGCATTTTTGTCATTCTGCTGGTAATCACTTTGGACAACCCAAGCCTTCATGCCCCATTGATTATTTGCGGTGTTAAACCGCACTACCAGCCAGCGGTTGGGTACGAATGGGAAGTTAAATGATCCATTGGCCTGTTGAATGGAATGTGTAAGCGCATCTGGCAAAGCCCAGTGGAGATGAACTCCGTGTTGCGGGGCGCTGTGAGACTGTGTATCAAACGGCTGTGGGATGGGGCTTTCAAAGGAGTTCAGCTTGTCGTAATCAGCGTAATACCATGCCAACACTTCATTGTTGAGGGTGGACTTATTTACAACCCACGCATCCATTGCCATGGGTACGAGCAGACTTTCTTTGTCATTTGGGGGGAGAGTCATCCGTCATTTTCCTCAGGCCAAAGGGGTAAATTTCATTTGTTCGGGCACGCGTACCATTTGGACGGCAAAGGATGCTGGGGTGAGCGTTAGTGTAGGTTGCTCAGGTACGTTGTTTTGAATGGTTGCTTCAACAAGTTTCACAAGCCCGTTGATGCCCGCAAAATTAAAAGGCGCATTTGCACCAGCACGTCGGGCAGTTTTCATGGCATCTGCAGGCAGATAGATTGTTTCGCCTTTATCGTTTTTAATCACTTTGCCAATATTTTGTGGGGAAAACTGTCGGACACCGGGAATATAGCGCATCTCAATCCCTGCATCTTCGGAGCCAAAAACCAACCCTTCGCTGGGTTCGGTAAAAGTGATTTGGGTCGGCACATCGGGGTAAAGAGCAAAAAGCGTGTCGCTGGCAAGCAGTTCCAGGCGTAGGGGGGGCATGGGTTGTGGCGCATCTTGCGTCCCGGTAAATGCTTTGATCTCAAGCCCTGGCCAGCCTGCCACTCCTTGCGAACGCAGTAAAAATCCACTAGGTTGGGGCGCAACTGGGGCAGCGTGGATAGGCAGGCCAAGTAGGGTATTACGCATTTGCGCCATTCGCCCCTGAATTTTTTGGTGAAGTTTCTCGCGCATCAATTGATGAAGGAGTACATCACGCCCGGTTTGCAGACCAATGCTCAATGCGCCATCTAACAAGGCATCTACCCAATTTTGGTCAAGATAGAAAAAACGGATGCTATCCTGTGGCAGCAAACTGGGATGCGCCACAAGATTATTGAATGGAACGTTGTGGAGTAAAGCCGTGGAAGCCAACCACGCCACAATTTGACTGGCATCTTGGTTGGGGTCTTGAACGTAGAGCACACTACCGACTGGCATGGGGGTGCCAGCATAAGGCTCAATTGGGATACTGAGCGATTTTGCAGGCACATCACTTGATAGAACGACTGGCATAAGGGTTTTTTCGTCGGGGCTGGAAAGGACGATACCGGTTCCCTTGGGAATGACTTCTTTTGTTCCATGGGTGTTTAGTTTGATAGATGTTGCACCCGTTGCCAAGGCCGACGCCGTCGTCCCTAGGTTATCTAACCCTGAAAGATGTTGCAAAAGTGCCACCACCCGCTGATGCTGCATTAAAGTGAACAGTTGGGCCGGGGTTGTTGCACTTGGCAATGTCTGAGCTGTTGCGATCGGGGTTAGTGGTACGCGATCTTTTTGACCGACCTTTTGAAAAACTTTTTGATAAAAAACCAACGATGAAGCTTGGTGAAAAGCCTGTGCAACAAAGTTGGTATCGAGTAATTTCGTCAGGTCTAGGATGCTGCTTGTCGTTGCAAACTCATTGCCCAATGCATTCACTACACCATTTTGTTTTATTTTTTCTGAATAAACCGGGCTGGTGATGCGTTCGTGGAGCAAATCAACAATGCTGTGGGCGTGAATGCGCCAATTCATTAGATTTTGTGCGAACGGCGCACTAGCCAGCGCAAGTGAACGTCCTGTTTGGAAGGCAACCGCATACGACTGGTCAAAAATACCTGTTGCCTCTTCAAAGATCATGGCTGCGCTGGTTGTCAATGGGACGGTGGGGTTTTGGGGTTGCCCTGGCCCGGCATCTTTCAGAAAGCGAGTTACCCGTACAGGGGAGAGCGGGCCACGATACCAAGCAAAGCTTTGGTCGCCGCTCGACATTTTATAAGAGAGTGGCACATATCCATCTTTCAGGCGGGCTTTCACTTGTTGTGCCGCATCATCTGCGGTTTTGGCAGCTGCTGATTTTGGCAATGGCAAGTGAAGTTGCAGGTCTGGCTTATCTTGAATGAGGTTCAGCATGAGAGTTTTAAAATTCTCTGCCGGGTCGGGCTGCGATGTGTACGTCCAGCTAAATAGCGAGACCATACGTACGGTGTCATATCCGCTAACAGTTGGTGCTGCGTTTTGATTAAGCTTGTCTTGAAACCCTTCAAGCGAAACGAGATGGACGATATTGCCTATTTGCGCTACATCGGCAGCGGGCGGCACGGCAAAACGGTTGGCAATCACGGCGCTATACCAGCCATCGTGTATTTGCCCGTTGGCTGCGGCTTTGTTCTGAACATTCACTTGGCGCGTGTGTGCCAGAAAAGGTAGGTCAGCAATACTGGGGAGTAGCAGATTAAACGTAGCAATCGGAATGTCAATGACGTTGCAGTAGGTTTTGCTCTGATTCTCACCATCTTCTAGCGTGATGTTTGGTCCAAGGGTGCCGACAGGTGGGTTGAGCAGGTCTTTCAATAGAATGGATGTGACGTGATTCGGGTTTTGCTGGCTGCCCGCTGGCGCGTTTTGCGGCGCAGGCAATTCGCTTTCGCTAAAGACGAGCAGCGCTACCCAAGGGATGGTGCTCTGGTTCAAAATGAAATCGCGTTCCCAGGGCAAAGACTTGCGCTTGAAGACAATCTGCGGCAGGTATTCATCGTAACTGCCAGAACTGCCTGCCGCCGGGAAAACCTGGCTGACATCGCCCGGCGGCAAACTAAAGCGGGCACCCTGCACAATAAATTTTTGCGTGATAGGTGGCTGTGGCTGCGCTGGAATATCGGTATTTCCCTGATCTTTTGTTGTTTGAGCAGTATCGACTGTGAGCGCTTGCGACAACTGGAGCGTGAATTCGCCATCTTTCAGCGATGGGATGTAATGATCGTAAAAATTAACGGTGACGTCATTGGGAAGTGGCTTTCCGTTGTTCATTGCGCAACTCCATTGCCGACGGGGTGGGTGGCAGGTAAAACGAGCGGTTGACCATTGAGCCAGCGACCAGGGTCTTTTGCAAAGTATGTATAGTCTCCGTTGGTCTGGGGGTCATATTGAAATTGTTCTATCAGCGCATTGTAAATATTGGTGCGAGAAATTGTTATTTTAGTATTGGTCAAACTTTCTTTGATCGCATCCCAAGTATTGGTGTTTTCCTGTGGGACTTGGCCCGATGGCAGGGTTGTAGTATTTAATGGTAGGTGAGCAGGTGTGTAGTATGGAGACTCATCGTCAACTACATCAGGGGTAAAAGCCTGTGTAATATCAATTGACAACGCCATGTCCCCGCTTGGCGTAAGTATTGGAACTTTGGGAGTGATGCGTTGAAAGCCAAACAGCCTGCCTTCAAGCGTCTCGTTCATCTCCGGCGCATTTGCAGATTTGCCACCCGGTTTCAAGGGGAGCGGTTTGCCCCATTTGGCGGCCTGGGTGCGTACAATGTTCGGTTGAAAGTCAAAATCAGCGGCGAGATTGGAAGGCTTCTTTGCCTTATCATCTGTCAGTGTAAGCGTCAGCACTGAACTGCCCAGTGTTGCGCGCATTGGGCGAATGCAGACAAAATATTGGCCCCCATTGGGGCAAAGTGCGCTGGCCTGCCATTTTGTCTGTGCTGTTTCACCATCCACAGGAGTAACATCCATTTCGGTCAGCGGAATACTGCTGACGGCAGAGAACGAAAAATTGGCAGGGCTCACCAGCCAAACTGAATTACCATCTTTATCTGTTAGGGTAGAAACTAGACCGCTCACCGCAGTTAGGGTCAGTACACTGGCAGATGGTGTTGAAGTGGATACATCATGCGTCATCAATTTGGGGGCAGACCCGTAAGGAGTGCTCTGCGGTAACAGGGTTTGTGCAAAACCTTGTCCATTGCTTTGATCTGTCCACGGAATGCTGGGAGGCAGCGACGATTCATCTGCGCCAAAACCAATTGAAAACGAAATAATGTACAAGTTGATACGCACCACTCCGCCCATGCCCGGCCCCCAGAGTGTGAGTGAAGCACCCAGTTCAAATTTTAACGTTACGGTGACGAACAACAGGTTCAGCCGGTAAGATATCCCAATGCTGACACCAATATCGAGGTTGTAATGGAAGGGTGCCCATGAAATGAGCGCATCCATGTGTGCAATAAACCAGGCCCGCAGGTTGCCCGAACTAAAGACAATCTGCAGTCCACCTCCTGCCATAATACAACTGGGTGTCAAGGCAAAATAGGCATCACCAGAAATGGTTAATTCAGTGGTGATGGGCCAGTTGAAGCCCAGGCGCGGCACTTGTGGGTAATACGTCGGCGGTTTGAAATGCGGGTGGTAGCCGCCAATCGCCAGCACAAATTCACCAGCGTGTGGATGATCGCCAAACCAGACATAAAAAGCAAAGCCCCCAGTGAGGTGGCAGTTTGGGTCTATGACAAACGAATTATTGGTCAGAACAGCCGCCGCCGAGATGATTCCCTGCGAAGGTAGAATTTCAATTTCCACGCCCATCTCCACATAAGCAAAGCGGGTGCTGGGTGGCTTACCTTCAGGGCCAGAGGGGGGCGGCATACTCATCCACGAATCGCCCAACAGGGCAATCTGCAGCTCGTTGCCAAATTCCACGCTGACCAATGCCGAACTGTGGATCAGGTCAAAGCTGGTGAAGCGAATGCCCGCCGCCAACCAGTATTCACCGCGCTGCGGCGGCACTACATCGTCAATCTTTTCTAAAACCACAGCAGGGTTGGGGAATGTCCATGCGCCGGAGGGACTTTGTGTTGCGCCAAGCTCTGCGGGGTCTTTCAATGCGGCGACAAACGGAAAGGATGAGACCCCACTGAGCGCAGGCAGCTTAATGGCGCGGTTGTAGCCAAAACCGGCGGCCAGCCCGGTGACAAAGAAGAATTCTGGCCCACCGAGTGGCGCGAGCATCACACCATAAATGAATATAGATGCGCTGCCATCCTGCCCACCCTGACCGGGCAAATAGGCATAAGAACCCAGCGCCGAGATGGCAAAGCTGCCCACTTCAATGGTGGCTGTGCCACCATATTCGGTACAAGGCCGCTCTGGCAATGCTGGCGGAATTTTGACAAAGGCCGCATCGAGGCTGACGGGGCCAGCTTTGAAGGTGATGCCCATGCCGCTGAGATCAAGTTCGTATTTGCGCAAATCTGCTGGCGTGCGCAGAGGCATACCCACCGTCAGGCCAGTGAGCATAGCGCTTAATTCCCCAACGCGAACGCCGCCATCGAAAAGCACTGAAAGCTGACTTTTTTCTTTGACCCAGCCAATGCCCAAGCGTTCACATTCAAGCGGCCCCAGCGTGCGGCTGATGGGAATAAACACCTTTTCGGCGGGGTCGTCATTTTGGTCGTATAGCTGCACATCAAACGTGCCATGCAGATACCACGCCGCCGCAACACCAAAGCTGGGGTTGACTGGATTGT
Source organism: Undibacterium sp. Ji83W (assembly GCF_049340385.1). NCBI lineage: Bacteria > Pseudomonadati > Pseudomonadota > Betaproteobacteria > Burkholderiales > Oxalobacteraceae > Undibacterium > Undibacterium sp. Ji83W. Next base: position 294,234 of record NZ_JBMPOZ010000002.1, on the reverse strand, counting down.
TATTGCCCTGCGCAGTTTGCTTTGTGCCGCCCGCCTGCAACAGACTTTGCGCCACCGGGTTGCTGCCACTGCCGCCACCGGCCGAAGGCAACAGAGGAACGCCAAGCTCATAAAGTTTCACCGCAAAACCATAAGTCCAAGTGGATGGTTCGGTGATAACCAGCGCATCGAGCGTGGCACGCAGTTCAACTCCTTGCAAGCTGTAGCCATCAATATTAACCAGCGGGTTCCCGGCGCGGCCTTTAATATCCACTCCAATGCTAGAAAGCGAGAAGCCCGGTGTAAAACGATATTCGTCGTTGGTTTTGGACATCAGCCAGAGAGTCAGTCCTTCGAGCGGCAGGCTGGCTTCGGGTGGCAGGCTGCGTCGCATCCAATTGTTACCTCCATCTAGTTCGCCGCTGAGCCATGCGCCAAGGCACAGGTTAATATCCAAGCCGGGGGCATTGCCCGATGTGCCACGGCCTCTATTGAGCCCCATCTCCATGCGTACTTGGATGCCATAATCAACACTGCCATCGTCGCTGTTGTAACGAGTTGAAATAAAAATGCCGCCACCGGGTAGCGTCACAATGGCGCGGCAGTAGCCACCATCCAAAATGGTGGTGCATAGATAGGCAATGCAATCAAGCGCAATCGCTTCTGGCTTTTTGGATACGTTCAGGGTTAGCGAATATTTGGGCGGATTTCCCGTTGATTTAACGAGACCGACTGCATGAAGCAAACTGCCCACTTTTAGCGGCGTCAGGCCAATCGGCTCAATCAGCCAGTCTGACGATTGATCGAGAATTGCAGTCAACCAGGTTTGCACTTCTGGATGATCATTTAGGATGGTTTGTATGGATGTATAGGTATTGGGTGCTTGCGTGCCGTCTAACCCCAAAAATCTCAGCTGCATGGTGGGCGCGGTTGCATGGAGGAATATTTTTGTATCCAGTTGGGCGCCGCTAAACGAGACAGCCCCGCTTTGAAAACGGGTGTCGCGTGGCCCCGTTAGATGCAGGCCCAGTTGCAGCGCTTCATCGGATTTGTCGAGCAAGAAATGTGCCCCGGAAGGGGAAAAGCTGAAAAGTGGCAGATACACATAAGCTTCCACCTGCAAACCACCCTTATCGGGAATGCTTTGAATGGTGCCGACACCAATTGTCCCTTGCGTGACCCCTTTTGGCGGCAACACCACATAATAGGGAGACTGACCAGCCGTGTAAGTGTTTTGAATCATCCGCCAGCTAGCGCCTTCAAATACCGACGGAGGTTCAGAGGCTGCCACTCCCAGCACCCCATGCAGAAGGTCCACCACCTGGTCCAGCCGCGTCCCCATTTTTTCCATCTCGCTAACGGGGTTTGAAAACCATTCGCTGTTTAGTTCAAAGCCATCGGCCTGCTTTCGTAGCAGGCCAATCAACTGCCCCACTGCCTGCGTTGATGGGCTAAGTTCAGAAGATGAGATCATGAAGCGAACGCCTGTTTGAAGATCGACACTGCATACATAAATTACCCCGGCTGGGTTGGGTATTAACCCAAACTACAAAAAAGCGTAATATGAAAATCTCTACTAGGTATATGTTATTACCGCAATAGTGTTGACATTTTCTTTTATGCTGGAACTATTATTTATGTAATTCTTCCATCCATCCCTCTGAAATTGCCAGATTACAAAACTGGTGCCAGAAGCGCGATCTATTTCAAATAAGCCATTACGATCAAAAGTTTTCATAAAAGCAACGGCGATGTAAACATTGGCAGGATTTGCGCTACGTTGATTTTCTATTTTCGTAACATCGTTCTGGAATCGATTTAATATGTCGTCATTCGGTCTGTTCTGAGTTTTCAATTCAAGATATATGTTGTTTCCCATGCGAGGATAGAGTACAACATCGGCTATTTGCGTGCTATTTGGGTAATGTACTTCACGGTCGGCTGCATGACCAGGCTTAAGCTGATCGCTAAGTTCTACAATTGTCTCAATTTGTAGCCACCCTTCCCACCCGCCTCGAAAATTATTAATGATCGTATCGATCATCCCAGAGTTCACCTCTGTAATTTTCTTTATCGCAGTAATAACTGCCTCAGATCTCATCTTCGCTCCCGCGCTTGGCTTAAGTCCAACTGCAAACTTGCCAGAATGAATTTTGAAAGCGAAGAAACGCACTGTCTCCGCCAGCGATTCCCACTTCTAGCAGAGGGAATACAACAATGGGCATCGCCCATCCAGCAAAATTGAAATAAGCTGCTCTTCGCTGCTAGGATTTTTTGCGATAAATGCTATCAATATTTCATTAATTATAAAAGAATTATTTTCTATGACTAGGGTCTGTTGACATATTTATCAATATAGCTGTTAACTTTTTCTGAAATGTGTGTTGATTTGCACTGAAAATTGACCCATTTTGCTGGATAATTTGCATCTATTGTGACCCACGTTTAGCACGCAATCCTACTTATCTTGATGAGTAGGAGACAGGAGTGATTGACGTGGCATTACTAGGTATTATTCGACGCTGGCACATTCGTGAGCAGATTCCATTACGGGAGATCGCCAGATGACTGGGCATCTCTCGCAACACTGTCCGGCGCTATCCGCGCGACACTATCTGCGCTCTGAAGTCACAGAGCCTGCCTATGCGGAGCGACAAACAACCAGTGCTATCGACAAATACGCATTGCAGCTTTCGAGCTGGCTTAAAACCGAGTAGGTAAAAATCGGAAGCAACGACGCAGCTTGAAACAGCTTCATCTGGATCTGAAAGAACTGGGATTTGAAGGCTCAAATGATCAGGTGGCTATTTTCGCCAAGAAGTGGAAGGTGGATGAAAATGACCGGGTTAATTCAGCTAGTAACCGCAGTCGAGATAATGAAAGGTCGATTACCCCAAGCCGCACTAAATTGCACCAAAAGGACGATTACCCCCATAGCCGCGATCAAACAAGAAATCCATTCCCACGAGGAAACAAGGGAAACATTACAGAGCGAATCCATCGCCAAGCATACTTTGGCGCAGCAGGTAACGGATCTTAAGGATCGCTTGGTGGAGTATGAAACACACCAGCAATCAATGAAAAAAACAATCATGCACGGGACGCCCTGGAGCATTACAGATCCTCCGTCAAAGAGTAACGAGATCAGGATATCAGGCGTCATGAACAGCAAGTTCAACAACTACAGGCTGAGTTGCGTCATTTGCAACAGAGCCTTGTGCTCAAGCAGAACGAAGTGACGCAACTCAACCAGGATGGGGCTAAGCTGATTGCAGAATTGTCCCAGGCGCAGAAGTCGCTATATGAAGAGAAAAATCAGAGTCGTAAGACACAGACTGAGTTAGATGCACAACGAGCTATCGCACAGCGTGCCGAGCAGATGGATACTCAATTAATTGAAAAGACTGCCCGGATCACTGACTTACAGGAGCAGCATGCTGAGGCTTTGACTCTGGAGACGCAGATAAGCACTTTGCAATTGGAGTTGGCCAAGTGTGTTGCCAAGCTTGATACTCAGCAGCTAATGGTGGCTGAATTTAAGACTTTCTTGAATGTGAAACCGCAGTAAATTATTCTTAAGCAAGACGACTGCGCAGACCATCTTATTGATTTGCAGCCGCATGCATGGGTTAATTAAAACGAACCCTCGATGTCACTTTAAAAACAAATATTGATGAATTCTGACGACAAAAATCTATTTAACCCAGCCTTCAGTTGGCATCAAGTATTCCGTCTGTATTCGGCACCAAGGCAACAAAACTGATGGTCTACCTACAAACAACGTTCGGTTCACCACCAGAGTATCGAGGTCGCGGAAATTTACCGTTCGCAGGTTTCCCCCAATTAAGAGATCGCATTTGGAGAAATTTATATTGTTTGCATTTTTACTCTACTATAAATGCCCCGCCAGTTTTCGCAGCATCATACATCGCCTCGACCAGCTCCACGCGCCGCGTCAACACCATACGTTGATTGATTGAGCCTTTGTCGGTCTGCTCTCCAGCGACCACGGACGGTGCTTCTTCCAGCAGCATCATGCGTTGGATGCGGGATGCAGACCCCGTCGCCTTGGTGTTCAACTGCACCAGCAATTGCTGGAAATGGTGGCGTACAGGGGCGCTGCACAGAATAGCGGCAGCATCTGCATTGGCCCCCAATCCGGACAATAGCTGGCATTGATCCAGACGAGGGAATATCAGTAAGCCTATGTTGTCACGATTGAGACCGGCCACCACCACGTCCTGGATGTAAGGCGCGCCGGTACTGATCACCCGTGCCCGTAATGGACCCACACTGACGAAGGTGCCACTACTAAGCTTGAAGTCCTCGGCGATACGGCCATCGAACATCAATCCCAGTTCAGGCCGTGCCGGATCGACGAAGCGTACCGCGTCGCCACTGCAGTAATAACCTTCTTTGTCGAAGGCAGTGGCGGTGGCTTCCGGTGCGCGCCAATAACCCGGCATAACGTGTGGGCCGCGAAAGCGTGCTTCGTATTTGTCGTCTACCTGCACCAGCTTGACCTCGCAGGCGGGTGCAGGCAAGCCGACATAGCCTGCCATCATTACCGGTCCGGTGGTGAAGGTGCAGGACGGCGCTGTCTCCGTCATGCCCAGGCCTGCCATAATGCGAATCCGTTGACCACACTGGTTTTCGCTGACCTGCTCCAGAGCATCCCACGCAGCTTGCGACAAACCTGCACCTGCAAAAAAGAACAGTTCCATCTGAGAAAAGAAGTGTTGGCAAAGTGCAGGGTCATCCTGCAATGCAGCAGTAAGCAGTTCCCAACCCTTGGGCACGTTGAAGAATACAGTCGGCGCGATTTCTTTCAGGTTGTGCACCGTAATAGCGAAGTCACGCGCAGTTGGTTTTCCATCGTCAATGTAGTAACTGCCACCATTGTATAGTGCGATGCCGACGTTATGACTGCCGCCGAATGTGTGACTCCAGGGTAACCAGTCCAGCAGTACCGGTGCCTTGTCGCCGAAAGCCGGGAAGCTTTGCAGCAGCATCTGTTGGTTGGCGCATAGCATACGCTGCGTGGTGATCACGGCCTTGGGTAGCTTGGTCGAGCCGGACGTGAACAGAAACTTGGCAATAGTGTCGGGGCCGCTGGCTGTGTTGGCTGCGTCTACCGTGCCTGGTACCGTTGCCAGCAATTCGGCCAACTGTGTGCTGGTGCGCCCTGCATTACCACGGTTGATCACGATTTCCACTTCAGTTGACACCGCAGTTGCCAGTGCCGCTGCACAGGTGCCGCCGTCGGTGGCATAGATCATACCCGGCGTCAGGTGGCGCACGAAGTGTGACAACTTGGTGTAGTCAGTGGCAATGGTGGAGGCTGCAGGCGACACGGGACAATAGGGGATGCCTGCATACAGCGCCCCCATTGCCATCTGCAGATGTTGCAGGTCGTTGCCGGACAAAATCATCAGTGGACGCTCGGCGGACAGGCCACGGTCCAGCAGTGCCTGGCCGATGGCGCGCGCCTGCTCCAGCATTTCCCGGTAGCTGATGTGCTGCCAAGCGCCATCAGGGCCACGTTGCGCGACCAGCGTGCGCCCAGGATGCTGTTCAGCGCCGCGTATCAGGCAATCGGTGATACGGTCCGGGTAGGCATCCAGTGATTCCAGCGATGCAAGATGCCAGCATCCCTGTGTATCGGTGTCTATCCGCACCGACGCACTGCCGACGCGCACCGGACGGTAGCGCGACAGATCCAGCGTGCCCACCTCAGTGGAGGGGAGTTGCGTCATGGTGTTAACTCCGTCAAACCGGATAGTGACGATGTCCACTCTGGATGGTGATCCAGCGCAGATCGGTAAATTCGGCGACGCCGGCCTTGCCACCGAAGCGCCCGTAGCCACTGGCTTTGACGCCGCCAAACGGCATTTGAGCCTCGTCTGCCACGGTGGAGCTATTGATATGGCAAATGCCTGATTCGATGCGGCGCGCCAGCGCCAGTGCACGCGAAATGTCGCGGCTGAAGACTGCCGCCGACAAGCCATACTCACCAGCGTTGGCTTCAGCCAGTGCTGCCTCGTCACCATCGACACGGATAATAGCGACGATGGGGCCAAAGGATTCCTCCTGATAAACCGCCATAACAGATGTGATGTGGTCGATGATGGCCGGTTGCAGCACATTGCCATCGGTTTCGGTGCTACCACAAACCAGTGTGGCACCTTTGGCACAGGCATCGTCGATCATGGCAGCTACGCGGCTGGCGGCAGCGCCATCGACCATGCCACCCAGTACCGCGCCTTGTTGGCCCGGTTTGCCAGCGCGCAGACTATAAGTTTTTACTTTCAGCTTTTCGACGAACTGGTCCGCCACCTTGCTGTCGACGATGATGCGGTCAGTTGACATGCAAATCTGCCCCTGGTTAAAGAAGGCCCCGAAGGCGGCAGCCTGTACCGCTTCATCCAGGTCAGCGTCGTCCAGCACCAGCAATGGATTCTTGCCACCCAGTTCCAGTACCACTGGTTTCAGATATTGTGCCGCTTGCTTCGCAATGATGCGTCCCACCTTGGTCGAGCCAGTGAAGTTGACACGCTTGACGGCCGGATTGGCGATCAAATGAGCCACGATGCTGGCGGCGTCCTGCGGTGCATTGCTGATGACGTTGACCACTCCAGCCGGAAAACCGGCATCCTCGAACACTTTACCGATCAATCGGTGCAGGGCAGGGCATATTTCTGACGACTTTAGCACTACGGTGTTGCCACAGGCCAGCGGAGTGGCGATGGCGCGCGTGCCTAGAATCACCGGCGCATTCCAGGGCGCAATACCCAACACCACGCCACAGGCCTGGCGCACTCCCATTGCCATCAGGCCAGGCACGTCTGATGGGATGATTTCACCAGCGATCTGGGTGGTCATGGAAGCCGCTTCACGCAGCATACCCGCTGCCAGCATCACGTTGAAACCATACCACCCCGGTACGCCACCAGCTTCGGCCACACCAGCGGCGATGAATTCGGGCGCGCGTGCTTCCAGGCAATCAGCGGCTTTCAGCAGCAGACGGCGGCGTTCGCCCGGTGCCGTGGCGGACCAAGTGGGAAAGGCCGCCTGTGCCGCTGCTACAGCGGCATCAGCATCAGTCAGGGTGGCGGCTGCAGCAACTGAAGCAGTGTCGCCAGTGGCGGGGTTGAGGCGCTGGTAAGTGGCGCCTGTGGACGCGGCCTGATCCAGGCCTCCAATCAGCAAACGAGTTTCAAACATGACGTATCTCCTGTGTTATTGGGCGGTGGGGCGCGTCTTATGCGCGCTTGTAAGTTTGTAGACCGGGCTTGATCGTTTTGTCGTCCAGGAATTGTTTGAGCCCCTGGGCGCGGCCTTTTTCTGGATCGCGGTAATTGGATTGGTCGACCTTGGCGTACAGGTAGTCTTCGTTCTGGTCCCAATTCAACTCGCGGCAGCGTTTGAAGCCATTCTTCGCGATGCGCAATACCACTGGTGCCTTGGCCAAAAGCTTGTCGGCCAGCTCAAGCACTGCAGCGCGCAGTTCGGCGCGTGGCACGCTCTTGTTCACCAGGCCCATTTCAGCGGCTTGCTGACCAGTGAAAGTGTCACCCGTCATGATGTAGTGTAGTGCGGCGCGGTGGCCCATTGTGTCTGCCACGGCCTTGCTGACCAGGTTACCGGGTGGGATGCCCCAATTGATTTCGGACAGACCGAACACCGCTTCATCGGCAGCGATTGCCAGGTCGCAGGCCACTAGGGGCGAGAATGCACCGCCGAAGCACCAGCCGTTGACCATGGCGATGGTTGGCTTACTGTACATACGCAATAGCTTCCATTGCCATTGCGAGCAATCACGACGCATGCGCTCCTGCATGATCTCGGGTTGACCGTCAGTTTCGCGGAAGTACTCTTTCAGATCCATGCCCGCAGTCCAACTGTCACCGGCACCGGTTAACACCAATACCTGCGCTTCAGTATCCAGTTCAACGGTTTCAAGTACATCAATCATTTCACGATTCAGCGTTGGGCTCATGGCATTGCGCTTTTCTGGTCGGTTCAACGTTACCCAGGCGATGCCAGCGGCAACTTCAACTTTTACTGTACTCCAACGATTTTCATATTGACTCATTCTGGCCTCACTTTATGGTAGGTTAATATCAGGTTGCCTGATATGTGACTTATAATATATTCTGTCTGAACTGTAATGCAAGCGCTTTTTTGAACTATTTGAATTTTTGGATGAAGATGAAAAAAAAACAGTCCATCGCTGTACACGACAAACCTAGCGGTATTGCCTACCTGATCGGACGACTTGACCACGTGCTGAGCCGCCGCCTGCGCGACAGCCTCGGTCTGTTGGGGTTGACTGCGGCCCAATACACTGCTTTGTCTGTGCTGGAAACCCAGCAGCAATTGTCCAATGCGCAGTTGGCGGAGCGATCCATGATTTCGCCGCAATCCGCCAATGAAATGGTGAAGGCAATGGAGGCGCGCGGTTGGATCTCCCGTCAACCGGATACCAATCATGGCCGCATCATTCATCTGCGTCTGACTCCTGAAGGTAGTGCTTTACTACACGAGGGTAATGCTGCTGTGGCGCAGTTGGAATGTTCCATGTTGGCTGAACTGGACGCAGACCAACGCGGTGAACTGCATGCACAACTACGTTTGCTGCTGCGGTCACTGAGCGCTATAGTGCTGTGACCACAGCTCACAGCGTTGCATTGAAAAAGTCTTTGCTGACATTTATCGTCATGGCCAGTAGCTGGGACGCAAATCGGCGACGTTGCCAACGTAACCGTGAGTCTGGGCAAAGGTGGTCAGCATGTGTGGCGCCTCTTGACCTCCAAGGATCGACCACAGGAACATGCGGCCATACAGCTCGGCGCGTTCGCGTGGATCGTGGTGCAATGCAGGGTCTTGCGCCAGCGTTGCCTTGAGTTCGGCCATGCTGGAGCTGTGGATCACCATACGGGTGCCACCATCAATGCTGGTGTCAAATACCATTAAGCGCGGTTGATTGACTTCGGCGCTCCAGCGCGTCCATTCCGGTAAGGATGCGGCTGGACCGCATCGTGGCTGTCCGTGACGAGCGAAGTGAGTCCAATAGCCTGCCATTGCACCAGAAACTTCTTTGCGACCAAGTAAATTGGCGGCATTAAAGGAGCGGAATGGATCGAACTCACCATCAAGGTCACGAAACACGAAGGCCACATCCAGTACATGGGCGGCACCCAGCAACAACCGAGGCTGGATCAGGGGAACAGCCGGTTGCTCATCCCAGTCGAAGCGGTAGACCCAGACATCGCGATGACCGGAAGCCACCATCGCGCTGGCTGGCTCCAGCGCACTCGATACCTGCCACAATGATGACATATAGGCTGCATGACGCAAGTAGCGGACACGGTCGCGCATCAGCGGGATGCTGCCAAACAGCATGTGTACATAGGCTGGATTATTGGACATGAATAGCCGGTATTCATCGCGGTTGGTGCCGATGATGACCGGCACTGCATTGTAGCGACTGCGATCTGCAAACACCTGTAGCAGCGGCATCGCTGGCAATACGTGTCCATCTTGTAACACGCAAGGCGCATCGTAGAAGCTAAGGGCGCCGGGAGTGATAGGGGCCATTAGCATCTCGGGGGTCAGGCTGCGTACAAAGCTGGCTATGTCGGCGGGTGACATGGATGCGATCAGCGTTTTGGCTGTGGGACGGTCGGCCGCACGGCCATCGCGCTGTAGCCATTGACAGAGCAACTCGCGAGAGCTGACAGCATGGCCAGGTTGCGCACTGTCCGTGTAATTGCGTGCCTGCGCCATGGTGTAACTAGCCATCAGCGGCGATTGCAGGATTGCACGATGAAACAAACCCTTGGCCAGTGGGCTGGCCAGCACCGTATAAGTATTCAGGCCGCCCGCTGATTCGCCGAACACGGTGACATTATTGGGGTCGCCGCCAAAACTGGAGATATGTTGCCGTATCCACTGCAGCGCTGCGATCAGGTCTAGCGTACCAAAATTGCCGGAACGGTCGGCAGCGGTGTCACCTTCTTGCGCGAGTTCTTCCAGGCTGAACCAGCCAAGAATGCCAAGACGATAATTGGCTGAAACCATGACCACACGATCTTGTCCTGCCAGATTGCGCAAGGTAGTGTAGGTGCCGGACGCCCCTGCTGTGTTGGCACCGCCGTGTATCCAGAACATCACCGGCAAGGCGGTTGCCGGTATGTCGTCCGGCTGCATCTGGGGCGCATAGATATTCAGTGTCAGGCAGTCTTCTGATCCTGCCAGCTTGCCCCATTGCTCTGGCGGTAGTTCCAGCGTAACACCGCCTAGTTGGACGGATGGATGACCGCAGGCCAGCGCCTCGCGCACGCCATGCCACGGCTGCGGCGGACGCGGTGCTTTCCAGCGTAAGGCACCGACTGGTGGTTGTGCATACGGAAGTCCAAGCCAGGCGTGGGTGTTGTATTTGTCGGCAAATCCGACAACGGTACCGAGTGCAGTATTGCGTAGTGACGCAGGGTCTGTGGTTTTCTGCGGTGGCAATGGCGTATTGCGGCTGCGTTTTGAAAGCAAGACCGCTGTGGCGATGACCACGACAGCCAGGATGATGAGCCAGTAGTACATGTTTATCTCCTTGTTTTATTATAAATAACCAGGACTTGCACAATTTAAATTCTTACCGGCTCAGCTTGCCGTCGCGCGTAATCACGGTCATTTCGGTGTACTTCGAACCGCTGTGATTGTCGCGCCTGAAACGAAGCCGGTAGCCACCCAGGTCATAGTCAGTTTCCAGTGCGCTGATTAACTTTTCCCTCGAGAGGTTTCTACCAATTTTTTGCATCGCTTCTACCGTCAGTTTGGCTGCCATGAAACCCTGCAAGCCATACACCGAAATCGGCTGTTGTTTTGCTATTGCCTGGTACTGTCTGAGCAGCGGTAAATCGCTACCCCAAGGAAACGGCACAACCTGAGAAATGGCAACTCCACGCGCCTCTGGCCCCAACTCCTTGAACAGTGCGCTAACATCCATATAAGATGCCGCAATGAATTGCGGAAACAGGCCAGCCTTGTGTATCTGTTTAATGAATTCCGCAGCCGGGTAGGCCGGGCAAATCAGGAGCACTGCTTGCGGCTTGCCATCAGCGATGGTTTTGACAGCCTGGGTGACATCGCCGGAATTGACCGCTACATCGCCGACCGAATTTTTTCTGAGCGAAAGCTTCAGCATCACTGCTTCAGCTTCCCTCAGCCCCGTTTGGCCGAAGCGATCTTTTTGATATAGCACGGCGACCTCAATCAAGGTTTGGAAATCAAGTTGATTGAGGATGGCTTCCGTTTCTCCCTTGTAACTGGCGAACAGGTTGAACACGTGGCGGTTGAACGGTTCATGCAGGGATTCAGCACCACTGGTCGGGCCGATCAGGGGTGCGCCGGCAACTGGCAGCAGAGGCAGTACTGCCTCTGCTGCTGCCGTACCATGATAGCCAAGCAGGGCCAGTACCCTGAATTCTTCCAGGAGTTTTTTCGTGTTCTCCACAGTGCGCGCCACATCCCCCGCATCATCAAGTGCCACCAGCTGTATCTTGCGACCAGAGATGCCCCCGTTCTGGTTGACGTATTGAAGATAGGATTCCACGCCGCCCTTAAGCGCCAGGCCGTTAATTGCTTGCGGCCCACTCAACGGCAACGACATGCCAAGATTCACGGTGCCATCATTGATAAGCGCTTCGGCGTGGGCACCGCTGGCAATACTGATCAACAAGCAAAATGAGAAGAGCAAGTTCAGCAGGTTCACAGCACATTCTCGCGCAGGTGGATATGGCCTGATCCAGTCGCGGGTACTGGCAATACGTCTTGTTGCGCCGCCTGCGGCATCAGGAAATGCGCCAGCGCCGGCACCAGTACCAGCGCACCAATCATATTCCACAGGAACATGAAAGCCAGTAGTATGCCCATATCAGCCTGGAACTTGATTGACGAGAAGAGCCAGGTGGCAACCGCCACTGCCAGCGTCACGCCAGTCAATATCACTACCCGGCCAGTAAATTGCAATGCATGCATATAAGCCTCGGACAGGTTGGCACCTGCACGCATACGGCTTAGCATCACACTCAACACATACAGTGCATAATCGACGCCAATGCCTACTCCGAGTGCGATGACGGGCAGGGTCGCGACTTTCACACCCATGCCTAGTACCACCATCAGCACTTCACACAGAATAGAGGTCAGCACCAGCGGCAAGATCGCCACCACCACTGCGCGCCAGTTGCGGAAAGTTGCATAGCACAACAGGATCACGGCACCATAAACCCAGAACAGCATGTCATGCATGGCCTGCTTGACGACGATGTTGGTAGCAGCTTCAATGCCAGCGCTGCCAGCGGCCAGTTGGAACTGAACATCCGGCGTGTTATGCACTGCGGCGAAAGCCTCAACTGCATCCACTACACGGGTCAGTGTGGCGGCCTTGTGATCTTTCAGGTAGACATACAATGACAACAAGGAGCAACTCTGGTTGAACAGTTCACGTGGTGCGCGCGTCTGTACGGCACCCAGTGCGCCGGCATTTGGTATCAGGTCGTACCACTTGAAATTGCCTTCGTTATAGCCGGTGGTGGCCAGTTTGCTGAGTGCTGCCATCGAGTTGGTTGAGTCAACACCAGGAAGTTGCTCCAGTTGCCAGGCCAGCGCGTCTACACTGGCCAGCGTGCCATATTGCGTACACTGGTCGGGCGGCGTCTTGACCATAACTACCAGGATGTCAGAGCTGGCCGCGTAATTGGTGACCATGAAGCCGTTGTCGCGATTGTAGCGCGAGTCGGCCCGCAGTTCTGGCGCGCCAGGATCAAGGTCACCCACCTTCAGGTTCAGGCTGTAGAGGAAGCCCAGGCCACCCAGCAGCAGGCTGGCGATGACCGTGACAGTAGCCCAGCGGCGCTGAGTGAAACGGTCAAGGAAAGTCCATAGCCATGGTTGGGTGGCGCTGTCATCCTGCAGGCTGCGCACAGCCGCCCTGGCACTGACACCAGTGTAGGACAGCAGCACTGGTAGCAGCACCAGGTTGGTGAAGATCAGCACTGCCACGCCGATACTAGCGATAATTGCCAGATCCTGGATCACCTTGATGCGAATACTGACCAGTACGGCAAAGCCAACAGCGTCGCATAGCAGCGCCGTCAGGCCAGCGGCGAACAGGCGGCGAAAGGTATAACGTGCGGCCACCACGCGGTGCGTACCACGGCCAACATCCTGCATGATGCCGTTCATTTTCTGCGCACCGTGACTCATGCCGATGGCGAATACCAGGAAAGGTACCAGAATGGAGTAGGGATCAAGTTCGTAATGCAGCGTGGCCAGCAAACCGCATTGCCACAGCACCGCTACCAGCGAGCACACCACCACCAGTGTGGTGCTGCGCCAGCAGCGTGTGTACCAGAACAGAACAGAACCTGCAATGCCGATGGCCAGCACGAAGAACAACAGCACCTGTTGCAGCCCTTCGATCAGATCACCGACGATCTTGGCGAAACCCGTGATATGAATACGCACACCTTCCTTCTCATACTTGCTGCGGATTTGCTCCAGACGTTCAGACAGGGCTCCATAATCGAGCGACTGACCGGTCTGTGGATTCTGTTCCAGCAACGGTACGAAGATGATGCTGGACTTGAAGTCTGCGGCTACCAACTGGCCAATCTCGCCAGAACGTGCGACGTTGGCACGCAACTGCGCCAGACTGGAGGCCGTGCCATCGTAGCCGTCCGGAATCACGGTGCCACCGTCCAGACCGTCCTCGGTGACAGAGGCCCATCGCGTGCTGGGCGTCCACAGGGATTTCATGAAAGGACGGTCCACACCCGGCAACAGGAACAGTTCATCGTTCATGCGCTGCAGGGTGTCGAGATAAGCGCGGTCATAGATCGTTCCGTCGCGTGCTTTGACCGCTTCAACCGCAATTCGCACCGAATTGCCCAGGCCATTCAAATCGGTTTTGTTGGCCAGGTAATTAAGCACATAGGGATGAGCACTGGGAATCATCTTCTCAAAGCTGGCATTGAGCTTGATGCGCGTAGCCTGGTAGCCCAGTACGATGGTCGCCAGCAGGCACAGCAATATCACCAGTGGCCGGTAGTTGAACAGTGCACGCTCGCCCAGATTGCCGGAGCTGGTATCGAAATCCTGCAGTCGCCGTACCACCGGCTGTTGTTCCAAATCTTGGTCTGTATTCATGATGTTCCAACGGTATTCATATGAGGAAGAGGCGGTTTTATTACTGCCGCGCCGATGATGTCGCAATCACTACGCGGCGCAGGCCGCGCAAGCCAGCCACCACCAGCGCACCATCGCTGGCTTGTGCTATCGCAGTCAGAGGCAAAGCCGGAGGTAAGCCGCCACCGGTCTGCGCAACGAAGCTACGGCCCTGGTCGTGACTGAGCAGTATGTCTCCTCCCTGACTGACCAGCACCAGCGTGCCGTCGGCCAATTCGGCACCACCAGCCAGCGAGGCCTGAATGCCGGTATCAACCTTGCTCCAACTGACACCCTGGTCGCCGGACCACCATGCATTGCCACGTAAACCATAGGCCAGCAATGCGCCATTACGCGCAGCCAGCAGGCCGAAATAGCTGCCCTTGTAAGGTGTAGCCAGCGTGACAAAACTGACTCCCTGGTCAGTAGAACGTAGTAACAAGCCCTGTTCACCAGCCAGATATAAGGCGTTGCCAGTGCCGTGCATGCCATACAGGTGCAAGCCTTTGGGGTTAGCGACATGGCTTTGCCAAGGCTGCCAGGTTGCGCCGCTATCTGTGGTCCTGAGCATCAGGTTATACGCACCCAACACATAGCCGCTGTTTGCATTCTCGAAGTACAGATCGAGAAAGGGTTTGTCCGGACCATCATCTACCAGCCGCTGGGCATCGGCCTGGGCACGCTGCTGTTCCGGGCCAGTCATCGCAGCAGCGGCGCGTACTGCCAGCGCCGCTACGTGGATGCCGTCCAGCTGCTTGCTCCAGGTGACACCGCCGTCGGTACTGTGCAACACCACGCCCTGATGGCCGACGGCCCAACCCTGTCTGTCATCGACAAACTTCAGTGCCGTCAGACTGACGCTGACAGGTACCCTGGCTTGCTGCCAGTTACGGCCCGCATCGTCCGAATACAAGATGGTGCCGCGTTCACCAGCCGCTACCAGTCGCTTGCCGGCGCTGGTCACAGCCAGCATGGCTGCGCCCAAGGCCTTGGGCGTGACCAGGGCAGGCTGGCTCAGCGCGACTGGTGTGGTGGGAGTACTATCCGCCACCGCAGTCGTCGCCACCACCAGTGTGGCACAAGCTATAAACATGACAGACAGCACGCCGGGGTTCAATCTGGCCATCGTTCGCTCCTTCACTTAGCGCGAGCCTTGGTTGGCCAGCTCTTCCGGTCCGAAATAGCTGCTCGGAAGACGAGGGATGGCTTTGACCTGGGAGGGCATGTCGTTCGAAGCTTCGTTCAGCAGATAGGCACCGGTCTGCACGTTGTAGGTACCCCACATGATATTGCCAAGTACAGCCGGCAGGTCTGGTGCCAACAATGTCAGTGTGTAGTTGCCACGCCAGATCTGGCCCTGAGCATCATAGCCATCGATCATGATGATCTGCCAGGTATCTTCGTCCAGGTAATAGCGGCGCTTGGCCACGACGTGACGTTTGCCTGGGATCAGATTCGCTTCCACTTCCCATACACGGTGCAATTCCCAGCGCACCAGATCTGGATTGAGAAACTGCGGACCAACCAGGTCGGCGATCTTGGCAGCACCAGCACGATTATTGTTGTAGGGGATGTACATCTCCTTTTTACCTATCAGCTTCAGTTCGTGATGATCGATGGGTCCGAACAGCATGAAGGCTTCATCGAACAGGCCAATACCCGACGTGACCGAGTCCGGTGTATCGTAGGACACCGATGGCGCACGGCGTACACGACGCTGACCAACCAGGTATTGCCAGATGGCGCGAGGGTGGGCTTCGTCGATGCCGTCATAAGCCAGAATGCCTTCGCCTGCCTTGGACGCCGGCGCCCGGGTGATCAGACGCCCATACTGAGTGATGCCATCGAATTTTTCCAGACTGCCTTCCTTGAAATAGTAAGGGCGCATCAGTGTCTGTTCGGCTTCGGTGGCCATGGCGCGTTTACCGTCTGGCGTGACGATGATGGTGCGGATAGGTAACTGTATCGTCTCGCCAGTCCAGGCCAAACGGTGGTTCATGATTGCTTCGTAGCCAGTTTTCGGAATCGGGAAAGGAATGCCACCGTAGGCACCTTCCACACCAAAACCGCCGTCAATTGATTTGGCGCGGGTGGCGTTCTTGAACGTATTGTCGTACACCCAGGATGGCGCGCCGCCAGTGCGGTGAGTGGTGAACACGTCTAAACGGTAGCCTGGATACTTTTTCAGCAAGGCCACGGTAGCGGCCGACAACTTGGCCGCGTACTGATCAACATTCTTGCCGGTAATGGCAAGCGTCGGCTTTTCACTGGCGAAGGGATCAACGCGGAAGTCGCCTGGCTTGAAGCCGGGTTGCACCTTGGTATAGACACCTTCCCAGGCCGGGATGGTGCCGTCCTTGTTACCTGCCTTTTCTGCGCCCAATGGCGTCAGGGTGGTCTGCAGCTTGGCCGCTTCGTCGGCGGTGACGGCTGCGCCGACATCTGACAGGGTGAACGCCAGGGTCAGGGCTGCGGCAGCGAATTTGATAGTCGTCTTCATTTTGGTTTTGTCCTTAGAATGCGCGTTTTATAGTGAAGGAAAGGTAATCACGGTCTGCCAGCGACTGGGCGTAGCTCAGTATTGGTGTTTTGGTGGCCGGATTATTCTTCAGGAAGGTGCCTGCTGCGCCAAGGAAGCGCACGTAGTTAATGCCTATCTTCCAGTCCTGGCGGTAAGTGGCGTTGATGCCAATATTAAAATCTCCGCCGTGCGAGCTACCGCCATTGAAGTTAAATACGGCCCGCGAGCGACCGTCGATGTTGTAGCCGATACCGATCGGAACCGACAGATCAAGCCCATTGATCACCTGATAATAGGACGGTTCGAAGATCATGCGCGCCGAAGTGGCATCGCGTGTGGTGTTAGGGTCGAGCGAACCTTGCCAGGTAACGCTGGTAGCGCGGTTCCATGCCAACTCGCCAAGCAGTGACGCCCCCTGAAAGAACGCTGTGGTCGGCATGACGTAAATCGCCGACAGATTGATGTGCGCCGTGTTACCGACAGCGTAGGCCGGGTTGCCACTATTATCGGCAGAAATGCCGGTGCCGGCCCTGGACAAAAAGTTTGGCGTGGGATCACTGACCAATGGTGTATTACGACGTACCGAGATTTCGGCAGCCACGTTTGCACCCAACAGAACTGTACTGGCACTGGCGCCGAAGGTGTTGATGCCTTCCGCATACACTGCCTGCACGGCGGACGGTGCGCCGGGTGGAAATGCAGGCGCAAATCGCAGGTAGAAGTAGGGCGTCTTGTCATGGTAACGCGCGGCGTACAGACCATATTCGACATCCGAACCAGCAGGCGTGAACTTGATCTGCAGGCCGCCCTGGCCAGAGTTCTTCGCCTTCATGTCTGCAATGGTATAGAAGGCTGGCGCGCCACTGTTGGTCGGTGCCACCAGGAAAGCGCTGCTGCCTGCACCTGCCGCATCGTAGGAGCTGAGATAGCTGCCAACACCGGGAATCTGCGTTGGCCGCCATTCAAACTGGTAGTAGCCGCCAATCGACACATTCGGCAACACTTGCAATTGGCCCGAGATCTGGTTGACAGGACGCAGTATTTCCTTGAACTGCGCACCCGGTACGCTCAGCAGTTTGACCAGATCCACCGGTCCTTGTGCATTGGCGATGCCGTTGGCACCGAAAAACAGACTTTCACCATACTGCAGTGTGTGGCGACCAACACGCACAGTGCCAGGTAACTCACCTAACGAACCCTTGGCAAAGACGAAGGCATCCAGTAGTTCCGCATTGCGACCATGCAGCGTACGGGTGCCGTCAGTGAAGCTGTTGCCAGCGTTACCGAGCAAGGTCGCAGCGTTACTACCGTAGGATGCGTTGTCGTTACTCCGGTTGTAGGCGGTATCGTACCAGGCTGCAGCGCTGATGCGCATGCCGAAGTTGCGGGTGCCGGCGTCGAACTCGGACAGCCAGTCGATGCGGTTTGAAACGATGCCCTTGTTGCGGAAGTTCTGGTTACCGTCGTCGAGATTATAGCCGGTAAAGTCGCCCGGGCCGGCTGATGGATAACCATTGGCCAGCAAACGCGTATCAGCATCTTTCAGACGATAGGCGCTACTGTATTTAAAGGTATTGTTCCAGCTGATCTTAAGATCAGGATTGTCGGTCTCAAACTCGTAAGCGTGGGCGTGGGTGGTCGGTAGTGCGGCTGCCACAGCCAGTGCCAACAGGGTTGGACTCAGGCGTTTATTCGCTTGCATGTATAGTCTCCTCATTATAGTTGTGTGGCCGCTGACGCGCAGCCGGACGGATGGGATGCATCAGATAAAAGTCGAAACCAGTCCTCCGTCCACCGGCAGGTTGACGCCGCTGATCCAGCGTGCGTCGTCACTGCAAAGAAAACTGATGGCGGCGGCCACTTCGTCTGCATAGGCTGGTCGTTTCATGCGGTGGGCGTCACGCTGAACGCGCTCTTCACCCAGCATGGATACGAAGTCGCCCAAAATCGGTGTGAAGACCGGGCCGGGCGCCACGCAATTCATGCGCACGGAATGTTCCAGGAACCACGGCTGCGATTGCGTATAGGTCCAGACAATCAGCGCCTCCTTGAAATACTGGTAGCAGGTGTCAGCCGCCACTGGGTGTGCTTCCAGCCAGGCCAGCCCGGCTGCGAAGCCGTTTGTAGCAGCCAGTTCTTTGTGCAGGGCAGTGCGCTCTGGCCATTCCGCGCCCAGGATGGAGGCAACGTTGACAATCGAGCTGCCAGCCGGCATGCGCGGCAATATGCCTTCAGTCAGATGGCGCAAGCCAAGGTAATTGACACGCGCCAGCAACGCCGGGTCAGCAGTGCCGGGCACGCCAGCAATATTGCACAATGCGTCCACGCGCTGCGGCAGCTTGGCGATAGCTGCATCTATGCTGGCTGTCTGCCCCATGTCAACGGTGACGAAACCGTCCAGTGTCAGTCCCGGTTCGTTGCGATCCATGCCGATCACTGTGGCGCCTTCAAAGCGCACCAGACGTGCTACCTCGGCACCGATACCTGAGGCGGCACCGGTAACGACGATGGTCTTGTTACGTAATTTCATGTTGTCTCCTGGTTGATGTTGTGTTGTTGAGTCAGAAGGGATAGCGTGGCGCTTCGGTTTTCATCGTCAGCCACTGCCATTGCGTGAATTCATCCCAGTCAACCGCACCACCGTGGCGGCCGCCGTTACCCGAGGTGCCACCGCCGCCAAATGGCGCGTGCGCTTCGGCCAGTACGGTCTGGTCATTGATGTGGACGTGGCCAGCCGGTACGCGATCCACGATGTACATGCCGCGCGCCAGGGTCGGTGTGATCACACCCAGTGCCAGACAGCCACTGGTGGCAGAGGCCAGGGCTATCGCTTCCTGGTCAGTGTCGAACACGGTGATCGAGGCGACGGGACCAAACAGTTCTTCCTCGAAGCAGCGCATGCCGGGCCGGACATCGGTCAGCACGGTAGGCTGGTAGAACTGCCGGTCATAACTGCCGCCTGCCAGCAGGGTGGCACCTGCGGCCACACTGTCTTCGACAATGCCTTGCAGACGCTGTACCTGGCGCGCATTGATCAACGGACCCAGTGCGACCTGGCCTTTCATCGGATCACCCACCGGCAGATGACGGGCCTTGGTGACCACCCGTTCTATGACAGCATCGGCGATGCCACGCTGGAGCAGGATGCGGCCAGAGGCCATGCAGATCTGGCCCTGATGCAAATAGGCACCCCAGGCGACGTTGGCGGCGGCGATGTCTGGATCAGCATCGTCAAGGATAATCAACGAGTTTTTGCCACCCAGTTCCAGCGACATCTTTTTCAGGTTGCGGCCAGCTACTTCTCCTATGCTGCGGCCCACCGCCGTTGATCCGGTAAAGGCAATCATGGCGATGTCGGGATGGCTGCACATGGCCTGGCCGGCTTCGGCTGCACCAGGTAACACATGCAGCACGCCTTTCGGCAAGCCAGCGGCTTCGAAGATACGGGCGATCAGCACACCACCACTGACCGGTGTTTGCAGGTCTGGCTTGTGCACCACCGTATTGCCAGTAGCGAGTGCCGGTGCGATCGAGCGGATTGACAGGATAAGTGGAAAATTGAAAGGCGAGATCACACCCACCACGCCGTGCGGAACACGACGGGCGATACTCATCTGGCCGCTGCCCGAAGCCAGTAGCTGCCCCTTGGGCTGGGTCAGCATTGCTGCAGCTTCCTGCAGATGTGCACATGCTTCACGCAACTCCAGATCGGCTTTGGGGCGAATTGCGCCGGTCTCGCGCACGATCCATACGGCCAACTCGTCGTGGTGTTCGTTGATCAGCGCGGCAGCCTTGCGAAAGATGGCGGCACGTTCCTTGTAGTCGCTGGTGGCCCATGCAGTTTGTACGGCGCGTGCTTGTACGGCGGCCAACGCCACATCATCGGCATTCGCCAGACCGATGCGACCCAGTTGCTCGCCTGTGGCGGGTTCAGTGAAGGTGTGATTGCCGCCCTTGGCAGCAATCCAGTCACCGTTGAAGATGCGGTCTTGCCAGATCGCGGGGCGTAAAAATGCGATTGCGTCAGTCATGTTGTCTCCTGTTGATTGAGGAATGGTGGGAAAGTCAGTCTGCTTGCATGTTTGTTGCATGAAAGTCTGCTTGCCGCTTTTGTCTTAGCTATTACAAGTTATGTGCCAGCTCCTTGTGTGGCGATGTTATTGCGGTGCACCAAGTGCTTGCTGTACAGAGTATTACCAAGGTGTTGATGGGTCTGGCGCAGTGCACCGCAACAAAAAAGATATCGCGAATGCGATTGATGAAATGATCAAACTGGAGATTTGCCGATGTATGATTTGATAAAAGACGATGAAAGTGGAGACATGAGCAAACCCCATCGCGTATCGCTGTCTGACGTATCACGCGCCACCGGCAAGATGCTGAATCATGGCGATAGTGCGCAGCTTCATGCGGGTGCCGCACCCACGCTGGAAGATCTCACGCAAAGCCTGCACTTTTCGCCAGGTGATGGACGCATCTGGCTCAACGGCCAGCGCATGCAGTTGTTGCATACCACCTCCCTTGGTGCACTTCGACGCGAACTGCTGGAGAGCATAGGCCCGGAGCGTACTCGCGGCTTGTTGACCCGAGTCGGCTACTCTGCCGGTGCGCGCGACGCCCAGTTGCTGCGCGAGCGCTGGCCAGATGCCGATGCCGGCACGCTGTTTGCCGCAGGACCACGCATGCACTCATTGGAAGGTGCGGTCAAGGTCGAGCCGCTGCATTTTGAATTCGATGTCGAACGCGGCACCTATCATGGCGAGTTCCTGTGGCATCACTCCAGTGAGGACGAGGTGCACACTGCCGATTTCGGCATTGGCACCGAGCCTGCCTGCTGGATGCAGACTGGCTACGCCATCGGCTACACCAGCGCGATGATAGGGCGCCTGACCATTTACCGCGAGGTTGAATGTACATCCATGGGCCACAAGCACTGTCGCCTGATTGGCAAGCCAGCCGATGAATGGGAAAACGTTGAAGAAGACTTGCGCTTTCTGAATGCGGAATCCTTTGTCAGTACCACTGCTTATGGCCGGCCTGGACAACATCAGCAGGCAGCAGTGTTGCCCGGCGATGACGAGCGGTCTTACGGAGAGAAGGAAATGGTGGGTGTATCGTCTGCCTTCAACGCGGCATGCCATATGCTCAAGCGAGTCGCGCCAACGGCAGCCACGGTGTTGTTCACTGGCGAATCCGGTGTGGGTAAAGAGTTGTTCGCTCACATGCTGCACCAGATTGGCGCCCGCAAGGGACAGCCCTTTGTGGCGGTCAATTGCGCAGCAATCCCCGAGACGCTCATCGAATCTGAACTGTTTGGTGTGGAGCGTGGTGCCTATACTGGTGCCAGCCAGTCACGGCCAGGCCGCTTCGAGCGCGCATCAGGCGGCACCCTGTTTC
The DNA here is from genome assembly GCF_049340385.1 of Undibacterium sp. Ji83W. Lineage (NCBI taxonomy): Bacteria > Pseudomonadati > Pseudomonadota > Betaproteobacteria > Burkholderiales > Oxalobacteraceae > Undibacterium > Undibacterium sp. Ji83W. The sequence goes on along the minus strand of NZ_JBMPOZ010000002.1, from coordinate 272,111 downwards.
TTGATGAGATAGGAACACTCAGCCTGGTCGCGCAGGGCAAGCTGCTGCGCGCCTTGCAAGAGGGCGAAATTGAACGGGTGGGGGGTGTGCGCAGCGTAAAGGTAGATGTGCGGCTGGTGGCAGCAACCAACGTTGATCTGCGCGAAGAGATCCGGCAGGGACGCTTTCGCGAAGACCTGTTCTTCCGTCTGAACGTATTCCCCATCCACTTGCCACCGCTACGTGATCGGCGCGACGACATCCCTTTGTTGATGGGTTACTTCATGCGTCACTATGGGCAAAAGCATCAGCGTCGTGTGACTGGTTTTACGGCGCGCGCGGTCGATGCCTTGCTTAACTACCACTTTCCAGGCAATATCCGCGAGCTGCAAAACCTGGTAGAGCGCGGCGTCATCTTTGCCAACGAAGATGGCCCTATCGATCTGCCCCACCTGTTTACCAGTGGAGAAGAATCACAAACCTCATATTTCTCGTTAGCACAGACAGGCCGCCTGACCGGCCACGGTGCCGCAGCGCCCGAACCGCCACCGAGTGGTGCGCTGCTGGATGTGTTGCCTGCCATGCTGCAACAGGCGTCGGAACAGAACCAGGGCTGGTCGCTGGACCATCTGGAAAGTACCTTGATACTGGCGGCGGTGGAACGGGCCGATGGCAATCTGTCCGCAGCAGCACGCATGCTTGGCCTGACGCGTCCACAGTTGTCATACCGGATGAAAAAATTGCAGCAGGGCTCAGATCCGGTCTGACATGATCCTGTTTGTCTCCGCCAGCTGAACACAGGAGGAGACAATTTTCAGGGAAATGGACGGCAGGACTTTCGTCGCTTTATGCATCCCCTTATTTGCCAGGATCTTTTTGGTTAAGGAACTGGTCGAATTCAACGTTATAGAATTCGTCACCGACCTTTTCAACCCTGCGTACATAAACCGTCTGCACGATATCGCGGGTTTGTGGATCGATGGCGATTGGGCCGCGTGGGCTGTTGATCTGGATGTTCTTCAGGATGGCCATGGCCTGGTCTCCATCAATCTTGCCGTTATTACTTCATAGATTGCTGCCATGCTGTCATACGCCGCTACCGCCATGAAGCTGGGACGACCCACACCTGGATTGGCAGCGGCAAAATTCTTCAGGAAAGCCAGGTTCTCCGGTGACTTGTGTGCTGCCGAGTAGTGGAAGGTGGTGATCACACCTGATGTGATATCACCCATGGCAGGCAGTACGTGGTCATCGGTCAGGTCACCGGTGGCGATAACCTTGATACCCGCCGCAGCCAGGCCGCGCTCACGGTAGCCTTTCATGAAAGCCACACCTTGCTCGCCAGCTGGCACAAAAATAAACACGGCATCTGGCTTGGCGTCCTTGACACGTTGAATATAGGGTGCGAATTCAGGATTGCGCAGGGGAACACGGATCGCTTCAGTTATCGTGCCACCACCTTTGATAAACTCATTCTTGAACGCCGTCTCGGCATCAATGCCGGATCCATAATCCGCCACCAGCGTCACTACCTTCTTGATGCTGTTTTTTGCCGCCCAGGTTGCCATGGGTGCAGAAATCTGCGCTAGTGTCATCGAAAACCGCACGATGTAATTGGACTTGGCAGTGATCGCAGAGGTGGCTGCGTTCATGATGATCATCGGCTTCTTCGCTTGCTCCGCGATGGGAGCGACAGCCAGCGCTTCCGGTGTCAGGCTGAAGCCAGCCAGGAAGTCTACCTTGTCGCGTACCACCAGTTCCTGTGCCAGCCGCTTCGCGATTTCAGGCGAAGGGCCGGTGGTGTCCTTAACGATGATCTCGATTTTTTTGCCGGCCACTGTACTGCCATTTTGCGCCATCCATGTCTTGATGCCAGCCTCCATCTGTTTGCCGTAATCAGCGAAGGGGCCTGAAAAGGCGGCGATCAGGCCGATCTTGATGGTGTCTTCGGCCCACGACAGTTGTGGTGCAAACAATGTGACAGCTGCCATTGTCACCATTGATACAAATCTTTTTATCGTCATGCTGGTCTCCTATATTGTTCTATGCGTTCTGTGTTCTGTTTTCTTTATAAAGCTAGCGGTGAGCTTGCCTGCAACGACAGACATCAATTCTGCTACGTAGCTTTCGTTGATACTCATTACTTCATGCATAGTATCCAATGAGTGTGCGATTAACAATCCATTGTTCGTTAATCGCACACTTTAAAATGGCTCATCATGAAAACAAAAGTGAGGCAGAATGAAGGATGCAGCCAGAATTCGGCCCGAATACTTGCTGCAACATGCTGTTAGGGCAGCAATATCGAAAGTTCTTGCGCGCCGCGCAACAGTACCGGCAAAAATTCATTTTCCAGTTGCTTTACGCTGACACGGGAGGCTTGTGCGCCAACGTTCAATGCTGCCAGCACCGTGCCAGATGCACCCCGCACTGGCACGGCAATAGAACGGAGACCCAGTTCCAGCTCCTCATCATTGATGGCATAGCCAGCCTGGCGTACGCCGACCAGAACTTCGCGCAGTCGTTTCTGATTAACTATCGTGTTTTCCGTCATTGGCCGTAGCCTTGTGCGCCCAAGGTACTTATCCAGTTCATCTGGCGACAGGTGTGCCAGCATCACGCGGCCGAGTGAGGTGCAGTAGGCGGGCAGGCGGCTACCGGTGTTCAGCGCCACCGACATCACACGCGAAGTGGCGGCGCGTGCAACATACAACACTTCATCGTCATCCAGCACTGCCAGTGAACTCGATTCGTTCAGGCTGCGGCTGATGTTGTTCAGGTAAGGCTGGGCTGACACCGTTAACGGTGTTGATGACAGGTAGGAATATCCCAGCGTCAGCACCTTGGGGCGCAGAGAAAAATTGTTCAACTCTGCATCCACATAACCCAGCTCACGCAAGGTATGCAGGCAGCGCCGCACTGCAGCACGCGGAATCCCGGTTTTCTGGCTGATATTGGCGATGGTCTGAGGTTTGCGAGAATCGCTGAAGGCGCGCACTACCGCCAGACCACGTGCCAGTGAGGTCATGAAACTGGGATCAGTCATCGCATCGATCTGCTCCGAAATGCTTGGTTCGTGATCTTGCCCGGCTTCAGCAGCGGTGGTTTTGGTCTTGGTAGCTTTAGTGGTCTTGGTCATGACGTGATTTTAATGCAGTCGCTAAGTTCAATAGTTTTATTTGTTGACCTCGAGGATGCGACGTTGTTACACTATATGTGCGATAAACAATCATTTGTTCGATTATCGCACATATGAATAGCAAAGTGAATCACAAGGGCAGACATATGATTGATAAGATTTATGAATCGCTGGAGCGCGCCGTGACTGATATTCACGACGGCGCAACGGTCATGATTGGAGGCTTCGGCAATGCAGGCATGCCGTCCGCGCTGATCGACGCACTGATCGCACAGGGTGCTCGCGACCTCACCATCGTCAACAACAACGCGGGCAATGGTGAAGCCGGGCTTGCCGCGCTGCTCAAGATGAAGCGGGTGCGCAAGATCATCTGTTCCTTCCCGCGTCAGAGCGACTCCCATCATTTTGACGCGCTATACCGCGCTGGCGAAATTGAACTGGAACTGACTCCTCAGGGCAACCTGGCCGAACGTATCCGTGCTGCCGGTGCCGGCATCGGCGGCTTCTTTTCGCCAACCGGCTACGGCACGCAGTTGGCGGAGGGCAAAGAGACACGCTTTATCAATGGCCGCCACTATGTGCTGGAAGCGCCGATTCACGCCGACTTTGCGCTGATCAAAGCGTTGCACGGCGATCGCTGGGGCAACTTGGTGTATCGCAAGACGGCCCGTAACTTCGGCCCCATCATGGCAATGGCAGCCAGGACTACCATTGCGCAGGTGCGACAGGTGGTGGCACTGGGCGAATTGGATCCTGAAGAGATCATCACGCCCGGCATCTTTGTCCAACGCGTGGTGCAGGAGGTGGCATGATGAACAAATTTACCCGCGACCAGATGGCGGCCCGCGTGGCCCAGGATATTCCTGAAGGTGCCTATGTAAACCTGGGCATCGGCCTGCCAACCAAGGTGGCCGACCATCTGCCAGCCGATCGTGAAGTGTTTCTGCACAGCGAAAATGGTCTGCTGGGCATGGGGCCTGCACCAGCGACAGGCCAGGAGGACGAAGACCTGATCAACGCCGGTAAACAGCCTGTTACGCTGCTGACGGGCGGTGCTTACTGCCACCATGGTGATTCGTTCGCAATGATGCGCGGTGGTCATCTGGACATCTGCGTGCTCGGTGCTTTCCAGGTAGCATCCAATGGCGACCTGGCCAACTGGCACACCGGTGCGCCTGATGCCATACCGGCCGTGGGCGGAGCAATGGACCTGGCGATCGGTGCCAAGCAGGTATTTGTGATGATGGACCACCAGACCAAGACAGGTGAAAGCAAGATCGTCACGCATTGCAGCTATCCCTTGACTGGCATGGCCTGTGTCAACCGTATTTATACCGACCTGGCCGTGCTGGACGTGACACTGCAAGGATTGGCCGTACGCGAGATGGCCCCCGGCCTGAGTTTTGAAGAACTGCAAGCTGTCACCGGCGCACCACTGTTGCCGTTGAAATAAGAGAGAATGACATGAACGAAGCTTATATCTGTGATGCAGTGCGGACGCCGATAGGGCGCTACGGCGGTGCGTTAAAGGATGTGCGTGCGGACGATCTCGGCGCACTGCCTATGCGTGAACTTATGCGCCGCAATCCGGGTGTGGATTGGGCGATGATTGATGATGTGTTCTACGGCTGTGCCAACCAGGCCGGTGAAGACAATCGCAATGTGGCGCGCATGTCGGCCTTGCTGGCTGGCTTGCCGCAGGAAGTGCCTGGCTCTACCATCAACCGTCTGTGTGGTTCAGGAATGGATGCTATCGGTACGGCAGCACGCGCCATCCAGGCTGGCGATGCCAGTCTGTTGATCGCCGGTGGTGTCGAGTCAATGACACGTGCACCTTTCGTCATGGGCAAAACCGATTCGGCATTTGCGCGCAATGCATCTCTGCAAGACACCACCATGGGCTGGCGCTTCATCAACAAGACGTTGAAAGAAGCTTACGGCGTCGAGACCATGCCGGAAACGGCAGAAAACGTGGCCCAGGATTATGGCATCAATCGCGCCGACCAGGATGCGTTTGCGCTGGCAAGCCAGAACAAGGCTGCTATCGCCATCGCCGAAGGTTTTTTTACGCGTGAAATTGTTCCGGTATCGCTGCCGCAGAAGAAAGGTGATCCTGTCATCGTCAGCCAGGATGAGCATCCGCGCGCCACCACGCTGGAAGCGTTGGCAAAACTAAAAGGTGTGGTCAGAGTAGACGGTAGCGTTACCGCTGGCAACGCATCTGGCATCAATGACGGTGCCTGCGCACTATTGATCGCCAGTGCGGACGCGGCACACCAGTATGGATTAAAGCCCTTGGCCCGCATCGTCGGCATGGCAACTGCTGGCGTGGCACCACGTGTCATGGGTATCGGCCCGGTACCGGCTGTGCAAAAGTTGCTGCGTCAGACCGGTCTGACATTGGATCAAATAGATGTGATAGAACTGAACGAAGCCTTCGCCGCACAAGGCCTGGCAGTATTACGCCAGTTAGGTCTGCGTGATGACGACCCACGCGTCAACCCGAACGGTGGTGCCATCGCGCTGGGCCATCCGCTAGGCATGAGCGGCGCACGCCTGGTTACCACAGCAAGCTACCAGCTGCATCGCAGCGGTGGGCGTTACGCCTTGTGTACCATGTGCATAGGCGTGGGGCAGGGCATTGCTATGATTATTGAGAGAGTGTAAAAAAGAAAGTGACCGAAAATATAATTCAGTGCATGTAGACAAGCAGCGGAGACAAAAATGAACAAACAAAATCAAAACGAGAGACGGCTGTGCTGACCAATTTCGCCGGTGTGCTGTTCGATGGCATCGCCTATGGCAGCCTCTTGTTTCTGATCAGCGTCGGCCTGTCGGTAACAATGGGCATGATGAACTTCATTAACCTGGCACATGGCGCTTTCGCCATGCTGGGTGGATATGTCAGCGTCACACTGCTGTCGCGCCTGGGGGTGCCGTTTCTGGCATCACTGCCGCTGGCTTTTCTGGTATCCGCCTTCACCGGACTGGTGCTGGAGCGACTGCTGTATCGTCGTCTCTACCAGGCTAGCCACCTGGACCAGGTGCTGTTCTCTATTGGTCTGACCTTTATGTCAGTGGCTGGCGCTACCTGGTTGTTCGGCCCGACACAACAGCCTGTAACGTTGCCGGACTGGCTGCGTGGCCAGGTATCGCTGCTGGGATTGGATGTGGGTGTTTATCGCCTGTTCCTGATTGGAGTGGTGGTGCTGGTTACCCTGGCCCTGGGATTGCTGATCGAACGTACCCGTTTCGGTGCACAGATCCGTGCATCTGTCGATAACCAGACTGCCGCTGCTGGCCTGGGCATCAATGTCAACCTGGTGTTTAGCCTGACCTTCGCGCTGGGTTCGGGCCTGGCTGGTTTGGGTGGCGGTTTGGGTATTGACGTGCTGGGGCTGGATCCGACTTTTCCGATCAAGTATATGGTTTATTTCCTGTTGGTGGTTGCTGTGGGTGGTGCCGGGACGATCAAGGGGCCGCTGCTGGCAGCGCTGATCCTGGGTGTGTTCGACGTCGCTGGAAAATACTATGTGCCTCAAGTAGGTGCTTTTGTCATCTACGGCCTGATGGTACTGTTGCTGATATTGTTTCCGGCTGGCCTGATGCGGAGGAAAGCATGAATGCTGTCACCGAAACAGCCATCCAGGCTGCAGATGCCGTCTCAACTACAACCATCAACCAGGCTCAGATCACGCCGATACCACGTTTGCCGCATGACCGCTGGACGCCACTGGAAATCGCTTTCTGGCTGCTGCCGGTAGCGGCGTATTTTGCTTTTCCTGGTTATCTGGTGCTGATCAGCCAGATCATGATCACCGGCCTGTTCGCACTGTCGCTGGACCTGATGCTGGGTTATGCCGGCATCGTCTCACTGGGGCACGCCGCTTTTTTCGGCCTGGGCGCCTACACGACTGGCCTGTTGTCCGTACACGGCTGGAGCGAACCGTTCAGCGGTCTGCTGGCCGGTGCTGCAGTGGCTGGCCTGTTTGGCTTCGTAACATCCTGGCTCGTGGTACGAGGCCAGGATCTGACGCGCCTGATGGTCACGCTGGGTATTGGCCTGATGCTGTTTGAAGCGGCCAACAAGGCCTCTTTCCTCACTGGTGGCGTGGATGGTTTGTCTGGTATGGTGGTCGGCAAATTGTTCGGTGTCTTCGAGTTCGATCTTAATGGCAATGTCGCTTATTGCTACAGCCTGGCCGTGTTATTCATCGTATTTTTGTTGCTGCGCCGGTTGGTAAAGTCGCCGTTCGGCCTGAGTCTGATTGGCATTCGCGAGGGCGTGCGTCGCATGCCTGCACTGGGTGTCAATGTCAATCGCCGCCTGGTAGCCGTGTTCACGGTCGCTGCGACAGTGGCTGGTCTGGCGGGTGCGTTGCTGGCACAAACCACACAGTTTGTCGGGCTGGACTCGCTGGGTTTTCCGCGTTCAGCCGAGTTGCTGATCATACTGGTGCTGGGCGGTACTGGTCGTCTCTACGGTGCACTGATCGGTGCGGCGGTGTTCATGCTGGCACAAGACTATCTGTCCGGCCTGAATCCGGCTTACTGGCAATTTTATATCGGCCTGCTACTAGTAGTGATCGTACTGTTTGCACGTGGTGGTATTTTGGGCGGATTGGAAGTACTGGCCTGTCGTCTTAAATCATGGCTGCGCAAGGAGCAAGCATGAAGCATGTCAGTAACAACAATGCAGACATCACATTGCGCACCGAAGGCTTGAGTAAACAGTGGGGCGCATTTGTCGCTAATAGCGATATCAACCTGAGCTTCGAACCCGGTGCGCGCCATGCGCTGATCGGCCCCAATGGCGCAGGCAAAACCACTTTTATCAATCTACTGACCGGCAGTCTCATGCCTAGCAGTGGCAAGGTGTATCTGGGCAGCGAAGACATCACGCATCTGCCACAGCACCGTCGTGTGCAACGTGGCATGACACGCACCTTCCAGCTCAGCACCCTGTTCGCTGGCATGACGGTAATAGAGTCTGTGGTGCTGGCAATTTGCGAACGGCGCGGGCTGCAGTCTGTCTGGCATCAGACTGTAGCCCGGCAAGCAGATGTCGTCGACGAGGCGATGGCTCTGCTGGCGACACTTCATTTAAGTGACCAGGCCAATAGCATCACACGCAACATGGCATATGGCAAACAGCGATTGGTAGAAATTGCGCTGGCACTGGCCACCAAGCCGCGCATCCTGCTATTGGACGAACCGGCAGCAGGCATCCCGCAGGCGGAAAGCAAGGAGCTGTTTGAGGTGCTGTCCCAGTTGCCGCACGATGTCACGGTGCTATTTATTGAGCATGATATGGGGTTGGTATTCCGTTTCGCCGACCGCATCACAGTCCTGGTCGCTGGCAAGGTGCTGACCGAGGGCACACCGGCCGAAATTGCGGCGGACCCGCGTGTAAGGGAAGTCTATCTGGGCGAGGCAGAATATGCGTGAGTTGTTGGCACTTGATAAAGTCTGCGCAGGTTATGGAGAATCAGTGGTACTGGAAGACGTGTCGCTCGTACTGCAAGAAGGCGACAGTCTGGCCTTACTCGGTCGCAACGGCGTTGGCAAAACCAGTCTATTGATGACGCTGATGGGATTGACGCGACTGCACAAAGGTGTCTTACGCTGGGCGGGGCACGACATCGGGCGCATGTCCACGCATCAGCGCGCACGTGCGGGCCTGGGCTGGGTACCGCAGGAACGGCATATGTTTCCCTCATTGACGGTGGAAGAACATCTGACGGTGGTGGCACGTCCCGGTCCATGGAATCTGCAAAAGGTTTACCAGATATTCCCGCGCTTGTTCGAGCGCCGTTCCAACATGGGTAACCAGTTGTCTGGGGGCGAGCAACAGATGGTGGCAATTGCACGCGCACTGATGACCAACCCACGCATTTTGCTGTTGGACGAGCCTATGGAAGGCCTGGCACCCATCATCGTGCAGGAACTGCTGCGCGTGATACGCAAGCTGGTGCAGGATGAGGGCATGTCGGTGATTGTGGTTGAGCAGCATGCACGTTTGGCGCTGTCACTCACCCAGCGCGCCATCGTGCTTGATCGCGGGTGTATCGTGCACGATTCGGACAGTGCCAGCTTGTTAGCCGATGGCGAAAAGCTCGACCGCCTCGTCGCCATCACCTGATATCATGGCATCCTGGACAAACACATACAGGTCGCCCTGAATAAAGTCTCCCTTGGTATCGGAGAAATCTTTGCAGGCTTCATCAAAACCTTTTTTCTGGATATTTGCCACCGCCTTATCAACCAGAGCGATGGCGTCGGCCTTGCCAGCGGTCTGCGCAAGGAACAGGGCGGTCAAGCTGGCGATGGCGTAACGATTCATGATGTCTCCTAACATGATGAATCGGATATTTTTACATCAGTTTACCTCGCGCGTGGCTGGCAGGCTATCGGCGAGTGGGGCACGACTTTGCTCGTTGTTTTCCTGCACAAGTTTGCTTAGCAGCTTCATGAATTGCTGCTGTTCCACCTCCGTGAGCGGTGCCAGCAAACGACGCCGCAACCGTTGTGAAGCGGGAACCAGATCGTTCAACAGTTGCTCGCCAGCGCTGGTGATGGTCAGTGCGCGCTGGCGGCGATTGGTAGGGATGACCCGGCGTTCCAGTAGTCCCTTTTCCTCCAGTCGTGCGCAGACGGTGGCACCGGTCGAGGTGTCAATGCCACTGATGGCAGACAGCGACACCTGGTCTATGCCTTCATGATTTTCAAGGTTACGCAGCATTGCATATTGCACTGGCGTTAGCTCGTCACCCATTTCGTCGTAAAAAATCGACACTGATATTTGTTGCGCACGGCGCAACAAATGGCCCGGATGTTCATACAAGTCAATCAGCTTGCTTTCTGTTTTTCGCATAGTGCTTTCTCAACTGGTGCGGCGCTACGTAAAAAAAATCACGTGCGACGTTTACATCGCCAAATTTAAGTCTATACTCTACTACATTCAGTGCACTGAATATTAATTCGAAATTAAAAAAAGGAGACTGTGATGTTCCCTAAAAATACCTGGTATGTAGCTTGTACACCGGACGAAATCGAAGCCAAGCCGCTAGGCCGTAAAATTTGCGGTGAGCAGATAGTGTTCTATCGCGGGCCGGAAGGCAAGGTTGCGGCAGTGGAGGATTTTTGCCCGCACCGCGGTGCGCCACTGTCACTGGGCTCTGTGCGCGATGGCCAGTTGGTGTGCGGCTATCATGGGCTGGAGATGGGTTGCGATGGCAAGGCGATCAGCATGCCGGGGCAGCGTGTGCGTGGTTTCCCCTGTATCCGCAGCTACCCGGTGGAGGAGCGCTATGGTTTTATCTGGGTCTGGACAGGGGAGCGTGAACTGGCCGATCCGGCCAAAATCCACCACCTGGAATGGGCAGTCAATCCAGAATGGGCATATGGTGGCGGGCTGTATCACATCAACTGCGAATACCGGTTGATGATCGATAACCTGATGGACCTGACGCACGAAACCTATGTGCATGCGTCCAGCATTGGCCAGAAAGAGATTGACGAGGCACCTGTCCACACCCGCGTCGAGGGCGAAGAAGTCATCACCAGTCGCTTTATGGAAAATATCATGGCACCACCGTTCTGGCGCGCTGCCCTGCGTGGTAACGGCCTGGCAGATGACGTGCCGGTGGACCGCTGGCAAATCTGCCGCTTCACGCCACCCAGTCACGTCATGATCGAGGTTGGCGTCGCACATGCAGGCAAGGGTGGCTATGACGCCGATCTGCAGCACAAGGCGTCGAGCATTGTGGTTGATTTCATTACACCAGAAACGGAAACCTCGCATTGGTATTTTTGGGGCATGGCGCGCAATTTCAGGCCAGACGACAAGGAACTGACTGCCACCATCCGTGAAGGCCAGGGCAAGATCTTCGGCGAAGACCGCGAGATGCTGGAACGGCAGCAAGCCAATATCCTGCGTCATCCTGAACGCAAGTTGCTGATGTTGAATATCGATGCCGGTGGCGTGCAGTCACGCCGCGTGCTGGATCAGTGGCTGGAGCGGGAGCAGCCGATATGAGCGCCGGTTTGCTACAAGTACGGGTAGAACGCAAGCACGTCGAAGCAGAGGATATCTGCAGCTACGAATTGGTCCGCGCAGACGGCGCGCAGTTACCCTCGTTTACTGCAGGCTCACATATCGACGTGCATATCGGCACTGGCCTGGTGCGACAATATTCGCTGTGCAATCCACCCGGTGAACGTCACAGTTATCTGATAGGTGTGCTACGCGACCCGGCCTCACGCGGCGGATCGCAAGCCATGCATGAAGCTATCAAAGCTGGCGACATCTTGCAGATCAGCGTACCGAAGAATCATTTTCCCTTAACCAAAGCCAAACACAGCTTGCTGCTGGCGGGCGGCATCGGCGTCACGCCGATTCTTGCCATGGCTGAAGCCCTGTCGGAACAGGGGGATGCATTCGAGATGCACTATTGCACGCGTTCGCCCGAGCGTACCGCATTCAGTCAGCGCATCGCAGTATCGCGATTTTCGGCGCAAGTGCATTTTCATTACGACACTGGCAATGCCGAGCAAAAACTGAATTTACCCACGCTGCTGATGCAACTGGATCGCCAGACCCACATCTATCTGTGCGGTCCGGCCGGTTTCATCGATCATGTAAAGACCACAGCCAAAGCGCACGACTGGCCGCAAGAGCAGGTGCACCTGGAGTACTTCGGTGCCGCTGCTGCTCCAGCCGAAGCTGGCAATCAGGCATTTGAAGTACAGTTGGCTTCGAGCGGCAAGGTGTATGTCATTCCACCCGATAGCACAGTGCTACGCGTACTGAGCGCTGCTGGTGTGTTCATCCCTGCCTCCTGCGAGCAAGGCGTGTGCGGCACCTGCCTGACACGCGTGCTGGATGGTGTGCCCGACCACCGCGACCTGTATCTGGACGAGTCGGAACAGGCTGCCAATAATCAGTTCACTCCTTGCTGCTCACGCGCCAAAACTGCCACCTTGCTGCTGGATTTATAATTTGCCTGCCATGTTGGCCATCAGATACTCCGTAAGTACAATGACCTGATGGAGGAGTGGCCGCGATTTGTGTAAAAACACCCAAATGCTTCTGTAATCACACGATTTAGAGGGGCGGCCGGGATTCCTTAAAATTTCGCAGAAATGTTCTTAATTGATTGAATTTTAAGGAGTTCCTGTTCAGTCATCTCCGCGTTCAGACGCGGGCAGGCAGTCTCGTGCACACTACTCAAGGCGGTTTCCAAGGCAACAAATTGGTAAGGTGGACAGTGCCAGAAACGTGGCTTTGCTGTCAATAAATAATGGCGCATATGCCATCAAGGGCGAGCAAGGCGACTTCCGACTAATCGAAGAATTTGCAACAATTTAACAGCTTCGAACAATTACTTGACCTTGAGCCCATGTCGCCGTCCCGCCTGCCCGACATGAGGAAGAGAGCGGAGCTGTTCCAGGCCAACTGCGCCGCCTGCCATGGCGCAATCGCCTGCTCTGACGGGCCGCTGGCCGCCTCCGCCCGATTTCCCTGGCCGACCACTATTCGGGCACGCTACAGCGCCCGCTTCCTCCATGCCCGTTCGCGGATCGAAATTGCTGAGGCGTGCATCCGGTGATGCGCCGGAAGAATTTACTAAAATGAGTGGCCTCTTTGAAGCCAAGATGATCGGCAATGACGCCGACAGGCCAATCGGTGTGTACCATTAGACGCTTCGCCTCTAGGCCAAGCCGTCTTAAAACATACTCCTTGGCACTAATGCCTTCGGCATCTAGGGCCGCACGGGTGAGGCTTCTCTCGGTGCACCCCATTTCACTAGCGTAAGTAGTGATGCTTCTCCAATCGACAAAATGCTGCTCCACCAATGCCTTGAAGTGATGGAAACGCCTTAACGCCGGTCGCCTGCGCAGATCGTCCAAGCCCTTGTCCCTGTAGGTAATGGCAATCCATGAAACCAGCGCATAGAAGCCATATCGCAGATGAGACTGCATGTGCTCGATAAATTCCTTGGATTTCCCAATGTCATGCCGCGCACGCTCTGAGCTGCTTTCGTCATTTCGCGCCGCGTCATGCCTCAGCCATTGGATGGCGTATTCTGCGCGCTCTAAATCCTTGGCATCAATGCGCACGCCGACTGGGAAGCGTTCTATATCGAATCCAGAGCGAAGGTTCTCACGCGAGGACACGGGCCAAAGAAAATCCGGACGCACCAGCAGTATCCAGCCATCCCACGCTTCGCATTCTCCAAAGTTATGTGCCTGCCCAGGGCGAACCATGATCAGGCTCCCAGCCACGTCTGAGATGGGCTGGAAATCCAATATTTGATTGCACTGCCCCTCGGTCACGAGTATCAGCATGTAGAACGTATAGCCGTAGGTTCGGCGCATGCCTTCTCGGCTCGTCCTTCGACGTAGATCTGAGACACGAAACACCTCCAGGCCATAGGGGTACAAACCTTCGGGCCGATAACGAATTTCCTGGACCTGGTTCCTTAATATTTCCATCATTTGATTGACTCCTTCCAGCAGCGAGATCACGAGCCATCACAAAAAAATTGTCCGAAAAGTATCGTAAAAATGCAAATTTCTGCCTTTATAGATTGCACTCAGTGAGAGAAAATAACATTTTTAGAGACAATAAGGGAATCAGCAATGAACATCAATCTTGAAATGGTCAAGCAGGAAGTGTTTGAGTTGGAACGCACCATCAATGAGCGATGGAGCGCGGGAGACAACCGGGGTTATCTCGACAACTTCCATGATGACATCAGCTACTTCGATCCTGCTCTAGAGAGCATGCTGGTAGGACGCGACGCCGTCGTCGCGCACATCCAGAAGCTGTATAAGAACCCGCATATCGTGCGCAGTGAGTATCTCAATCCACATGTGATCACCAGCGAGGCGGGTGACTTGGCCGTCCTAAGCTATAACCTGCGTAGCTACGTCGTGGATGCGAACGGCACAGAAGAATTGCTACGTGCCTGGAACTCGACAGAGGTTTACCGGAAGATCACGGGCGCATGGCGTATCGTTCACTCGAATTGGGCGATAACGCAGTCCATGACAATTCCCTCGGCCTCCTGATCGAGGAACGCTGCTCTCCTCGCTCCTTGCAAGGCAACCTCGTGGCAAAAGACACATGGAGCAGCGCCAAGGCGCTCCCAGGACGAAAACACGCGAGTCCTACAGACATATTGGGACAGGTTTTCATATGAACGTGCGCGATTCCGGCGACTGGAGGTCAGGTACAAGAAGCCTTTCGCAGCGCCGACTTCAGACGCTGGCTCGAGAAGTAGCGACATCGCTGCCAGGCGTGAGCCATGGCCGCCCATTCGTGGAAAAGCTGGACGTGTACAAGGTCGGAGATAAACTTTTCATGATCGTCACCGATGATCCCTACGAGAGGATCATCACACTAAAAGCCGATCCAGACCATGCGAGTGCGCTGCGGGATCACTTCCAAACGGTAACTTTTGGACGTTACCTGGACAAGGGGCACTGGATCTCCGTCGGCGCGGGCCGCGGCATCACCCCGCAGTTGCTCACTGAACTGGTCAATACATCCTATCAGTTGGTCGTCGAAAGCATGCCTGTGCGTGATAGGCCGAAGAACAGCAGGACGTGAGCCAAGAGGTGATCCAAGCTGCCGAGGTGCGTGACGCCCAGGTGGCCAAGCTGAAAAACATTGGCGTATCGATCTCGGTGAGCACTCGATTCCAGATGCTCACCGCCATTGGACTGGGCGAGATCACGTTGGGTAAAACTAACCCGCCGCCTTTCGGTGGGGAGGCCCACTGGCGCTATCACCCAGATTGCTGAGACGTCAAATAACTCGACTCAGCGTTATTTTGTTGGGCGTCGAGGATCATCAATGGCACAGCCTCCAGGCCAAGGGCCGAGCAAACCACCTCAAAGTCAATCTGTGAGAACGACTCGACCCGGCAATTGTGAATCGCGTCGGGGTGGGGCGGCAACGACTGTCGCCCAGCCATCAGCCCAAGGGGCTAGAGGGGTTGGCGGATAACCACTTCCTGTCGATAGGATTATTACGTTACTTGCAGCTGAAGGGCGTTAAGAGCTGGAATCTGGGAAAACACTTCGGCAATGAAATCCATGAATACGACGGCCCGCGTCGGCAGCAGCCTGTTTGCAACATAGATGATTTGAATCGGGACCGGAGGTGCAGTGTGTTCCGTCAGCAGCAACTGCAAATTACCGTTCTTGAGCCCTTCCTCGAAAAGCCATTCCGGTCCATGTCCGATCCCTAGTCCCGCATTGACCGATTCACGTACGGCCTCAGGTGAGTTGACACTAAGCCTGCCGGATACCGGAACTTGGGTATCCCGGAAGCGCCATGTGGTACCTGTCGACAGCAGGGTGTAGATCACACAATCGTGCCCGCGCAGATCATCCGGTGTGACGGGGACGCCGCGTTTAGCGAGATATCCCTTACTGGCGACGAAAACGCGCTCGAACAAACCGATGCGCCGCGCGCGCAGTGCACTGTCTTCCAAATGTCCAATCCGAATCGCCAGTTCAGCTCCCTCATCTAACAGACTCACATAGCGATCATTGATCTGTAGATCCAGCGCCAACCCTGGATAGCGTTCCAGGAAAGCGGGGACATGCGGCAACACAAATGCATGAGCCAGAGCGGTCGGGCAGGCGACGCGCAGCAATCCGGACGGATCGACGTTCTCCCTGAAGGACGATTCTGACTCGTCCACGGCGTCAAGGATGCGCCGGACTTCCGCATAGTAGCGTTCTCCCTCTGGCGTGAGGACAAGCTTGCGCGTTGACCGGTGCAGCAGTCGAGTTTGTAGATGTTCTTCCAGCGCCGCCACATAGCGACTGACGTTCGGCTGCCCCAAGCCCAAGTCGCGACCGGCAGCGGAAAAGCTGCCCGTCTCCACCGCACGCGCGAAGCATGTCATCACAAGAAACAGGTCCAAAGTTAAATCTCCTATTCATGCACTACAAGCATGAAAGATATGCAAAAACACTATCTTATCGAATTTCAAGCATGAGCGCATAGTTCTCCTCACAGCAGGTCAGCCAAGCCTGGTTGATCACGACTCATCTACAGGAGAACTTTTATGTCCCGCTTGCAAGGCAAACGTACACTCATCACCGGTGGCACCAGTGGCATTGGCCTCGAAACAGCCAAGCAGTTCCTCGCCGAAGGCGCACGCGTCATCGTCACCGGCGTCAATCTGGATTCCATTGAAAAGGCCAAGGCAGAACTTGGCACCGAGGTTCTGGTATTGCGCGCCGATTCAGCCAACGTGGCCGCTCAGAAGGAGTTGGCGCAAGCCGTCCAGGCGCACTATGGTCAGCTCGATATCGCATTTCTCAACGCTGGCGTATCCGTTTGGGTGCCGATAGAAGCGTGGACGGAAGAAATGTTCGACCGCTCGTTCGACATCAACGTCAAGGGGCCGTACTTCCTGATCCAGGCGCTATTGCCTGTCTTCGCAAACCCGGCATCGGTGGTGCTCAATACGTCGGTCAACGCGCACGTCGGCGCTGCGCATTCGTCGGTATATGGCGCGACCAAGGCAGCATTTTTGAACATGTCGAAAACGCTTTCAAGTGAACTGCTCGGACGCGGCATTCGCGTCAATGCCGTTAGTCCTGGCCCGGTTGAAACGCCGCTGTACGACAAGCTCGGTATCCCTGATGCCTACCGTGACCAGGTCAACAAGGACATTGCTGCAAGCATTCCGTTCGGTCGCTTCGGCACGCCCGAGGAAGTAGCCAAGGCGGTGATGTACCTCGCTTCCGACGAGTCCCGATGGACTGTCGGCTCCGAAATCATCGTTGACGGCGGCCGCACGCTGAACGGCTGATTGCAGACGACACCTGAAAGCACTGCTGGCGACCAATCCTCTTCCTGGCGCCGCTTGGACCTAAACGTCTATCCGGACCCGACCGACCTTCTGATGGCCAGCATCGCTTCACAATGCGCCGATAAATTCCCGGACAGCGAGCGTGAAGGCTTGCGGTTGTTCTACATAGCCCAGGTGAGAGGCTTGAGCCAGGATTTTTAACTGTGCACAAGGGATGTTGTCCACTAGCGTACGCGACATCTCTACCGGCGTGCCCTGGTCCAGCTCGCCAGCAATCACCAGCGTCGGTGCTGTAATGGCACCCAGCCGGGCAGTTGTATCGATTGCGCCGACCGCATGGCAGCAAGCAATATAGCCTGCGGCATCTGTGCTGACAACGCGGCGGCGAAAACGGGCGACCGTGGCTGCATGTTCAATGCGGAACTGCTCATGAAAATAACGCCCCATTACAGCGTCGGCGATCGCTTCAATGCCACCCTCACGCACGGTAGCGATGCGCTGGCGCCAGGCCTCTCTAGCGGTTTCGGTGTAGCCTGAAGTCGTATGGGCCAGCACCAGTGCCTGTATCAGTGACGGATGGCGCAGCGCCAGTTCCTGACCCACCATACCACCCAGTGACAAGCCTATCCACACCACCGGCCCGGTATCCAGCTCACGCAGCAGGGCGGCGGCATCGTTGGCCAGGTCGGCCATGCTGTACATGCCCGCTGGCGCTTCGGAACTGCCATGACCACGATGGTCGTAAGCAATCACCCGGCAGTCTTCAGCCAGCAGGTTAGCCAGATCATCCCACATGGTCAGGTCGCAACCCAGTGCATGGCTCAGTACCACCGTATGGCGTGGCACCTTGCCGTTGCGGGGTGCCCGGATAGTGTAGTGCAGCGCGGGTTGGCCAGCACTACGGGCGGCATGGCCGATGCCAGGGTGCCAGGTAGCGTACGGTGTCAATGGTGCAAGCTCATAGCCGATCTGCGGTCCCACTTCGCGCAAGATCACTTGTGCATGGGTAAACGCGGTATTGGCAGCGGGCACACCGGCATAGATGGCTGACTGTATCAAGACCTCTTTCAACTGATCCGGTGTCAGGCGGTTTGTGTCGCTACCCAACAATGCGGCCCGCACATGCAGATCGAATTCTTCCCAGCGGCCCAGCGCAATCGTGATGGCAAGGACTATGGCGCGCCGGGTCTGCTGCTCCAGGCCTGGCCGTCCCCAGATTTCATTCCACGCAAAACGTGTGATCAGGTTCTGGAATTCGGCGTTGAAACTGTTGGCACCGGCCAGCGAGCGCTCCACCCAGGCATCACCAAGGATGGCGCGGCGATTGTGCAACCCACGCTCGAAGTCGTGGTCGATAGGATCGAAGCTCATGCGGTAGTCCTGTGATAAAAGTGAATGGCATTTTGTGCTGCGATGTCAATGCGCAAGTAGTCTAGCTGCTGTCGTGCCAGGCGCTGTGCTGGTGCGGTAGCAGCGACTGGATCGAATAGGGCGGCCAGGGCAGACTGATCAACCTGTTGGCGCAAGCTGGCGTCGGCTTGTACGGCATCAGCCAGCACCTCGGCCAAATGACGCCGGCTGGCCAGTGCTTCTGTGCTCATTTTCTCCAGCAACCGATGAGCTTCCGGCCGACCGACGCTGGCTGCCAGTGCTGCCGATGCAGCTTCGGCAAATATCAGCCCTTGCAAAGCGTCGATATTGCGCAGCATGCGACTGGTATCAACCTGCAGACCTGCAAAGGCGTCGTTCAGTGCCTGTAGAGCGCCGTGCGCGCTCAGAAACAGGCCGGGCCACTCGGCAAGTTCGGCCTGCCAGTTGCCAAGTCCGCGCTCGTGTTGCTGTCCCATGCTGACCAGTAGCACCGCTGCGTGCTGCGGTGTACGGATGGCGGCGGCCAGCGTGATCATGGACGATACTGGATTGCGTTTGTGTGGCATGGCGGAAGAACCTCCTCGTCCTGAGCCAGACGGTTCCGCCAGTTCAGCGATTTCGCCTTGCGCCATCAGGCTGACATCGGTGGCAATTTTGCCCAGACTGCCTGTCAGCACAGCAACTTCCAGCCCCAGTCGCACCCATTCGTCGCGCTGCGTGTGCCACGCGGCATCCGCCACCTTCAGGCCCAAACCGATAGCAACGCGCGCCGCTACGGCAGTGCCTTGCTCACCCATTACGGCCAAGGTCCCGACTGCGCCGCCCAACTGCAGTTGCAATGCCCGTGCCGCGCACTCACGCAGACGTGCGCGTGCGCGTACCAGCGGTGCCAGCCAGCCAGCTACCTTAAAACCAAAACTGCTGACTTGCGCCGGCTGCATCAGCGTGCGTGCCAGCACCGGCGTCGCGATGTGCAGGTCAGCCAGCTGCAGCAGCCGTCCGGTCAGGTCATGCAAACCATCGTCCAGCAACTGCAGCGCGTCACGCGTTGCCAGCACCATGGCAGTATCGATCACGTCCTGGCTTGTACTACCCCAATGGACGCGCGTCGCTGCCTCTGCATCGTACAGCGCCACGGTGCGTATCAGTTCATGCACCAGCGGGATAGCCAGACTGCCAGCGCGGCGACCAGCATTGACGATGGCCGGAATGTCATACAACTGCGCATTGCAAACACCAGCAATGGCACGCGCCGTCGCTGCTGAAAGCAAACCTTCCTCAGACTGGGCTTGTGCCAGCGCTGCTTCAAAGCGCAACATGGCCTGCACGATCGCGGCATCATCAAAGACCGCGATCATGTCCGGCGTGGTAAGGAAACTATCGAAAATGGATACACTCAAGAGAACCCCGCTACAAGGTCACACATAGTCGAAAAATGCAGTTTCTTTATCGGTCTGCATCCAGATGTCCCAGTGATAGGTGCCTGGCGCGGTCTTGCGCGCGATCAGGGTAGGGCGGCGGTTTTCTGGCACCTGCTGCAGTATCGCAGATTGCGCCAGGCCGCTGTCGTCATCCAGAAAAATAGCGGTGAACTGGTGCTTGACAAGGCCACGCGCGAACACGGTGATGAAGGTAGCCGGCATGCCCATGGTGGGTAACTCAATTTGCGAAAGGCGCAAGCTGAAACGGCCCGCATCGTCACTTGGCACCCGACGAAAACCCGGCAGAGCTTGTGCGGCTTCTGCGCCGGCCGCGGCTGGTTGCCAGGCTTCGATCTGGGCATCATTGATAGGTTGACCATCACCGTCATAAATGGCACCGCTGATAGTGATGGTGGTTGCTGTGGTTTCCAGTAGCGCGGCGGCAGTGGCATCTGTTGCATCTACGGCCCATTGCCAGGCTTCATGCGAAAAGGGGCCAATGGTTTGTGATGTCGTGATATTGCTCATGCGGGTCTCCATTAAATGCCCATGGGCGCAGCGTCACGGCCACGCAGTACGATATCGAATTCATAGCCCAGCATCTTGTCGCTGTCAGTGTGCTCCAGACTATAGCGCGAAATCAGGCGCAGGCGTGCAGCCAGGTCCGGGATGCTCTGGAAGATGGGGTCATAGTCGAACAGCGGATCACTGGGAAAATACATCTGAGTGACCAGGCGTTGCGCATAGACATTGCCGAACAGGGAAAAATGGATGTGCGCCGGACGCCATGCCTTGTCGTGATTACCCCATGGGTAAGGACCAGGCTTGATGGTGATGAAGCGATAGCGGCCGTCGCCGTCGGTCATCATCTTGCCGAAGCCGTAGAAGTTTGGATCAAGTGGTGCCTGGTGCTGGTCACGTTTGTGCCAATAGCGGCCGGCGGAATTGCATTGCCAGACTTCGATCAGCGAATTGCGCACTGGCTTGCCATCCTCGTCGATTACCCGGCCGGTGACGACGATCTTTTCGCCAAGCGGCTCGCCCAAGCCATGCGCAGTCAGGTCGGTGTCGTTTGGCAGCAGGATACGTGGCGAGGGTCGCAGGTTATCAAGCACCGGCTGGTCCGCCTGGATACGTAACAGCGGCTGGGTAGGGCCACGCTTCAACGTGGACTTGTAAGGTGGGTAGATCAGTTCCGGATAGACGCCGGACGCGATAGCATCGAATTTCAAGACAGGTCTCCTGTTATTAAGACTATGTGTGAGATGCATGGTATGAAATCTGCACTGGCATCACAATACATCAGATGCTGGTGATATTCGCTATACGCACAAAATGTGCGACAATCGCACAAATTTATAAAATCCTTTCATTTTCTGTCTTATGGTGCCAGAACAAGAACTTCCCGCCCAACGCGACCTGGTGGCAGGACTGGAAAAAGGCTTGCAGGTGATTGCCGCCTTCGATCAGGAGCGTAGCCGACTGACCATCGCTGAAGTGGCCGAACTCACCGGTTTGACGCGGGCGGCAGCGCGCCGCTATCTAATCACGCTGACTCATCTTGGCTACATGCGACATGAAAACAAACTGTTCGCGTTGACGCCTATGGTCCTGCGCCTGGGACAGTCCTATCTGCATTCGGCGCGCTTGCCGCGCATTGCGCAGCCCTTGTTGTACCGGCTCGCTTATTCATTGGGGGAAGCGGCATCGGTCGGTGTACTCGATCACGATCAACTGGTATGCGTAGCTGCTGCCAGCGCCGGGCAACTGGTGTCAGTCACATTGCAGCCTGGTACCCGGGTGCCCGCGTACTGTACTGCAAACGGACGGATACTGCTGGCTCATCTGCCTCAGGAGCAGGTCGACAATTTTCTGGAGCGCGCCCAGCCAGAGCAAATCACCGAATACACCATCCTCAACAAGGAGCGCCTGGCGCAGGAAATCATGCATGCCCGCACACAAGGTTATGCGATGGTGGATCAGGAACTGGAATTGGGACTGCGCACCATCGCCGTCCCGCTAAAGAACTTCCGTAGTGAGGTGGTGGCTGCAATGAACATCAGCGTGCATGCCGGTCGCATGCCACGCGAACAAATGGTGGAGCGCTGCCTGCCTGCACTGATCAAGATCCAGGTCGAGTTGAATGCCTTGCTGTAATACTGCTACCCATGGGTGACCTTCGCACTACACCTTAACTGCGCCTCAATTACTGCGGAATTCCTTGGGTGTCAAACCCATGCGTTTTTTGAACAGGCGGCTGAAGTAGGCCGGGTCCTGGAACCCCAGTTCATAGGCAATACTGGCAATGCTGGCGGGTAAATAAGTCAGCTTGCGACAGGCTTCCAGTATCAGCCGATCCTGCGTGATATCAAATGCCGATTTGCCGGATAGTTTGAGACACAGCCGGTTCAGGCTGACTGGCGAGGTACGCAGCACGGTAGCATACTGGCTAAGCTGCCATTGGTCCCTGTAATGCTTTTCTACCTCGGCGCGGAAATGGCTAAATAATTCAAAGTCGCGGCGCCCCGACTGATCGACAAAGCGCCGCTCCTCGTTCAGCCGCACCAGTAGCAACAAGGTGCTGCGCGCCAACCATTCCAGCATCAGCGTGTGGCCGTACTGCGGCCAGGTTGCTTCTGCCAGCAAGTTTTGCAACAGCGATTCCAGTCGCGCGCGTAGCTCAGGATGACCCGCCAGATCGATCGCCAGTGGCTCTACAAACAGTGAAGAGTACAAGTCACCATGATTTTCCGCCACTGCGAAGACCACGTTCTGGTCCACCGTCAGCACGTAGCCATGCGCCTCCGCCGAAAAATCGAAGCCATGTACCACAGACGGATGGATGGTGATGACGGTCGGCGCGTTGCACTCCCAGACAGCACCATTGACGCTGGCGCGGACTTCACCACCAAAGAGAAAAAGTACCTGAAACAAACCGCTGTGAGTGTGCTTTTCGATATGCCAGTGGTGCACCCGGCTGCGGGTTTCGATTAGCTCAATGTGTACAAATTCGGCATTCCCCCCCTGTACATACTCACCGTACAGGCCAAACTGTGGAATGTCAGGTGGTGCCGATTTTGCGTTGCGGGCCATGAATAATCGTATTGGTAAAAAATGACTGAATGTCGAAATAGTACAAGTTTTAAGTTGTTTCATCCATTTTTTTTCGACAGATCCGACGCTACGATGACTGCACATTAAAACCATATCGGAGACATCATGCGTACTCAAGTAGCCATCATTGGTGCCGGCCCTGCCGGCTTGTTGCTATCCCATCTGCTGCATTTGAATGGCATTGAATCCATCGTGCTGGAGTCACGCAGTCAGGCCGAGATTGAAGCAACGATACGCGCTGGCGTGCTGGAACAAGGCACCATGGATATTCTAAAGAACGCTGGCGTTGGTGCGCGCATGCAGGCTGAAGGCGCGCTGCACCACGGAATAGAACTGGCCTTCGACGGACAACGCCGTCGCATTGACCTGACCGAGCTTACCGGCAAGGCCATCACCGTCTATCCGCAACACGAAGTGATTAAAGACCTGGTGGCTGCCCGGCAGGCTGCACAGGGACAATTGCTGTTCGAAGTCAGCGGGGTAGAACTGCGTGGCATTGACACTGTCACGCCATCGGTCAGCTTTACTTATCATGGCGGGGCAGTACACATCGAAGCCGATTTTGTCATCGGCTGTGACGGCTACCACGGCATCACGCGGCCAGCGATGCCATCACAAGACCGCCAGGATTACCAGCGTAACTATGGCTTCGGCTGGTTCGGCATTCTGGTGGAATCAGCACCATCGTCCAATGAGCTGATCTATGCGCAGCACCAACGTGGCTTTGCCTTGGTCAGTACGCGCACATCTACTGTACAACGCCTGTACTTCCAATGTGATCCCGCTGATCACGTCGATAACTGGTCGGACGACCGCATCTGGGCCGAATTACATGCACGCCTGGAAAATAACGATGGCTGGCGGGTCAATGAAGGACGTATCTTTCAAAAAAACATCATCGGCATGCGCAGCTTCGTGTCTACCCCCATGCAGGCAGGCAGGCTGTTCCTGGCGGGCGACGCCGCGCATATTGTGCCACCTACTGGTGCCAAGGGCATGAACCTGGCAGTGTCAGACGTGTATTTGGTAGCGCAGGGGCTGGAACAGTTTTACCACAAGGGACAAGAAGACCGGCTGCATGGCTACACGGCAGCAGCCTTGAAGCGCATCTGGCGCGCCGAGTACTTTTCGTGGTGGATGACCAGCCTGCTGCATACCTTCGCTGACGCCAGTCCGTTCCAGCGTGAAATGCAGCGAGCGGAACTGGAGTGCGTGGTCAGCTCTCGCGCAATGGCAACGGCGCTGGCAGAAAATTACGTCGGTGCATTTTGATCAAGGAAGGCTTGCCTTGCTTTATGCACCGCTTTAGACAAACCAGCTGCCGCTTTACGCGATAACGATGGAAAAGATAAGGGGAATTGACTGAGCCGTTAAACAAATTACTTAAAGTCAGCCAAAGGACATTCATATTGGCGATCGCGCTCATTAGCCTACATTGGAATCGCAACTGTGCCACTGCAATGATGACATGACCTTATGAGCCACCCTTGGGCTTACTGACAGCAAAGCTGATCTCGCTACGTGGATGGGTCGCGAGAGGGCCGAATGTGCGCTGCATATAGCAATGCGGCCCAGTCTATCAAAGTGCCTTCCTGTATCACCGAAGCAGCTAAAGCAATATGCGTTTATGGCTGCAAGAATGTCTCTTTTAGGAAATCTCTATTAATGAGGTTCAAGATATCAATGCGCACAGCCTCGAAGTGCTGGATATTTTATTGGCTCCAACATTAACATTCGAATGGTTGGTGATATACACCGAGTTTTAGTCCATGGACTGTTTTCAGGTTTGACATCACGATCTAACCTGTTCTAATAGTCGAACTCATTAAGAATATTATTGGAATGCAAATCGGTAAGGGCCATCGCCGGGACTGGCATAACCATGACTGAAAGTGATTTTCAAAAAATTATCATTCCTTGTCTCAAGGAATTCACCTTTGTACCATCCCCGGACGAACTTGATTTATGCGGTCACCCGCTTGCTGACGCTTACTGGATGGCCAGTAACAAAGAATACCGGATTTATAGGGAAGGGCAGGAGAGATTGCTGCCAGTATGCGACGCTGCGGCGGTAGGTGGAGTTTTAAGAAACCTGCGATTAACCTATGAGACCGCTGTAGCGGCGCATGAGCGAAATGTCGCAAAGCTCAAACTCATCACTTCACGCCATCACTGTGAAGTCTGTCGTGCCCGAGACAATGAAATTGTATCGACAGACTCGATACTGCAATCCTATTTCAGCGCCCACCCTTTATTTCCTCATGAAATCGACCTCGACAGCGAGTGTGCAACATGGTGTGAAGCACCTTGGTTGCTCCCACTTGAGGATATTCCACCTGGGCCAGATTCCGAGTTTACCGAAATGCTGAGGATTCTTTTGAGAAAATAGAACCCTTGGCGCAAGCTATTCTGCCGCATCTCAACCGATTTCAAGTCCCAATCCGCATGCTAGTTCAGAGCACGTCCGGCCCGCTCCATGCCCCCGAAGTATTGCCTCGCTCAATGGTGTAGTAACCCTGTACAGTAAAGCGTTTGGGATCGGATGGCGGGCCCCAGCCAAACAGTATCCAGGCCTCCAAGTCACCATTTTCCTGTCCGTCGCCAGCAACCCAGCCTCTTCCTGGAACCTTGTCCGTGGCGGCCTCGGCTAATTCATGGGCGTACACAGCGGTGAAGTCACCCATATCACCTGATCCGCAACCAGTACATCCTACTGGGGAGGGCATAACGGCGTAGGCGACCTCAAACCCCGCATGCACAAACGCGTCGTAGTAGCCGCAATAGGTGGAGCAGGATTCAGCACCGCTGCCATCCATTCGGGATGTAACACCCGATGGTAGGATCAGCATAAACAGACTGTTAACGTTGGCTTTGATCGTTCCTGCTGATATAAGTGCCGTAATCACGTTGCGCGCGTCGGTGTCCCCAAAGACAGAACCGGCCTTCAGTTTCGGTCCGTCTACTGCGCCAACGTAGCGACCGGAACCCGTGCCATAACCCAGCTCATTCAACGGTTGTAGATACCCGAACTCAACCACGGCCTTGCTGAATTGCTCAAGGAAAGAACGGTCTCCCCAAAACGGACCGAGATAGATGTTTATCACTTCTGGACGTGCAAGCTGGCTTCCGTCCCGATTCCGGAAGCCAGCAGCCGAGCCCGGTCCGGTTGGCGAAGCAAGTGGCTGCGTGACTAGTTCGGCGTCTCCCTGGTCGACGTTTCGCAGGTAAGCCGGTCGATAGAGATGGCGCGGTGCAGCTATTTGTACTACATCGCTTCGTTCTCCGACCGCAATTACTGCCTGCAGATCCTGTGGAGCTTTGGGTACCTGGGACCGCGTTATCATGCGGACAGATCCATTTGGAAAGGTGGAAATTGTTGACATAGACTACTCTTTCAATGGGTGAGCATTGCAAACAGCACACGGGATCATTGCTGACGAGTCAGTGCATAGTGTCAATTACTTCTTGCCCAGTCGGAACATGTTGGTATTCTAACGAGAAGTTAGTAATGCAATGATTAGCCAGCTTCAAATACTGCTGGTGAATAAGTGTACAATTTTATAACTTTCTGCCTTATAGTAGATGAAAATATGCTTATTGCAAGGAAAAAAATAAAATTCCACACATCACTGCATGGAACTACGAGGCGCCGTTGGTCGTTACGGCCGTATCTGTGAACGACAAACCGGTGCTCGCCCAGCCTTTCAATGAAAACGTCACTGACCTCAAGCATCGCGCTGTGATTGGGATGACCCCTGACGGCCAGGAGCGCGGTTTCGCAGTGGAGTTTTCCGCTCTCGATTTTTCGGCACCTGAGCGCAACCGCTACACCTACCGTCTACTCGGTTTTGACAAGGAATGGATTAGCACAGACTCGTCGCTACGCCGCGTCAGTTACACTAACCTCTCTCCTGGCGAATACACGCCGCAATTGCGCGGCTCTAATCGTGATGGCGCGTGGTCGCCCTGATGGGCTGTCTGTTCCAGATACGGACATCTTACCTGCGGCGACGCGAACACGAGCTGCAAGAAATGGTAAACCAGCGCACTGCCGAATTGCAGGCCAGCCGGCACCAGCTTGAAGTGATGGCTTATTCGGACCCGTTGACCGGAATACTTAACCGGAGGTGTTTCACGGACAAGCTGCGGCATATGGCTAACGGTTGGAGGCTGCACGGCCATTCGGAATTTTAGAGATTTCTGCTTGAGACGGCTGAGTCTCCCTAGGGACTAAATGTCTTCATTCTTTATTATCTTACTCCGAGCCTTCAAAAAACATGTCCTGCAGTCATGCCTTCACGCCGATTACAGCAGCGAGCTCGCCAGTCGCGCGATACTGTCACAACGCTGGAGCAGGACTCTATGTCTGTTCCCTCGATATAGAGCGACTCAGCGCGGGCTATGTCAATAGCCAAAAGGGAAGGGCGTTGATTCATGGCCTGGTACCCTTCGATCGAATACTTTATTGGAAGCGAGTTCCGCTTCATCGTTTTACGTCGCCGTGTCCGGTACTCGAAGAGGCATGTCTGAGCCAAGACAAACAAACCGGTTCACACTCCGGTCTGTCATTTCTGCACTCAAAAGGCAATGAAAATATTGTTTGGTGTAAACGTCTCATCATCTATACAATTTTCGATTTTCAATTGGTGCCTAAATGCGTGGTTTATTCCCTGGACTAATGTTTGCATTGACAATGTTAATGAATAGAGCGAATGCAGGAGAAACAAAATGGCTTGCGCTAAATCGCGAGGAAGGTTGTGTTCCGCTTACGGAAATGTATGAGCAGTTTCCTCAATTAAGCGGCAAAGTGACACCAACTGAGATATTAAACGTACTTAGGAAGTCGTATCCGCATGCAAGCAAAAAAACATTTCTTGATGTTATAACTGCGGAATATAGATCTAGTAATACTAAGCCAACTACCGAAGATAGATTCATGCATAAATTGATTACACGTGACAACGCATATGTAATTTTTTTCAAAGAAGATAGTCCGGAAATCATTCTCTTTTCAGAGCAACTTTGCTCTGCGCTTATGAAAAGACACTCAACAAATCGCTAAAGCGGCACGCCGCAAAGTGTTGTGGTCAAACCTGCTCTGCCAAACAGTGCAGGCCGCATCAGTTGCACCAGTGAACCCGCCTTTAAAGTTTGAATTCCTCATGGTCAATGTTGACCAGGTCATCCAACTGGTTTATTCCGAGGCACTGAAACAGCCCTATGTTATCAACTCTGATGTGTTGACAGATCAGCTTTCGGTCTGGTTCTCAGTTTGCTGGGTAGCCGAGTGTCTATCGTTTGCGCACTTTCTGAGCCAGCATCCCAAGCAGTAATTTAACATAATATAAAGTTCTCGCCATCAACAACATGGCTGTAAGCCAATACTGGCGCGGCTTCCGCTTTTTCGAGTGTCAATAATAAATTGACACTGAAGCACAAGAGGAGGGCACTAGCGGTTGCTGCCATCCTCGACATAAAAACTTCCCATAACGATTTTTGACCTGTCTTTTCAGCACGGTCAATGCATGCTGCTCCCACAATTTCCATGGGATTTATGCCTAGTCCTAATGCGATTCCTAAGCATGTTTCGTCATCCATTATTCGATTTCCAGATTTGTACTGGCTCACCGCTGATTTGCTGATTTTCAAATATGCAGCGACTTCAGTGTCATTCATACGCTTTTCGTATTGCAATTTTTCTAAGAATTTTACGCTTCTCATAATTTTCCTCTTGACATGATTTACATGTGTGAACTAATGTTCACCTTTGTAAACTTTACACATGTGAACTTTAGTTTTCGATTGTGAACGTTTGCATCTGTGAACTTTCCGAGACTCTACCATGAAACAGGCAAATGACAAGTTTACCCGTGACGCATTTGATACACCTCGCCCCGGTCGCCCGCCTGACCCGAATGCCAAAACACCCGCGCAAAGGGCAAGAGAGTACCGCGCAAGGCAGAAGCAGAAGAAGTTTGACTTTTTAAGAGGTGCAGAAAATGACGTTTGATGATGTGTGTTACCTGCTGTCCTCGTGGGCAATTCTTGGTTTCTGCATGTGGATTGGTTGGGTCGTAACAGCGCTTTTTCATAGGGCTAATCCATGAGACTCACTGACGACAAGCTGGCATCTGTGATTGCACAGTTGCAAGCGGATTATGACCTGATGATTTCGCAAGGTGCCGCAATGGATGATGCACATGGCGAACAGTTTTTGCACCTGACGGATCAACTGCACATCCTGTGGCAAGCACTCGACTCCCTGCAAGCATTGCGCAGAACTCGCCAGACCATCGAAACAGATGCGAATTTCCGTGACGCGTCACATAAATAAAACTATGACAACAAACACTCAAAAAAACACCCGTGCTTCTGCTGCGCCTGCGCGTACCGAAGGGCGCACAGCCGCAGCAGAACACGGGGGTTTCACCACAGGCGCACAGCCGGGTAACGCCCCCATTAATAACATGGGGGAAAACGTAGCCGAGACGGTCGAAGAACTGGTTTTAAAAGGGAGTCGTGTCCTGACCACGCTCGCAAAACGTCAGGCGCATAACCGTCTGTGCATCATCGATTGGGTTAATTTCACCGTGCACGAAATGTCGTTTAACCGCACAGCTAAACACGTCCTAATCGATAACGATGCATACGTGATTGAAGCCTCACGCCAGCTTGAAAAAATCCTTGGGTATGGGGTCACGTCGAAACGTGATCAAGGTATGAATTTCTATGCTGAGAGTTGGGTACTCGGCGATAACTTCGGCTTCGTCTGCTTCGGTGGCCAGAGCCAGACAATGCTGATTACCCTCAACGGTACAGGCTGCTCTGAAGCCCTTCCCGGATGGGAAAAGCGGTTGCATAAATTCCTATCGAGTAAAGATGTCGTACGCGGCCAGATCAGCCGGATAGACCTTGCCCATGATGACATGGAAGGCGCGTATCTGAGCGTGGATTGGGCGGTCGAAAAATGGAAAGAACGCGGCTTCAACAGTGCCAAGGGCGGACGTAGATGCAATATAGAAACCGTTGGCAATTGGCATGAACCAACAGGGCAGGGGAGAACAGCTACTTTCGGTATACGTGCCAGTGGCAAATTCTGCCGCTTCTATGAAAAAGGCAAGCAACTCGGTGTAGTTGAGTCGCTCTGGTGCAGGGCAGAAGTTGAGTTCAAAGCCAGCGACAGAATCATCCCCCTGGACATCCTTCTTGAACCAGAAAATTATTTTGCTGGTGCATATCCATGCTTCGCTGAATTCGCCACGGTAGATACACCGAAACGGCTAGAGCTTAAACAAAAAACTGCTGAGATATCAGTCGATGCAGCTTGCCGAGTGACTAAGCATCAGTTCGGCAAATATAACCGCTTCCTGCGTCAACTGTTTGGCGACAAGGAATGGCTGGATAAGGTCAGCTCTGACGATCATAAAGCATACCCAAAACGATTGGCAGCAGTCACAGCCACGATACATACATGTGGTGAATTTATCCACAACACACATGTTCAGCCTAATGCTGAAGACTTCACTTTCAAAGCTCCTGACGTTCGCGCTACGTCTAGGAAAAAGCATATCAAAGCGCCTAACTACTATGAAGGATTATTGTCATGACTAAAGTCACTGTTACAGGTATGAAAGCAAGCAAAGGCACTCTCGAATCAGGCCAAGCATATGACTCTACAAAGGTCTACGTGCAAACACGGCTGGATGATTCCAAGGGTAACGCCAAGGGCTTCGCCACCGTTGAATATAACTTTGGGGAGGCTTCTGAATACGACAAATTCAAGCATTTGACTTTCCCCTTCATCGCAGAGATGGAAACGGAAATGATCACCAGTGGTCGCGCCATGAAAACAATCGTTACTGGCTTGACTCCCATTTCTATAGATAAAAAAGGTGCGTAATGGCTCCCGGTCGGGTCGGTTACGTGGTTCAGGAACTTGACTCTTACACCTTCCTTTTTGCATTGAATGGTGATGTGGGTTTCACGCCCTGCTTACATGAGGCAGACGCGTTTAACTCAGTCGAAGAAGCTAACGATACAGCCCATTTGGTGGTCGGTGGCAATTACAGAATTACCGCTGTGTGGTTGATGCAATGACTGTCTGGATTACAGCCTGTGAACAGGCAGAACCACCGTATCACGTCACAGGTGGAACCAATGCTGTGTACTACGGTTGCCAGTCTAAAAACATGCGGTCAATAGAGATAGAGGAACACATGCCAGTACTAGACCCTGCAATTGTTGCCGCTTGCTTTGGGGCGGGATTTGTACCAGTAGTTTCGTTTTTTCTGGCTGCGCGTGCTGTTGGTGAAGTTTTGAATTTTATGAAGCGTCGATAGAAGTATTTAGCGCTGTATTCGAATCGTCAAATGTTACGAAATGAGAGACGCAAATGCCTAGACCAAGGAAATATGAAAGCGATGCAGAGAAACAAAAAGCGTATCGCGAACGTAACGAACTGGCGACATTGTGCGTACAGCTTCCTGTTTCACTTGTCGCTGAATTTGAAGAGTGGCTCAAGTTCAAAGACAAGAGCAAATCTGAAGTAGTAGAAAAACTGTTGCGTAGTCAGTTGCTGCGCAAGCGTTAATTGCAGTACCGGGTCAGCGGGTTCTGACATTTTTTAAATGAGGTTCAAAAATGAAATATCTGTCTATCGTAAAAAAAATCAGTGTTGGTGCGGCTCTGTTGATGGTTGGTGCTGCTGCCATGGCTGCTGATCCTGCTCCAGTTGATTTGTCGCCACTGACGAATCAGTTCACAGCAACAGTGATCACTACAGCCGTGTTAGCCGTGGCTGGTGTGTTGGCAACTATCTACGTTGTTATTCGTGGTGCCAAGATCGCTTTGAGCATGATTCGCGGCGGCTAATCAAATAGACGCGTAAGCGAAGAGGGTGGGCGGACGCGCTACACCCTTTTTTTTCGACAAAATTAAAGGAGGTTTTTATGCAAGTAGACCTGATGAGCATAGTCAATAATTTCAATGGTACGTACATCATTATTGCAGTGCTGGCGGTAACAGGCGTATTGCTGACGATTTTCATAGTGATGCTGTCTGCAACGATCGTCATTGACATCATTCGAGGTGATTACCAAAAAGGGAGAACCCGTTTTTTTGGTGGTTACAACATGCCTGAGCCGTCACAGGATGAGATTTTTTCAAAGCGTTATCAACGTGAAAAACATCACAGCGACTATAAGCAGTGGAAAAAATCTAAGGGGTACTAATCGTGGTCACACAGCTTTGGTATCTGTTCGTGTTTGCCTTCGGCATCGTGTGCGCGTGGGCATTAATCAAGGGCATATCATGAAGAAATTATTTATATCATTTTTCTGCGCATGGTTTTTAGCGCTTAACTGTCAGTGTGCATACGCTACTACTGTGCCAGTGAACAATTTTGCTAATGCTATGACAGGTTCCTTGACAGGTAACATGCTCGGTCGTGGTTTTGCTGCGACTGACCCTAGAGTATATGCAACTGTCAGGGCTGTCAGTTTGACGTTGGCTCGCTGGGGTCTTCAGGGCGCTTATGTTGGGTTTGTATCTGCTGCATTCGTGTTGGGTGTTGGTGCTGCCATTGGCGCTGGTATAGGTGTGGTGCATCTGGGTAAAAATGCTGGTGAAGCTGCCGCCACTTGGCTGTGGAATTACAACAATCCTAAAATGGTCACTGTTTCTACCCCGGCCAGCGTTGTTGATACGCCGCCTATGGTGCAGGGTGGCGGTCAATACACAGCATCCGCTAACGGTAAGGTCTTGGTTGCTTCTACAGACCCTCAGGCTACCGCGCAACAGTTCGTCAGTTTGATGGGGCCAGGTTATCGAATGCGTGAACCTTGTTCAGGTGGTCCGACTACGTACCAGTGCACTGGTTATCAATGGGATTCCGTTAATAATCGCTGGGGTACACAGTCCTCATTCTCTGTTAATGGCGCGGTAACTGGCGCTCCTACCTCATGCGGCGCTCAACGCTATGTCGATAAAGATGGAAAGTGTGTTGCATTGACACCTGTTCAAACAGGCTCGAACGGCTTACCTATCACCGTTGCTGACGCCGTAACAGGTATTCCAGGCTTGGATATGACTCAGCCTTTAAACCCTGCGATTACAGCGGGATTAGCAAACAAAGCGTGGATTGATGCAGCGAGCAGGCCGGGCTATGACGGGATACCTTACGATTACACTAGGCCAATCACTGTTACAGACGTCAATAAATGGACTGACGAGAACACTAACTTTGCTCCTACTATCGACAGTTTTACCCGCACATTGACTGGGACAAATCCTTTTGAATTGCCTCTGACTACTACTGCCGTTGGGACTGTTGACAATACACAGGTCAACACAGGTACAAACTCTGCTGCAAGTCAGGCTCAAATAAACCTTGGTGCTGACCCTGGCATTGGTACGCCAAATTTGGAAGATACACCAACGGCTGAGATGATTTTGAGACCTATTCTTAACCTTATGCCCGACCTAAAGAATTACACGGCACCTGCGATTAGTGGTGAATGTCCTAAGCCTCAATTTCAACTATTTGAGAACACCTACACCATTGATAAACAGTGCGATATTTTGGAACAGAATAAGGGAGTAATACGCATATCAATGCTGTTGGCTTTTACACTTGCAAGCTTGTTTATAGTGCTGCGCGCTTAAGGGGATTGCTATGATGTTCGGAATTTTGGTGTCAGCCTTCAATGCAGTGCTGGCATTTCTTCTTAGATCGGTATTGGTGAAATTTGCGGCATTTTTTGCTCTGTATTTCATAGTGACTGGATTCCTGCAGGTGATGCAAGCTGCTGGCCTGTTTCCCTCTGCATCCTCGTTGAATGGTGTTCTATCGGGTATCCCTCCCGGCGTCGCTTATTTCATGGATTTGTTCTCAGTATCGCAGGGGATATCGATGATCGTCTCTGCTTACTTCACCAGATTCATCATTCGTCGTATTCCTTTGATTGGATAAGACATGCCTATCAATGCATACACAGGTTTAATGGGTTCTGGCAAGTCGTATGAATCCGTCGTCTCCGTCATCATTCCTGCCATTGCTGCTGGCCGTACAGTTGTGACCAATGTTGATGGCATCGATGGAGATGCTATCCGCGCTTACTGTGTAGAGACCATGGGACGCGATTTGCAGGCACTAGGTAACGTTGTTCACTGCAAGAATGAAGATGTACACAAGCCAGACTTCCTGCCGCATGGCACGCCTGTAGATACCTTCTGTAAGGCTGGTGATATGGTGGTCATCGATGAGGCGTGGCGATTCTGGGGGACTGACTGTAAGCTCCTGTCAGAGCATAAGATTTTTTTCCGTGAACATAGGCACTACGTCAATGAGGAAACAAAGGTCAGTTGTGATCTGGTCTTGATGGTGCAGGATATTAATGATTTACATCGAATTCTGAAAGTCGTTGTAGAAGTCAGTTTCCGTACTACTAAAATCAAGAGCTTGGGACTGAATAAAGTCTACCGGGTTGAAATGTGGGAAGGCTATAAGCAGTCTCAACGGGCTAAGATTGCTACGAGTAACAAGACTTACGACAAGGATATTTTTCCGTTGTATAGCAGTTACTCTGGCGGTCAGGGCAAAGAGGTGCAAGTAGATTCACGTCAGAACATACTCAACAATAAAACACTGTGGTTCTTGGCTGTGCTGTTGATCGTACTCGTTTCGGGTTCAAGCTATCTAATCAGCCAGTTTTTTAAACCTGAAACACATATTAAAGCAGGCAACGCAAAAGCGGCACAGGGCACGCAAGGCACACAGACTGCAAATGCATCAGGCCAAGTCAATTCGAACGCTCCTGCGGGCAATACGGTGGCTTCTGCTGCATTTTCGGATAAATGGCGCTATGCAGGCCAGTACACCAACAGGGAAGGGCAGCTACGCGCCATTGTGGTGGATGGGCAAGGGCGTATCAGGGTTGAATCCCCCTCAGTTTTCACAGACAAGGATTACACAGCTCTGGGCTACGTCGATAATCAACGGGTCACAGTGTGGACAGGTCAGGAAACCAGACAGGCTCAGTCAGTCACCGAAAGCAAAAAATGAAACGCATATTGATCGCCATGGTTTTGGCTTGTGGTTTCGCGCAAGCCTCTCCAGTTAGACAACCTAACCCCCCTTTAAAATTTGACTTCCAGATGTTGCAAGTGGGGCAGGTTATACAGTTGATCTATGCTGAGGCATTAAAACAGCCTTATGTGATTGACCCAGAAGTCTTGGCAGATGCCCGGGCAGTTTCATTCCGATACGATGCGCAAAACGGTGACATGCGCCCTTTCATTGTTGGCTTTTTGGATTCGCTTGGCCTGAAGGTCGTCACCACCAATGGTATTGATTATGTTAGCAGGAAAAAGGACATCGAGAAAACCGAGCAACCCGAACTGGAGACATTTGTTTATCGGCCAAAGCATCGAGACGTAGGCTATATAAGCAGGGTGCTTGCACCTGTGTTCAAAGGGGCATTTGCAAATAACCGTGCTATTGCTGCGCCTGAAGGTGCAAAGGTCACTCACGACGTACCGCAAAATTCAGCCTCGGCCATGATAGATCAGAGTGCAGATGTATTGCTGTTCACAGGCACGGCCAAGGAAGTAGCCACGTTGCAAAAGTTGCTGCCACAGATTGATGACGCAAAAGGGCAAGTAATGATCAGGGGCGTTGTGTATGAAGTGGAGACTGGAGATAAGGAAGGCTCCGCCTTTACTCTCGCTATGGGCATATTGGGTGGTCGCTTCAATTTCCTGAATGCAGGCGCTACCCTGGACACAGCATTTAAGATCAAGACAGGAAGCATTGATGCTGTGTTCTCTGCGCTGTCATCTGACAACCGGTTCAATGTCGTTAGCAAACCAAGTATCAGAGTTCTGTCAGGTGACACAGGCACCTTTCACAGCGGAAAAGAAGTGCCGGTTCTCGGCGCTGTGTCTTATCCATCTGGCGCAGGTCAGGCAGTCCAACAGGTTGATTACAGAAACAGCGGTGTTTCTTTTGAGGTCAAACCTAAGGTCATGGATGGCGCTATCGATGTCAAGGTAAAGCAGCAGATCAGCGATTTCGTTCAGACCACAACTGGCGTGAACAACAGCCCGACGCTCAACAAACGGGAGGTTGAAACAAGCTTGTCTATGCAGGATGGTGATGTCGTCTTGCTTGGTGGCCTGACACAGGAAAAACAAACAGGCACACACTCTGGTCTGTCGTTCCTACCTTCCTTTTTGCACTCACGCTCAGGTGAGAACACCAAGACCGAAATACTGCTTGTTCTCCAGTTGCAAAAATTCTAGAGCAGTAATTAGGTTCCTCTTTTTTTACGTTAGCTGTGTATTTTGAAATTTGAATAAATACACGGCTAATTTTTGCAGCGATTAACGTTTCAATGCTGTAGAAAGTACTCCTTCAATGTCCTTGCTGTAATGGTACAAAAGAGTCGAAGTCAAATGACCATGATAATAGGCATAAGTAAAATCAGGGTTTTCATCTTCTGAAGCGCCAGCAATAATACCAATACCTTTTGGTTGCGTATGTTTGAATTGAAAGGTGAGGTCATATGCATTAACGGTAGGATAAAAGCCTGCAAATTCCATGTGCTGATGATCCTTGGGACTAAAGCTGCCGTTACTATTTTTAATCCACGTATCTACACGCTGACTCGTAACGTCTTTGTCAAATGCCGACAATATCCGCTTTGGATAATTTGTTCTAATTATTACACTCATGGTAAATCCTAAGGTTGAGTTGTGATAGATACCGATAATGTCTTAATTTACCCTCAAGGCTAATTTCATGCAATCGGCGCCGCTCAAGATCTGGATTTGGTATGTACATACATAGATGTATGTAATACTTCATAATGATGTATTCTCGTCTCAAATATGGTAAAGTCTGCGCATGAATACCGTCCTATCTCCCATAGAATCTGAATTTGCAACTGCTGAAGAAGCGGCGTCTTATGATGCTTGGTTTCGTGCCAAGGTGCAAAAATCGATTGATGACCCTCGTCCCGGCATTCCGCATGATCAGGTAATGGCTGACATGCGCAAATTGCTAGAGTCAAAGCGCAATGCTGGTTGAATGGCGTCCTGAAGCTCAAGAATCCTTATTTGAGATTTTGAGCTATATAGCGGATAAGAATTTATACGCCTCCTTGCAGCTTGCTGACGAAATTGAGCACGCAACGTCTTGCTTGCCTGAGCATCCCTATCTGTACCGCCGTGGCCGAGTGGCAGGCACAAGGGAGATAGTGGTGCATCCCAATTACCTGATTGTGTACCGCGTATCACTGGAAACTATCCAGATATTGAGCGTGTTGCATACCCGTCAGGAATATCCCTAAGTCGTTTGAATCGTAAGTATTTGGTTCTTTATTGTTATTGTGATAGTGTTAAAGAGATAATTATCTTGATACTTGATCAATATGAAGAACTCTGATTATTTTCCGCTTGCTCCAAAAGTTCAGCCAGCTAAAGCCATTCTCGTAGGGACTGTTTTATCTGTCATATTTGGTTTTTTCCTGCAACTGCTCTTAGCAGTTCTGTTTGCATATTCTGAAGGATTGGATTTTTCCTCGAAGAACATAGAAATACATGTCGCAACTGATCATCTTTACTTGATTCTCTCTGTGATTGTTCATTGTGCTTGGTGTGCTATTTCTGGGTTCGCGGCTACTTCATATACGCCAGGAAGGGAGATTGAATTCGGTCGGAAGCTTGCTTATATCACATGGATATATATCGCTTTGATGATGGCGCGCACGATTATTCATCACACCTTTGACTTCTATCCGATTTGGTACTTTCCGGTGCTATTTTCAATGGCTTTGTCTTTTTTTCCTGCGGGAGCGATTCACAGGTACATGCCATAAAAAGTTGCAGGGTATGGGGTCGCTTTAGACCCCATGAATGTTGTGGTGGCTGGTCGATCACAATTAGCCGAATCCGCAGTTTGATGTATGCCAACTGATGGCCGACTGTGCGCCATGCAAGCCAAACTCGACGGTTGATATCTTGTATCATGTGCAATTTACATGTATCAAATACAACCGAATGCAGTTAGAGCTTTTCCCATTTGAACCTTTGTCCGTAGCTCAAAAACAACACATTTTAGGAATTATTAAAAGTCATTACTGGGTCATCAGAAACACACGTACATGGCGTTTTGGCGATGCTTCGAGACGTAAAGCTTATCGAAGAATTGAGGCCGAAAAAAAACGCCTGCGATTAGCAGGCGTCTCAAAAAGGGAGATTTTGGATTACTTAGCTTGTTGTCGGCTGAAGTGCAAAAAGGGTAGAAACTGCATTTACTGTGCTGCTGAATATTGACGCAATTTTGCGAGAAATTGCTTTCAGAATCCTATGAGCAATTTTACATAATATAAATTATGCGAAATTATAGATATTGTAGATGGTTATGAAAAATATAAAAACAGCACCCGCAACAAATGGTTTCTATTTTATCGGGCTCTATGCCGACGTCCTGCTTTCGCGGTTGATATCCGAACTGCATGTCAATAAATTATTTCAAGCCTGTTCTCGTCCCACCACCGGTTTGCAATTCTGGATGATCTTTGAGTAGCTGTTCCTGCATGGCAGTGATACGTCGCAATTTTTCTTCACCTTTGGCAATATCTGCCGGTGCGATGCCCATGTCGCGTGCGCGGGCGATTGCTTCGCGCAAGCGCGGGAGCTCTTCATCTGCGGCCTGTACATAGGCGGCATACAGGCGTGTGCTTTGTCGGGCTTCGTATTGCTGGTAGGCTTTGGGGTCAGCCAGTTCGGCTGCACTGGGCAGTTCCTGAGTGGTCTGGTTATGCTCTATGGGTGGCGTTCGAGGATCGCCATCGCGGGTGGCTACCAGGCTTTGGGCGGCAGAAAGCTGTGGTCCTGTTGGCAGCAATGGTACAAATTTTCTTTCTTCGGTCGACTCAGGAAAAGGTGGCGGCCATGAGGCTGTGCGCTCACGTTCAGGTTTTCCAGATGCTATGGCGCCGGATGGATTAGCTATTGCTTGCTGCTGGGTCTTGGCGTCCTCTGGCTGCGGCCAGCATTGCCAGACTATCAACCCTGCCGTTACAGTGATTGCTGCTGCGATGAAAATGCTTTTCATAATTGCCTTTGCTCACTAGTTGTTAACTTTCAACTCATTAGTTCAGCAATGCCGCCTGGTTGATTTCAATTTTTGCGCTCTTGCGCAGTTGCGTCTGTAAAGTCGATAACTGGCGAATGGCTTTTTCCTGCGCTAGCGCCTGACTGGCTTGATAGCGCACGGTTTCTGATGCTGGGTCTTGGTAGTCTTCAATGCGTTTTTCGACCAGCACGATTTCCCAATAGGCTTTTTCATTCGGGGCGACAGCAGCGCGGATAGGTGGGGATGCCTTGCCGGGTTCTTGCATGTAAGCTAATTGCTCAAGCCAGGACAATTGCCCTCTATGGGCTATGATACCGAGATCACCGCCCTGCTGTGCATCAAGCGCGGTGGAGTATTGTTGTGCCAGGTTGACGAAATTGGCACCCTTGCGCGCAAGATCGGCGACTTGCCTGGCCTGCGTTTCATTATCGAGACGGATATGCCGCGCTTTCACAGAAGCGATTCGCTTGAACTCGTCCTTATGAGTACGATAGTAGTCCCGCACTTCTTTTGGCTTTATCTCAGCCGCTAGTTTGTTCAAGAGCTTGCTCTCCGAATCTGTGTCAGCACCTATTCCATGGAGGCTCATGACGGCCTGCACAGTATTTTTTTCTTCCAAAGCCTGCCTCAGATCCTTGAGTGCCGACTGGCCAAAACGCTGGCGTCCCCAGTCAAGCACATACAGGTTAGCCAGATAGAGTTGAGCCTGCTGGCGAATGAAGTCACGGTTACGGTTGAAGAACTCCACCCTTCCCTGCACATTCTGGCGACGAAACACGTCATACAGACTGATGCTGGTGGCAGATGCAAAGTTACAACGAAAGACCTGTACATGGGCAGCGGCAGCTTGCTGCGCCGGGTTCAGTGTGTAATCCAGCATGATTTTGTTTTTCGGGCCGAAAACGTTGTTCAGTTCGTCTTCTTCCAGTTTACCTTGCTCCTGAATCAGCGTATCCAGTCTGGCACCAGGAAGCTTGCTGATGGCCGTTTCCAGATCCTTGCGATAGACGGTTCTCAAATAGCCGCTCAACTGATTATCAAGCACCACGTCGGGTTCAAACGCTACCCGCCGGGATTGCTGCAATTCTTCATCGGCAAACCGGCCACGTACGTCACCCGCAAGCAAGCGATTGCTGACAATGCTGTCAAGAATATCGGCCCGTCCTGTTTTAGGCTTCTCGAGCTGCGCCATACTGGCTAGTACATCCAGTGTCAGTTTATAGACGGGAGCCGTGTTGATGCGCGCCGCGAGTTCGGGTTGAAGTATAAGTTGATTCGCCGTCGCAGCTGGGGCAATGTCCACTGCCATTGCGGCAGTAGACATTCCAAAACACAGTACAGACAGGCACCCCATAGTGCCAATCACGCCCGTTTTTAATTGCAAGCCGATGCCTGGTCTGTACATGATAAACCTCAGCTATTCAGGCGGTTGGCTGCACGGTTCAATACATGAACCATCATGGCGATAGCGTGTGGCACCACCAGACGACCAGTGCGGACCCGATCATTCTGGTCAGTCGATGAGAGCACGATACCGCCATTTTGATAAGAATAGGTACCACCCTGCGTCAGCAATTGACGTATGTCAGTGGCATTGGGTGCCAGTGGCGTAAAGTCTGCCATCGCGGCTGCCACCAGCGCTGGATCGTTCAGCTTCTGACTATCATAATAACTGTTGACCCATTGTTCCCAACCTGAGTGATTGCGTGCCGATGTGGTCCAGGTATGGTGAGGTTGCAGCAAATCCGTGGAGTGCATGACAAAGCCCAGGCTTTGCAAGCTTGGGCTGCTCAGAAACTGCTGGAACCAGTACTGCGCCAGATTGTCGATGGGCTGAAAGGGGATTTTTTCAAAATCTGCATATTGACTGGGCGTAGAATAGCCGCCCAGACGGTAATGCGCTTCAGTCACCCCATAGGTGTTGTACTTGCTACCGTCGCCAAACCAGCCCTTCATACCACCAGGGCCGTCATCAAGATAATCGCCGACCAGCCAGGACGCCGCCAGATTGTCTACATCGCCAGCCACAGTCAGCTTGGCATAGTTATAGCCGCCAAAAGGGTTGCCATGTACATCGGGGCCAGCGGTATGGTTTTGAAAATGCCAGTAAGAAGTGTATTTGACGATGCTTTGTGCGGCACCCCAGATTGGTGCCAACTGGCAGTCACCGGTAACTGCACCGCAGATATAGGTGTCGGCAAAATCGTCGACATCGTAGGCACCCTGGCCCATGGCCGTGGCGAACTGGACCACGGTAATCCCAGCCCTCGCCAGGCCGCTTGCGAGTGCCTTGTAATTGGTCTTGTCAGGGTTGTTTTTCATGAAAGTAACCGCATCGATGGCAATACGGCGATGAGTCTCTTGCAGGAACGCATGTGCAGGGGCAAAGCTACAGAGCAAAGTGGCTGCTGCCACCAGTTTGAGAACAGATTTCATAGAACGTCCTTCAGGTTTGAGTAAAAAAGGAGCGAAGCTTGGAGTGATGAAATGATCGCCGCGACAAGCTCCCATCGGTCTACGCAGGATGAATTGGGAATCTGTCGCAAGCACGCACAAATATTGGAAATTAAATAATGTTAGCGCATTAGCTTTTTAGCATGAAAGAAAACAGGAAGCTTACTGTTTTCTCTAGAATGTGACCTCTAGTGTCGCGTAATCAGCACGTCACTTTTTGACCGTAGATATGCAATTGAAACGAAATAATTCGTTACGCATATTTATCAAGAATGGATTTATCAAAATGGTAAACTGATGTTTTAGTTGTGATTTCTCAACATGAGAAAGAATTTGGCTTTTGTCGCCAAAATTTAGCCTATATTAAGTGACCTTTCTCTTTTAGATTTTTTATGCAATCGTTTAGCAGCACAAAGACAATAACAAACCCAGAAATTTTGTATGGTGAAGAAAGGTTTGATTTTTTACGCGAGGAAGTACTTGCAGATTTACTGGAGGCAAGCGCGACTGCTTTCCCCGATAAGATCGCCCTGATCTCTGGTGAGCAGTCTGTCAGTTACAGGCAATTAAATGCTGATGCAGATCGTGTTGCTTCTGTCTTGATTGCCGCTGGTGTGCGGCCTGGGCATATTATTGGCTTATGGTTGCCGCGCGGCATCCATTTGCTCATCATGCAGGTGGCCATTGCCAAATCAGGGGCTGCCTGGTTGCCGTTTGATGCTGATACCCCGATAGACCGGATAGCCGTTTGCCTCAATGATGCAAATGCCTTTGGCATCTTGAGTTGTCAGGCTTTTGAGGTGCAATTGATTGAACTGAGCTGCCTGAAATGGCTGGCAGAAGATACTTTGCTCGATGCCGGGCAAGCTATTTTAAAGCGTGAAACCGTCAAAGGCAGCGACCCGGCTTATGTAATTTACACCTCAGGCTCTACTGGCAAGCCCAAGGGCATATTGGTGAACCAGGCCAGTATCTGTCATTTTTTGCGTAGCGAAAACCATGTGCTGGGTATACGGCATGATGACCGTGTGTACCAGGGATTTTCATTGGCATTTGATATGTCATTTGAAGAAATCTGGATCAGTTATCTGGTTGGCGCAACTTTGTGGCTGGCACCAAAAGAAATTACGGCTGATCCAGATGCCCTGCCGTTGGCCTTGAATGAGAACCGCATCAGTATTTTACACGCTGTCCCCACCCTGCTCGCTTTGTTCAGCCATGAGGTTGACAGCCTCCGCCTGATTAATCTGGGTGGAGAGATGTGTCCTGAAGTGCTGGTCAAGCGCTGGTCGCGTCCTGGTCGGCAAATGTTCAACACTTATGGGCCAACGGAAGCCAGTGTGTCGGCCAGTCTGGCGCAGTTACAACCTGATCAGGCTGTGAACATAGGCAGGCCTTTGCCCAATTACTCCTTGCTTGTCATTGCAACGGATGTTGAAAATGGCCTGCGTCTGCTGCCCTTTGGTGAAACGGGCGAACTTTGCATTTCTGGCCCTGGCGTGGCGATAGGCTATCTTGGGCGACCTGATCTGACTGCTGAAAAATTCCTGACCAATCCCTGGAGCAGGAATTCACATGATGCCAGGTTGTACCGCACTGGTGATCTGGCTTGTTTTAATCCCGATGGCAGTGTGCAATGCCTGGGGCGTGCTGATGATCAGGTGAAAATCCGCGGCTTCAGGATTGAACTGGGAGAAATTGAATCCGTGTTAGCCAAACAAGCTGGCGTGGGCGCAGTTGCTGTTGTCTTGCGCAAAGATGAAGAGATTGATCAGATCGTGGCTTTCATCGTCAATGATCAACTCCCTGCCGATGCTGATGCCAGCGTGTTTGCGCAGCATGCGGTTGTCTTGCGCACCGAGTTAAGCCGGGTTTTGCCCATTTATATGGTGCCTGCCCGCTTTGAATACCTGGCTGAAATGCCCAGGCTGACATCCGGCAAAATTGACCGCAATACGCTTAAAAAGCTGACTCTGGCAAAGCAGGCTGCAAACAATGCATCAGACACGCCAGAAAACGAGACTGAAGCCGTTCTGTTTGAGGCCTTGGCCAGTCTGTTCCCAGGGCAGGCTATACAACGCGGGGCTGACTTTTTCATTGATCTTGGTGGTCATTCCTTGATGGCAGCAAAATTGGTGTCGATTTTGCGCAAACACCCACGTTTTGCCTATTTCAGAATCAGCGACATCTATACACACCGGGTAATCGCCGGGATGCTGCAAGTCCTGGAATCCACAGGGCAAACGCAAGATGCTTCAGCAGCGGCAAACAAGCAACAATGGGCCACTGCACCAGAATGGAAGCGCTGGCTTTGTGGTATTGGGCAAGCGGCAGCCATACCCTGGTTAGTAGCCATGCGCATGGTGCAATGGCTGGCACCATTTTTTGCTTATCACTTTTTTACTGGTGACCCTGAAGACTCCATTGCCAGGGCAGTACTCTTGTCTGTTGGCGTTTTCTTGTTGTTGACGCTGACTGAATTTGCCGTTGCCATTGCAGGTAAATGGCTGATCGCCGGACGCCTGAAACCCGGGCGCTATCCTCTTTGGGGATGGACCTATTACCGCTGGTGGCTGGCAGACAGGCTGGTGGAGGCGGCACCTACTTACATGTTGAGTGGTTCTTCTTTATATACATGGTGGTTGCGTGCCCTGGGCGCAAAGATAGGTTCTGAGGTAGTGATAGGGTCAATGACTTTGCGTGCACCTGATTTGCTGCGCATAGGTGACCGTTGCAGTATAGGTAATGCCAGCAATTTCGAAAATGCCAGAGTGCAGCATGGCGAATTAATTCTCGGAACAATCACGCTGGAAGACGATGCCTATGCTGGCTCGTATGCTGTATTGGAAGGCAATGTGCATATAGAAGCCGGTGGTCATCTTGATGGGCAATCAGCATTGAGTGAAGGTCAGCGCATACCAAAAGCCAGGATCTGGAAAGGCTCCCCGGCCAGGGATGTTGGCGCGTTTGATGCCTCGACTTTTCCGCCAAGACCACAGGCTACACGCTTGCGCCTGATTGGTGAAACTGTGTTTTTTGTGTTTGGCTCACTCCTGATCAGCGCGCTGTTCTTTATGCCGGTATTCCCTAGTTTTGTGACGATAGACTGGTTTGATAATTCCGAGCTCTTCCCAGGCTTGCAAAGCAATTCCGTGGTTTTTCAGTTATTGAAATATTTCTTGCTGGCTTTCCCTGCCACTGCGGTGTTGATTGTATGCACGGCCCTGCTGTCTGCTGGCATACGCTGGAGTATTTTGCCGACCTTAAAACAAGGGCAATATCCGGTTCATGGCAATACTTATTGCGGTAAATGGCTGGTCAATCAAATTCAGGAATCCAGCCTGAATGTTTTGCACG
Organism: Undibacterium sp. Ji83W; assembly: GCF_049340385.1. Lineage (NCBI taxonomy): Bacteria > Pseudomonadati > Pseudomonadota > Betaproteobacteria > Burkholderiales > Oxalobacteraceae > Undibacterium > Undibacterium sp. Ji83W. The sequence goes on along the minus strand of NZ_JBMPOZ010000002.1, from coordinate 227,297 downwards.
GTGTCTATGCAACGGTATATGCACCCTTCTGGTATCGTTTGCTGGGTGCAAAAGTCGGTCGTGGCGCTGAGATTTCAACCGCCTTGGGTGTGGTACCAGACATGCTGACTTTAGGCGATGAGACTTTTATTGCCGATGCAGTATTGCTGGGTGACGAGCAAATCGATTGTGGTTGGATGAGCATGCATCCTACCGTTATTTCGCGTCGCAGCTTTGTTGGTAATGGTGCGTACATACCAGATGGCACGATCTTGCCTGAAAACGTATTGATAGGCGTTCACTCCAGTGCGCCAAGCAACGAGCAAATGCATGAAGGTGATACCTGGCTGGGTTCGCCCGCCATCCATTTGCCAGCCCGCGAAGAAACCAAGGGTTTTCCTGAGAACCTGACCTTCCATCCTTCTATTATTCGCCGTTTGGGACGTGGTTTGATCGAGGCTTTCCGTATCATTGCGCCGCATGCGATGGTGATCGCTGTTGGCTATACCATTGTTCTGGACTTGATGCCTTTGGCTGGTGATGACCGCTGGAGCGAAGTCGTGTATTACCTGGTTGTTGCTGGTCTGCTGTATGGCGTGGGCAGTTTTGCCTTTGTGCTGGTGCTGAAATGGTTGTTGATTTTCCGCTACAAGAAAAGCAGCGTGCCCATGTGGACGCCTTTTGTCTGGATATCAGAGGGCATCACCAATCTGTATGAAGGTATTGCTGTGCCAAATTTCATGCGTTATCTGCGTGGCACACCGTGGCTGCCTTTGGTATTCAATCTGCTTGGCTGCAAAATCGGACGTGGCGTGTATATGGATACTACCGATATTACCGAATTTGACTGCGTCAGCATCGGTGACTATAGCGAAATCAATGCTCTGGCCTGCCCGCAAACGCATTTGTTTGAAGACAGGGTCATGAAAATTGATCATGTCAGTATTGGTGAGCGTGTGTACATGGGGCCACGCAGCTCGGTTTTGTACAGTGCTGTGGTGGCGGACGGTGCCAGTCTCGGTGCATTGACGTTGGTGATGAAAGGGGAATATATCCCCGCCAATTCCAGTTGGCATGGCTGCCCTGCCGCTATGACTGGCGTTTGATTTGTACATAGGAACTGGCTTGCTCATTCGCAGGATGGCAGGCCAGGTTTGAGCCTATTAATAGAAATATAGAAGCATAGAAGCGACTGACCTGAACATGGCCACCCGGCAATCATGTCGTTGATATAGGACTTACGCAAAACCGCCCCAACGACGTTGCAGCTCCTAGCCGTACTAAAGTACTGTCTTCGTCGCTGACGCCTTGCTGGGACAATTTTGCGTAAGTCCTATGATATAAAAATTACATGCGGGATAACGCACAGATGCTACCAGGAAAGTCCGTTATGATAAGGCTTATATATTGGGGCTGACACAATAAGGCTAACATTAAGCAGGTTTACGGAACTTCTGCAGGATAAACAAAAACATAAGCGCTGATATGACAAAAGCTCCGGAAAAATTTGCGCAAAAGACCATTGCCCCAATGCCGAAGAAAACTATTCGCATTGAATTAGCAAAATCTACCATTGTTGCCATCGTCGCCGTGGTATTAGGTTTTGCACTCCTCTCGCAACTGGTTCCCGTTATCCTGGTATTGATCACAGCACTGATGCTGGTTGGCACCCTTAACCCGGTTGTCGACTGGCTAGAGCGTCGCAAAATTCGCCGTTTTGCGGGCATAGCGATCGTATTTACCGTGTTGATGGTGGTTTTGATCGCTTTAGCTGTTTTCACGGTACCGCCGTTTATTGCCCAAGTCGTCAGCCTCATTCAGCAAGAACCAGAATTGCGCGGTCGACTGATTAAATTTCTCGCTGCTTATCCATTCACTGCCTCCCTGGCGGATGGCTTGCGGCATATTCAATACGCTGCGCTCTTCAAATCCTATAGTAGCGAAGCAATGGCTTTTTCAAGAGGTTTTTTCGAAATTGTTGCGTATGGCGCAGGAGCATTCTTTCTTGCCCTGTACATTATGATAGACCGCGACCGCTTACGCGGTGCATTGTTTGCCGTAATACCTCGTGCTCACCATATCAAGCTGGCGCGCATCATGCTCAATCTTGAGACCATCGTTGGCGGTTATGTGCGCGGCCAGGTTCTGACTTGCGCCATGATGACGGTTTTTCTGTTCATTCTGCTCACCGCCTGCGGCGTACCGAACGCAATAGCGATTGCGGCTTTCGGCGGGATTGTGGATGTACTTCCCTTCGTCGGAATTTTTCTTACCATGATACCCGCAGTGCTGGCAGCATTGGCCGTCAGTGGAGTTGCCGCAACCGTGGTATTCGTACTATTACTTTGTTATGAAGAGTTTGAAAGCCGGATATTAATTCCAGTCGTCTATGGACGCGCGCTACGCTTGCCCTCTTCCATAGTGCTGTTCGCGCTGATCGCCGGTGGGTCCCTGTATGGTATTGGGGGTGCCTTGCTCGCATTACCTGTTGCGGCGACACTGCTCATGCTGATTGATGAGTTGAAAGTCGAACTGCCGGGTGAAAGCCTGCAGCCCAAAGATCTGGCCGTGCAAAGAGATGACATCGTTGGCGAGGCTGAATACCTGCGCCGTACGGACGGCATGCCCGCTGAAGCGGCAGCTGGAATCGCACTCGAAATTTCTGGAGATAGAAAGCTCAGTGAGGAAGATAGAACGGCAAAAAATTCAGTTCCAGTTGAGAATGCGATTGAGAATACTTAGGCTGACGCAAATCCAGCAATTTTTACTTGATGCTGCGCTATTTTGTCGGCCTTGCCCTCTCCCTATTCTGGTCGACCCAGGACTAGCCCCATTAAGGCGGTGCCTGGTGTTTCCTGGCCACCTGGCCCGGCTTCAAATCGTATATCTTCAAGATGTAATTCTTCTTTACACATGGCGCAAACTGGTATGGCACTAGTGACGTGACCGCAATGTTTATGGCGTACCAGTAAAGGCTGCTGCCCTTCCGCCGTGCGCCACTTATCTCCCCAAGCGGTCAGTGTCAGTAATACTGGATACAAATCCTGCCCTTGCTGCGTCAGGCTATAACGCCAGACGCGTTTGTCCTGCGCATCGGTCTGCCGTTCAACTATGCCCTGCTCCATCATTTTTTTCAGGCGGGCTGTCAGGATATTTGATGCCACGCCAAGATTGCGCTGGATATCGTCAAAGCGTTCAAACCCCAGAAACAGATCACGCAAAATCAAGAGGGACCACCACTCACCAATGACTTCCAGCGTGCGGGCAATCGAACAGGAAAATTCGGAAAAAGAACTACGCTCCATAATTTAGCTTGCTTGATGCAAGTTAACTGTTTACATTACTTGCATTATGCCAGTGAAAGTCAACCATGTATGCTTATATCGTCGAGAACAAACTCCGCAAAACCTTTGCTGCCATCAACGCAGGCGATGTGAGCCTGATGCTGGATAGCCTGGCCGCTAATTTCACATATCGCTTTGAAGGAGATTCACCAATTTCTGGCTTACGCAATTCACGTGCGTCCATGGCTTTGTGGTGGGAACGCTTATACCGCCTGTTTCCGGGCTTGCATTTTGAGGTAAAAGAAGTTGCTGTAATCGGGCCGCCCTGGGATACCCGCATCCATGCGGTGCTGGATTTTATCGTGCCGCACCAGCCAGATGGCCCCTACAAGAATGTAGTGATGCAATTCATGCGCATGAGCTGGGGGAAAATCACCTACGTCCATACTCTGGAAGATACCCAGCGTTGCAGCCGCTACCTGGCCTGGAGCACAGCACAGGGATGCGAAGAAGCACTGGCGACTCCCATTACTGATCAGAACTGGCCTGGACCCGGCCCTTTCTTGCGTGTTTAAGTCTTACATTTAGATTCTAGATACCTAAATGCGTATCCTCTAAAGATTTCCATCAATGACAGCAGGTCTTTGCAGCAAACAATACGTCCAATATGGCGCATATGTTTGCTACAAACTCCTGCTCGCTCAATACGGGAAGATATTTAATAATCAGCTTAAGTAAGCATGATCAATTGTTCACCAGTTTGCTTTGGACAAAATAATCAGCCATTTACGGAACACCAGCATTTCCAGATGGCCAGCTTGTATGCCTGTACTGCAATCCAGTATAGGATTGACATAGTAAGAACGCTGCCGGAAGTCACGGCACACAAATATTTCGCGACGACCCAGGCGCATCAAAAATGATGTCGGGGCGAACTGCAGGCTGAAGCGTGTATCAAAAGACTGTTCGAGGTTTGCCATAATTTCAATCTCCATATCGGTTGGTATGTGATAGAGGAACGGTCATCAAGACAGCCATGCGTTCATCCATGAGACGAACTCTAACACAAACTACTGTATGTGCAATCAGCATTGTGTAACACTGTGGTTTTCCTATCTCGTCTCTCAGTCAGGCAACTCAAGCGCATAAAATAAACTTTGAAGTCTATCGCCATATTACATATACTGTATATTTAATCAGTATATGTAATATGGCCCACGTTTCCTCACTTTCCCCTGAACGCATACACCCAGCATTATGGCGTGCGTCGCAGCTGGCGCGTGGTCAGGGTGGTTTTATGCCCAGTGGCTATGCTGAGCTCAATAATGAACTGCCAGGCAATGGTTGGCCACAGGGGCAATTAACCGAGATTTTGCTGCCGCAGATTGGCACTGCCGAACTCAGCTTGCTCAAACCAGCCTTAAGTCAACTTGATGGGCACCCCATTGTTTTGCTGACACCGCCTTATATACCGCAGGCATTGACTTTTTCATGCACAGGCTTACAGGCATCGCAGTTGATATGGATACGTTGCCACAAGCATGTTGATGCCCTATGGGCGGCAGAACAGGTGCTGCGCAATAGCAGTTGTGGCGCGCTGTTGTTCTGGACATCAAGCATTCGCAGCGAAGCTTTGCGTCGTTTGCATCTGGCAGCGCAAAGCTCGGAGACTTTATTCTTTTTGATGCGTGACATGCGGGCGGCACAGCAAGCCTCTCCGGCCCCTTTACGATTGAGTGTGCAAACAAGTCAATATGGCCTGGAGCTGGGCATACTCAAGCGCCGTGGCAACCAGCGCGATGCACCACTGGCATTACATGTGCCCGATCATCCTTATTTGCATGCCTATGCTCACCCAGGCAAAGAAAAACTTGCGACAAACTATGGCAACTTGCCCACCACTGTGGATAGCCGTTCACCTGCCTTTACTCCAGCTTGAGGTCTTTGTCACTCCCTTGTTTGCTCAGCAAGAGACACAAGTCAGTGTGATACTCCATCAAGGCCGGGTGACATCCATGTCTGAATCTGCCGATCATGCTGGCATACGCCTGGGCATGCGCGCAGGCGGCGTACAGATGCTGTCTGCCGATGCTGATTACTATCAACGTGACCACAATAAAGAACAGCTGGCACTGCAGGCAGTAGCAACTGCGTTGCTGCAATACTCACCGCAAGTCTGTCTGGCAGAAGACGATTGCATACTCGTTGATATCAGTGCCAGCCTGAGCTTGTTTGGTGGCATACGTGCTTTGCGTAAACGCGTGCAGGAAAGCATGCGCATTCTGGGCTATACAGCAACGACAGGCATTGCTCCCGTTGCCAGGGCTGCCTGGCTATTGGCGAAGCAGGCATCGCGCAAACTACCCAGAGGGCAGCATGTTTTTAAACTGCAAAGATTGAGCCAGCGCCTGGATAGGCTACCAGTCAAATTACTCACCGCAGCTGAACCTTTGACTGAATTATTACAAGGCATAGCCTGCTATAGCCTGCGGGATTTACGGCAATTACCCCGCCCCGGCTTGCAGAGGCGTTGCGGCAAGGCTTTACTCATGGAGCTGGATCAAGCCTATGGTGAGCAGGCCGAAGTACACGAATGGTATCTGGCAGCGCCAGAATTCAAAGTCAAAATCGAATTGCCTGACCGTATAGAGCTGGCAGATTCACTACTTATCTTTGCCCGCAGCCTGCTGGCCCAATTATTGGGATGGCTGGCTGCGCAGCAATTGGCGGTTACGCATATACACATGGAGTTATTGCATGAACGTGGTCGCCAGGCCATCCCGCCCACCATGTTTGATCTGCAACTGGCACAAGCATGCTGGCAAGAATCGCATCTGCTCAGCTTGTTCAAAGAAAAACTCAGCCAGCTCAAACTGCATAGTGCCGTCATCGGTATGCTGCTGGAAGTAAAACAAACTATCTTGCGCGAAGCACAAAGCTATACCTTGTTCCCTGAACCCGGTGGACAGGCAAATGAGCATAAGCGTTTGCTTGAACTCCTGGTTGCCCGTCTGGGCGAAGGCAATGTCTTGCAGCCAGCGCCACAGGCAGACCATAGGGCGGATATTGCCAACCACTGGATTTCTGTCATCAAGAAAGCTCCACCGCCCTGCCCGGCGCCCGCTTTGGCAGCTTATGCATTGCGCCCCAACTGGTTATTGCCGCAGCCGCTGGCGCTGGACATTCACGAGCATCGCCCTTATTACGGCTCAGAACTCAAACTTGTTTCTCCTGCTGAACGTATAGAAGCAGGTTGGTGGCATGAACAAATACAAACCCGGGATTACTACATCGCTGTCGATAAACGCCATGTGCGTTACTGGATTTATCGCGAGCGTGCCAATGATCCCGACAGTGAAGAACCTGTCTGGTTCTTGCACGGCATTTTTGGATAGCATTTTTGGATATATCGACATGAGTGCCTTCCTGCCCGAATATGCCGAATTATTTTGCATGAGCAATTTCAGCTTCCTGCATGGGGCATCACATTCGGAAGAGCTGGTGGCGCGCGCCATTAAACTGGATTATCGCGCCCTGGCCATTACCGACGAGTGTTCGTTTGCTGGCTTGGCAAGAGCATATACAGCAGCAAAAAATACCGGTTTGCACCTCATCATCGGTGCCCACTTCAAACTGGAAGATATAGAAGCACCTGAAAATAATGTGCATCTGATTGCCCTTGCACAAAACCGTGAAGGCTATGGCAATTTATCTGAAATGATCACTCTTGGCAGATGCCGGTCGACCAAGGGTAGTTACTTATTGACACCCAAGGATTTCGTCACGCCACCGCCGGGTTTGGAACATTTGTCTGGTTTGCCAGATTGCCTGGTGATACTAATACCGGCCTACCCTGCAGAAAACAAGGCGCTACTGAAACAGGCCAAATGGATGAAGCAAAACTTCCCTGGTCGCGCCTGGATAGGTTTGAATTTGTTGATGCAAATTGCAGATGAATATCAAAAACAGCAAGTTGATGCGGTAGCTGAAGCTGTGCAATTACCCGTGGTTGCCATTGGCCAGGTCACCATGCATGTACGTTCACGCAAGCCCTTGCAAGACACGATGACTGCCATACGCTTATGCCAGCCCATCACTGAATGTGGTTATACCCTGGCGATGAATGCAGAACAGCACCTGCGCTCACGCCTGCGACTGGCGACGATCTATCCGCTGCATACTCTGGCCGAAACTGTGAAGATTGCTGAACTGTGCAGCTTTTCATTGAATGAATTGCGCTATGAGTATCCGCACGAACTGGTGCCAAAAGGATATACGCCTGCCAGTTACTTAAAGTTTCAGGTCTATAAGGGAGCTGATCTGCGTTATCCGCAAGGTTTGCCCTCATCGGTAAAAAACAAAATAGAGCATGAGCTGCACCTGATCAATGATCTGGCTTATGAACCTTATTTTTTGACGGTGTTTGATATCGTCAATTTCGCCAGACAAAAAGAAATACTCTGTCAGGGGCGAGGCTCGGCTGCAAATTCTGTCGTCTGTTATTGCCTGCATATCACCGAAGTCAATCCAGAGACACATACCCTGTTGTTTGAGCGCTTCCTGTCCAAAGAGAGAGGGGAGCCGCCAGACATTGATGTCGATTTTGAACATCAGCGTCGGGAAGAAGTCATGCAGTATATCTATGATAAATACGGACGTGACCGTGCTGCCATAGCTGCTGCTATACACACATACCACCCACGCGGCGCTTTGCGTGATGTGGGGAAAGCCTTGGGCGTAGACCTGGCGATCGTCGATGCCGTGGCAAAATCGCATCGCTGGTTTGATAGCAAGCAAGAGTTATTCAAGCGTTTCACTGAATGCGGCCTGGACACCAATTCTCCCATCGCCCAGCAATGGGCTCTGTTGACAGGGAAATTGCTGCGTTTCCCACGTCACCTATCCCAGCATAGCGGTGGCTTCGTCATCGCACGCGGCAAATTATCCAGGCTGGTGCCCATAGAAAATGCAGCGATGGAAAAGCGCAATGTGATTCAATGGGATAAGGATGATCTCGAATCCCTGGGCTTGCTCAAGGTTGATGTGCTGGCCCTTGGCATGCTGTCGGCATTGCGGCGGGCTTTTGATTTGATGGCTAGCTTGCCAGGTAAACCTAAGTGCATGCAGGATGTGCCACGCGAAGATACTCTGACCTATGACATGATCTGCAAGGCAGACACTGTCGGGGTGTTCCAGATAGAGTCCCGGGCGCAGATGAGTATGTTGCCGCGCTTGAGGCCCAGAGAATTTTATGATCTGGTAATACAAATTGCCATTGTGCGGCCCGGACCTATACAAGGCGGCATGGTGCATCCCTATTTGCAAAGACGTCAGGGCAAGCAACCTGTAGAAATGCATGAAAACCCGGGCATGCGGGCTGCGTTGCAACGCACGCTCGGGATACCCATTTTCCAGGAACAGGTCATGCAAATCGCCATGCATGCGGCAGACTTTACGGCGGGAGAAGCGGATGGCTTGCGCCGTGCAATGGCAGCCTGGAAACGGAAAGGTGGTCTGGAAGGCTATGAAACGAGGATAGTAGAAACCATGGTCAAGAATGGTTATGAACGCAAATTTGCGCAAGGAATCTACGAGCAAATGAAAGGTTTTGGTGATTATGGTTTTCCTGAAAGCCACTCAGCCAGCTTTGCCATCCTGGCGTATTTCAGTAGCTGGATCAAACGCCATGAACCTGCGGTGTTTTTATGTTCGCTCTTGAATTCTCAGCCCTTGGGGTTTTATTCGCCTTCGCAATTGATACAGGATGCGCGTCGCCATGATGTGCAAGTCAGTGCCATTGATGTGACCTGTAGCGACTGGGACTCTTCACTTGAAACAGAGACACAGTTCAATAAATTTACCGAAACCCTGCAGCCCACCGTGCGCATGGGGTTTTCGCTGTTGTATGGCATGTCCGAGGAGGCTTCCTCGCGTATCATGCAGGCACGTCAGGAACAGGCCTTTGTTGATGTGCATGATCTGGCAAAACGCGCACAATTAAGTCAACATGATTTGCATGTACTGGCTGCAGGTAATGCATTGTCAAGCCTGGCCGGACATAGGAGGCAGGCACTGTGGCAGGCAGTAGGTGCAATGCCGGACAAGGATTTGTTGCGTGTTACCAGCATACAGGAGCAAGTGCCGCAACTGAAAGCCCCTTCAGAAGCTCAGGAGATTTATAGCGACTACCATGCGACCGGATTCAGCCTGCAGCGTCATCCCCTGGCTTTGTTACGGCCACAGTTGCTGGCCAAACGTTTCTTGCCTGCAGAAATGCTGAATACCTTTCAGCAAGGGCAATTTGCACGCGGCTGTGGTCTGGTTACGGTAAGGCAAAGACCACAGACGGCCAAAGGCGTCATCTTTATCACCATAGAAGATGAAACCGGCCCGGTGAATGTGATTATCTGGCCAAATGTGCTGGAAAAACAGCGCAGTGAAGTCTTGAGTGCACCACTGCTGGGCGTATATGGTATCTGGCAATGCGAAGCCGAAGTCAGGCATCTGGTTGCCAAACGCCTGGTGGATATGTCGCATCTTCTGGGACAATTGGAAGTAGGCAGCAGGAATTTTTGCTAAGCTTCCCCTGCTCTGTAAATACACAACATCTACTCCTGGTTATCCTCAGGCAAAGTCAGGCGACCAGTATGATAATCATATTCATAAACCTCGCCATAGCGCCCCCATTCGATGGCGACTTCGAGTACCCGTTTTGCTTCGTCAGATTTCAAAAACTCTTCCAGCAAATCTATCAGCGGTTGTTCAGACAGGCTGCCACTGGTTTCCGACTCCAGATTACGGCGTATATGTGCTGCCAATGGCACATGGGTCAGCAATTGTTGGCCAAACAATTCCTGCTTTTGTGCCTGCTCTACTTCTACATATTTTTTACCCAGCGGCGTCAGCATGATGTCGCCTTTTTCCAGCACGGCAAAGCCCAACAGGCTCAAAGCTTCATAAGTCGGGAATAATTCTTCATCCGACAATTCAGCTTCCTCTGCCAGTTGCGGCAAGTCGGCACGGCCATTGAATGGTGCTTCTGCCAGCAAATCGAGAATACCTTCGATACGGCTGACGTCCGTCTCTGGCAGGCGATAACCCATGTGACGGGCATTTGGCGTATCAGCGGCTGCCTCATGAGTGGCGCGCATGGTCATCAAGCCATATACTTCATCAATCAAGGCGCGGACTTCCAGCGAATCCACATCACGCGGCCTGGGCAGGTCTATCTTGATTTCACATCTTACTGAACCGGGGTCGCTGGACAGAATAATGATGCGGTCTGCCATCATGACGGCTTCTTCAATATTGTGAGAAACGATCAAAATGCCCTTGGTCGATATACGGTCTTCTTCCCACAATTCCAACATGTCATTACGCAGGGTTTCACCTGTCAACACATCCAGTGCAGAAAAAGCTTCATCCATGAGCAGCACATCAGGATTGGTGACCAGTGCCCTGGCTATACCCACACGTTGTTTCATGCCGCCAGAAAGTTCACGTGGTAAGGCACCACCAAAACCGGCCAGGCCTATCAATTCGAGAACCGCGTCAGCCCTTTGTTCACGCTCTGCCGCTGGCACACCCTGGGCTTCGAGACCCAGTTCCACATTCTGTTGTACAGTCAGCCACGGGAATAAAGCAAAGGACTGGAACACCATCGCTATGCCTGCTACTGGCCCACCAATTGCCTTGTCGCGATAAGCCACTTTGCCTGCATCTGCTGGTATCAGGCCAGCCATGATGCGCAGTAAAGTGGATTTACCGGAACCGGATTTGCCCAGCAAGGCAACGATCTCGCCGTCCTTGAGTTGGAAATCAACCTTGTCCAGTATCAGGCGCGATTTACCATCTGCTGCTTTAAAGGATTTGGCGACTTGATTCAGATCGAGTAATAAATTTTGAGTCATCTTGAATTCCTTGATGAATGATCCAGGCGTAAGCGCTATGGCTCAACGCAGGTGGTCTTCGGCCAGCAAATACAATTTGCGCCAGAAAAAACGATTGAGCAGCATGACGAATACGCACATCACGCCTATGCCCAAAGCAATACGGTGAAAGTCCCCGGTCTCTGTCATTTGCTTGATATAGCTACCCAATCCATCGGCCACCAGCGTGGTTTTACCCCAAGTGACATACTCAGCCACGATACTGGCATTCCAGGAGCCGCCACTGGCTGTGATTGCGCCGGTGATATAGCTGGGGAACACGGCCGGTAAATACACGCGCTTCCACTTCAGCCAGCCTTTCAAACCCAGGTTATCTGCAGCCAGCCGCAATTCATTGGGGATGGTGGCAGCACCAGCCACGACATTGAACAGGATGTACCACTGTGTACCAAACACCATCAAAGGGCTGAGCCAGATATTTGGCGTCAGTTTGAATGTCACCATGGCAAACACCACCAAGGGAAACATCAGGTTGACCGGGAATGCTGCCAAAAACTGCGCCATCGCCTGCACTTTTTGCGAATATTGTGGGCGCAAACCTATCCAGACGGCAACCGGCACCCAGAACAAGGAAGCCAGGGCAATCAACAACATGACACGCACCAGGGTAATCAAGCCCAGACCCAGCACATGTAAAACCTCGGCCCACCCCACCACACTGTGTATGAAAATGAACAGGCTGTACATGGCAAAAACAGAGGCCAGCAACAAAACTGCATCCAGTACTTTAGGCCAGGCCGGATGGGTAAAGCGCTGATTTACCTGCACGGTCGTACCATCACCTTGCACACTAAACCATGACAAGCCACGTCCAAGAAAAAGCCAGAACCTGGCTATCCATGCACGGAATAAACGGCTGCTGCGCATCCAGTCCAGCAACCATGATTGCTGTGCCGTGTCACCTTGAGTCTCTTCAAAGCGGAACTTGTCAGCCCAGGCCAACAAGGGACGGAAAAACAATTGGTCATACAGCAAAATACCGATCAGCATGGCGGCAATTGCCCAGGTGATGGCCATGCCGTCCCTGGCTTCAATCGCTACCGCAATATAGGACCCTATGCCTGGCAATTTAATGTCTTGCCCTGCGACAGAAATCGCCTCGGCAGCGACCAGGAAAAACCAGCCGCCGGACATGGACATCATCATATTCCACAACAAGCCAGGCATGGCGAATGGCAATTCCAGACGCCAAAAACGCTGCCAGCCAGACAACCTGAATATCTGCGCCGCTTCTTTCAATTCAGGCGGCACATTGCGTATGGATTGATACAGACTGAATGCCATATTCCAAGCTTGAGAAGTGAAAATCGCAAAAATGGCCGCGCACTCCACGCCCAGCAAATTACCCGGGAACAAGGCAATAAAAGGAGCAATCGCTATCGCTTGAAATCCAAGAATAGGCACGGATTGCAAGATATCCAGCGCCGGTATCATGACTTTTTCAGCTGCCGCATATTTGGCCGCGACAGCCGCAAAGATCAAACTGAAAATCAGGGAAAAAGCCAGCGCCGTGAACATGCGCAAGATGGTGCGCAATAAATAATAAGGCAGATAAGAGGGATCAAGGCTGATTTGCAAAGCCTCGCCTACGGCGAAAGGACGGCTCATCTGCATGGCGGCAAATGCAAAAATACCCAACAAAGCCAGTACTAAAGGCAGCAAGGCCCAATCCCAGCGATTTGGGCCTTTATCCCCGGTGACAACATCACGCCCTTGTTGACGGAACAATTCAAACATGAATGCTCCTCAGCTCAATCAACGCGATAGCAAAAAAACGGCACATAGCATACCTCCTGTCACAAACATCAAGTCTGGACAAAGATGAACTGCGCGGCTGCGCACATGCATGCTGGCTATAGCCAGCGCCACGCAAAATTTAAAACAGGGGTAAAAGTAGAGAGCAGCATGACTGCTGCGAAAGACTACTACCCGCCAGATGGCAAGGTAGCAAGAGAAAATCTGTGCTTACATTGCCAAGTTGAATGATGATCGACAACTATAACTGTCCACAGATGTGCTCCGAAAATGAGATGCGCGAACTTTAACATAGACTTTGTTTTGCAGGCAAGATGTTGCGGCGCAAAAACCTATTTTTTAACGGCTTGCATGCGTTCTTTCAGAACGGCTGCAATTTCTCTCTGCTCGACTTCTACTGCAAAGTCTAACGCGGTCAAACCCAAGTCATTCTTTAAAGTGGGATCAGCCCCTTCTTCCAGTAAAAGATTGACGATAATATGCTTGCCCGAGCGGGCAGCCATCATCAAAGGGGTAGTTTTGTTTGGTGATTCGGCATCGATATAAGCCGATTTTTCCAGTAATAAAGCAACAATATCTTTATTGCCACCCGCTGCCGCATAGTGCAAGGCACACCAGCCGACTTGATTAATCTCGGCACCATGCTCAACCACGGCCTTAACAAAGGGGAAATTGCCAAGATAGCTGGCCAACATCAAAATGGTGTCGCCATTACTGGCCCTGGCTTCAAGTTTAATATCTTTACGATCAAGCAAGAATTTGAAAACTTTTTTTGAATCTTCACGCAAAGCGATCATCAACAGGGTTTCGCCACGAATTGCTTCTGTGATATTCACACTCACACCACCTTGCAATAGTTCATTAACCTTATCAACCTGATCAAAGCGTACAGCAAAAATCAGATCTTCCTGCTCATTAGCAAAAGCACAGGCACAAGATAGCCACAGCAACAAGCAAGCCAGGCAACGCAGATGAAATTTTCTTGATGAGAACAATGCAAAGGACAAGGCTGTTTGCATATCAGGCCTTAATGGGCAAATTGAAACAGTTGGAAGAAATTCCTGGTCGTGGTCTCTTGCACTTCTTTAACAGAAATACCTTTTAAATCTGCCAGAAATTCACCCACATGCCGCACAAAACCAGGTTCATTCATTTTGCCGCGATGTGGCGCTGGTGCCAGATAAGGTGAGTCAGTTTCTATCAAAATGCGGTCCAGCGGCAAGGCTCTTGCCACTGCCTGTAAATCTTTGGCACTCTTAAAAGTCAGAATACCGGAGAAGGAAATATAAAACCCCAGATCCACTGCCGCTTGCGCTACTTCCAGTGATTCAGTAAAGCAATGCATGACACCGGCCACACCACCTTGCGCGGTACCTGCACCCTCTTCTTTCATGATGCGGATAGTATCTTCAGCCGCTGCACGAGTATGAATGATCAAGGGCTTGCGGCAAATGCGCGAGGCACGGATATGCTGCCTGAAACGCTCACGCTGCCATTCCAGATCACCCTTCAATCTGAAATAATCGAGACCGGTTTCACCGATGGCAATAATTTTTTCATGATCCGACAGCCTGACCAATTGCTCTGCCGTTGGTTCTTCTGTCTCTTCGTAATCAGGATGCACGCCTACGGATGCATAGATGTGCGGATACTGTTCAGCCAATGCCAGCACTTGTGGAAAATCAGGCAAATCAACCGAGACGCATAGCGCATGGGTCACACCATTTTCCTGCATCTTGCTCAATATCTCGGGCAAACGTTCAGCCAACTCGGGGAAATTGATATGACAATGGGAATCAACGTACATGCTTGCTACTCTTAAAGAAATTTGATGCAATGAATAGTCAGTAAATACCTGAGGCAAACAGCCTCAGGATGCTGAAATCAATTGTAATACGGCTTGCGCCGAGACGTTGGCAGTGTCGCGCAAGAGGGAGTGATGCATATCGACGAAGCGTTGTTTCAGGCGTTCCTGCAAGGCTTCGTCACTTAACTGCTGCCACAATGCGTCAGCCATCGCATCTGGTCTGGCGGCTGACTGCAAAAATTCTGGCACCAGGAATTCACGTGCGAGTATATTCGGCAAGCCTATCCAGGGTTGGTAACCCATGTGTCGCAAAATCTGCCATGAAGCTTCCATCATCTTGTAAGCAATCACCATGGGCTTTTTGAACAGCGCCACTTCCAGTGAGGCAGTGCCTGATGCGACCAGTACCGCATCTGCTGCTGCAATGGCAGTATGAGAACGGCCATCAATCAGCAACACCGGCACGTTATCCAGCTTGGCATCGACCACCAGCTTGATGTAATAACTACGCTGCTTTTCACCAGCCATAGGCACGACGATTTGCAAATGAGGATCACGCTGGCATAGTATCTTGGCCGTCTGGATAAAGGCTTCAGTATTGTATTTGATCTCGGACATGCGACTACCCGGCAAGATCGTGACCACCCTGGCGTTTTTATCCAGGCCAAGCTCGTCCCTGGCGGCTACCATGTCCGTTTCCATGGGAATGACTTGTGCCAACGGATGGCCCACATAAGTCACCGGTATGCCTGCCTTGCGGTATATCTCTTCTTCAAATGGAAACACCACCAGCATGTGGGAAACTGCTTCAGCAATCTTTTTGATGCGTCCACCACGCCAGGCCCAGATCGATGGGCTGATGTAGTGCATGGTTGGAATGCCGGCACGCTTTAACTGGATTTCCAGATCCAGGTTAAAGTCTGGCGCATCAACGCCGATGAAGACATCCGGTTTTTCCAGCAATAACTGTTCACGCAATTGCTTGCGTATGCCACTGATTTCGCGATAATGCGCCAGCACTTCAAACAACCCACGCACGGATAGTTTATCCATGGGCCAGTCGTTGATGAAACCATGCTCAGCCATGCGCGGACCGCCTATGCCATGCATGTGCGCATCAGGCAAGGCCGGGCGCAAGCCTGACAGGAGGCGGTTGGCAAGCATGTCGCCGGAAGTTTCTCCGGCTACCATCGCAATAATGGGACGATTAGCTTGATTCGTCACAGCAGCTTAACGGACGATGCCACGTGTTGCAGCATCCAGGAAATGACGCATGGACTGCACATGAAGAGCCACCTCTGCTTCCAGTTCAGCAATCTGCTCATCTATCGCTGCTTTGGCTTCTTCCAGAGTCAGGCCAGATTTATAAATCAGCTTATAAGACTGACGTAT
Organism: Undibacterium sp. Ji83W; assembly: GCF_049340385.1. Taxonomy (NCBI): domain Bacteria; kingdom Pseudomonadati; phylum Pseudomonadota; class Betaproteobacteria; order Burkholderiales; family Oxalobacteraceae; genus Undibacterium; species Undibacterium sp. Ji83W. The sequence goes on along the minus strand of NZ_JBMPOZ010000002.1, from coordinate 211,131 downwards.
GGCTGAAATTTGCTCGCGGCTAAAACCACGACGTTTCAACCCTTCGACATTAATACCATGGGCTGCTGCCGGATTGCCATTCAACATGACGAAGGGCGGTACGTCCTGCAACAAGGATGTGCCCATGCCGCACATTGCATGTGCACCTATCTTGCAGAACTGGTGGACATTGGTAAAACCACCCAGTATCACCCAGTCGCCCACATGGACATGACCAGCCAAAGCGGCGTTATTGGCGAAAATGACGTTGTTGCCGACCTGGCAGTCATGTGCCAGATGCACATAAGCCATGATCCAGTTATCGTTACCCAGGCGGGTAACGCCGTTGTCCTGAACCGTGCCCAGATTGAAGGTGCAAAATTCGCGGATGACGTTATTATCACCAATTTCCAGACGCGTAGGTTCACCCGCATACTTCTTGTCTTGCGGTGCTGCACCTATGGACGAGAACTGGTAAAAAGTATTATTACGGCCTATCGTCGTATGCCCTTCAATGACGACATGCGGGCCTATCTTGGTGCCTTCAGCTATCGTCACATTGGGGCCGATAATGGAATATGCACCCACTTCAACCGTGCTATCCAGCTTGGCTTTAGGGTCAATCAGCGCGCTTGGGTGGATATGCATTGTCTAGCCCTCCTTGGCTTCATCTTTCGTACGCATGGTGCACATCAGTTCGCCTTCTACCGCCAATTGGCCATCAACTGTTGCCCTGGCCTTGTACTTCCAGATACCGCGGGCAACCTTGATGATTTCAACTTCCATCTTCAACTGGTCACCAGGTTCAACAGGACGTTTGAAACGTGCGCCATCAATGCCGAGGAAATACACGATGGTATTTTCATCCGGCTTTTGCCCCATGGTCAGGAATGAGAGTATGGCTGCAGTCTGCGCCATCGCTTCTATCATCAATACGCCGGGCATGACGGGCTTGTTCGGGAAATGTCCGTTAAAGAACTCTTCATTTGCCGTGACATTTTTGATGGCCGTAATGGTCTTGCCATTTTCCCAGCTCAGTACGCGATCCACCAGCAACATCGGGTAACGGTGTGGCAGGTATTCTTTGATTTGATTAATGTCCAGGCTATTCATGATCTTTTTCAGTCAGTGTTTTCATTGTTTTTTCGAGGTAACGCATTTTTTCGCGCATACCCGATAAATTGCGTACGATTGCAGCAGTTTTTTCCCAGTCAGCATTTTTTGCCAATGGGTAGAAACCGGTATATTGCCCCGACTCCAGGATGGATCGCGACACCATGCTGGCAGAAGAAATATGCACATTGTCGACGATGGTCAGGTGCCCCAGCACCATGGCCGCACCACCGAACGTGCAATATTTACCTATCTTGGCACTACCCGCCACACCTACGCAACCTGCCATGGCAGTATGCGCGCCTATGTGGCAGTTATGGCCTATTTGTATCTGGTTATCCAGCTTTACGCCTTCTTCTATGATGGTATCAGCCAGGGCACCGCGATCGATACTGGTATTCGCACCGATTTCTACATCATCACCTATCAGCACCCTGCCCGTTTGTGGGATTTTTACCCATTGGCCTTTTTCATTGGCAAAGCCAAAACCGTCTGCACCTATCACCGCACCAGAATGGATAATGCAACGCTGACCCAGGACGCAATAGTCGTAAATACTGACATTCGCATGGATCAGGCTAAAGTCGCCGATCACCACACCTCGACCTATCACCACACCCGGCTTGATGACAACATGCTCACCAATCACTGCTTCAGCATCAATGCTGGCATTAGCGCCTATGCTGGCAGTGGCAGCGACTATCGCGTGGGGACTGACCCATGCTGCAGGATGCACGCCGACCGTTGCCGGTATTGCATTGAGTGACGCAAAGTACTGCGCCGCACGGGCAAAATACACATAAGGTTGCGGGACAATGAGACAAATGCCAGCATAGTCTTTGCCAATTTGCTCGAAATCGGTTTGCGTCAAAATCAATGCTGCAGCCTGGGTAGCCGCTGCCTTGTGACGGAACTTGGGATTGGACAGAAAGGTAATATGCTGTTCACTGGCCTCATCCAGAGGGGCAATACCAGTGACAGTAATATCAGGTGAACCAGTCAATTGACCACCGAAGCGATCGACCAATTCACCCAGCCGAATGCTTGCGGTCATAGGAATTATTTGGAGAGTGCTTTGAGAACTTTATCAGTGATGTCGATACGGGCGCTGTGATAGACAGAGTCTTGCAAAACCAGATCAATTTTTTCCACTTCTGCAATTTGCTTGATCACTTTTTGCGCACGCTCTACCAAAGACGCGATCTCTTCGTTCTGACGCTGATTCACATCTTCATTATAAGAACGTTGCTTGCGTTTGAAGGTCTGATCCAGCTCTGTAATTTCACGCTGACGAACAACCCGGTCAGCTTCTGACAACAAAGGCGCATCTTTTTCATACTTCTCAGCTGTCGCCTTTAATTTCTTTGCCAGGTTTTCCAGTTCTTCGCCACGCTTTTGAAATTCGACTTTCAGTTTTGCTTCTGCCGCCTTTGCCGGCACGGATTCACGCATCACCCTTTGAGAATCAAAGATGGCTATTTTGGTGTCCTGCGCCTGAGCTTGAGCAACGCTGAAAACGCAAGCCGCACAAACCATCAAGCGTTGCAACAATTTGGTCGGGGTAGTATGTTGACTCAAAATAATCTCCGTAACACGTACTAAAACAAAACACAGCCAAACATAAGGAATTAGAACCCTGTTCCCATCTGGAACTGGAATGTTTGCTTCTTATCATCCGCCTTGGCATTCAAAGCCTTACCAAAACTCAGCTTCAACGGGCCAACCGGCGATATCCAGCTTATACCTATACCAGCAGAAAAACGTAAGTCTTTCGCCCGGATTTTTTGACCTTCATCAAATACATTGCCGCCATCCACAAAAGTGAACCAGCGCAAGGACTTGTCGGCACCTGGGAAAGGAATCTGTAATTCTACATTAGCCAGCAAGCGGGTTGCACCACCCAGTGCATCGCCATTTGGATCTTTAGTACCCAAAGAAGATGGCTCATAGCCGCGCACCGAGCCTATACCACCAGCATAGAAGTTCTTAAACAATGGGTAAGGCTTGCCACCCAGGCCATGACCGTAATCGATTTCACCGTTCAAGGCCAAAACAACAGAGCGATAAACAGGCTGGAATAACTGTGCATTATAAATCGCACGATAATATTTGAAACTGCCTACCGCTGCCAATTCCAGGTTAGCACGTTGATAACGGCCAATTGTTGGCGTCAATACGCTATCACGGCTATCCCTTTGCCAGGCTGCGGTCAATGGGAAGGAATTTGTTACCGCGTCACCAACACCATAGTCAATTGCAGTCGTGTCCTTGGAACCAGTGCCATAGTCAGAAACATATTTCAGGTAACGATATGGACTGCCAAAGTAAGTTTCAACCTTGGTACGTTCAAAGCCAAGGCCAAAGAAGACGGTATCGACTTCAGAGAATGGCACGCCAAAACGCAAAGCACCACCAGTAGTCTGGATTTTATAGTCACCAATACTACCGATAATCGGACGTGTTGTGCGAATATAAAGTTCCACATTGCGGCTTACACCATCATCTGTGAAATAAGGATCAGTATGAGAAATAGCAATCGTACGGTTTTGACGACTGGTATTGATATCCAGACCTATCGTATCACCACTACCAAAGGCATTTGCTTGCTGAATGGAACCCGTCAGTGTCAGTCTTTCAGCACTGGAGTAACCAGCACCAAACATCAGGTTACCAGTCGGTTTTTCAGTGACAGTAAGGTTGACGTCGACTTGATCAACGCTGGTTGGTACTTCAGGCGTTTCTATCGTGACATCTTTAAAGTAGCCAAGACGCTCTACACGGTCACGTGAAGTTTTGATTTTCTCGCCGTCATACCAGGAACTTTCAAACTGACGGAATTCGCGGCGGATAACTTCATCACGGGTCCGGGTATTACCGGCCAGGTTGATACGGCGTACATAAACGCGCTTACCTGGGTCAACAAAGATGGTGAATGCAACTTCTTTCTTTTCCTTATTCAGGGTGGGATTTGCATTGACATTGGCAAAAGCATAACCAAAATTACCCATGCGTTCAGAAATACGCTTGGTGCTTTCCGTCAGGCGGGCTGCATTATAGATATTGCCTTTTTTGAGCAACAACAAAGAGGCTAACTCCTCTTCCCTGCCCATGGTATCGCCTTCGAGCTTGATATCGGAGACGGTATATTTATCGCCTTCATCAATATTGATGGTGATGTAAATGTCTTTTTTGTCCGGAGTGATGGAAATCTGGGTAGACAAAATCTGCATTTCCAGATAACCGCGGTTTTGATAGAACGAGCGCAAAGTCTCGATATCACCAGACAGTTTTTGCTTGGAATATTGATCGGCCTTGGTGTACCAGGTAAACCAGCCAGGTGTCGTCAAGGTCAGCAAATCACGGATTTCGCCGTCAGAAAAATCTTTATTGCCAATAATATTGATTTGGGCAATCTTTGCCACATCACCTTCATCCACGGCAAAAGTGACGTTCACACGATTACGTTCTATCGGCGTGATGGTGGTAGTGATTTGCATGCCATACAAGCCCTTGGACAGGTATTGGCGTTTGAGTTCTTGTTCGGCACGGTCAACAGTTGCCTTATCGAAAATACGTGATTCACCCACGCCTATGTCTTTCAAGGCTTTGACGAGTGCATCTTTTTCAAATTCTTTAGTACCGGTGAATTCTACGCCGGCAATAGTGGGACGTTCTTCCAGCAAGACGATCAATACACCGTCTTGTACTTCTATCTGAACATCCTTGAAGAAACCCGTTGCATACAGGGATTTGATCGCAGTTGTACTTTTCGCGTCATCAAATTGTTCGCCAACTTTTACCGGCAAATAACTAAATACAGTACCAGCCTCCGTCCGTTGCAAGCCTTCTACACGTATATCCTTGACGGTGAAGGGCTCAATCGCCAGTGCGTTTCCGGTGCAAAGTGCCAATGCAGCCAAAGATAAAGCATGACGACGAAAATGGGCTAAAGTGAACTGCTCGATATGTAATTTCATTGGGTATAAATTTCTTTCAATACTCTCAATATTGCTATCTGAAATGAGTTTCTGTCATCAAGCCGACTATTATGACATTTTCCGGGCGATGTCATTAAAAAAAGCTATTGCCATCATCGTCAATAGCAAAAAAACTCCGACTCGCTGCCCCATTTCGACGTAACGGTCTTTTAAAGGTTTCCCCGTTAAAACTTCCAGCGAATAATACAACAAATGCCCACCATCCAAAACCGGTATCGGTAGTAAATTCATCACCCCAAGGCTAATACTGATGGCCGCTATGAAGCCAAGATAAGTAATCAAGCCTGTTCTGGCAGTCTGTTCGGCATAATCAGCGATAGTCAGTGGCCCGGTTATGTTCTTTAGAGAAACACTACCGGTCAATATTTTGCCCATCATTTTCAGGCTGAATATGCTGGTATCCCAGGTTTTTTCAACAGACTTTATAAATGCTTGCAACGGGCTTGCCTGCACTACTGTCATTTCAGCAACCATAGGCTGCAATTTCACTTTCATCAGCCCCACTGTTTGCCCACTGACTTCCTGACTTACAGGTGTGACCTCTACCTCAAACTTATTGCCATTTCTTTGAACCAATAGCTTCAACGGTTTATCAGGGTTGGCGTTGACTATTTGACGGAAATCTATGACATCAAGCAAAGGTTTTTGCCCAATTTCAAGAATCCGGTCGCCGGCCTGCAAGCCTGCACGCATTGCGGGGCTGTCAGGCAAAAAATCGTTCAAAATCACTTCTGCACTACCAGCAAGATTCAAGCCAAGATGCTGCAAAATATCGGCATCAGCCTCTCTCGTGCTCAGTTGTTGAAGTGGAATTTCTACAGAAATTGGTGCATTACCACTAATTTGGCCAGGATAGCTACGCTGTACTTGCAGTACCGGATTTTGCTTATTGATGCCAGCTTGCAGCATTTTCCAGCGGAATTCTGACCAGCTTTGTATCTGCTCACCATTAATAGCAGTAACAAGATCCCCATAACGCAACCCGGCTTTATAGGCGATAGAGGATTCAGACCCTACACGTACTTTGGGAACTGGCTCTGGCACACCATGCACAAACAACACTGTATAAAGGAAAATAGCCAACAGAAAATTGGCTATTGGGCCAGCAGCGACGATGGCGATGCGCTTCCAGACTGATTGCTGGCAGAATTCGCGGGGCAGTTCATCTGGATCAATATTTTCTGCCCCCATCTCACGTGCGTCCAGCATTTTGACGTAGCCACCAAGTGGCAACATGGAGATGGCCCATTCAGTCTGGTCTTTACCCAGGCGTTTTGAGTAAATGACTTTGCCCATACCCAGAGAAAAGCGCAAAACCTTGACACCGCACCAGCGCGCGACAATATAGTGCCCGAATTCATGGATAGTGACCAATATACCCAAGGTCACAAGGAAGGCTAGAATTTGGTTTAAGACAATCATGAGGAGATCATTGATCCAGCAACACGGCGCGCTTCTGCATCACAGGCGAGTATGCTTTCCAGGTCTGGCGCCTCAGTTGCCGCCACCTTGCTGAGCGTATGCTCTACGACCTGATTGATCATGCGGAAGCCTATTCTCTTATCTAAAAATGCTTGGACAGCGATTTCATTACTTGCGTTCAATATAGTTGCGGCAGATTTACCTTCTTTCAAGGCATCATAGGCTAATTGCAGACAAGGGAAGCGTTGAAAATCTGGCTTGATAAAATTCAGACTGGCGACTTTCAGCAAGTCCAGCGGCGCAACTCCGGAGGCTATGCGCTCAGGATAAGCCATGCCGTAGGCGATAGGGATACGCATGTCCGGGTTACCCATTTGTGCGATAACCGAGCCATCAGTATAAGACACCATGGAATGAATCACACTTTGTGGGTGGATGACGACCTCGATCTGCTCTGCTGGCGTGGCAAACAACCAGTGCGCCTCGATAACCTCCAGGCCCTTATTCATCATCGTCGCTGAATCGACAGAGATTTTACGACCCATGACCCAATTAGGATGAGCCACCGCCTGTTCAGGCGTCACATCGTCCAAGGTATTTACATCCCTGTTCAAGAATGGCCCGCCAGAGGCGGTCAACAATATCTTGTGTATGCCATGCTGCCCAGGCTGACGGTTGTAATTGCCAGGCAAGCACTGAAAAATGGCATTGTGCTCACTATCAATGGGCAGCAAAGTAGCGCCACTGTCTTTGATGGCATCGATAAATAACTGGCCAGACATGACGAGTGCTTCTTTATTCGCCAGTAATACCTTCTTGCCCGCTTTTGCCGCAGCCAGTGAGGCTGGCAAGCCAGCAGCACCAACAATGGCTGCCATCACGCTATCACACTCACTGGCACTCGCAACCGCACACAGTGCTTCAGGGCCAAACAGTATCTGGATTTGAGGTAAATGCTTTTCTTTTAGCAGAATCGCCAGCTCATCTGCTGCCTGTGCAGTACCGACTACTGCAAGCTGAGGTAAAAACTGTGCGCATTGCTCAGCCAGTTTTGCTACCTGGGTATGTGCGGTCAATGCAAAAACACCGTAACGATCAGGATGACGTGCCACGACATCCAACGTCGATACGCCTATGGAGCCGGTAGACCCCAATATGCATAGTTGCTGTTTTTTTTGCATGTATTTTATCGCCACAAATCCACTAAGGCTGCCAGAGGAAGCACAGGTATCAATGCATCTATCCTGTCGAGTACGCCACCGTGACCAGGCAAAAGATTGCTGCTGTCTTTCATGCCGACACGGCGCTTCAATGAAGATTCAAACAAATCGCCCACTACGCTGGCGGCAGTAATCAAGGTCATGGCACAGACAAAGATGAGCCATCCTTTTCTGGCGACTAATTGCGCAGTAAAAGTATTTTCCAATGCAGGAATAAAGCTGGTTGTCGCCGCCAGTATCAATACACAGATCCAGCCACCAATAGCACCTTCCCACGATTTACCAGGAGAAATAGTCGGGGCCAGTTTGCGCTTGCCAAAAGCTTTACCAGAAAAATAGGCGCCGATATCGGCAATCCAGACAATCGCCATGACAGAAAACAGATACATCGGTGAGCGCTGAAAGAAAACAGCAATCGCCACGAAACAGGCGAAAATACTGATGCCATACAAGGTGCTCAGCATGCCACTGGAAAAGTTATGCGTTTCAGGCAAACCTCTGGCCAGGGTGGGAACCAACCTGAAAGCCCAGAATGCCGTGCTAAGAGCAAACAACAAGGGATGCGAGAAGTCTGCCAGATGAAATAAGCAATAGACCAGCAAGCCTACCCACAGCACAGCCATGATGATAGGACCAGGCTTTTTGAATAATCGCTGACATTCCCACATCGCAGCTGCAAAAAAGGCGACTGCCATTACAGAGAACGCATAGAAATTGGCCGAATACAGTACTGGCAGCAAAATGGCCAGCAGAACCAGAGCAGTCAGGACACGGGTTTTAAGCATTACTTGCTTTCTTGCTGGGCAGATTGTTCGGTCACTTGCGCACTGGTACGTCCAAAACGACGTTCGCGGTTTTGATAAGATGAAATCGACAAGTCCAGAGCTGCCGCATCAAAATCAGGCCAGAACGTATCCGTGAAATACAGCTCACTATACGCCAGTTGCCAGAGCAGGAAATTGGAAATGCGTGTCTCACCGCCGGTACGGATAAACAAGTCCGGCTCAGGCGCATAGGCCATTGACAGATACGCAGCAAGCTGGTCTTCTGTTATTTCCTGATCGGCCTGCCCTGCAGCTACCCGCTCTTTTTGCAGGCGGTTCATGGCCTGCATGATGTCCCAACGCCCGCCGTAATTGGCGCAGATGGTCACGGTCAAGCCTTGATTGCCGGAAGTTTTTTGCTCTGCAGCAGTTATCATTTTCTGCAATTGCGGGTCAAAGCGTGTGAGGTCGCCAACCACTTTCAGGCGTATATTATTGGCGTGCATTTTCGCCACTTCTTTTTCAAGAGCGGTCACAAACAAACGCATCAATAATGAAACTTCTTCAGCGGGACGACGCCAGTTTTCTGAGCTGAATGCAAAAAAGGTCAGGTAAGAAACGCCGCGGCGGGCACAGGCTTCAACAATACCCCTGACCGCCTCAACGCCCTTTACATGCCCTGCGACACGCGGCAAAAAGCGCTTGGTTGCCCAGCGCCCGTTGCCGTCCATAATAATTGCGATATGTTTAGGAATTGCGCCAACTGCCGGAATTTCCTTGGTGGAACTTGTATGGGTCATGTAAATCCAGAATGTGTTGATACGCGGGCGACGACTAAACTGTCAACACTTCTTTTTCTTTGTCAGCCAGCAGCTTGTCCACTTCGGCAACAAACTTGTCTGTCAGCTTCTGGATATCATCTTGCGCACGACGCTCATCATCTTCCGAGCATTCTTTTTCTTTCAGCAACTTTTTCAGAGACTCATTAGAATCACGGCGAATGTTGCGTATTGCAATTTTAGCACTCTCGCCTTCCGTTTTGACCAGCTTGACCATTTCCTTACGGCGCTCTTCAGTCAATGGTGGGGTTGGTACGCGAATCAATTCACCCTGGGAGGATGGATTCAAGCCCAGATCTGCATCACGGATTGCTTTTTCAATCGCACCCAACATTTTCTTTTCCCAAGGCTGCACACCAATCGTGCGCGCGTCGATCAACGTGACATTGGCAACCTGAGTGATATGGGTAGGTGTGCCGTAATAATCAACCTGGACATGATCCAGGATGCCAGTGTGGGCACGGCCGGTACGTACTTTGGACAAATCAGCCTTCAAAGTCTCAATAGACTTTTGCATACGCTGGTCAGAACTTTTTTTAATCTCTGCTACGCTCATAGCGCTCTCCTGTACATCTTGGCATGAGCAACGGACCTTGCCGCGCTCCTTGCCGAATTAATATGAAACAATCCAAAGTGCAGGATTATACGTGCACTAAGGTGCCTTCGTCTCCCCCCAGAATGACATTCTTCAATGCACCCGGTTTAATAATGGAAAATACCTTGATAGGTAGTTTCTGATCACGGCAAAGAGCAAAGGCTGTTGCATCCATGACTTGCAGGTGACGGGCAATGGCTTCGTCAAATGAAATCGTCGTATAACGTGTGGCTGTGGCATCCTTTTTAGGATCAGCGGTATAGACACCATCTACCTTAGTCGCCTTCAAGACGATTTCAGCGCCGATTTCTGAACCACGCAAAGCAGCAGCTGTGTCGGTAGTAAAGAAAGGATTGCCGGTACCTGCAGCAAATACGATGACTTTGCCCTCTTCCAGATATTGCAAGGCTTTAGGACGCACATAAGGCTCCACGACCTGGTCAATGGCGATTGCTGACATGACACGTGAAGTCAGGCCAACCTGGCGCATGGCATCAGATAAAGCCAGCGCATTCATGACGGTGGCCAGCATACCCATATAGTCAGCAGTAGCCCTGTCCATGCCTTGCGCACCAGGTGCCACACCACGGAAGATATTGCCGCCGCCAATAACGATGGCCAGCTCTACACCCATTCTCGATACTTCGGCCACATCGGCCACCATGCGCTCTATCGTCGCACGGTTAATGCCAAACGGATCATCGCCCATCAGGGCTTCGCCAGAGAGCTTCAAGAGCACACGCTTGTAAGCAGGTTTTGTCATGATAGGACTCCTTCTGGTAGTTTAAATAGTTTAAAAGAAATGCGTACTGGATGAAGCAACCTGGATAAGGCGCTTCAATGACCATTTGATTTGTAAACTAGCCCGTTCAGGCAATATACAAAGCAAATGGAGCACCATCCGCTCATATTTACACCTGAATACATAAATTTGATGCTCAGACACAAATACTTACAATCGCTGGATTTAAAAAAACGGGCCTTTCGGCCCGTTTTTTTATTTCGCCAATTACGCTTGTTTTGCTGCTGCCACTTGCGCGGCAACTTCTGCGGCGAAGTCGTCTTGCTTCTTCTCAATGCCTTCACCAACTACAAACATGGTGAATGCCTTGACAGTTGTATTAACAGATTTCAACATCTGCTCAACTGTTTGCTTATCATTCTTAACGAATGTTTGATTCAGCAAAGAAACTTCTTTCAGGAATTTCTGTACAGAACCTTCAACCATTTTTTCAGCGATATCTGCTGGCTTGCCAGATTCTGCTGCTTTCAAAGCTGCTACAGAGCGCTCTTTTTCGATCAGATCAGCAGGCACTTGATCAGAAGACAGGGATACTGGCTTCATCGCAGCGATATGCATCGCTACGTCTTTACCAACTTGCTCATCTGCACCATCAAATTCAACAACCACGCCGATACGTGTGCCGTGCAGGTAAGAAACCAGTTTGGCAGTTGTGTCAAAGCGGACAAAGCGACGGAAAGACATATTTTCGCCGATTTTACCAACCAGTGCTGCGCGCACTTCTTCAACTGTCTTGCCATCCAGTGGCAATGCACCCAAAGCTGCGATGTCAGCAGGATTGTGTTCAGCGATCAATTTTGCACAAGTATTTGCCAGCGCCAGGAAATCATCATTCTTGGTCACGAAGTCTGTTTCGCAGTTAACTTCGATCAGGGAACCAACATTACCTGCGATGTAAGATGCGACAACGCCTTCTGCAGTAATACGGGAAGATGCTTTGGAAGCTTTGCTACCCAGTTTTACACGCAAAATTTCTTCCGCACGGTCCATATCGCCTTCTGCTTCTGTCAGCGCTTTTTTGCATTCCATCATTGGCGCATCTGTCTTTGCGCGCAGTGCACCCACCAAAGCTGCTGTAATCGCTGCCATGTCATTCTCCTAGTTCAAGGGTGTTTAAAAAACACCGATATCAAATTTTGTTTAAAAAAAAGGGCGAACGACTGTTGCCCCATTTTTTGTTTCAAGCCGCCACTGGCAGCTTGAAACCATGTGCCAGAACAGGCAATTAAGCTTGTTCTACTTCTACAAACTCATCAGAACCTGGCTTAACAGCTTCCAAAACTTCGTTCACTGCGTTTGCACGGCCTTCCAGGATGGAATCGGCAACACCGCGAGCGTACAAAGCGATTGCTTTGGAGGAGTCATCATTACCAGGGATGATGTATGCAACACCTTCTGGGGAATGGTTAGTATCAACCACGCCGATAACCGGGATGCCCAGTTTCGCTGCTTCAGTGATCGCACCTTTATGGTAGCCAACGTCGACTACGAAAATTGCGTCAGGAATGCCGCCCATATCCTTGATACCACCGATGGATTTTTGCAGCTTGATCATTTCGCGCTGGAACATCAGAGCTTCTTTTTTGGACAGCTTCTCAACAGAACCGTCTTCGATGGAAGCTTCCATGTCTTTCAAACGCTTGATGGATGTTTTGACTGTTTTGAAGTTAGTCAACATACCGCCCAACCAGCGTTGATCAACGAAAGGCATGCCAGCACGTTGTGCTTCTGCTGCGATGATGTCACGGGATTGACGCTTGGTACCAACCAGCAACACTGTGCCGCGATTGGAAGACAATTGACGGATGTACTTCATCGCGTCCTGATACATTGCCAGGGTTTTTTCCAGGTTGACGATATGAATCTTGTTGCGATGGCCGAAGATGTACGGTGCCATTTTTGGATTCCAAAAACGAGTTTGGTGACCAAAGTGCACACCGGCTTCCAGCATTTCACGCATTGTTACAGACATAATAACTCCAGGGTTAGGTCTTGAATCCAGCCAGTGATCTGAGCGGCTTAATAATTACTTAAGCTTAACGCTGCAAGACACCCTTTTCGACCGGATTCGATTGATAAAATATAAATTAGCAAGTACCGCATTTCTATACATCTACAAGCTAACCATCTATTCTACTATGAAAACAGCATTTTCCTCAAGTGCCGCGATTAAGAAGGCTGTACAGAGGCGCTGTCAGGGCAATGCGGCAGGGCCTTTCATAGACTATAATTCCGGTTCTGCAACACTTTCGCAATTTTACTCAGCCCAAGACTTTAGCTGGTAAGCGAACCTGGCTGCACCCGGCAAAATGCCTGGTCAATGTCATCTGTTCGCTATGCAAGTCTTGGCAAACGACAAGAAAACGTATGGAAGCTATTACTATTAAGACGCCGGAAGATATCGCCGGCATGCGCATTGCCGGCAAATTGGCGTCGGAAGTCCTTGATTACATCACGCCATTTGTCAAAGTCGGCATTAGCACTGGTGAACTTGATCGCTTGTGCCATGAATTCATGACCAATGTGCAAGGCACCATCCCTGCCCCACTGAATTACTGTCCGCCAGGCTACACGCCTTATCCAAAAGCCATTTGCACATCGGTAAATGATGTCATTTGCCATGGCATACCAGGTGACAAGGTCTTGAAAGATGGCGACTCAGTCAATCTGGATATTACCGTCATCAAAAATGGTTATCACGGTGATACCAGCCGCATGTTCTTGCTGGGCGAACCATCAATCTTGTCCAAGCGTCTGAATGCGATTACTTATGAATGCATGTGGCTGGGCATCGATAAAATCAAACCTGGTGCGCATCTGGGCGACATTGGCCACGTTATTCAGCAGCACGCTGAGCGTGCAGGCTATAGCATCGTGCGTGAATTTTGTGGTCACGGCATAGGCAAGATTTTTCACGAAGCACCACAAGTCATGCACTACGGCAAACCTGGCACCATGGAAAAATTGTTGCCAGGCATGATATTTACGGTAGAGCCCATGGTTAATGCTGGCCGCCGCGATATCAAGGAAATGCCGGATGGCTGGACCATTAAAACCAAGGACCGCAGCCTGTCTGCCCAGTGGGAGCATACAGTTTTGGTAACGGAAACCGGTTATGAGGTGCTGACATTGTCGGCAGGTTATCCGCCTATTCCAGATTTCATCAAACTCGCTTAAGACCCTGGTCATATGCAGACACCGGCACTCTCTTTCAAGGAAGAACTGAAATCAGCGCAACTGATCGTCATTAATGCGTTCAAGGAAAATCATAAGGCAGAACAACTGCTGCATGACTTGTGCCGCAATGTCGATCAGCAACTCAGCAAAATCTGGCGTCATTTTGATTTCCCGAAAGAAGCGGCGCTGGTCGCTGTTGGTGGTTATGGTCGTGGCGAATTATTCCCCTACTCCGACGTTGACGTACTGATTTTGCTGCAACAAAGACCGGATGCTGCCTTGCGCGACAAGCTGGAAAAACTGGTGCAGCTATTCTGGGACATAGGTCTGGATATTGGCCACAGCATACGTACCATTGATGAATGTCTGCAAGAATCTGCAGCCGATATCACTGTGCAAACCAGTTTGCTGGAAGCTCGCCTGGTAACAGGCAGCCGCAAATTATTCAAGGAAATGCAGCAGCACTATGCGGAAGCCATGCATCCGCAAAAATTTTTCCAGGAGAAATTGCTGGAACTGCAGCAGCGTCATGTCAAATACGAAGATACGCCCTATAGCCTGGAACCCAATTGCAAGGAAAGCCCAGGCGGGCTCAGGGATTTGCAAGTCATACTCTGGGTGGCCAAGGCGGCAAATCTTGGCAATTCCTGGCGCGAACTGGCAGAGCGCGGACTGATAACTGATGTTGAAGCCCGGCAGTTGAAACGCAATGAGCGGGCTTTTAAAGATATACGCATACGGCTGCATATCTATGCAGGTCGCCGTGAAGACCGCCTGATTTTCGATGTGCAGACACCGATAGCAGAAACTTTTGGATTCAAGACCACAGAATCAAGGCGTGCCAGTGAATACCTGATGCAGCGCTATTACTGGGCAGCCAAGGCAGTTACGCAACTCAACACCGTTTTGCTGCAGAACATAGAAGATGTTTTGTTTCCACAGCCTTCTGTGCCACGCCCCATCAATGAGCATTTCAATGAGGTAAATGGCTTCATCGATATCGCCAGGGATGACACCTTTGAAGCTAATCCATCGACCATACTGGAAATTTTTCTGGTCATGGCCCGGCACACTGAACTCAAGGGCATGACGGCCAGGACTTTGCGCGCCCTTTGGCATGCACGGCTGTTGATTGATGCCGAGTTCCGCCATGACATCTTCAATCGCTCGCTGTTCCTGCAAATTTTGCAATCGCCACAAGGGATTACCCATGCCTTGCGCCGCATGAACCAGATGAGCATATTGGGTCGCTACCTGCCGAATTTCCGCCGCATCATAGGGCAAATGCAACACGATCTGTTTCATGCCTACACGGTAGACCAGCATATCCTCATGGTAGTGCGCAATTTGCGCCGCTTCACCATGCCTGAACATGCGCATGAATACTCATTTTGTAGCCAGTTGATGGCAAATTTTAACCAACCCTGGGTTTTGTATATCGCAGCTTTATTCCATGATATCGCCAAGGGCCGCGGCGGCGATCATTCACTGCTTGGCATGGCAGATGCAAAAAAATTCTGCTACGACCATGGCCTGAGCAAAGCTAATACAGAATTGATTATCTTTCTGGTGGAAAAACACCTGACCATGTCGCATGTGGCGCAAAAACAGGATTTATCTGATCCTGACGTAGTACAGAATTTTGCCAATCTGGTCAAAGATGAACGCCATTTAACGGCGCTGTATTTGCTGACAGTATCTGATATTCGTGGCACCAGCCCCAAAGTCTGGAATGCATGGAAAGGCAAGCTACTGGAAGATTTGTACCGCATGACCCTGCGCGTACTGGGTGGTGAAACGCCGAGCAAGGACAGGGAATTAAAAAATCGCCAGGAAGAAGCCTTAAAAGCCTTACGCCTTTATGGCTTGGCACCTGATGCACATGAAAAATTCTGGCAGCAACTTGATGTAGCGTATTTCTTGCGTCACGATTCCTCCGATATCGCCTGGCAAACGCGCGCCTTGCATGATCGCATAGACAGCCAGACACCAGTGGTGAAATGCCGCCTGTCACCCATAGGTGAAGGCTTGCAGATCACTGTCTATGTCAAAGACCAGCCCGACCTGTTTGCGCGCATCTGCAATTATTTTGACGGCAAGAATTTTGGTATTCTTGATGCAAAAATTCATACCAGTAAAAACGGCTATGCCCTCGATACTTTTCTGGTGATAGAACCAGCTTTTGCGAATAATTATCGTGACATCATTAATTTGATAGAGCACGAACTGACAGAGATTCTGACACGCCAGACACCTCTTTCTCCACCTAACCGTGGACGCTTGTCGCGCATGTCACGCACTTTCCCAATCGTGCCTACGGTAGATTTGCGGCCAGACGACCGGGGTCAGTATTATTTATTGTCTATCTCTGCGAATGACAGAAATGGTTTGTTATATGCGGTTGCAAATATACTCACCAAGTATAAAATCAATTTGCATACAGCAAAGATCATGACTCTGGGCGAAAGGGTAGAAGACGTTTTCATCGTCGATGGCCAGGCTCTTCAAGGTGCGCGTAGCCAGATACAGTTTGAAACCGACTTGCTGGATGCGCTAAGAATTTAAGCTCCTGCATTATCGCAACCGAATAATCACAATCCTTGCCTGACTTGAAGCTAACTACAGGCAAGATCACTATTTAAAAAGTATCATGACCGAACTTGTACGACTTTCCAAACGCATGTCCGAACTTGGCCTTTGCTCCCGCCGCGAGGCCGATGAATGGATAGCACGCGGCTGGGTCAGGGTTGACGGCAATGTCATCTCAGAACTGGGTAGCAAGGTATTGCCTCACCAGAAGGTGACGGTGGAAAGACAGGCCGCCGCAGAACAGTCGAAACGCGTCACCGTCCTCATCAATAAGCCTGTCGGCTTCGTCAGTGGCCAGGCTGAAGATGGTTATACACCTGCAATCGCCCTGATAAAACCAGAAAACCGCTGGGCAGAAGATGAGGTCGATAATCAGTTCCACCCTACCCAATTGCGCAGCCTTGTGCCTGCTGGCCGCCTGGATATCGATTCAGTAGGTTTGCTGGTACTAACCCAGGATGGCCGCATCGCCAAACACCTGATAGGTGAAACCACGGTGGTGGAAAAGGAATATCTGGTGCGCGTGCAATACAGCAAACCTGGCCGCTTGCCTGATACCGAGCTGCGTCGTCTGAACCATGGCCTGTCACTCGATGGTAAAAAATTGCTACCTGCCAAAGTCACCTGGCAAAATGAAGATCAGTTGAATTTCATCCTGCGTGAAGGCAAGAAGCGCCAGATCAGGCGCATGTGTGAAATGGTAGGTTTGAGAGTGATAGGTCTGAAGCGCGTGCGCATAGGCAAGATCAAGCTGGGTAAATTACCAGAGGGACAGTGGCGCTACCTCCGGGAAGATGAGCAGTTTTAATTAGCATTCTTCAAAAAAACAAAAGGACAAGAATCTCCATTCTTGCCCTTTTTTTGAAATCAATGACTCAATCGTCGTCGTTAGGATCGAGTTCCGGGAACAAGACTTCAGTAAAACCAAATTGTGTCAGATCACGTATGCGCATGGGGTACAAAATGCCATTCAGATGGTCACACTCATGTTGCACGACGCGGGCATGGAAACCATCTACATCGCGTGAGATGCGTGCACCGAACTGATCAAAGCCTTCATAACGCAGTGCGCTCCAGCGCGGCACCAAGCCTCGCATGCCTGGCACAGACAAACATCCCTCCCATGCATCATCTGTCTCTTCAGACAAAGGTGTCAACACCGGATTAATGAGTACAGTTTCGGGCACGACGGGCGCATCAGGATAGCGAGGGTTATTCTTGAAACCGAAAATCACCAGTTGCAGATTCACGCCTATCTGCGGCGCTGCCAAGCCTGCACCGTTGGCGGCAATCATGGTTTCAAACATATCCTTGATGAGCTCATGCAATTCTGGAGTATCAAACGCAGTGACTTGCTCAGCAACTCTTAATAGTCGGGCATCGCCCATTTTCAGGATAGGATGAATCATGGCGCACCATATTTTGTGTAAACTATTTAATGGATGACTTTACTTAAAAATACGGCCAGGTACTGCCTGACCGTATTTTGCATTACTTACTTCAAGGACTGTAGATATTCAGAGAACTCTGCGCTGGTTTCTTTATGCTTCAAGCCCAGCGCAACGCTGGCTTTCAGATAACCCAGTTTTGAGCCGCAATCATACCTGGTTGCATTCGGACGGAAAGCATAGACCGGGAAGTCTTTCAACATGGCAGCGATACCATCAGTCAATTGAATTTCACCACCAGAGCCTTTACCCAGGGTTTCCAGATAAGAGAAAATACGACCAGACAAAATATAGCGACCAACTACCGCCAGAGTCGACGGTGCAACGTCAGGCATAGGCTTTTCTATAATGCCCTGCACTCTTTCCAGACTATCCGTGTAAGGTGTACCGCTGACAATACCGTATTGACGGGTAAATTCACGTGGCACGTTTTGTACAGCAATGATACTGCCACCTTCAGCTTCATACTGGCGCGCCATCTGTGCCATGACAGACGGTTGACCAACATCCGCATCCATCAAATCATCCGCCAGCAAGACCGCAAATGGATCATCACCAATCACTGGACGAGCGCACAACACCGCATGACCTAAACCCAGGGCTGCCGTCTGACGGATATAAATGCAATTGATGTTCTTGGGGATGACGTTCCTGACCAGATCCAGCAAGGCTTCTTTGCCTGCTGCTTCCAGTTCGCTTTCGAGTTCATAGGCTTTATCGAAATGATCTTCGATCGCCCGCTTGTTCCTGCCTGTAATGAACACCATTTCAGTGATGCCAGCTTCTACCGCCTCTTCAACCGCATATTGTATGAGTGGCTTATCAACGATAGGCAACATCTCCTTGGGTTGTGCCTTGGTAGCAGGCAAGAAACGACTACCCAAACCAGCTACTGGGAATACGGCTTTTTTAATTTTTCTCATTTCAGCTCCTGGAACAAAGTTGAAGCAATTCTGCTTCTGTCAAAATAGTTAAACCCAATTCTTGCGCTTTCACCAGCTTGCTACCAGCATCATCACCAGCAACCAGATAACTGGTTTTTTTCGATACTGAACCTGATACTTTGCCACCGGCTTTTTCTATAATCTCTGTCGCCTGATCGCGACTCAGGGTAGGTAAAGTACCTGTCAGAACAAGTGTCTTGCCTTCCAACACCTGCTCACCTTTTTCTTGTACTTCAATCGCGGGCCAATGTATGCCAGATGCCAGCAGTTGCTCCACCAATTCCACATTCAGTGGATCAGAGAAGAAACGCAAGATGGACTTCGCCACTACCGGACCTACATCTGATACTTCCAGCAGCTGCTCTTCCGTCGCTTTCATTAATGCGTCCGTATTGCCAAAATGCGCTGCCAAATCTTTTGCCGTCGACTCACCTACGTGGCGTATCCCCAGACCATAGATGAAACGTGGGAAACTGGTCAGTTTGGAGGTTTCCAGCGCACTCAATACATTTTGAGCAGATTTCTCTGCCATACGGTCAAGCTCAACCAGTGCACGCAGACCAAGCTTATACAAATCTGCAGCAGTTGTAACGACATTCTTGTCGACCAACTGATCAATGAGCTGCTCTCCTACACCATCAATATTCATGGCCTTACGTGAAGCAAAGTGGGACAAGCCCCCCTTGCGCTGTGCCGTACATTTTATCCAGCCACCACTGCAACGAGCAATCGCTTCGTCTTCGGGCTTTTGTATGGGTGAGCCACAAATCGGACATTCAACAGGCATGACAAACTGGCGCGAATCTACCGGGCGCTTGTCCAATATGCTGGCGACAACCTCAGGTATCACGTCGCCGGCACGGCGCACAGAAACCGTATCACCTATGCGTATATCCTTGCGCTGTATCTCTTCTTCATTGTGCAGAGTCGCATTGGTTACAGTGACGCCACCAACAAAGACAGGCGCCAGTCTGGCCACAGGCGTAATCGCACCTGTTCTGCCGACTTGCACTTCTATATCCAGCACGGTAGTCAGCGCTTCTTGTGCCGGGAATTTGTGAGCAATTGCAAAACGTGGCGCACGTGATACAAATCCAAGCGACTGCTGGCTGGCAAAATCATTGACTTTATAGACCACGCCATCAATCTCATAATCCAGACTGTCACGCCTGGTTTGAATCGCCTTGTAAAATTCCAGCAAACCAGATGCACCACTGACCAGGGCATTTTCTTCACAAACAGGGATGCCTGCCTGTTTATACCAATCCAGCAAGGCACGATGCGAGGAAGGCACGTTCATGCCTTCCAGCAAACCTATGCCATAGGCAAAGAAACGCAAACTGCGCTGCGCGGTAATTTTTGAATCAAGCTGGCGCAAGCTGCCAGCAGCAGCATTACGTGGATTGGCAAACTCTTTGGCACCGGCATCACGCTGGCGTTGATTGAGTTTTTCGAAATCGCGTTTGAACATCAATACTTCACCACGCACATCCAGTATCTTTGGCGGATTTTCTACCTGCAAGCGTAAAGGAATACTGCGTATGGTGCGGATATTTTCAGTGACATCTTCGCCAGTAAAACCATCACCGCGCGTCGCCGCCTGCGTGAAGACACCGTCGACATAGCGCAAATTGATGGCCAGGCCATCAAACTTCAAATCTATCGCGTAGACAATTTCATTTTGAACATCCAGCCCCTCGCGGGCACGGCGATCAAAATTGATGACGTCATCATCTTCAAAACCATTATTCAGCGACAGCATGGGCACGGCATGCTGTACCTGGCCAAATTCTGGTAAAGGTGCCCCGCCTACCCTATTGGTTGGGGAATCAAGAGTTTTTAATTCGGGATGCGACTCTTCCAGTCGCTGAAGTTCAGAAAACAATCTGTCATATTCAGCATCTGGGACACTGGGATTGTCCAGCACATAATAGGCATGTGCATGCCTGTCCAACTCTGCGCGCAGGTTTTCTGCCTGTGTTGCTATTGCTGAAGTGTCTGCCGCCTTGGCGGCAGCATCCAAAAGATCATTCTGCATGTCTACAATAATTAACTAAATAGTCGTTGCGCACGCAAGGAGCCCGCAGGAATCTGCGCCTCTGCCATTGCTGCATAAAATTCATGAACCTGGCCAGATATCTCATCGAGTGCCAGTTTGGAGATGGGCTGGTTACCATCATCGACTACAGTACCGCTAAGGCGGGTAGCCAATGAGCGTGCGCAGGCTGCCATGGCACCAAAACCATCCCGTGCAGGGGCAACACAAGGTACGTCCAGCAACAGGGTCAGGCGTGAGGTCATGGTTTCACTGACGCTGACATTGGTGGACAGAGTGAATAAGCTACCGCCGTCACCATCAGGCATCATCAAACGACCATCGGGACGCTGATCAAAGCCCATTTTCTCCAATGCTGCGAGTAAAGTATTCAAGGCCCATGGTGCGCCATTGGCAGCGATATTTACGCTTAACTGCGCATCATGCTCAGCCACGAATTGATGCAGTTCGCGGGAATTCACCATGACCTTATTCATGTCAGGGATATCAGGGTGCGCGCTCAGATTGTCAGCAATCGCCCGCAATTTCATGATGAATTCAGAATACTCCAATTCATTCAAAGGGCCATTACGACTGACCATTTGCACGCCGGCAAACAGGCAAGTATAAGCACCACCGACAGCAATCACGTCACGCTCGCCACTATGGCTTTGACCTATGAAATGCACAGGTTTTTTGCCCACATATTTAAGGTCAGCGATTTCTGCCAGGATTTTCTCGCCGCGTACCGGTGTTTCGAATTCCAGCGGAATTACGCAATCGATTAATTCATCGACTGGCAATTCTTTGTCCTGAACCGCTATCGGAGTCTCCATTTCATCGCTTACATCCGCATGCATGGGCGCATGGTGCTGCGGCACATCTTCGACTGGCTGCACATCACCATCCAGGCTAGGTTCATGCCGGACGATGGATTCAACGGGGGCATCAGGATTCATGAGGACATCATCATGTCCATCACCAAACGCATTTTCAACGGTTTTCTTGGCTTTGTATTCCTGCCATTTATTAAAAATAAGGACGCCGACTACCAGCGTTCCACCTATTGCTAACAAACTTATTTGTAGATCTGTCATGCCGCTTGAACCTCAGTAGCAAAATTGACGGCAGATTCCATATCTACCGCCACGATTCGTGAAACCCCCTGTTCTTGCATGGTGACACCAATCAATTGTTGTGCCATTTCCATCGCAATCTTGTTATGGGAGATAAATAAAAATTGTGTGTTTGCCGACATGCGTTTCACCATATTACAGAAACGCTCGGTATTTGAGTCATCCAGCGGCGCATCCACCTCATCGAGCAAACAGAAAGGCGCAGGATTCAACTGGAACATGGAGAATACCAGCGCCGTTGCTGTCAGGGCTTTTTCACCACCAGACAGTAAGTGAATAGTTGCATTCTTTTTGCCAGGAGGCTGCGCCATGACTTGCACGCCAGAATCCAGGATTTCATCGCCCGTCATGATCAGTTTCGCCTGACCACCGCCGAATAAAATCGGGAAAAGCTCAGCGAAATGATGATTCACCTTGTCAAAAGTGTCCTGCAACAAATCGCGTGTTTCAATATCAATCTTGTGGATTGCATCCTGCAAAGTCGTGATTGCCTCAGTCAGATCAGCATGCTGTGCATCCAGGAAAGTCTTGCGTTCAGTTGCCTGCGCCAGTTCGTCAAGGGCAGCCATATTCACGGCACCGAGTGCTGCAATCGCATTGGTCAGGCGGGTAACTTCGCCCTGCAAATAAGATGGTTTGAGATCATCATGCAGTTTTTGCGCCAGGACTTCTTCATCGACTTCAAAATTGCGTAATTGTTCCGAGAATTGTTCCTGGCTCAGACGTGCGGCCTGCTCTTTCAATTGCAATTCAACGATGCGGTCACGCTGAGGTTGCAGACTGCGTTCCACCTGCATTTTAGACTCTTCATGATGACGCAATTGCTGCGTTAACTGATCGAGTTCATGGCGAGCATTTGCCAAGGCCACTTCTTGCGAGCTACGGCGATCCAGTAAATCTTGCAGGCCCGCTTGTGCAGTCTGGTCATCCATTGATTCCAGTTCCAGTTGACCCTGCTGCATGCTGGCAAACAATTGTGCAGATTGCTCCAGTGCAGTCGCGATACTGCGGCGTAATTCTTCCATCTTGCTGCGATGGGATTTTTCTGCAAAGGCAGCTTCTTGCGCAGCCAGTTCAAGGTCGCGCAAACGCTGTCTGGCTTCATTCAGTTGCTGTTCTTTTTCCAGGTAAGCGGTCTGGCCTTCTTCATGGGTTTCCTGTAGCTCCGCCAAGTCCATATCCAGTTGCTCAAACTTTTGCTCAGACTCGGCACGGATTTGTTGCTGCTCAGCCTCTTGCGCAGCGATTTCTGCCAGGTCACTGCCTATCTGCGTGCTGCGCTGATTAAAGCGTTCCTGCACTTCAGACAGCTTCATGAATTCGATTTGCAGACTATGGGTAGTCTGTGTCAGGCTGCCCACGCGCTGGCGCAAGTCTTGCAATTGCTGCGTGGCCTGAGTGTAAGCAGATTCCGAACGCACGGCACGGGTCTTGGACTCGTCCGCCAACATGTGTTTGGCGCGGCATTGCTTGGTGATGTTTTCTATCTCTTGTTGACGTCCCAACACGCCATCTTGTTCAGAATCCGCAGCATAAAAACGTACACTGGAGCGGGCAATGACATGGCCCTGTTTGGTGATAAAACAGGCACCAGCTGGCAATTTAACCCTGTCCATGAAGGCAGAGGTAATATCTTCAGCTATATACACCTGATGTAACCAGTCCTGCATCAGGCCACGCAAACCTGCATCATTCAGTTGCAGCAAGTCGATGAAGGGTTTGAAGCCAGTCAGAGGTGAGACGGTTTCTGCCACTATCGTGGGAGCACACACAGCCAGTTTGGCAGGCGGTGCGTCACCAAAAAAGGCTTTGGCCCAGTCCAGGTTCGACATTTCCAGCGCTGCGGTACGTTCACGCAAAATAGATTCCAGCGCGGTTTCCCAACCAGCTTCGATATGCAGTTTTTGCCAGATTTTTGGCAAGCCACTCAATTCGTGTTTTTCCAGCCAAGGCTGTACCTTGCCTTGGCTTTGTACTTTTTCCTGCAATTGCTTCAGGGCCAGCAGGCGTGCTTCCAGTTGCGCATATTCTGCGCTGTCCTGGTTCACTTGCTGTTGTGCCTGTTTGCGCTCATCTTCCAGCAATGGCAAGCGCTCTTGCGCTTCTTCCAGTTGCATGGTGAGCTCTTCCAGCACCTGCTTTTTTTCTTCCAGCTGCATGGAGAGATTGTCCAGATGCGTCGTATCCGGCAATACCAGGCCCTGTTTTTCCTGCATCAGGCGTTCTCGCCTGGTTGTCAGGGTATTCAGGATATTTGACGCATTGCGCTGGTGGGCCGATTCCAGCTCTATCTGCTGCTGCATCTGCATGATCCTGGCGCGTGATTCTGTCGTCTTCAGTTGCGACTCACGCCATATTTGCTCCATCGCTGGCAGCTTGTCTTGCTGTTGCTGGCTGACTTCCAGTGCCTGCTCGGCGCGCATGGCCAACTCTTCGACATGGATTTCGCCTTCAGACAAATCATCCTGGAATTGGCGGCTCTGGTTTTGCCATTGATCGCGCTGTGCAGTAAGGGACTGCAATTGTGATTGCAAACGACTACGCGATTCAATGACGAATTTGATTTGCGCTTCCAGGCTGCCAATCTCGGCATTGGTCTGGTACAAATGACCTTGCGCCTGATGCATGCGGTCACCAACGGCATAATGAGCCTGGCGCATTTGTTCCAGCTCCAGCTCGACATGGCGCAGCTTGGCGGTTTGCTCTTCGAGGTCAGTCTGGGTTTTTTCTATCTCGGCAAAATGCTTCTTTTGCTCGTTTTCTGCTTCTTTTTTACGCAGCAACCACAGCAATTTTTGCTTTTCTTCCTGGTCAGTCTGCAATTCGCGGAATTTATTGGCAACAACTGCTTGAGCACCCAGCCTGTCCAAGTTGTTATTCAGTTCGCGCAAAATGTCTTCTACACGCACCAGGTTTTCATGGGTGTCGTGGATGCGATTTTCTGTCTCGCGGCGGCGCTCTTTGTAACGGGAAACACCGGCAGCTTCTTCGAGGAAAATCCTTAATTCCTCCGGGCGGGCTTCAATGATGCGCGAAATCATGCCCTGGCCGATAATCGCATAGGCGCGCGGCCCCAAGCCGGTACCAAGGAAAATATCCTGAATATCGCGGCGGCGTACTGGCTGCCCGTTGATGTAGTAAGTAGACGTGCCATCACGCGTCAAAGTACGCTTGACAGCAATCTCGCCGTATTGGCTCCACTGACCTGCGGCTTTGCCCATGCTGTTATCAAAAACCAACTCTACTGACGAGCGGCCAGCGGGTTTGCGATGGGTAGAACCGTTAAAGATAACGTCCTGCATGGATTCGCCGCGCAGCTCAGACGCTTTGGATTCACCCAAAACCCAGCGCACAGCATCAATAATATTGGATTTACCGCAACCATTAGGGCCGACAACGCCAACCAGTTGGCCAGGAACCTGAAAATGTGTGGGATCTACAAAAGATTTAAATCCCGCTAATTTAATAGAAGTTAATCGCACTTTATATAATTTTATTATCTTTTGCAGTCAAATCTACCGCGTATCGTATATATGCCAAGGCCATCAATGCCAGCCGCGTTCCTGTATCGCTGCATAATACCATCGTAAGAGCAAAATTTTCAGTTTTCAAACTTATGACACAATTTACATATTAATCAGTATTTCACGCAAGTACAGGTGAAAGCCTTTCTCTATAGAATCCTCAGGACGCTATAATACGCATTGCAAATAAAAAGCAGCAAATTCAAGCAGACCAGAGAAATAAGCTAAAAAGCCTGTTTAGCGTCGACAACAATTCGAAAAATGACATTTAATCCCTACCTCAGTAAGTTGCAGCCGTATCCGTTCGAGAAACTGAAGCGTCTGTTTGCCGATGTTGTGCCAAATTCCAAATTTCCAGCGATCAGCCTGGGTATAGGCGAACCCAAGCACCCTACTCCCGCTTTGATCAAGGATGCTATTGTCGACAATATGGCAGGTCTCGCGAGTTACCCTTCCACTGCTGGCTCGGATGCCTTACGCAACTCCATTTCTGCCTGGCTGGGACGTCGCTACAATATACCGCCGCTGGATGCAGCAACTCAAATTTTGCCCGTCATTGGTTCACGCGAAGCTCTGTTCGCCCTGGCGCAAACCGTCATAGACCCCAGCGCCTGCAAGAATGGGCCGCCATTAGTGGTATGCCCCAACCCTTTTTATCAGATTTACGAAGGCGCAGCCTATCTGGCCGGAGCTGAGCCTTACTTTGCCAATGCTGATCCTGAACGTAATTTTGCACCTGACTACAAAAGCATCCCCGAATCAGTCTGGCAGCGCGTACAACTGCTGTATATATGCTCGCCCGGCAACCCTACTGGCGCAGTATTGAACCTGGACGACTGGAAAGAGTTGTTTACCCTGTCAGACCGTTATGGTTTTGTTATTGCGGCAGATGAATGCTATTCCGAGATTTACTTTAAAGAAGAAGCGCCGCTGGGCAGCCTGCAAGCCGCACGCGCACTGGGAAGAAATGACTACCAGCGCCTGATTACCCTGTCCAGTCTGTCAAAAAGGTCGAACGTGCCTGGCATGCGTTCAGGTTTCGTAGCGGGCGATGCTGAAATCATCAAGAAATTCCTGCTATACCGGACTTATCATGGCAGCGCCATGAGCCCTAACATTCAGGCTGCCTCAATCGTGGCATGGAATGACGAAGTGCACGTACAAGAAAATCGCGACAAGTACATACGCAAATTTGCCCAGATCAACCCCATTCTGCAAGAAGTGCTGGACGTGAAACTGCCTGACGCTGCCTTTTACCTTTGGGCAAAAATTCCTGACGCCATGGGTTTGTCGGATACAGAATTCGCCCGCCGCCTGTACGAGGAATATAATGTAACAGTTCTGCCTGGTAGTTATCTGGCGCGCGAGGCACATGGCATCAACCCTGGGCAAAACCGCATACGCATGGCTTTAGTGGCTGAACCTGAAGAATGCCTGGAAGCAGCAAGAAGGATAGTCAGCTTTTGCAAGAATATTACGCCGACAGCAGTCTGACACTGCAGCCAAACAGCACAGACAAGATTATTTCGCTTTTTATTTTTTACATTTTCATTTGAAGACACTCAACATGACTCAACAATTACAGCAAATCATTGATCAAGCCTGGGAAGATCGCACAAATTTTTCGCCAAAATCTGCGCCTGCAGAAATCCGCGAAGCGGTTGCCCATGTATTGAGCGAACTTGATGCAGGCACCCTGCGCGTTGCGCAAAAAATTGATGGTAGCTGGCAAGTCAATCAATGGATCAAAAAAGCTGTATTGCTGTCCTTCCGCCTGGAAGACAATATCTGCATGCCTTCTGGCGACCATATGCAGTTCTTCGACAAAGTGCCGACCAAGTTCGCCAATTACACGGCTGAAGACTTCATAAAAGGCGGTTTCCGCGTGGTGCCACCAGCAGTTGCACGCCGTGGCAGCTTTATTGCCAAAAACGTAGTGCTGATGCCTTCTTATGTCAATATCGGTGCTTATGTGGATGAAGGTGCAATGGTTGATACCTGGGCGACAGTCGGTTCATGCGCACAAATTGGTAAAAATGTGCACTTGTCTGGCGGTGTTGGCATCGGTGGTGTATTGGAGCCTATGCAAGCCAACCCAACCATCATTGAAGACAATTGCTTCATCGGCGCCCGTTCAGAAATCGTTGAAGGCGTGATCGTTGAAGAAAATTCCGTGATTTCCATGGGCGTCTACATCGGCCAGTCCACAAAGATTTATGACCGTGCTACTGGCGAAGTCAGCTATGGCCGCGTACCTTCAGGTTCTGTTGTTGTTTCCGGCAATTTACCATCTGCCGATGGCAAATACAGCCTGTATTGCGCAGTGATTGTGAAACGTGTCGATGCACAGACGCGTTCCAAAACCAGCATCAATGAGTTGTTACGTGGCGCTTAATTTGCTATTTTTACGTCGTTTTTTGCATTATTCTTTTAATAATTAGCTCAGCTTAGGGAAACATCATGGCAGCGATGGAGAGGTTATTTCAACTGATGAAGGAAAAACAGGCTTCTGACATGTTTTTCGCGATGAATTCGCCCATACATTTGAAAATTAATGGCAATCTGCTCCCTATCAATCAGCAGAAGATGGATCAGGCAAACATCTTGTCACTTCTCAGTGAGGTAGTGGAGCCTGAGCACATGGAGGAACTGGAAGAAAAAAACGAACTGAATGTCGGTATTGGTGCGCCTGGCATAGGTCGCTTCCGCCTTTCGGCGTTCCGCCAACGTGGCTCCATATCCGCTGTCTTCCGTTATGTGCCTGGTGACATCCCCAA
This sequence comes from Undibacterium sp. Ji83W, assembly GCF_049340385.1. Classification (NCBI taxonomy): domain Bacteria; kingdom Pseudomonadati; phylum Pseudomonadota; class Betaproteobacteria; order Burkholderiales; family Oxalobacteraceae; genus Undibacterium; species Undibacterium sp. Ji83W. Next base: position 182,769 of record NZ_JBMPOZ010000002.1, on the reverse strand, counting down.
GCTTGATACCCTGCATTTGCCGCCGGTGCTTGCTGAGTTGATTATGGAAAAACGTGGTTTGATCTTGCTGGTTGGCTCTACCGGCTCAGGCAAATCAACCACGATAGCATCCATGCTGGATCACAGGAATGAAGTCAAGACCGGCCATATCCTGACGCTGGAAGACCCGATTGAATTCTTGTTCCGCAGCAAAAAATCCATCGTCAACCAGCGTGAAATTGGTAGCGATTCTGAAAGCCTGAAAACCGCACTGAAAAACTCGCTGCGCCAGGCACCTGACTGCATCTTGATCGGCGAGATCCGTGATCTCGAGACCATGATGGCGGCGATTGCCTATGCGCAATCCGGCCATCTGGTATTGGCGACCCTGCATGCAAATAATAGTTACCAGGCATTGAACCGCATCATCAGTTTCTTCCCTATGGAAACGCGTAGTGCATTGCTGCTGGATTTGTCGTCTTCCATACGCGCGATTATCTCGCAGCGCCTGATACGCGCTAAAGATGGCGGCCGTGCGCCTGCAGTCGAGATCATGCTCAATACTCGCTACGTGGCTGAATTGATAGAGCAAGGCGATATCTTCCAGATCAAGGAAGCGATTGAAAAAAGCTTGTCACCTGGTTCGCAAACCTTTGAACGCGCCCTCATGCATTTGATACGTGAAGGTTTGATCACGCAGGAAGAAGGTCTGGCCAATTCGGACTCTGCCAATAACTTGTTATGGTTGCTGAACAATGAAGCTGCAAGTGTTACCGCACCAAAACCAGAGCCTGAACCAGAAACCAAAGAAGAAGCTTCTTTCACAGAATTTACCCTGAACGTATAAAGTATGACGCGAAGCATTACCCTGTTTGGCATTCCAAACTGTGACACCGTTAAAAAAGCCCGTACCTGGTTGCAAGAACAGGAACTGGCTTTTGAATTCCATGACTTCAAAAAACAAGGCCTGAGCCGTGCGGCCATAGAAACATGGCTGGAACATCAGGGCCTGGATGTACTGATCAACCGCAAAGGCACAACCTGGCGCGCGCTCAGCGATGCAGAAAAAGCATCTGCTACAGATACTGAGCAGGCCATTGCACTCATGCTGGATAAACCATCTGTTATCAAACGCCCGGTACTGCTGATCAATAACGATGGCAAATCGCAAGTGAATGTCGGCTTTTCTGTGCCGCAGTACCAGTCCATTTTTCATAAGTAAACATGAGTAAAACACTTGCCCTGACCGAACAGCTGATTGCGCTGGATTCGGTCACACCTGAAGACAAAGGCTGCCAAAACACCTTGATCGCTCTGCTGGAACCCCTGGGCTTCCAGTGCGAAACCATACAATCTGGTGACGTAACCAATCTATGGGCCAGACGCGGTCAGACTCAACCTTTACTGGTGTTTGCCGGTCATACTGACGTTGTGCCTACTGGCCCAGTAACACAATGGCAGTCTGCACCATTTACACCTACTCACCGAGATGGCAAGTTGTATGGCCGTGGTGCGGCTGATATGAAAACTTCGATCGCCGCTTTTGTCGTGGCGACAGAAGAATTCATTGCTGAGCATCCAGATCATAAAGGCTCCATCGGTTTCCTCATCACCAGTGATGAAGAAGGCCCGGCTACGGATGGTACAGTTATCGTCTGCGAAAAGCTCAAGGCCCGGGGTGAGCAACTTGATTACTGCATTGTTGGCGAACCAACTTCCGTCGATAAATTGGGCGATACCATCAAGAATGGCCGTCGCGGCACCATGTCGGGCAAATTGATTGTGAAAGGTGTGCAAGGCCATATCGCTTATCCGCAACTGGCAAAAAACCCCATCCACCAGGCAGCACCTGCCATGGCTGAGCTGGTGGCTGAAGTCTGGGATGAGGGTAATGAGTATTACCTGCCGACATCCTGGCAAATGTCGAATATCCATGCTGGCACCGGTGCTTCTAATGTGATACCTGGTGAAGCGGTTATCGATTTCAATTTCCGTTTTTCGACTGCCAGCACAGCCGAGGGCTTGCAGCAGCGAGTGCATGCCATCCTCGACAAACATGGCCTGGAATATGATTTGAAATGGACAGTTGGCGGCCATCCTTTCCTTACACCCAAAGGCAGTCTCAGTGATGCATTGGGTGATGCCATACGTGTCGAAACAGGTATAGAGACAGAGCTTTCCACTACCGGTGGCACATCTGATGGCCGATTCATCGCCAAGATTTGCCCACAAGTTGTGGAATTTGGCCCACCGAATGCCAGCATCCATAAAATTGACGAACACATAGAGCTGCAATACATAGACCCGCTCAAGAACATTTATCGCCGCACTCTGGAAAACCTGCTGACTTAATCAGCTCACCACTGGCCGATACGGAAACAATATGACTACACCCGCTACCACCTTTTTGACCCTGCGCGATCTGCTGCGCTATGCCGTCACCCGTTTCAACAAAGAGAAACTGTTCTTTGGCCATGGCAGTGCCAATGCCCTGGATGAAGCAGCCTATTTGCTGCTGCATACCCTGCACCTGCCACTGGACAAGATAGAGCCTTTCCTTGATGCCCATTTATTGCCATCAGAAATAGACGCTGTATTGCGCGTGATTGACCGCCGTGCAGTCGATCGCGTACCTGCTTCCTACATCACCAATGAAGCCTGGCTCGGCACTTATAACTTCTATGTGGATGAACGCGTCATCGTGCCGCGCTCCTTCATCGCCGAACTGATACCCGAAAATTTTTCACCATGGGTGACAGACCCGGAAGCCATCAAAAACATCCTTGAACTGTGCACCGGCTCTGGCTGCCTGCCCATCATGCTGGCAGATATGTTCTCTGAAGCACATGTGGATGCAGTCGATATTTCCAAGGACGCGCTGGAAGTGGCAAAACGTAACGTGGCAACCTATGAATTGCAGGACCGTATTACCCTGATTGAGTCTGACCTGTACAGCAATGTACCGGATAAAAAATATGATCTGATCATTACCAACCCGCCGTACGTGAATTCCGGCTCCATGGCAAAACTGCCCAAGGAATACATGCACGAACCGCAAATCGCCCTGGCTGGTGGTGATGATGGCATGGACCTGGTGCGCAAGATAGTCGCAGGTGCCGCACAACGCCTGACTGAAGATGGTTTGCTGATGGTGGAAATTGGCAATGAACGTGCCTTTGCTGAAGCGGCCTTTCCTGAGCTGAACCTGACCTGGTTGAGTACCAGTGCCGGCGACGACATGGTATTTTTGGTAGAGGCTGACCAACTGAGCAATTTCACTGCATAAATCAGTGTAGCGCAGAGTAATCAGTGTAATAAGTACATTGAAGACGGGCAAAACCAGTTTTGCCCGTTTTTCCTTTTTTTTGCATCAACAATAGCATTACCCATTAATTAAGTTTATATGATACGTCTTCAACAAGTCGTCCTGGCGCGCGGCATCAAACCATTATTTGACAGCGTCGATGTGACGCTCAATCCCGGCGACAAGATAGGCTTGATCGGTTCCAACGGTGCAGGTAAATCCAGCCTGTTTGCCATGTTGCGTGGTGAATTGCATCCCGACCAGGGCAGCATCGATTTCCCAGCCAAATGGCAACTTGCCCACGTCGCTCAAGAAACGCCGCCGCTGGAACGCAGCGCCATCGATTACGCCATAGACGGCGACGTCGCCTTACGCAAACTGGAAGCGCAACTGGCCGAACTGGAGGCGCAGCCAGAAAGTCACGACAACGGTATTGCCATCGGCAATATGTATGGTGCGCTGGCCGATGCCGATGCATATACTGTGCGCCCACGCGCAGAACAATTGCTGCTGGGTCTGGGTTTCAAGATCAATGAACTGGAGCAATCAGTCGCCAGTTTTTCTGGTGGCTGGCGCATGCGCCTGAATCTGGCCCAAGCACTGATGTGCAAATCCGATTTACTGCTGCTCGATGAACCGACCAACCATCTGGACTTGGATGCCATCATCTGGCTGGAAGACTGGCTGAAGCGCTATGAAGGCACGCTGATCATTATCTCCCATGATCGCGATTTTCTTGATGGTGTGGTGAATGTCATCGTCCACATTGATGAGCGCAAGCTCAAGCGTTATGGTGGCAATTATTCCGGCTTTGAACGCCAGCGTGCGGCACAGCTGGAACTGGCGCAAGGCATGCTGGAGAAACAGACTCGCAAACGCGCCCATCTGCAATCCTTTATTGACCGCTTCAAGGCCAAGGCATCCAAAGCCAAGCAGGCACAAAGCCGTATCAAGGCTTTGGCGCGCATGGAAGAAATGGCACCTTTGCGTGCAGCGGCTGAATTCTCTTTTGAATTCCGCGAGCCACTGAGTGCGCCAAATCCCATGCTGGTGATGGAAGATGTTGATTGTGGCTACCGTATAGAATCAGAAACTGATCATAGTTTCAGCGAGAAAAAAATCGTAGGTGACGTCAAGTTCACGCTGCAAATCGGCCAGCGCATTGGCCTGCTGGGTGTGAATGGCGCGGGTAAATCCACGCTGATCAAAACCATCGTTGGGGATATCGCTCCTTTGAACGGCGTCATGCAAACCGGCAAGGGTTTGTCCATAGGCTATTTTGCCCAGCACCAGGTTGAAATGCTGCGCCATGACGAATCGCCGCTGTGGCATCTGGCGCATATTGCCCCCGATGTACGCGAGCAGGAATTGCGCAACTTCCTCGGCGGCTTCAACTTTCCTGGCACCATGGTGAGCAGCCCGATCAAGCCATTTTCTGGAGGTGAAAAAGCCCGCCTGGCACTGGCAATGATTGTCTGGCAACGCCCCAACCTCTTGCTGCTCGATGAACCAACCAACCATCTGGATCTGGAAACCCGCGAAGCGCTGACGGATGCCCTGGCGCAGTTTGAAGGTACGCTGGTCGTCGTTTCACATGACAGGCATTTGCTGCGCGCCACGACGGACCAGTTCATCATCGTTGCCGATGGCAAGCTGCAACCGTTTGATGGCGACCTGGACGACTACAAAGACTGGCTGTTCAAGAATAAACTGGAAAAAGCTGCCCCTTCCCTGCCAGAAAAAACCAAGGCACAGGAAGCAGCTTTGCCATTGGCAAAACCTATACCCGTCGCCAAGGTCGATGACAAGGAACAACGCAAACGCGACGCCGATGACCGCCTGCGCCTTGCCAATCTACGCAAACCTATAGAAACACGCATCAAACGCCTGGAGGAACAGATGGCCAAGTTGAACATCAAAAAGAAAGACATAGATGTACAACTTGAAGACGCTGATATCTATAACGATGCCAACAAGGAAAAGCTGAAAGCCTTGTTACTTGATCAGGCTTACGTCGTCAAGGAACTGGGGCAGATAGAAGCTGACTGGCTGGAACAGCAGGAATTTCTGGAAGCGGTAGAATAAAGCAAAGGGGCGCATACAGCGCCCCTTGTTTTTGGGATGAGGATTATACCCAGTCACATGGATCAACCTGGTAATAAGCCCGCAACTGATCGTACAAAGCAGGATGGTAGTGAGCAAGGTCGCGGCTTTTCTTGAAGAATGCCTCAGTCACGACAGCAAAAAATTCTGCCGGATTGGTTGCACCATAAGGATCAATAACGGTAGCAATATCATTGGCTATCGCCTGATGTAGTTGGGCATACTCTCTTTCCATCAGCGCAGACCATGCCTTATAAGCTGCTGCTGACTTCAAGGCTGGCGCACCATTGGTCGTTCCCGTTTCACTATCGAGCTGATGAGCAAATTCATGGATAACCACATCCTGCCCCCGCGCCTCATTGTCAGGATTATGCGCTGCCTGATCCCAGGCAAGTATGACCCTGCCATCACTCCATGATTCGCCACTGAGCCCCTGATTGGTATGCGTGACGATGCCGTCAGCATTCATTTGTGTTCTGGGTGCTACAAATGCCGATGGATATACCAGGACATGCGTGAGCTGCGGATACACATCTGATTCACGATTCAGCAACAGCAGGCAAGCCTTGCCAGCAATGGTCACCCTGATTTCATCCGTGATAGCCAAGCCACCGCAGCCGACAAAAGTTTTTTGATAGAGAAATTGACGTATGCGTTTCTTCAATTGCATTTGCAAATCAGTTGGCATGCGCGTGTATCCAGGCAGGTTTTTTCGCAAAATTTTAGAATAATTCAAGGGAAAAGCCTGGGATAAAACATGACGCAAGCGCAGCTTGGGCAAGACAACTATGCCAAGTACGAGTAAAACAATAATAACAAGTAACCATTCCATGTCGACAACCTAATCAGGATTGCGAATGTGATTTTCATCTAGCATCCGTTGATCAGATGCAAATGGGCGCGACGAAGTCAAACTCAATAGCAATTAATATAAAACTGCCTTACCCTTGAAAATCAGCTTATCAGATCACATGCATTAAATAATATGAATAAGATAATTTCGTGAGAAGATGCTAACTAAGCATTGATTTTTTCCTTCACAAGCTTGAATCTTAATATGAAGCCCTGGAAAACCATAAACTCAACAACACTGGTCAATGATGCCTGGTTAACACTGAGCGCAGATACATGCCAGCTCCCCAATGGACAAATAATCGAACCTTATTATGTGCTTCACGAATCTGACTGGGTGCATGTGTTTGCCCAGGCAGATGATGGCCGCATATTGACGGTAAAGCAGTTTCGTTATGGAGTAAAAAAGGTTTGCATAGAATTGCCCGGTGGCGTCATTGATGAAGGTGAGGCACCTCTCGTTGCCGCCCAAAGAGAACTATTGGAAGAAACAGGTTATAGCGCTACTCACTGGCAATCCCTTGGGGCCATGTACGCCAACCCAGCCCGTCAAACCAATACCATCCACTTGTTTTTTGCTACCGGGCTTAGGTTAAAAGGTGAGCAGCAACTGGATGTATCTGAAGATATAGAATTCGACTTTTTGGCTATTCCTGAAATACAGCAAAAAATAGAATTCAACGAGTTCTCTCAAGCGCTGCACATAGCCTCGTTTTACCGAGGGCGGCACGCATTAACCTTGAATACGAATAAATGATGAGAAGTAGTCTGAGAAAAAAGATCATAGAAGTATGCAATAACAAAATCGCGCAAAAAGGCAGCAATGTTGGCCTTTCCTTTTACGCCTTCTTTGCCAATAAAAACGATGACCCGCAAGTATTGATGGAAGCGGCCACATGGTGGATCATGGAAAACAAGTTTGATCACTTTGAAAAAGCAGTCAAAATCAAAGAAATAGTTGAGGCACTGGAAGCAAGCTGAAGAATCAGCTGCTCCCTGCAGCAAAAGAAAAGCGCAGGCATAATGAAGAAATCAGATTATTTCCTTCATTCAGGTATTTTTCAAAGACATGAGCGCTCTCTTCTCCCCCATCAAGCTTGGTTCGCTGAGTTTAAAAAATCGCGTCATCATTGCCCCCATGTGCCAGTACTCTGCGGAGGATGGCAAGGCGACTGACTGGCATCTGATTCATCTGGGTGGGCTTGCCTTGTCAGGTGCCGGGCTGTTGATACTGGAAGCCACAGCGGTTGAAGCCGTAGGGCGTATCTCTCCTGGTGACCTGGGTTTATGGTCAGATGAGACTGAAGCTGCGCTGGCTAAAGTATTGGCATCAATACGCCAGCATTCTGCCATGCCCATTGCCATACAGTTGGGCCATGCAGGACGCAAAGCGTCCAGCCAGGCCCCCTGGCATGGAGGTCAATTGATTGCACTGGAAGACGGTGGCTGGCAAATGGTTGCGCCCTCTGCCGTGCCGCATGCGCAAACTGAACGTGCGCCACTGGCACTGGACGACGTCGGCCTGCAACGCGTGAAACAGGCTTTTGTTGATGCAGCGGTACGCGCGCACCGCTTGGGTATTGATGCAATTGAGATACATGCAGCACATGGTTATTTGCTGCATCAGTTTTTGTCCCCCATTGCCAATCAGCGCGCAGATCAATATGGTGGTTCGGTTGAGAACCGTTTACGGTTTCCCCTGGAAGTATTTGATGCTGTCCGGGCAGCAGTTCCCAAAGACAGCATGGCAGTTGGCCTGCGCTTGTCAGCAACGGACTGGGTGGAAGGTGGTCTGGATATCTCGCAAAGCAAACTCTTTGTCCAGGAATTGCAGGAGCGCGGCTGTGACTTTATCCATGTTTCCAGTGGAGGGGTTTCACCGGAACAAAAGATTCCCTTGGGCCCTGGCTATCAGGTCCATTTGGCAGAAGAAATAAAACAGCATTGCGGCATACCAGTCATTGCAGTCGGCCTGATCACGGATGCACAACAGGCAGAAGATATTATTACGTCAGGCAAAGCAGATGCTATCGCCATCGCTCGTGGCATTTTGTATGACCCACATTGGCCCTGGCATGCAGCAGCACAATTGGGAGCGACCGTAGATGCGCCAAAGCAGTACTGGCGTTCACAACCACGTGATCAGAAAAACCTGTTTGGTGACACCCGCATAGGGCAAAGATAGTCAACAAACATGCACTGTGTGACGTATATCAAGGCTGTGCAATCACAGCCTTGATTTTTTATCAGGCAGGCACTTGCTCGTCTGCCCATTGATTGCGCATGGCGTCGCTATCAATACGACGACCCAGCCAGTTTTCAAAAGCGGGGCCATCAAACTGCACGACGTTGCAGTTTTCTACCGAGATCAGATGCGCTACCACAGACTGCTGCGGCCTCCACATGATTGATTCACGATAGGGCAAGGTGCACCAGTCTTCAAAGCTGTCGTACCATACAAGTGCTACCGGCTTTTTACTGACACCTGGCGGCATTTGCTGGTAGTAGGTTTTTATCGCTGCTTGCGTATCTGTAATTGCCTTCTTGCGGCACACCATGAGGTAATTAATCATGGATATCACATCTTGCGGTATCTGTTGCGTACCTGCCTCCCAGCTACTCCAACTGCGTAAGGTGACACCACCGATCAACTCTGCCGCTTCATGTTGGCTAAAATGCAGCAAACTGCGGATAGCCTTCAAAGTTACACCATTCATTTTTATCCCTTACTCAATTCTCGTTACCTGTGAATGCGCTCAAAAATATCAGTTCAATTTTTTCATAGCCTCTTTGACATAGTTGGCATTCGGACTATTTGGCGATAACTCCAGGAAGCTGGCATATGCTTTTTTAGCTTTTTCATTGTCATTCAAAAGCGCCCTGGCATCACCCAGATTCAAATAGGCGATTGAACGGGAAGGATCAATCTGCAAAGTATTTTCAAACCAGCGCGCAGCTTCTGCATATTTTTGCTGTTTGAAATAAACAAAACCCAGGTTGTTTGCTGCCAGACCAAAGTCAGGCCTATACTTTAAAGCCTCAGTGAACGCGGCTTCTGCCTGAGCATATTGCTTCTCTTTATATAATTGCAGCCCATGGTCATTGGCTCTTTGTGCCAGTTGCCTTGATGAACCATCCACCATTTTGGGTGCTGCGATTTTTTGCTCGCCGCCAGTCAGATTCTTGACTACGACAGGTGTATCGCCGCCTGCTTTAGCGGCTCCGTCCAGCTTATTATTAAGTGCAATGGCATCAGCAGACAACTGATTGGTTTTTGCATTCAGAAATTCACCTTCACCGCGTATTTCAAAAACAAATTCTCCGCCTTCAGAGCCAGGCAAACTCCCAAATGCAGGGGTTTGTTGCGATACGCTTGATACTGCGGGCGCAATATAGGCTGCCAACTCTGTCGCGGTGATCATGCCATCGCCATTCATGTCTGCTTTGCCACTCAGAGCCTGGAGCAAGGTCCATGTAAAGACAGAATGACCATTAGGTCCACCGTCAGCAACCAGTTGATCTGCACCACCTGCAGTCAGCATTTGTCGCCCCAGACGCTTCCCATTTTCACGCAAAAATGCGCTGGTGCCACCACCACGCGTCAGCCCCAGCCCGCTATAACAGGCATCCATGACAAACAGGATATGTTTGGCATTGAGGCTCTCGGCGATGTTCTGCAAATCTGTCATGGGGATGGCATCGACAGACAACTGCTCAGGGTCAGAATCAACAGGAATGATATAACCCAGGTTGCGGCCAGAACTCAGCTTCCTGGTTGCACCATGACCAGCAAAGAAGACGAATACCCTGTCGTCTTTTTTCAATTGCCCATGTCCCAGTTTTTCATGGAACAAGGCCAAAATATTATTGCGGGTTGCATCTGCATTGGTCAGTGTCAATACCTTGTCACCGGCAAAGCCCATGCGATTGATCAGGGTGTCACGGATAGCATTGGCATCTTGCACCGCATATTGCAGCTTGGGCCATTTTGGATAGTCATTGATGCCGATCACGATAGCCCAGCTATTTTGATAGTCAGTACTGATACTGACTTTTTCAGGCGTAGGCTTGCCACCTTTGGCGATCTTGAAGTCAGTGCCATCCCATGATGCAAAGCTATAGCCGTCAGCAATCAGTTTATCCAATACCAGTGGCAAGGCTTTTACCGTGCGTTCATGGATATCGTGGAAGAGGATGATGCCGCGCTGCTCTTTCTCCAAAGTGCCAAGCACCCGGCCAGCAATCGAATTGGGTACCGGGTCAGCCCAGTCCAGGGAATCAATATTCCACATGACTGAACGCAAGCCCAGCTTGTGCAGGATTTGCATGCCTTCCTTGTTTTTTGCGCCGTAAGGGAAACGAAACAAGGATGAACGTGCCGGGTCTATGGCCTTCAGCAATTTATCTGTCTGCTCAATCTCTGCATTCAGATTATCGCCGCTTTGTTTGGACAGCAAAGCATGGCTAAAGCTGTGATTGGCCAATACATGGCCTGCGCTCAACAGCTTCTTGCTGGTTGCGGCATTTTTATTCAGCGATTCTTTTCCCTGCGCATCAACGCTGCCGACGTTCTTGCCAACCTGGAAAAACACGCCTGGCACATTGTATTGCTTGAGTATCGCTGCAATTTCATCGGTATAAGTGGCATGTGGACCGTCGTCAAAAGTCAATACGACGGTTTTTGGTGGCAAGCCCTGACCGAAAATTTCCTTGTCTTTTTCATCGGCGGCTTCCGGTTTTTCGGGGTAAGGCAAGATGAAACCGTAATCCTTGAGGATTTGCTCGCGGTTATACAGCTTGCGCAGTTTGACAATGTAATCATCCCAGCGCTCACGTTTCAGTTCTATGGAGCGCGACTCAAAACGAGAGAAAATCTCTTTAAGTTCTTTGTCGTATTCTTTTTCGATTTCGCTTAGCGCATTCAAATCATCGCTGACACGCTTGTGCAGTTTAATCGATGGCAAAGTCTGCTCTGTAGCAATCAGTGTTTGCATCTTAAGCAAAACTTCGCGGAATGCGAGACGGTCTGCATCATATAAATCTTCACCAGATTCTATATAGGTCAGGATGGTGTCAAAACTGGCTTCACGTTTGGCATTGCTGAGTGATTTTAACTTACTGAAAAATACATCCAGATCATTGAGCCTGACAAGATTTTCATGGAACAAAGCCTGCCCTACCCGATTTGCTTCATTGCGCTCTTTGGCATTCAATTTTTTCTCGTCAGCCAGCAAGATGATGATTTTGCGATAGGCGACCAACAAGCCATTCAAGTCTTCTGGTAATTTGGCAGGATCAAATGCCTCTTTTTGCTCAGCCTGAGAGCTTACCGCTTTGCTCTCTGGAGACTGATTAGTTTTTTGTACGACAAAATAAGAAGCGATAGCCACGCCGACTACGGCGATGGCAGACAAGATAAGTTTTTGAGGTTTCATCAGGAGAAATGCAGACTGGCAATTAACAAACAACCGATATCATATTGCAAATGCCATGCAGCATGGTTGCTTAATGTGCTGCTGCGGAATGAACTGCAAAGTTTTTTGTAACTATTTCCCCAATTTCTCCAGGTTTTTAGCGGCTTCGCGGTAGCTCAGGCCAGAAAACAGGTTCTGGTTCTCTTGCAAAAATTCTCGAATGGCAGCAGGATCATGCCAAGCATAGTCACGTAATGCCCAGCCTATCGCTTTACGGATGAAAAACTCTTTTTCATCCGCTAGTGTCAGGGTATAAGTAAATAATCTGTCCACATCGGTCTGCTCGCGCCAGCCTAGCTGATGCAATAAAGCGATGCGCCTCACCCAAAAATCGGGATGTTCAAGTGCTTTATCCATGCCTGCTTGTATATCCCGGCTCGCCGTCAAATTTTGCCGCAATAGATCACCAACAATACCGGCCAGTCCATCGACAGTATCCCACCAGGATTTTTGCTGCGCCAGCACTAGCAATGCAGGTATGTCTGCCGGGCGTAAGCGTCGGTAATGCTTGGCCAGGATATCCACTGCCAGATACTGGTATTCTCGCTCTTCACAGGCCCACAAGCCAGTTGCGATCTGCAAAAGTTCGTCAGCATCAGCCGTCTTTAATTGGCGGAGAATGTCCGCACATGCCTTGCGCCTGTCAGGTGCGGGAATACCCAAAAATTCAAAACGGTTTTTCATATAGGCACGCATGGCCTGTGCCCTTACCGGGTCTGCAAGCGACGATAAGCCAAGCTGACATTGACTGATAATTTCTTTCATACCGATTGCTCCAAAAATTGTGAAGATGCCGCAAAAAAGCAAACAGCCTGAAAAGAATCAGGTGCGCTCAAATACTTTCAAGCACATATTCTTTTATGTTAAAGTCATTACGTTTTGTTCATTTTTTACTGCCGCATTTCGTCTGCACATCCCCCAATCATATCAAGCCAGCGCAGGAGTCGTCTCATGTTCGCAGCCATACCTGAAACACCGCAGCACGCCATCAAGAATCGTCCCTTATCAGAATTCAACACCGATGCCGCCGCCGTAAGGGCAATTGCTCAGGCAACTGTCAGCGTGGAATTGTTTACGATACCGCTGTACATGAACTCCATGTACTCGATCTATGGCACGCATCAAATCAATTCCAAGGGTAACAATTATTATAAAGGCCGCCAATGGCCAGGAATGGCGACCACGGCAAAAGCTGTTACAGCCAATGAGCGCGCATTCAATATCATCTTCAGCGTTTTCATCCAAGAGATGCTGCATTTGCAGATGGCTGCCAATATCGCCACCGCTATTGGCGTTGCCCCCAGCTTTACCAAAGATTCAGGTCTGCAAAGCAGTGAGCGTGGCTGGACTTGCTATGGTCCAGACAACTACACCATACCCTGCATTGTTGATCTCAGGGATACCAACAGCTACAAAGATGTCAGGGTCAATCTGGAATCACTGAATAAAAACCAGATAGAACTGTTTTTGGCAATCGAGCAGCCAGAAAAGCAGGCACGCGAAGAATTGCGCCACAACGCCGACAAGTATTTCCCGGATATACCTTTGGCGAACTGGAGTCCAGGCAAGGGCTTTGCTGACTTGCCGCTGTTTGGCACCATCGGCTATATGTATGAATGCTATGCCAAATACATCAGCATGGAATACACGGATGGTCAGACTTTGTGGCAAAAACTGTTTGATAACAATTCAGTGCAAAAAGACATGTTCAATGTCCACAGCACACCTAAACAGCCGAACGACAGTCATCCCCAAAAAGAATATCCGCAATTTGATACTTTGTTCAGCCCTGAAGATCTTGATGGCGGCATGGCCGCTTCGCAAAACAAGGCCATCGACATGATGTGTGCCATCACCGATCAGGGCGAAGGTAATTCTGCAGGGATCAAACACTACCGTCGTACTCAATTACTGCGTGCCGTTCAACCCGATTATCGCGAGTCCGACGACGCTCTGAAAGCAGATTATCCCGCATATGATGGTGACGGCAAATTAGATGAATCAAGAGATGCTGCAGCACGTTTCCATAGCGCGGCATTTGACCACTATGAACGCTTCCAGGATATCAGGAAAGACATGGAGCATTCTGGAAAAGGTACCTCTGATCATTTGCTGACTTGGGAACAATGGCATGCCGTTGCGGGCAATCAGTGGACCGCCGCCATGCTGACCAATAAGGATTACGATGCAGCGTCAGCACCACAAAATATCCCGACACCTGATGACGTCGCCGGGGCGCTGAACCGTCTGAAAAGCGAAGGCGCAAAAACCGTGCAGATGTTAAGCAGCGTATCTGCAGGTGCGATTTATGGTATCACCTCGGTACTGGATGAATACTGGACAAATAAGGACGCAGCTTTCCCTTATCCATCCATGGTCGGATCAGGTGACCGTATGTCGATTTGCTGGGCGATTACTGGTTGCTCACCGGACTTGTCAGTCAGCGTTCCACTACCAGACAAGAATATTTTGTATCACTCCTGCCAGGGTCTGGATTTCAACGCCAACAAAGTAACAGAATCCGAAGAGGCAATTAATCAATGCGCTGCAATTGCGGTTTATCACAGTTGCCGTGGATCAAATGGCTGCGAGGCCCAAGGTGGCTGTGGCTTTGCCCAGATAGACATGGTTGTTAAACCGGAAAAAGAACCGTTACTCATCGCAACTCCAGACCGCGGCTCACACGGTATTTGCGGCGCGCCGCCGGGCCCTCCACCTACCGGCACCTTATATAGCGCACCAAGCGATAACCGCTGCAGAACCTATGGCGGCTGTGCTGTGCCTATCTCTGCATCGCAACTGTTTCCCGCGAGCGGCACAATGACTTTGTATACTTTTGATGATGCGCCACCACATGCGGAGCATCTATTGAACAAGAACATCAAATTCAAGCAAGGTGACAGTGTTTTTGACACAGCTTGGGCGGCCTACAGCACGGTAATGACGACGCGCCACAAAAATCCTGGGGAAATGCCAAAACCCAATGACTTGCGCCTGGCTTTGCCACCATCAACCTGATGATATGGGCATGCCTTAGAAACACACTATGCAAACTATGAACATAGTACAGCCACGTCTGGGCCTGCCTAATCTAGGCCTGGGTGTTGGTCTGCGCAATACGCACTTTGAGCACATACTTCAACACGGAGCCGGAGTAGCCTGGTTTGAAGTGATTGCAGAAAACTTCATTGATAACCATGGTTATGCACGCCACGTTCTGGAACGAATAGCGCAAACCTGTCCTATCGTCATGCATGGTGTTTCGCTGTCGATAGGCAGTACAGATCCACTGGATTTCGACTATCTAAAAAAACTCAGGCAACTGGCAAAAGAACTGCAGCCAGTTTGGGTATCTGACCATTTGTGCTGGACAGGTGCCGCTGCAATGAATACCCATGATTTGCTGCCACTACCCTTGAATGAGGCCATGCTAGCGCATGTAGCTGAACGAGTACGCATAGTGCAGGATTTTCTGGAGCGTCCATTGATTATGGAAAATCCCAGTACCTATGTAGAGTTTGAACAGTCAAACATGGCGGAGGATGAATTTCTAAGTCGTTTAACCGAAAAAACTGGCTGTGGACTGCTGCTGGATGTCAATAATGTTTATGTGTCTGCCTACAATCACGGCTTTGATGCTGAACGTTATATACGCAACCTGCCTGCAGACCGCATCGTGCAAATTCATCTGGCGGGGCCAAGTCACTATGGTGACTATATGATAGATACGCATGATCAGCCTGTGCCAACACCAGTCTGGCACTTATATGCACTGGCGCAAGCCTTGACGGGTGGTGTTTCCACTCTGCTGGAATGGGATGCCAATATCCCTGACTATCCAGACTTACTGGCAGAACTGGACAAGGCACGATTGGTCATGACTGGTCGTTTTCCAGAGATGAAAATCAATGCTGCATCGGGTACGAGCATTTCTACGCCTGTGCATTTTCAACTGGAAGAACTCAGTACTTCATGAGCCAGCCTGCACCTGATCCATCGCTATCGCAATTACAGCACTGGTTTTTAACAGTGATGACTGCACCCGGCGGTCTGGCAAGAGGTTTATCGCTGGCACAGGAACATCTGGGATTGGAAGAGTCGAGCGTAATCAAGATCACGCCAGGTAAACAATCGCGCATGCACATTTATGCTAACGGCTATATCTTGCGCTTGCAAGAATGCCTGCAGGCGGATTTCCCGGTTCTACATCGTTTGATGGGCAATGAATTGTTTAATTTTTTTGCCCATAACTATATCTGGCGATACCCATCCCGCGCGCCGTCTCTGTATGATTTAGGTGCTGGCTTTGCCAACTTCCTGCTGGAGAGCCAGCCCAAAAATACAGAGGATTTAAAGGCTGGCGAAGCAGACCTGCTACTGCAGTTTCCGGTAGAGATGGCGAGACTGGAACGGGCGTTTACCGAGGTAATACGGGCACCTGGACTGGAGAATAACCGTAATATCAAAACCCACAATGCGTTTGATCTGCTGATGGGTTCACATGCAGACATCCATATCCCGGCCTGCGTACGGCTACTGAAAGCCAGTTTTCCTTTACTGAAGTACTGGGAACAGGCTAAACACGCACCTGCTGATCAAGATTTACCAGCACCACCAAATCCTGAAACCAGCCATCTGGCATTTACCCGCCTGAATTATCGAGTACAACTGATCAGCCTGCTTCCCTGGCAATATCATTTTTTACAGGCTGCTTATCACAATCCTGATCTTCACCAATGTGCAGTAGATGCTTCCAAAGAGACCGGACTGGACCTTCACGCACTACTGGCAGATATTTGCCTGTGGCAGCCACAAGCTCAAGCGCTTGGTCTGCTGACCACAGAAGAAGTGACTTTGACCTGATCAAAGCCACCTCTCAAATACAAGATTAACTGGCATTAATAATTGCTGTCTTGCCCTCTCCTTTATTCAACAGGTCTTTTGCAGCCAGTGCCAGGAAAGCATCTACGGCTGAACTGCTGCCATTGCCACCGGTCTGTATGCTGGGCACCATGGCGATATGGCCTTTCTCTATCGCTTCAGCAAAACGCAGCAAGACTGTTTGCTGGAATTGCAGTTCAGGGCCACCATAAGCTTCGACGTTCAACTCAGTCGCCTTCGCCTGCGCCTCGCCGATTTGCTGGATTTGATAAGCCTCGGCATTGGCCAGGGTGCGTTTGGCATCAGCTGCACCAGAAGCAACCTGACGCGCTTCCTCAGCTGCCTTGATCGCTTTTTGCACGGCTGCACTACCCTGATTTTCTGCAATCTTGACGGCCAATTCTGATTCAGTAATGGCTGTTTGCTGTTTTGCCCTGGCTTCTGCTTCGCGCAAGATACGCTCTTGCACTGCTGCGGTTTCCTTGGTTTTATAGGTTTCCAGTTGCTCTCTCGATACCTGGCGCTCACGCAATTGTTTCAGGATCACTTCGATCTGGGTGTCACCATTCTTGGCGCGCGGCGTGCCTATCAAGACTTCATTCAAGGTAAGGTTATAGCCTTCAAAATTCTTGCGCATTTCTGCTTTGGCGCGCTCCTGTATGTCTGAGCGTTCCTGCAGTAATTCAATGAGGGTCTTGCCCTGGCCTATGTTCTTGAAGTACGCTGCCACCATGGGGTCCAGGGTCTGCTCTACCAGCTTCTGGATATCGCCAAACCTTTGTATGACCAGCGGTGCCATTTTATAGTCGATATTGACGACTACCGATAAAGGCAAGTCCGGCTCGAACGCATCTTTGGTGATAAGGGATACTTCGCTCAGGTGTTTGTCCAGTTCATGCGAACCAACCTGGCCTGATTGCCATTTCAAAATGAAGTTGGTGGTTGGCACATCAATGACACGTTTGGCATAAGGATTCAGCGCATACTTGCCAGGCAACAATGGGGTTACCTGTACGCCTTTTTCATCGCTACTGACCAGTTCACCGTGGCGGTAAGCATCACCTGTGACGTCATTACCTGCTTTGCCTGTATAAGACACGACAACACCGACATAACCAACTGGCACTACACGTTTCTCAACTATCTCATAACTGGCGAAACGTGCGTTCAGATAATAAGTGCCTTCGACCAGGACTTGTAATTGACGTCCCTTGTAACCACCGGCATCTATGAATACTTCCGGGTTCTGGAAATCATGATGATAGCTGCGCTCTTGATGCGGATCTGCACCAACTACTGGAGCAACAATCGTTCCCTCAGGCAAAGACTGACCTTCATGTGTGGTAATCACCGCCAGTTTATCGTCCCGTATGACCAAGGGAAGAAAACCATTACGCAAACGCAGTTCATCCAGCATTTCAGCCAATTGCCCGACGACGATACCATCGTTACTGATATTGCCATCACCAGGCAAAGGCAAGGCGTACACGCGTTCGGCAGTCAGCACCACGAATTGCGCGAGGTTGATGGCATAAGTACCTTCACGCAGTATCTTGCGTTGCAAACCTTTTTGACCAGCATTAGTCAGAAAGCTACGAACATCAGTAAAATCATTGGCCTCCTTATTACAAGCAAGATTTTGAGTTGGTGCCATGGCTTGTCCATCGCGGGCAAATACATAAGCCAGCGTACCCTGTTGTATCGTCACCAGGTCATGTCTGTGGATGGAATATTGAAATGGGAAAAACATATGGAAACCACCGCGCAAAACTTCAGGCTGGAAACCAGCTTCGCCATTCAGTGCAATGAATCCATGCTGCACCGAACCACTTGTTGACCATTTTTTTTCGACGATACCAATTTTCTCATTGGAGATATACACCAATACATTACTGCTATACAACAGCAAAATAATGACAGCAACAACGACTGCCAAAATAATTTCAAACATACTTAGCCTCTTTTAAAGTCCCAGTTTTTCGGAAATGCAGCAGCTCTGCTGGCATCTGGGAGATACCAGCAGTACAACGGAATTTTGTGTGGATAGTGTTACGACAATGAGGAGCCTGTCACGCCCCTCATTTTATTAGACAGGTCGTCGTGGCGATTCAATAACAGCAGGTTTCTGAGATTTAACAACTTGCATGGCTGTCGCGATCAGGCCACTCATATCACCCAGATTGGCCGGGATAATAATCGAGTTATTGGTTTTGGCCAGATTGGCAAATGCTGCCACATATTGCTCAGCCACTTTCAGGTTAGCCGCGTCAGAGCCGCCTGGTAATTGCATCGCTGCGGCAGTTTTGCGTATCGCTTCTGCGCTGGCTTCTGCAATCGACAGAATGGCCGCAGCCTGACCTTGTGCGCGGTTGATCGACGCCTGTTTTTCACCTTCGGATTTGGCAATCGACGCTTCACGTTCACCAGTGGCGATATTGATCTGCTCTTGCTTGCGGCCTTCAGAAGCAGCGATCAGAGCACGTTTTTCACGCTCAGCAGTAATTTGTGCCTGCATCGCATGCAAAATTTCTTTTGGCGGGGTCAAATCCTTGATCTCATAGCGCAAGACCTTGACACCCCAGTTGGCTGCAGACTCATCAATTGCATTCACGATAGTGGTATTGATGTGATCGCGCTCTTCAAACGTCTTGTCGAGTTCCATTTTGCCGATGACAGAGCGCAAGGTGGTTTGTGCCAGTTGTGTGATCGCCGCAATATAGTTTGAAGAACCATATGAAGCGCGCATGGCATCGGTAATCTGGAAATACAAAATACCATCTACCTGCAACTGCGTATTGTCCCTGGTGATACAAACTTGCGGTGGTACATCCAGCGGAATTTCTTTCAGTATGTGTTTATAAGCGATGCGATCAACAAATGGCACCACGATATTTAAGCCTGGCCCCAGGGTGGCATGATATTTACCCAAACGCTCTACCACCCAGGCATGCTGTTGTGGTACGACATTGATGGTTTTGAAAACAAATACCATGGCCAACACCAATAAAACCAGAGCGACGCTACCTATATTTTCCATATCCTTACCTTTATTGTTATTCAGACTGTTTTATATTGATTTTTATATTGATCTTAATTACTGCTATGAAGGCTTCACTATCAAACGGCTACCTTGTATTTCTTCAATCACATAAGCACCGGGATAGCCTGCCGAGTGCTGCAATTCAACATCCCACATGGCACCGCGATACATGGTTCTCGCAGCAAACTTGCCATTACCCAATTCTTTCCAATCATTGACTTGCAAGGTTTGCCCTATGTCCATATTCACGTTTGGGTCACGGGCAGCATTTGCATTTTCTTTCCAGCCATATTTACTCTTGTGTAAGGCTGTGGTTGCGAGCGCGCCAACAACAGCCGCAACGATCATTTGACTCTCCGAACCCAACTGAAATACAGCTGCCAAGGCACCTGCCACCAGTCCAATTGAAATCATCAATAAATAAAAGGTACCCGTGAACAATTCAAATATCACGACCAGGCCCGCCAGTATCATCCACATCATCCATCCGTTCATATTCTTATTCTCCTTATCAATTTTTGTACTTTTCTACACTGCTACCTTTACATTTTCTACGACTGGCTTATATTTTTCATCGGTAATCGCCATAGAAATTTACTCACAAAAAAGCCCCCGTTACCTTACATGGTAACGAGGGCTTTCTCAGGAATTTTGTTGAAGTATTGATTTTCTTTTTCTTAAGTTTCGACATCGGTAGTCTAGTCTTAATTTTAAAAAATACAAGGGGTCACATTCGATTTATGTTGCGGCGCACCAACAAGAAAAAACGAGAGTCCTTTTTCAAGGAACTCCCGTTTCCAACTTCAATTCAAACTACTTATTTTCCGACTGCCGCCAGTTTCTGCCAGGTATCAATCACAGAATCCGGGTTCAGGGAAATCGATTCTATTCCCTCTTTCATCAACCATTCAGCAAAGTCAGGATGATCAGATGGCCCCTGACCACAGATGCCGACATACTTGTCGAGTTTGCGGCAAGCAGCGATGGCGCGTGACAGCAAAGCGCGTACTGCAGGGTCGCGCTCATCAAAATCTGCCGCCAGTAATTCCATACCAGAATCGCGATCCAGGCCCAGCGTCAACTGCGTCAAATCATTGGAACCAATAGAGAAGCCATCAAAGAATTGCAGGAATTCTTCTGCCAGGATTGCATTCGATGGTACTTCGCACATCATGATCAAACGCAAGCCATTTTCCCCGCGCTTGAGTCCATTTTTTGCCAGCAGGTTCACGACTTTTTCGGCCTGACCCAGCGTACGTACGAAAGGCACCATGATTTCTACATTGGTCAGGCCCATCTCATTGCGCACGCGTTTCATTGCCTGGCATTCCATTTCGAATGACTCGGCAAAATCCGGTGCCAGATAACGCGCAGCACCACGGAAACCCAACATAGGATTTTCTTCATCCGGCTCGTAACGGGATCCGCCTATGAGCTTCTTGTATTCATTCGACTTGAAGTCAGACAAGCGAACGATGACTTTCTTGGGCCAGAATGCAGCAGCAATGGTCGCAATACCCTCTGCCAGTTTGTCGACATAAAAAGCTCTTGGAGACGCGTGGCCGCGGGCAACAGATTCCACTGCTTTTTTCAGGTCAGCATCAATATTCGGATATTCCAGTATCGCTTTTGGATGTACGCCGATGTTATTGTTGATGATGAATTCCAGACGTGCCAAGCCCACACCTTCATTCGGTACAGACTGGAAGTCAAATGCCAGTTGAGGATTGCCGACATTGAGCATGATTTTCAAGGGCAACTTGGGCAATTCGCCGCGCAATTCTTCAGTGATTTCGGTTTCCAGCAAACCGTCGTAAATCTTGCCTTCGTCACCCTCAGCACAAGATACGGTGACCAGGGTGCCGTCTTTCAGCACGTCAGTGGCATCTTCACAGCCAACTACAGCCGGCACACCCAGTTCACGTGCGATGATCGCTGCATGGCAGGTACGACCACCACGATTGGTGACGATGGCAGCAGCGCGCTTCATGACGGGTTCCCAGTTGGGATCTGTCATGTCGGCAACCAGTACGTCGCCGGGCTGCACTCTTTCCATCTCGGATGGATCATGTATCACGCGTACGCGACCCGCACCAATTTTCTGACCAATCGCACGGCCAGATACCAATACTGTGCCACTGCCTTTGAGTTTGAAGCGCTGTTGTGCGTCAGTAGGCTTTTGCTGGGATTTGACGGTTTCTGGACGAGCTTGCAGGATGTAGAGTTTGCCGTCACGGCCATCTTTACCCCACTCTATATCCATAGGGCGGCCATAATGCTTCTCGATGATGGTCGCGTATTTAGCCAGTTCCACCACTTCAGTATCATTCAAGGAATAACGGTTGCGCAATTCCACTGGCACGTCGACTGTTTTTACCGAGCGGCCAGCCTTGGCTTCGCCAGTGAATTCCATTTTGATGAGTTTAGAACCGATATTGCGGCGGATAACTGGCAATTTTCCCAGTTCCAGCATAGGTTTGTGGACATAGAATTCGTCAGGGTTGACTGCACCCTGCACCACGGTTTCGCCCAGACCATAGCTGGAAGTGATGAAGACCACATCCTTGAAACCGGACTCTGTATCTATCGTGAACATTACACCCGCAGCGCCCAAATCAGAACGCACCATGCGCTGCACACCAGCAGACAAGGCGACTTCGGCATGGGTAAAGCCTTTATGAACGCGGTAGGAAATCGCCCTGTCGTTGTACAGTGAGGCAAATACATGCTTCATTGCCTCCAGAATATTGTCAATTCCGACAACATTCAAGAAGGTTTCTTGCTGACCGGCGAAAGACGCATCAGGCAAATCTTCTGCGGTAGCTGAAGAGCGCACGGCAAATGACATTTCAGCCGTAGAATCAGAAACCAGCTTGTTGTAGAACTCTTCTATCTCTGTGAGCAAGCGCGGCTGGAACGGTGTGTCTATGATCCATTGACGGATATCAGCACCGGCTCTTGCCAGTTCCTTGACGTCATCGATATTCAGATGTTCAAGACGGTCGGCAATACGTTTTTCCAATGGCAAACCGCCGTCGATACTATGTGTCAGGAAATCGCGAAAAGCTTGAGCAGTGGTGGCAAAACCACCAGGAACACGCACACCCGCTGTTGCCAGCTGGCTAATCATTTCGCCTAAAGAAGCATTTTTTCCGCCGACGGATTCAACATCCGTCATGCGTAAATGCTCAAACGAGGCAACATAAGTTGCTTCAGTAATTGCTGCGTTGGACATAACAACCTCTTTTTGATGGTAAGAAATCTTTGCTGTTTAATGTCGTGCTGCTTCGTATCCCGCTGTTTTTTTGTTATTCTTGAGGCGAGCTACGCTTGACATGCTGTTGCAGCATTTTACATTGTGTCCTGCAAGATTTATCTAAACGGAATAAGAATTTGCAGTCTTTTTTGTTTCTAAGAGTACAAATATATTCCGTCCAGTCTATTGCCATTATTTATATAAAATTATCATGTCAGATACCCCCCAGCAAGCACGGCCTGCAGCAAACCGTACCGTCTTTTTCGTTTCCGATGGCACTGGCATCACCGCAGAGACCTTTGGTCACTCGGTATTGACACAATTTGACTTGAAATTCAAACAAGTCCGTCTGCCCTTTATCGATACACTCGAAAAAGCCCACGATGCCGTGCGCAAGATCAATGATGCCTATACAGCTGAAGGCAATCGCCCTATCGTATTTTCCACCCTGGTCAAAACTGACCTGGCTGGCGTTGTTTTTAAATCCAAGGGTTTGCACATGGATTTGATACAAACCTTTGTGTCGCCACTGGAGCAAGAGCTGGGCGTCAAGTCCACCCATACCATAGGGCGCAGTCACAATATTACGGATTCTGAAGAATATAAAAACAGGATAGAAGCCATCAATTTCTCGCTGGCGCATGACGATGGTCAGTCAAACAAAAACTTATCGACTGCCGATGTGATACTGGTTGGCGTTTCGCGCTCCGGCAAAACTCCTACCACGCTGTATCTAGCCATGCAATATGGCATCAAGGCGGCAAATTACCCATTGATTCCTGATGATTTTGAACGTGGCAAGTTGCCATCGGCATTGCCTGAATTTAAAAGCAAGATTTTTGGCTTGAGTATCGCGCCTGAACGTCTGTCAGAAATTCGTAACGAACGTCGCCCAGGAAGCAAATATGCTTCACTGGAAAACTGTCGTTACGAAGTCAATGAGGCGGAACTGATGATGAAGCGCGAAGGCATACGCTGGCTGTCATCAACTGCAAAATCGATAGAAGAAATTTCGACCACGATTTTGCAGGAAATTAAATCCGACGTGCGGATTTACTGAACTTTTGCATCCAACTGCTGCCGTACCTGTTCAAAAAAACAGATAGCAGCACTGGCAGCCACATTCAGTGACTCTATCTCGGCTTGCTGGGGTATGGTCACTGTACTGGTAGCCATGGACATCAACTCAGGTGAAACACCTTGTCCCTCATGACCAAACAGCCAGACCACTTCCTGGTTCAAGTTACTTTGGTAGATAGTCTGCCTGGTATGAGAGCTGGTCGCCAGCACGGGAATAGTGGCGCTGCTCAATAAAGCAGGCAAGTCGACATTTTCAAAAATATTCAGCAAAAAATGCGCGCCCATGCCTGCACGCATGACTTTTGGGGACCATGCAAATGCGGTACCAGAGCTGCAAAATACATTTTTTATGCCTGCTGCGGCAGCGCTGCGCAGGATGGAGCCAAGGTTACCGGGGTCCTGTAAATTATCCAGCACCACAGACGATGATGCCAAGGTCGCAGGAAACTCAGGCGCGGGCGTAGCGATAATGAACATCACACCTACCCCATGCTCAACCTGGCTGAGCGCCTTGTAGAGGGCATCTGGCAGGCAAATACATTGCGTCCTGTGCTGCTCGCTTTGCGCCAGTACTGTCGCCACCTCGGCATGATGCAGGCTGCTTTCTGTAACGATGCAATACTCGGGCGCGCCAAGATGCTGGAAATATGCTTCACATAGATGAACTCCATCGAGCAAAGTGCGGCCAGCCTTACGCCGTGCCTGCGAACTGGTGGCAAGATTTTTGAATTCTTTGTAAAGAGGATTGTCGCGGGAAGTAATCGATTTCATTTATTTGAGTAAGGCTTTCACAGGCGCATAAGATTTTCTGTGTATCGGTGACACACCATGTTCGCGCAAACGCTCCAGGTGCAAAGCTGTTGGATAGCCCTTGTGCTGATCCAGCGCGTATTGGGGATAAGTTTCATGCAACTGCATCAAGACATGGTCACGTGCAGTTTTTGCGAGTATGGATGCCGCTGATATCGCAGGCACCTTGTCATCACCCTTGACGATCGCTTCCGAAGCAATCGCCATTACCGGGCAGCGATTGCCATCTATCAGTGCCAGTGTAGGCGTGACAGACAGACCTTCAACCGCACGGCGCATGGCCAGCATGGTCGCCTGCAGGATATTGAGTTCATCAATCTCCTGTTCAGAGCATTCGGCAATACACCAGGCCAGGGCGTGTTCCTTGATCTCTATCGCCAGTTGCTCACGTTTTGCTTCGCTGAGTTTTTTTGAATCACGCAAGCCTGCAATGGGGCGATTAGGATCAAGAATCACGGCTGCTGCCATGACAGGGCCAGCCAATGGCCCCCTGCCCGCCTCATCAACGCCGCAAATCACTTCATTTTCATAGTCAAACAGAGATAAACCAGATGTCAGGTCATGCATGGAAAAAAGCTTTCAGTGCTGCGGGGTCGAGATAGTAGTGGCAAATTCTTTGCTGATTCTGGCCTTCTTTCTGGCCTACCAGGACGGGCACCAGCTCATCGTACAGGGCCAGTACTTCATCATCCTGATCAACATCGACTACCTTGACGGTAAAGCCGTATTCAGGGCTATAGGCTTGCAGTTGTTCCAGCATATCATCGCAAAGATGGCAATAACTGCGTGAATAAAGTGTAAATTGAATCATCATTTCCGCCTAAAGTAGTGGGGATGCTAACATCATGCGCTCAATCTCCATGCCTGCATTATAAGTCGCCCCTATCAGACCTACAAAATAAAAAAGGCCACCTGCAAAACAGGCGGCCTTTACATTACTTGAAAAGTTTATTGATTGGTCGGACGTACTGCCACGAATTTAGACACATCGCCACGCTTGACCAATAACAAAAGAGGTTTCTTCTGATCAACTTTTGTCATGGCAGCCGCGAATTCCTTGGCATCCTTGACATCGGCATTGCCGATACGTGTGATGATGTCGCCCGCTTGCAAGCCGGCACGGGCCGCACCGCCTTCAGCACTTTCCAGTATCACGCCGCCGCTGACATGAGCATCACGCTTCTGCGCTTCAGTCAGGTCAGTGATTGTCAATCCAAAGACATTGGAAGCAGGTTCGGCCTTTTGTTTTCCAGTTTTTACTGGCGCTTTTTCTGCATCCGCTTCGGCGACGGTCACGACTATATCTTTCAGACCACCCCTGCGCCATACCGTCACTGTTGCCTTGCCACCTGGTTTGATGTCACCGACTATGCGATTCAAATCAACGGCCTTATCAATGACGATGCCATTTACTTTTTGAATCACGTCTCCTGGCTCAATACCCGCCTTTTCAGCTGGAGAGCCAGGCATGACACGTTGTATCTGTGCGCCTTGCGCTTTTGCCAGACCCAATGCATCTGCAATGTCCTTGGTCACATCGATACGCTCTACACCGAGATAACCACGCACTACTTTGCCGGCAGATTTAAGCTGCTCAACAACACGCATGGCCTCGTCTATAGGAATTGCAAATGAAATGCCCATATAGCCGCCTGAACGGCTATAGATTTGCGAATTCACACCAATGACTTCACCACGCATATTGATCAGCGGGCCACCGGAGTTACCTGGGTTGACTGCAACATCCGTTTGTATCAACGGCAGGTAATCACCAGTATCGCGTGCCTTGGCAGAGATAATGCCAGCAGTCACAGTATTGTCGAGGTCAAAAGGTGAACCAATGGCAATCACCCATTCGCCTGCCTTGATCTTGTCAGAGTCACCGATGGTGACACGGGGCAATTTGCTACTGTCAATTTTCAAGACTGCCACATCAGTACGGCGATCTGCACCAACAACTTTAGCCTTGAATTCACGCTTGTCTGTCAGCTTGACATAGACTTCGGATGCGCCTTCAACTACATGCGCATTGGTCAGTACATAACCATCCTGAGAGATGATGAAACCAGAACCGACGCCGCGTGGCACTTCTTCCTCTTGCTGCTGAGGTGTCTTGCGGCCTTTCGGCGTAGGCTGTTGTTTTGGCGTTGGCATAGGTGTGCCAAAGAAGCGGCGGAAAAATTCCTGCATCTGCTCATCTTCAGCGCTCGTGCCATTTTGATTTAACTGAACTTTCTCTGTCGTCCTGATATTCACGACTGCCGGGCCAGATTTTTCTACCAACTCGGTAAAATCAGGCAGGCCAACTACAGACGCGGACGCAGCCTCAGCTACAGGATTGGCATTGATTGCAGTCGGCGCTATAAAACCCACGCAGGCACTCAAGACCAGGGTAGAAGCAATTTTTTCAATTGGAAAAAGTTTATTCGCTTTCATGGTGTCATTCGCTTATTTAGGTTTAAATTCAATTGAGTTCATTACTTGCCGGATTGCGGTGGCTGGCACTTCACCCACAACCGTGAGCCAGTATTCTGCATGACGCTTACCCATAATGGTCATGGCACCTTGCTGCAAACTGCCTTCAGTGCGGTTTTCGCTGTCCGGTTCAATAAAAACAGAAATCGCTGCCAGGCCATCAGAGAAAATCATTTGTATCACCTGATGTGACTTGATCGCTGTTCCATCACTGTTTTTTGCATTTCCTGCAGCGGGGATCAAGCGCTTCATTTCACGGGTTTTTTTGAACCCGGTCGGCAGAGATTTCACAATCCATCCTGAATGAATATTGGACTGCACCGTCAAATTTTCAACCTGCCATTGTGCAGTATTTTGAAAAGTCGGTTTTACTCTCTGCTTGTCTATGTCCCCAATGCTAAGTTGGGTAAAAGCGATTTGTTCTATTACTTCATTTTTAGTGTTGACGGTTTGTGCGCGCAACAGCAAGCCAGAATTTCTTTCTACACAGAGACGATAGCCATAGCGGTAGCCATCACGGGGATCGAGTAAATAGGTTTGGCAATCGATACCCGCAACACGGCTAAGATCGGCTTTTTTTATTGAATAAGAATCGGGGAGAGATTGCGCATTAGAGGTCAACAAGGCGGGAAATACTTCTTGCGTGGCATTTTTTTCTACCTGCAAGGTTTTGCTTTCAGGCAGATAGCAGGTTACTTCTTCGTTTTTTCGCAAGTATTCTCTGGGCTGGCCATCGAGGATTTCCAGTTTTTCGAGTTCATTATTGCCATCAAGAACATGGGTAATTCTGGAAGTCCTGATTTGATTGGCTTGCTGATAAACAAAGGTGCCCGAATAATTCAGCTTCTGCGCAGAAGCCTGCATTTTTCGCAATACGCTATGCACTTCACGCTTATCGTCTACCGTATCTTGCGCCGCTGCTGGCGCCAATAAACTTAGCAGGCAGGCAGACCCCGCCAATGCGATGTTAAAACGCCATACGCACATCATATTTATTTTTCCGAAGCAGATGAAACGGCGTTAGCGTGCGTAACGTATTGTGCTCCGTTATTGATTGCAGGAGAAAAGCGCTGATGTGCCATCAAATAGCTGTCAATTCTAGGGTCACGCAGCATATCAATTTCTACCGGTTTTTTATCGTTGCCGGCCATAAGCTGGGAAGCTTGCTTGGCAGATTCATTCACCGCCAGCGTATTGATACCTGGATTTTCAGTGTGATTTGCTAACTGCACACTGCCTGCGTTTGTGGACTTGCTGCTGATTTGATTCGTTGCATCAGGCTTGGCTTGAAATGATTGCAACTGCGGAATCATGATAAAGGCGAATGCTGCTGCAGCGGCCATACTGGCTACGGCTGCGTAAGCGCCGAGGAATTTCTGTTTCCCTTGCTTGTCCTGGGCTTTGCTTTTTTGCATGGCTGCTGGTGCCAAAATGACAGGTTCAGCATTTAGTTTTTCAGAAAACCGTTGAGAAAAATCGGCACTGAAAGTAACCGCCAATTCTTCTGAGCGAAGCACATCACCTATCTGGTGATAAATTTCCCACGCATCCTTGCTCTCCGCTTCATTTAAACTCGCAAGCAGGGAATCCAGCTGAGCATCACTCAATTCACCATCTGCCATGGCTGAGATGCTCTCGTGTTGGTTTGTGCTTTTGTTCATAATTTTCACCTTTTACCACTATTTTTAAATTCGTTTGTACTGCTTTTTGTCGGATCAGACTTTGACTCGCATTTACCAGCGTTGTTCCAGTGTGGTACCCAACAAGGGTCGTAATTTCTCAGCTATCGCTTCACGTGCCCTGAATATCCTGCTTCTCACCGTCCCTATGGGACAGAGCATTACTTCTGCAATTTCGTCGTAGCTCAGGCCCTCTATTTCTCGCAAGGTAATTGCATTTCGCAATTCCTCGGGCAAGGTCAACATGGCTGAGTTCACTGTTTCGGCTATCTGCTTGCTTGCCAACAGAGACTCTGGTGTATTGATGTCCCTCAACCCATCCGCATCGACAAAAGACTCTGCTTCATCCACATCAGCCTCTGTTGACGTGGGAGCCCTGCGTCCTTGCGTTACCAAATGGTTTTTCGCTGTATTTACCCCGATACGGTATAACCAGGTATAAAAAGCGGACTCGCCACGAAAATTTGGTAACGCCCTGTATGCCTTGATAAATGCTTCTTGTACAACATCTTCCGCTTCTGCGTGATCATAGACGAGCCGGGACACGAGCCGCATTAATTTCCTTTGGTATTTGGAAACCAGAAGCTCGAATGCTTTTTTGTCACCACGCTGGACGCGCTCAACCAATAGCTGATCAATTTCGCGTTCTGTCGTCACTCATTCATTCCTAAATTTGCATGGAACAAGAAAAGCTCGTTCCAAATGCATGTTATTACCGTCAACATACGCGATCTATATACAGTCAGAGTCCGCATGATTCCTAAAAGTTCCTTTGGCAGAAGTAAATTTCATGTCAGGTAGTCTGATGTTGGCTAATCCATATCAAACTAACTCTCAATGCCTGGAATGCAGCAGGACTCAATGAATCTGGCAGTATAAGCAACTTATGTTCCTTGCCTAGTTCATCAAGTAAAAAAATTGATAAAAAGTATGGCCAAATACGACTTTTGTGACTTAAATGCACATTCAGTCCTGCTAATTGCACCTCTTGCTGTGTTTTCTGGTGCAGAATGATTTCACCTGCCGCAGAAATACTCAGTTGCCAGCTTTGCTGAGTTTGCTGCCAATACCTGAAAACAAGGTAAGCGCTGCTGCAAAATGAACTGACGATAAACAGGTAAATGAAATAAGCTGGCACTGAGCTTGACCTCATTAGCAGCAAAATACTCAGATGCACCAGTATGAGCATGCAAAAGCATGCCATGAGCAGTATGCGTGAAGCGCGGGTAACAATATGCAGTGCTATCGTCATGGTAAAAAAAATGGCACTTCATTTCGCTTGAAATGAAGTGCCAAGGCTAATTTTTTAAAAATCAGACTTTTGCAAATATCAGCGTGCCATTCGTTCCGCCAAAGCCGAAGGAATTTTTCACTGCATAATCCATGCGCATATCACGTGCAACATTTGCACAATAATCGAGATCACATGTTGGATCTTGATTAAAGATATTCATGGTAGGTGGTGAAACCTGATTATGCAGGGCAAGAACCGTAAACAAGGATTCCAGACCACCCGCACCGCCCAGCAAATGCCCTGTCATCGACTTGGTCGAATTGATGGTCATTTTGTATGCATGGTCAGCAAAAGTCGCCTTGATCGCATCCGTTTCGTTCTGGTCGCCGATTGATGTAGATGTTCCGTGTGCATTCAGATAACTGATTTGCTCAGGGTTAATTTCAGCATCTTTCATGGCATTGATCATGCTGCGGCGCGGACCATCCATGGTAGGCGTGGTGATGTGATAAGCATCAGCGCTCATGCCAAAGCCGATAACTTCAGCATAAATTTTTGCACCACGTGCCTTGGCATGTTCATATTCTTCCAGAACCATGACACCGGCACCTTCACCCAGGACAAAACCATCGCGGTCTTTATCCCAAGGGCGGGAGGCTGTCGCCGGATCATCGTTTCGGGTCGAGAGTGCCCTTGCAGAAGCAAAGCCACCCAGACCCAGAGGAGAAATCGTTGATTCTGCGCCACCAGCGATCATCACATCAGCATCGCCGTATTCAATCATACGAGCAGCGGAACCTATGCAATGCAAGCCAGTGGTACAAGCCGTCACGATTGCAAGATTAGGTCCTTTCAGACCATACTTGATCGACAGATTGCCAGAAATCATATTGATGATTGAGGCTGGCACAAAGAATGGGCTGATACGGCGTGGTCCACGCGCTATCAAAGTTTCCTTGGTTTCCTCTATCAACGGCAAACCGCCGATACCTGAACCTACGATGACACCAATACGATCTGCATTTTCTTCAGTGACGGCAAGACCAGAGTCTTGAAACGCCTGCATCCCTGCGGCGATGCCGTAGTGGATAAAGGTGTCCATGTTGCGCGCTTCTTTTGCCGGAATATAATCCTCGACATTGAAGCCTTTCACCTCACCTGCAAAATGCGTGGTAAATGGTGTTGCATCAAATTTGGTAATCGTTGCAATTCCGGATTTGCCTGAAGTGATGGCACTCCAGGCATCTGCGACAGTATTGCCGACTGGCGAAATACAACCGAGCCCGGTTACAACGACTCGACGTTTAAGCGAACGACTCAAGCGTTTCTCCTGGATTTGAAAAAATTCGACTAATTAAGCCTTCAGATGGGCTTTAGCGTAGTCAATCGCTTGTTGAACAGTCGTGATTTTCTCAGCTTGTTCGTCAGGGATTTCCATTTCGAATTCGTCTTCGAGTGCCATCACCAATTCAACTGTGTCCAAAGAGTCTGCACCCAAATCATCTACGAAAGAAGATTCGATTTTGATGTCAGCTTCAGCGACGCCCAGTTGTTCAGCGACGATTTTCTTAACGCGTTGTTCGATATCGGACATGTGTGTCTCCAGTGAAAAAATCAAAAAAATAAGGGCCTACAGAAAGGTGCGCGCATTTTAGCAGGTTTGCGGGCAAAAAAAGCAAGCCTCTGATCCTCGGCAACAACTCCTGCTATTTTCGTCGAAGTTACCTATAAAAATCAACAAAATGATTAGGCCAGATACATCCCGCCATTCACATGCAGTGTCGTGCCTGTGATATACCCAGCATCTGGTGATGCCAAAAACACTGTTGCTGCGGCAATATCTTCCGGCCGACCAAGTTTGGCGAGTGGAATTTGCTGCAAAATGGCCGCTTTTTGGTCTTCATTCAAGGCCCTGGTCATGTCAGTATCGATAAAACCAGGGGCAATACAGTTGACTGTGATATTGCGACTACCTATTTCCCTGGCCAGTGCACGACTCATGCCAGCCACACCCGCTTTGGCAGCAGCATAGTTCATTTGCCCAGGATTGCCAGATGAACCGACTACCGAGGTAATATTAATGATACGGCCATGCTTGGCTTTCATCATGCCGCGCAATACTGCGCGCGACAAACGCGCGACGGAAGTCAGATTGGTAGAGATAACGCTATCCCATTCCTCTTCCTTCATGCGCATGGCCAGTTGATCCTGGGTAATACCGGCGTTATTGACCAAAATGGACAGACTGCCAAATTCTTTCTGGATTTCATCTACCAGGCTGGCAGCGCGCTCTACGTCGTTGACGTTGAAAGCTATACCCTTGCCAGAACCGGGGGCCAATTCTTCCAGATAGGCAGTAATTGCTGCTGCACCAGATTCTGTCGTTGCAGTACCAATGACCTTAGCGCCAGCCTTGGCCAGGCCAATAGCAATTGCCTTGCCAATACCACGGGATGCACCAGTGACCAATGCCACCTGATTTTCTAATTGTTGAGTCATTTCAAGAGTTCCAATACTTTTTCTAAACTTGCCTGATCAAATACAGTGTCGCCTGTCAATTCTGACTGAATGCGCTTGGTCAAGCCGGTCAAGACCTTGCCTGGGCCGCATTCGACTACATGCGTAATGCCATCAGCATGCATCTTGTTAATGGTTTCTACCCAGCGCACTGGACTTGCAGCCTGCCTGACCAGCGCGTCCTTGATCGCCTCCACATCATTCACAATGGCAACATCGACGTTATTAATCAACGGAATTGCCGGTGCATAAAATGGAATGCTGGCCAGATATTCACGCAATTTATCTGATGCAGGCTTGAGCAAGGAAGAGTGAAAAGGTGCAGAAACTGCTAAAGGCAAAGCACGCTTGGCACCTTTTGCCTTGGCAATTTCACAAGCACGGTCTACAGCGGCTTTACTACCAGCAATGACAACTTGTGCTGGCGCATTGAAATTCACGGCCTCCACCACTTCGCCTGGCACTACTGCCATTGCCTCAGCACACACTGCCTGCACATCCTCGTCCGACAAACCCAGAATAGCGGCCATACCGCCCTGCCCTACAGGCACGGCATCTTGCATGGCTTGCGCGCGGAAGCGCACCATAGGCACCGCGTCTTTAAACGCGATAACACCAGCAGCGACCAGGGCTGAATATTCGCCCAAACTATGACCAGCCACCAGTTTGGGTGCGGCACCGCCTGCGGCGATCCATGCACGATAGCAGGCTACGGCTGCCGTCAACATGACGGGCTGGGTATTGGTGGTCAGGTCCAGCGCTTCTTTTGGACCTTCGCCAATCATCTTGCCCAAATCCAGTTGCAGCGCATCGGATGCTTCGGCAATGGTTTGTTGCACGACAGGATTATCAGCAAAGCCATTCAACATGCCTATCGCTTGCGAACCCTGCCCAGGGAATACAAATGCAAATTGCGTCATTTCTTATCTCTAATCTTATCTCTAATATTCATTATTGATGTCCAGCTTGATTGCAGGCTCTTTTACCAGAATCCTTACATCTTGACGATGGCTGCACCCCAGGTAAAACCACCGCCCACACCTTCCAGCATCACTGTATGACCAGGCTTGACCCGGCCATCACGCACAGCCAGGTCCAGTGCCAGCGGTATCGAAGCGGCGGATGTATTGCCATGCTGATCAACTGTGACGACTACCCTGTCCATAGGCATGCGCATTTTTTTCGCAGTGCTTTGCATAATGCGTATATTTGCCTGATGCGGTATCAGCCAGTCGATCTGATCTGTAGTCAGGCCAGCGATTTCCAGCGCTTCGTTGGCAACTTTCTCCAGCAAATTGACAGCAAGCTTGAAGACAGCCTGGCCATCCATATACAAAAATGCGCTACCTTCGACGACGCCACTCTGGACATTGCCTGGTACGCATAAAATATTGGCATAGCTGCCATCAGCATGTAATTTGGTCGCCAGGACACCTGGTTCTTCTGAGTGGGACATGACGATTGCGCCCGCACCATCACCAAACAATACACAGGTAGTGCGGTCTTCAAAATTCAGGATGCGGGAAAATACCTCAGCACCAATCACCAGCACGTTTTTATGGTTACCAGCCTTGATCATGCTGTCAGCGATGGACAACGCGTACATGAAGCCACTGCACACCGCCTGCACATCAACTGCCGCCGCACCATTAGTGATGCCCAGCTTGTTTTGCACTACGCAAGCAGTACTTGGGAAACCACCGAGAAAATCAGGTGTTGAGGTTGCCAGTACGATCAAATCGATATCGTTGGCCTGCATTTTAGCGGCATCCAGTGCACGCTTTGCAGCTTCCACAGCCATATCACTGGTCGCGACAGAAGGCTCAGCATAATGGCGGAAGGAAATCCCGCTACGGGAAAATATCCACTCGTCCGAAGTTTCTATGCCCTTCGCCGCCAGTTGATCGGTCAATTCCTGATTGCTTACTTTTTTGGGAGGCAGGTAACTGCCAGTCCCTATAATTTTGCTATAGAAAGTCATGCGGTTTTCTGTACCAAGAGTTCATTATTGTCTGGAGCAACTACTTCGGCAACTGCCTCAGCATCTGCCATAGGCATCAATTTTGCCATTGAAGTTGCAATGCGTGACAATACATCATTTTTCGCGGCATCGAATGCGCGCTGTATTGCCCACTCGTAACTATATTTATCTGCACTACCATGGCTTTTAAATACCAGGCCACGCAAGCCCAGCAAACTGCCGCCATTGTAGTTGGAAGGATTCATGGTGCGCGAGATGGATTTCAGAGCACCACGCGCAAAAATCGCGCCGAGCATATTCAGGGGATTGCTCTTGAAGGCTGCTGTCAGGGTAATTTTTACAAAGCGCCCCATGCCCTCAGCCGCTTTCAGGGTGACATTACCGACAAAGCCATCACAGACGACGATATCGGTCGTACCTTCAAAAATATCATTACCTTCGACATTGCCATAAAAATTCAGCAGGCCACGCTCATGATCGGCACGCAATAATTGCGCTGTCTTTTTGACGACATCATTGCCCTTGATATCTTCTTCGCCTACATTCAATAAACCTATGCTTGGCTTATCTTTGCCCTCCAGCGCAGATACCAGAGCAGAACCCATGATGGCAAACTGATGCAGGTGCAGAGGCTCGCAATCCACATTCGCGCCCAGATCCAGCATGTAAGTAGGAAGATTTTTTTGATTCGGCAAGATACTGCAAATTGCAGGCCTATCGACACCCGGCATGGTTTTCAATACATAGCGGGAAACTGCCATTAGAGCGCCAGTATTACCTGCAGAAACGCAGGCCTGGGCAGCGCCCTCCTTGACCTGATTGATAGCGACGCGCATGGAAGAATCTTTCTTGCGGCGCAAGGCAACTTCTATCGGGTCATCCATCTCCACCACTTCTGTAGCATTGATAATTTTCAGGCGCGCATGTGCACTGGCATGCAGCTTCTTCAGCTCGGCCTGAATGATTGATTCAGAGCCCACCAGGAGAAATTCGACATCAGGTTCGCGATTGGCAAAAGCAACAGCTGCTGCCACTGTAACTGCCGGGCCATGATCTCCGCCCATGCAGTCTATGGAAATTTTAATTGTCATGTAGTGATACGAAACTTCAATCTGAAACAGCGAGTGTATCAAACCGGAACAGACATCATCCCGAATTAATTTTTCAAAAGCAGGATTATCTCAAAAATTCAAAGACTCACCGACAACAATTCAATCAAAAAAGTAAATTAAGCCCCCACTCAACTCTGCATGCATGCGGTATGCAAGTAATTCCAGAAGGTTAACGCAAAAAAGCGGCGCCAAGTCAGAGACTCGTCACGCCGCTTCTTTACCAGGAACAGAGATTACTCGTCGTTCTTGGTTTTCAATACTTTACGACCACGGTAAAAGCCGTTAGGGCTGATGTGGTGACGCAGATGCGTTTCACCAGTCGTTGGCTCGATACCCAGTTGTGGTGCAACCAGGAAATCGTGGGAACGGTGCATGCCACGCTTGGATGGGGATTTTTTATTTTGCTGAACTGCCATGATAACTCCTAATACTTCAAAAAATGTTTCTAAAATTTAACACGCCTGGTTGAAGAATGCGAACATCAGCAACCAAGAATCCCTAACAATACTTCGACCTGAGTGTTTTTTCAGAATAATGCCACTAGGTACGCCCATTAATTTTCTTCAGCACGGCAAAAGGTGAAGCTTTTTTACCGACTTCCGCGTCAATCGCTGCAGTAGTATCTGCTGAAGCCAACGGTAGATCCGGGCATACTGCATGTTTGGGCGATTGGGGTATTGCCAGTAGCGCCTCATCCTCTATCAAATCCATGACATTGAATGTTTTGCTACCTACTACAACATCGATCTCGTCATCCTCAAGCAATGCATCAATTTCATCTGCATTTTCTTCGTTTTTGGCGAGTATCAATTTGGATTCAGAGTCAATATCAAATGCAAACGGTGTCAAACAACGCTGACACATCAACTGCACTGAACCATTCACAGACAATTGCAACTGCGCATGGCCCAGCTTGTCATTTCCACCCTGCAGAGACCAGTTCAACGCACCTTCGGTGTTTGCACTTTCTTCTGACAGGCGAGGTAAATCTGCGACTAAAATGCTTCCCGAACGCTGCTCTTCGAGCCGGGAGAACGTGAAAGCGTCAATCACAAATGCTTGCATAGGATTATTTGAACCCAGAAAACCTGCGATAATAACAGGATTACACCTAAGTAGTCAAAGAATTGGCGTGATTTTTTCGCGTAATGGCTATGAAAACCATGGAAAATGTTTTCACAATGCAAACAAATAAGCAGCAAATCAGGTTGATACTGGCATCAAGCTCAGTTTACCGCCGTGAATTGCTAACCAGACTGCAATTCAATTTCGAAAGTATAGCACCTGAACTTGATGAAAGCCCCAGGTCAGGCGAAAGCCCCGAACAAACCGCCTTGCGCCTGGCGCAACAAAAAGCAGAAGCGATAGCAAAAAATCAGTCAGAAGCCATTATCATAGGCTCAGATCAGGTCGCAACGCTGGACGGCCTGCAAATTGGCAAGCCCGGCAATCATGCCGCAGCTTTAAAGCAATTGCAGCTCATGCGTGGACGTGAAGTAGCGTTTCATACGGCTTTGTGCGTTTTGGATAACCGTCAACACGCACCCTCTCCTGTACAAATTCAAGATGTCTGCACGATGGTCAGGTTCAGGGACTTAAGCGATGCAGAGCTGGATGCCTATCTGCGCATAGAGCAGCCCTACGATTGCGCAGGCAGTGCCAAAAACGAAGGACTGGGCATCGCCATCATACAAAGTATCAAAAGTGACGACCCCACGGCACTAACTGGCCTGCCACTTATCGCCCTGACCAGCATGTTGCGCAATACCGGCCTGAGCTTCTTCAATCTTTGAATTTATCGTTTTTTCCATTTCATAAAATAAAAAATCAAACCCATGACAGGCACGCTTTACTTAATCCCCAATACCCTGGGTCTGAACGAAGATCAGCAAGTCAATTTACTTGCCAGCATCATCCCTGACACCGTACAAAAAATGACGGCAGAACTCAGCCATTTTGTCGCTGAAAATGCCAAAACCACGCGTGCTTATTTGAAATACCTGTCTCAGGTACACACCCTGCAAAAAGCCATGCAGGAAATCCAGATCAGCGAGTTGAATATCAACACCCCTGCGCAAGCACTGGAAGGCCTGCTGCAGCCCTTGTTGCAAGGCCATGATGTAGGTTTGATATCTGAAGCTGGCGTGCCAGCCGTTGCCGATCCCGGCGCCAATCTGGTCAGGCTCGCTCATCAGCGCAATATCAAGGTACGCCCTCTGGTTGGCCCCTCCTCGCTGCTATTGGCTTTGATGGGCAGTGGACTGAATGGGCAAAGCTTTGCCTTTCATGGCTACTTGCCAACTGATGCCGCGTTGCGGGCAAAGCGCATTAAAGAACTCGAAGAAAGATCAAAAAAAGAGAAGCAGACACAACTTCTCATAGAAACCCCGTATCGCAATGCAGCCATGCTGGAAGCACTGAGCAATCACTGCAATCCAGGCACCCTGATATGCGTCGCAACAGATTTGAGCCTCGACACAGAATCACTGCAAACAAAAACTGCCGCTGAGTGGAAAAGCAATTTAAACAAGCAGCAAGGTCCTGATTTTCATAAAAAACCGACAGTTTTTTTATTCTTGAGCAATTAAAAAGTGTACGACCGGTCGATTTTTTTCTATTTGCGCTAAGATGTCTTTTTTCTGGAGGAATGCATATGCTGAATTTTGATTTTTACAACCCTACACAAATCCTGTTTGGTAAAGGGCGCATAGCCGACCTGAACAAAGCCATCCCGGCTGAAGCCCATGTGTTAATGCTTTACGGCGGCGGCAGCATTA
The DNA here is from genome assembly GCF_049340385.1 of Undibacterium sp. Ji83W. Taxonomy (NCBI): domain Bacteria; kingdom Pseudomonadati; phylum Pseudomonadota; class Betaproteobacteria; order Burkholderiales; family Oxalobacteraceae; genus Undibacterium; species Undibacterium sp. Ji83W. The sequence continues at coordinate 144,215 of NZ_JBMPOZ010000002.1, read as the reverse complement.
AACAAAATGGTGTTTACGATGAAGTTATTGCCGCACTCGGCACACGCCAAGTGACGGAATTTACTGGCATAGAACCAAATCCCAGCTATGAAACCCTGATGAAGGCTGTCGAACTCATCAAGCAAAACAAGATAGACTTTTTGCTCGCAGTTGGCGGCGGCTCTGTCATTGATGGCACCAAATTTATCGCCGCCGCAGCCCTGTTCGAAGGTGATGATCCCTGGATCATCATGGAAAAACGCGGCAGCAATGTGACCAAGGCCATGCCATTTGGCAGCGTACTGACCTTGCCAGCCACTGGCTCGGAAATGAATAATGGCGGGGTCGTCACCCGTAAATCCATCAAGGCAAAAATGGCATTCTCCAGCCGTCATTGTTTCCCGCAATTCTCGGTACTGGACCCAACCAAGACCTTTACCCTGCCAGTACGCCAGATAGGCAATGGTGCGGTTGATGCCTTTGTTCATGTCATGGAACAATATCTGACTTACCCAGTAAATTCACCAGTGCAAGACAGGTTTGCTGAAGGCTTGTTGTTAACACTCATAGAAGAAGGCCCGAAAGCTCTGGCCAACCCAGAAGACTACGACGTGCGCGCCAATCTGATGTGGTGCGCCACCATGGCCCTGAACGGCCTGATTTCGACTGGCGTGCCGCAAGACTGGGCAACGCATATGATAGGTCATGAACTGACGGCCCTGCATAACATCGACCACGCCCAAACCCTGGCCATCGTGCTGCCCAGCATGCTGCGCGTCCGCAAGGAAGGCAAACGGGCAAAGTTGCTGCAATTTGCCGAACGCGTTTGGGGTTTACACGAAGGTGATGAAGACAGCCGCATAGAAACAGCCATCAGCCACATGCAGGATTACTTTGAGCAGATGGGTGTCAAAACCCGTCTCAGCGACTATCAGCTTGGCAGCAATGATATTGCGCCTATTTTGTCAGCACTGGAAACCCATCGCATGGTCAGTCTGGGTGAAAAACGTGATGTGACGCTGGATGTCAGCCGCCAAGTATTGGAATTGAGTTTGTAATTAAATAGCGGCCATTTATTCCAAAAGAATTAATGGCCGCTATTTATTTTTTTGCCGGCTTTTGAATATGACAATTCGCATCCAAAAAACGCATGGCTCCTGTGTAATTGGTATCCCAGTCATCCATCAAATAATTACCGGCCTCTTCCACGAAATTATTCCAGTCTTCCAGCAAACCTTCCTGCTTTTCATGCGGTGCGGCAGTTTTAATCCAGTCTGTTGCCAACCCTGAATTGAAACCTTCATCACGAAACTTTTTCACCAAGCTTTTCGCGGTCTTTTCTGGCAAGGTCGTTTTTGGCGCAATCCCACCAACGATACAGACGAACAGGGTCAGCAGCGAATCGATATCGGTTTTACCCTTGGTCAGTTTCGTCCACTCCTTGGACACCAGGGCATCGTATTCAGAAGTGTCTTCTACCTCATGATCACGCAGGTAATATCGATCCTTGAGCTCATACACCAGCTTGTCGAGAGATGCGGATTTGTCCTGCAATTGTGGCAGATCATGGGATTTGATTTCGCCCAGTACGCGCTCAACGATGGCATGAAATTTCTCGGGGATATCAGCCAGATCAATCGAGGACAAAGCCTTCTTCAACTTCGCCGCAGTGTATGTGCGGATAGCGTCGATCAAGCTGGCGAACTCTACCTGGTTTTGCAGTGTAGCCTCAGGCTTGCAAAACATCCGCAGCAACAATGCAGTGCGGACTACGGATACGGCTTCGACATCTTCTTCTTTGAGGTAACTGGCGGACAAGCCCAGTTCCTCACCAAACCAGTAGCCAGCCTCAATTTCCAGTGCATTCATTTGCCGGTGTTCGAGCGTGTTCCTGTACTCAATCGGCTTTTCCTTGAGTGACCAGGCTTCCAGAAAATCCTCCACCTTGCCCTTGGCCTCGTTACCCAGCAAGGCATATTCCGGCATGGCGAACAAAGCCTTTAGCAAACCTGAGCCGCCGCGCGATAAAGTCAAAAAGGTATTGTCACGTATCATCTTGGCGGCCAGCTCAAGGTCACCCTTGGTGGCCTCGATCAGATACAAGCTAGCCAGGTTGACGATACGTTTGCGTGCCGCTTCAATTTCAGGGCGCAGGTATTTACTGCCGAAAGCATCCGCTATCTGCACCATGCCTTTTGGGGCCTCAGCCTCAATCGCAGCAATCTTGGCGGTAGGAATAATTGCCTTTTGCACGCCATAACGCAGCGCCGATTCAAAATAGGGGCGATTATCAAGCAGGGCAATTTCAAAAGTATTTTCAGACATAAATACCAAAGTAGAGGCAGGCTATAAAAAGTGAAAGGCAGGCAGGAAAACTCCTGCCTGCCACGCGCATCAAAATAACATCAACAATTACAAGGCAGATTCTTCGTCGTCATCCTTGTCGTCGCCATCGTCATTGTTTTTAGGACGTTCTGCCGGCTCTTCTTCAGCACCGCCCTCTCCGCCTTCCAATAATTCATCTTGCGCCAGGCTTGCTTGATAAGCCTTATAACGTGCACGTAATTTCATCAGCACTTCGCGGAAAATTTCTGGCAACTCATAACGCAGTATGTAGGTGACCTGCATCCAGTCATGATCTTCCAGATTTGCCATATCCAAAGGCGACGCCAGGCTCTCGGTGTCGCGCGTCAGATTCAGCAAATCATCATCCAGTGCCTGGGTTTTGTTATCGTCGCCGTACTCATACAAGTCGAAGGTTGCATAGCGGTAGAAATGCTCTACCATTTGCGCCCTGTCGAGCAGGTAATCGACGAGGGCATCATAGCCACCATCTACTTCAGCAATTTCATACAAAAATTCTGCCGGATCAGCACCTTCACGGAAAATGACGGAATTGACCATGCCACGCAATTGCTCATGGGTCTGGTCGCCATAGCGACGTTCCAGCACCACGGCCTGGGCAAATTGCTCAGGCGTGACCAGCAGGTTGACCAAAGACTCTTTGGATGCATCATATTCACGGATAATCGCCAGCAAATCCTTGGCCGGAAATTCATCCAGGGCAGCTACCAGCGCTTTATCGCCTTCGGTTTCAGCCAGATTGGCCAGTGCATGTTCAGCACCGGCAATATCACCCGCCTTGACCAGGCTTTGGGCTTCGATTAATGCAGGATAATTCATCTGTACTCCTTATTCTTTACGGTCAAAACCTTGCTCAGCCAACCAGTCTGCACCGGCTTCGCCCAGATCATAATCATCACCATCATCACCGTCATCGCGACCATGCCTGCCGTACCGGCCATCAAGATCGCCATGTTCTTTTAACTCTTCATTTTCCTCGTTGGCTTCTTTATCTTCATCCTCGTCAGCACCTGCCGCATCGCTGGCACCAGCCTTGCGTGTGGTATTGCTACGATTCAGATATTCCAGCGCTGCAGCCGTCACCAGAAAAGTTTCACCATCAGGGTCTTTCAAGACGATGCGGCTCAAGGGTTCCGCCCACGGCTCCAGCTTGACTGCAGCCGATATAGTTTTCCATGAAGGGAAGTTGCCTGCTTCTTTGGCAATCAATGACTCCATGGTCAGCGGATTCATGAAAATAAAGCCCTCATGAAAAGCCACCGCCAACATCTCAGGATTGCTCGCCATCATAGGCAGCAGCATGGGCAATTGTTCAGCCTTTTCGCGCAATCTGGCCTTGAGCACATTCTTGCCCTCGGAATCGGATTTCAAATCCTCCAATTCAGCCTTATAGAGCGGAATAATATCTTCAAAAAAACGTGACAATTTCACTGCAATACTCCTGATAAATAATTTTTCCAGATTTCGGTCGCTGTCTCTATAGGAGAATCCAGCAAATTGCGCCTGCGATTTTCATCATAGGCCGTACGCGCTGCCTCATCCGACAAAATATCGTAAGCTTCTTTGACCGCGTGGAATTTTTCCGGTGCCAGTTCAGAATCATTCCTGTCTGGATGAAACTCTGCAGCCTTTTGACGAAACGCCTTCTTGACGTCTGCCAGACTCGCATTGGTGGCAATACCGAGAATAAAATAATAGTCTTTCATACACACCTTTGGCTTGCACTTGGACTTGAATTGACACTGCAGATCAGCAGCGAAGAACAAGGGAAACCATTTGTATGGATTCCCCTATGCAGGAATAAGCCAGAATCAACTATTCCTGAGGATGCATCTTAATGGTGATGACCGTGTTCGCCATGCACGTGACCATGCACAACTTCTTCATCAGTAGCTTCGCGTACTTCCAGCACTTCTGCATCGAAACGTATGGTCATGCCAGCCAGGGGATGGTTACCATCTACAGTGACCACGCCTGCATCGATTGCAGTAACGCGGAACTGCATGGTTTCGCCAGTTTCTGGCTCACGTGTTTCAAACATCATGCCAACTTCAATATCTGGCGGGAAAGCGCTGATATCTTCTTCGCGCACGAATTCTGGATCAAATTCACCAAAACCTTCTTCTGGAGCCAAGGTTACAGAGACTTTGTCGCCGACTGTTTTGCCATCCAGTGCAGCCTCAACTGCTGGCAAAATATTATCATATCCACCATGCAAATAAACGATGGGCTGCTGATTCTGGTCTATGACCTCGCCCTCAGCACTGAACATGGTGTAATTCAAAGTGACAGCGGTATTTTGTGTGATTTGCATGACAAATAAATAGAGTAATTGCGCATTATTGCGACAAGATTGAAATGAGTAACCCCGATATCCAAGCATATATAGCCTACAAGCACCCATTTCAATAGGCTAACCGCGTATTGTAGCAGAGCTGCCCCCTATTTACTGAGTTTGCTGTCTTTGTAGTCCTGTCTTGCCTGCTCGAAACGTTCTTTGGTCAATGCCTCGTCACGCTCACCAAAAGCATAATTTGCTTCCAGCCACATGACATTGATAATGCCAAAAGCCAGCGCCAGTCCTATGCCCAGTATCCAGTTGAAATACCACATGATTTGCTCCTTTTTTAGCTGCATTGTCAGTTTAGTATGCCGAATGCTCGTTGGCGTTGATATGCGCTTCGCCCACCTTGCCACGCAATACACGATAAATCCATGCGGTATAGACGATGATGATGGGCAAGAAGATCACGACCACCCAGAACATCACGCCCAGGCTCTTATGACTGGCCACCACATCCCATGCCGTCAAACTGCTGGATGGATGCAAGGATGATGGCATGACAAACGGGAACATGGATGCACCGGCTGTCAAAATCACCATGGCGACGGTAGTGCCACTGCATAAAAACGCGGCGACGTCCTTGTTCTTGTACGCAAATACCGGGCTGAGGATGCTGGTCAGCAAGCCTATCGCAGGCAAGCACCAAAGCAGCGACATACGCGAGTAATTATCAAGCCAGGCTCCTGTTGCGCGCTCCACAGTTTTCACGGTTGGCATGAACGAGGTGTTCACGTCAGGCATGCTGACGATGCGATAGCCATCAATCCCATAAGCTACCCAGACACCTGCTATAGAAAAACTCAGGAAAGTCACAATGGCTGCGGCCAGTAATAACACTTTTGCCCTGTCCCTGACTATGTCGTCAGCCTTGCAGCGTAAAAAAGCAGCACCGTGCATGACCAACATGGCCACACTTAACACCCCAGCCAGCAAACCGAAAGGATTCAGCAAGCCAAGGATGCCACCGATATATTCAAGGCGCATGGTGTCATCATAATGAAAAGGCACGCCCAGCAAAAGGTTACCAAAGGCAATGCCAAAGATCAGCGGCGGTACAAAACCGCCTACGAACAAGGCCCGGTCCCAGGCGGAACGCCAGCGCGGGTCTTGTACCTTGCTGCGATAATCAAAGCCCACCGGGCGGAAGAACAAGGAAAACAGCAATAGCATCAGCGCCACATAAAAACCAGAAAATGCAGCTGCATACGCCAGTGGCCAGGCAGCAAACAGGGCACCGCCCGCAGCGATGAACCAGGTTTGATTACCCTCCCAGGTGGGGCCTATGGAATTGATGACGATACGCCTCTCGATATCAGTCCTGGCAACAAATGGCAGCAACATCCCCACGCCAAAGTCAAACCCGTCCATCAGGGCAAAACCGATAATCAGGACACCGACAAAAGCCCACCAGATGATCTTTAATGTTTCGTAGTCAAACATGATGCCTCCTTATGCCTTTGCAGGTACATTGGGTAGAGCTGTATTTAGAGCTATATTAGTCAGATCATTTTCAAAATGATATTTACCAGTATGCAAGGCACTAGGCCCCAACCTGGCATACTTGAACATCAGGTACAGTTCCAGCACTAGCAGCAGCGTATAAAACCCCATAAACCCGGCGAGGCTGAAATACAGATCATTCACCTGCAAAGTGGATGCAGACAAGTGCGTGGGCAAAATGCCGGAGATAGTCCAGGGCTGGCGGCCATATTCAGCAACGATCCAGCCTGTTTCGATTGCCACCCAGGGCAAGGGTATGCTGTACAGCGCCAGCTTCAATAACCATCTTTGCTTGGCCAGGCGACGGCGTATCAAGAAATAGAAGGATGTGGAGAAGATAAACAGGAACAGGATACCCAGTCCCACCATCAGCCTGAAACCCAGGAACATGGGCGCTACCTTGGGGATGGAATCATGGCTGGCTTTATCGATTTGCTCTGGCGTTGCATCAACCACATTCGCTGTATATTTTTTCAGCAGCAAACCATAACCCAGGTCTTTTTTCAAGCGCTCGAAATCTGCCCGCGCTTCTGGTGATCTATCCCCACCTTTCAGGCGTGTCAATGCTGCGTAGGCGGCCATGCCATTGATAATGCGAACCTTATGCTCCTGTTTCAAATCCTTGATGCCTGTCACTTGCGTGTCCAGTGAGCGGGTGGCAATCAAACCCATCAGGTAGGGTATCTTGATGGCATAGTCGGTTCGCTCCTCCTTGTCATTCGGTAAGCCTATGACAGTGAAAGGTGCGGGTGCAGGCACGGTTTCCCATTCGGCCTCTATGGTTGCCAGTTTGACCTTATTGACCTCGCCAGCCGTGTAACCAGACTCATCACCCAGTACTATCACTGATAAGGTCGATGCCAGGCCAAAGGCCGAGGCAACCGCAAATGAACGGATTGCAAATGCCGTATCCCTGGCCTTGAGCAAGTAATAGGAAGATACGCCCAGTACAAACATGGATGCAGCAACATAACCGGCAGCCACGGTATGCACGAATTTGACTTGCGCAACCGGGTTAAAGAAGACCTCTTTCAAACTCACCAATTCCATGCGCATGGTCTCGAAGTTGAAATCCGCACCAACGGGATTATTCATCCAGCCATTGGCAATCAAAATCCATAAGGCTGAGAGGTTGGAACCAAGAGCGACCAAAAAAGTTACTCCCAGATGAGCTGGTTTGGATAAACGATTCCAGCCAAAGAACATCAGACCAACAAAGCTGGATTCAAGAAAGAAGGCCATCATGCCCTCTATGGCCAGCGGCGTACCAAAGATATCACCAACATAATGCGAGTAATAGGACCAGTTGGTACCAAACTGAAATTCCAGGGTAATGCCGGTAGTGACCCCCATGGCAAAATTAATCGCAAACAGCTTGCCCCAGAACTTGGTCATGTCCCTGTATATTTCGCGACCAGTCATGACATAGACGGCCTCCATGATGAACAATATCCAGGACAAACCCAACGTCAGGGGAACGAACAGAAAGTGATACATCGCTGTCGCAGCAAACTGCAGGCGCGACAGATTGACGACTTCTTCAATGGGAGCCATTTTTTTCTCTCAATTCGGGTTGATTTTCTAACGCATCTTTGATCTGCATCCCTGGCCCTGGCAATTCTTTAGAATTATTCAAGTCAGTTTTGCTCAAGAGTTGCTGCTCGACTTTTTCTGTCGGCAGGCGCATGTGTTTTGTTTGCGGTTTGGAAAAGAAGGCATTCCAAAGTAGAGTAAGGATGGCGACCTTCACCAGCAAGACCAGCGTGATTTCTGCCCACAAAGGCAAACGCCAGGCAACCCTGAGTTTATCGGTCGCCAGCATTATTCGCTCCGCTTCACTACAAGCTCTTCTGTCGCATGTTCGGTCTCTGCCTGGCTACCGCCGCCAAAGCGGAACTTGTCGCGGATATCGAGTATGGTTTTGACCTTGGACCCCATTTTCATCAACGATGCCAGGGTTTCTGGCGACAGGCGCTGCACATCGTCAAACCAGGAAGTGGATAGCTCAATAAGTTGATACATTTCCCGCATGCGTTCTTGCGCCTGCTTGTCAGCCTCGCTGGCCGGACTTTCAAGCAAGGCATCGCGCAGCATGGACAAGGTCGGTTCTATTTCACGGCGGCGGCGCTCTTCCAGCAAGGCTTTGAAAATATCCCAGATATCTTTTGGCGGCTCAAAGTACTCACGTCTGTCACCCTGCTTATGCAAGAGCTTGACCAGCCGCCAGGCTTGCAGCTCTTTCAAGCCCATGCTGACGTTGGAACGTGAAAAACTTAAAGCTTCGGCAATATCATCCGCATTCAAGGCTTGACCTTGCACATATAGCAAGGCATAGATTTGGCCGACTGTGCGGTTGATGCCCCAGCGACTGCCCATTTCACCAAAGTGCAAGATGAATTTTTGCGTTAGCGGACTTAGCGTTTCCATCATCAATTTCTCCAATTTTCTGAATTTTCACGAATTACTGAAATTATAGAATATGCTGGAATTTCTTGCTAAGCACCATCAAAAGGGTAGCATTAAGATAATTTATTGCAAGGCTTTATTATTGAGCGGGGAATAAAAAAACCGCCGCAGCGGTTTTTTCAGAGTCAAGGGGATATTAAGCTTGATGGATTAAACACCAATTTTTTCAAGCATGGTGCCTAGCTCACGCAAAGCCGGTTCCAGCTTGGGATGCTGTGCAGCGAATTTCGCTGACAGAGCCTGCGAACGCTCACTCAAGGCAGCGAATACGGGGTCATCTTGATTTTGCGTCGTTGCCAGGACGTGTTGAATATCATCATTCAATTTCTCCAGCAAGGACTTCAACTCATCATCAACCGCTTCAGTGCTTGCCAGTTCTTGATGCAACAGGCCCAGCAAATGTTTTAATTGCTCTTGTTTCATATCGTATCTCCTTGATGGAACATTCTTAGTTTAGTTGCTGACTCGCGGAAAAACCAGTACCACGGCTTCGGCAGCTATACCCTCTTCCCTACCCAGATAACCAAGGCGTTCATTGGTCTTTGCCTTGATATTGACCTGACTGATGTCGACCTGCATATCTTCAGCAATATTTGCCACCATGCCTGCAATATGCGGCGCCATCTTCGGTGCCTGGGCAATGATGGTGGCATCCAGATTGCCCACTTCATAACCCGCAGCATGAATACGCTTGACCGCTTCACGCAATAAAACACGCGAATCTGCACCGGCAAAACGGGTATCGGTATCCGGGAAATGCCTGCCTATATCACCCAAGGCCACTGAGCCAAATAGTGCATCAGTAATTGCATGCAATAACACATCCGCATCTGAATGCCCAAGCAAACCTGTGGTGTGCGGGATAGTCACCCCGCCAATAATCAATTTGCGGCCAGGCACCAGTGCATGACAGTCATAACCCTGACCTATTCTGAACGGTAGCATCTTATTTTGCATCAAGCTTCCTTTATTCTTCCGGGTTATTCAAATACTGGGCGATCAATGCCATATCGCTAGGCAAAGTCAGCTTCATGTTTCTCACATGGCCTTCAACCAGTATGGGGACATGGCCAGCAGCTTCAATAGCGCTGGATTCATCAGTGACCTGATCTGCCGCATCCAGTGCGTCGCACAGTAGCTGATAACGGAACATTTGCGGTGTTTGCGCCAGCCACAAGCCATCACGGGATATGGTTAGTACTTTGCCGCTTTCTACCCGTTTAACAGTATCGACCACTGGCAAAGCCAGCAAGCCACCGACTGTATCGTCACCAACCTGCGCAATCAAATATTGCAGCAAGCCGGATGTCAAGCCCGGCCTGGCTGCATCGTGTACGAGTACCCAGTCATTGCCTGTTAGTTTGTTAGCTATTTTATTTAAGCCATTTCTGACTGTATCCCTGCGACTGGCACCGCCACAGCGCAAGACTGTCAGGTTTTCTGCTTTTGCAAGGCACTCATCAACATAAGCATCATCCGGGCTGACGACAACATAGGTATGCTGTATTTTGGAAAAATCAAGAAAAGCATCTACAGTGTGCTGCAAAACTGATTTATTACCGACTAGCATGTACTGCTTTGGTGTGGACGCCCCCATACGCGCGCCTACCCCGGCAGCGGGAATCAGCGCAACATAGTGAGGTGTATCTATCACCTTTTCAGCTTCAAAATGAAGTTCTTGCAATTGTTTTTCCATGAATGTCACAAGCTCTTGAAGCTGCTCCAATATGAAAGAGCCCCTTCGTTTATAATTAGGCGCTCATTTTAACCGCGTATCTTGTTCCGTAAGCAGCTTTTACGGCACCCACTTAGCATTCACCTAATTCACTTATATAGCCGCAATATCGCCGCAATGTCATTTGATTTCAGCAAATCCTTAGCAAAACCCGGCCATAAACTGGCACTCCCCAATTTGCATGGTTCTTCCGATGCTTATGCCCTGGCGCAAGCAGCGACTGCGCTCAAGGCTGATAAGCGCATGCTGACCATTTTTGTAGCCAACCCGGGAGATGCACAGCGCTTGCTGGATGAAATCCCCTGGTTTAATGCGGAATTACGCTGCCATTTGCTGCCGGACTGGGAAACCCTGCCTTACGACGCCTTTTCACCACATCAGGATCTGGTGTCTGAGCGTCTGGCCAGCCTGCATGAAATCCAGAATGGCAATTGTGATGTCTTGCTGGCACCGGCGACAACCGCCTTATTGCGCATGGCACCGCCCTCTTTCCTGGCAGCCTACACCTTCTTTTTTAAAAAAGGTGACCGTCTTGATGAGGCGAAGCTAAAAACCCAGCTGACCCTGGCAGGTTATAGCCACGTCAACCAGGTCATGTCGCCGGGCGAATATTCTGTGCGCGGTGGTTTGATAGACTTGTTCCCCATGGGTTCGGCCCTGCCTTACCGCCTGGACCTGTTTGGCGACACCATAGAAACCATACGCACCTTTGATGCTGACACCCAGCGTTCGCTCTACCCTGTGCCGGAGGTACGTCTGCTGCCGGGGCGTGAATTCCCTATGGATGAACCAGCGCGCGCTGCCTTCCGTAGCCGCTGGCGTGAAACTTTTGAAGGTGATCCTTCACGTTCCAGCATCTACAAGGACATAGGCAATGGCATACCCTCAGCCGGTATAGAATATTATCTGCCGCTGTTCTTTGAACAAACTGCTACCCTGTTTGATTATCTGCCTGAAGCGCCACATTTTGCGCTGCTGGGTGATATAGATGATGCTATCAGACGCTTCTGGAACGATACCCGCTCACGCTACCAGTTTTTAAAGTCCGATCGCGAACGTCCGGTGCTGGCACCAGAAACTGTGTTTTTACGCGATGAAGACTTCTTTGCCGCCATGAAACCATTGGCACGCTGGACCATCGCAGAAGCAGACAAGGCTGCTGCCGCGTCCGAAGTGTCCAGCTTTTTACCAGACATCGCCGTCAATCGTCGCGCTGATGATCCGCTGACGAACTTGCGCTCCTTCCTGCTGCAAACAGATAAACGCGTAATGATCTGCGCCGAGACTCTGGGCCGGCGCGAAACCTTGCAGCAATATTTCACTGAATACGATATACGCCTGAGCCTGTGTGAAGGCTATACCGACTTTGCCACGGCAGACGCCAAGCTCATGCTGGGTGTCGCGCCCCTGCACGCTGGCTTTGTGCTGGCCGATGGTCTGGCTTTTATTACCGAAGCCGAGTTGTATGCTGGCAGTGGCAAGCGCATAGGCCGCAAAAAGCAGGAAGCAGTTACCCAGGTAGAGCACATGGTGCGCGACCTGTCAGAATTGAAAATCGGTGATCCCGTCGTCCACAGCAACCATGGCATAGGCCGCTACATGGGCCTGATCAGCATGGATCTGGGCGAAGGTGAAACCGAATTCCTGCATCTGGAATACGCCAAAGATACCAAGCTATATGTGCCGGTATCGCAACTGCATGTCATTTCTCGCTATTCCGGTGCTTCGCCAGATGATGCGCCCTTGCACAGCCTGGGTTCTGGTCAGTGGGAAAAAGCCAAGAAAAAAGCTGCACAGCAAATTCGCGATACTGCCGCCGAACTGCTTAACCTGTATGCCCGCCGTGCGGCGCGCCAGGGCCATGCCTTTGAATATTCCGCGCGTGACTATGAAGCCTTTGCCGACAGTTTTGGCTTTGATGAAACGCCAGACCAGGCAGCCGCCATCACCGCTGTGATTGGCGACATGACCTCGGGCAAGCCCATGGACAGGTTGATCTGCGGCGACGTTGGTTTTGGCAAGACAGAAGTGGCCTTGCGTGCCGCCTTTGTAGCAGTCATGGGTGGCAAGCAAGTCGCCATCCTGGCACCTACCACCCTGCTGGCCGAACAACACGCCCAGACTTTTGCTGACCGCTTTGCCGCCTGGCCAGTGAAAATTGCTGAATTATCGCGCTTCCGTTCTGGCAAGGAAATCAGTATCGCCATGAAGGGCATGGGCGACGGCACTGTTGACATCGTCATTGGCACGCATAAATTACTGTCTGGCGACGTCAAATTCTCGCGCCTTGGCCTGGTGATTATTGATGAAGAACACCGCTTTGGTGTACGCCAGAAAGAAGCCTTGAAGGCCTTGCGTGCCGAGGTCGATGTATTGACGCTGACAGCAACACCTATACCGCGCACCCTGGGCATGGCACTGGAAGGTTTGCGTGACTTTTCTGTCATTGCTACCGCGCCGCAAAAACGCTTGGCAATCAAGACCTTTGTACGCGGCGAAGATGATTCTGTCATCCGTGAAGCCTGTTTGCGTGAACTGAAACGTGGTGGTCAGGTCTATTTCCTGCACAATGAAGTCGAGACCATAGAAAACCGCAAGGCCATGCTGGAAGCCCTGCTGCCAGAGGCGCGCGTAGTCGTGGCACATGGCCAGATGCATGAGCGCGACCTGGAAAAGGTCATGCGAGACTTTGTGGCCCAGCGTCATAATATTTTGCTGTGTACCACGATTATCGAAACCGGTATCGACGTACCAACCGCCAACACCATCATCATGCACAGAGCAGACAAATTTGGCCTGGCGCAATTGCATCAGTTGCGCGGCCGCGTCGGTCGCTCGCATCACCAGGCATATGCTTACTTGCTGGTGCATGATGTACAAAGCCTGACCAAACAGGCGAATCGTCGCCTGGAAGCTATCCAGCAGATGGAAGAACTGGGTAGCGGCTTTTACCTGGCCATGCATGACCTGGAAATTCGTGGTGCTGGTGAAGTGCTGGGTGATAACCAGTCTGGCGAAATGCATGAGATAGGTTTTCAGATGTATTCCGACATGCTTAGTGAGGCAGTACGCTCGCTGAAAAATGGCAAGGAACCTGATCTGGCCGCGCCATTATCGACGACGACAGAAATCAACCTGCACATCCCTGCCCTGCTTCCGAATGAATTCTGTGGTGACGTGCATGAGCGCCTGTCCATCTACAAGCGCCTGGCCAATTGCAGTAGCGCCAATGGCATAGATGACATGCAGGAAGAAATGATAGACCGCTTTGGCAAACTGCCAGAACCTGTAAAATCGCTGCTGGAAACACATAGACTGCGCGTTGCCGCCAAGCCACTGGGCATTATCAAGATTGACGCACATAGCGAAGCCGCGACCCTGCAGTTTGAACCCAAGCCGCCGATAGACGGCATGCGCATCATAGAACTGGTGCAAAAGAACAAGCACATCAAACTCAATGGCCAGGACAAGTTGCGCATCACAGCAGCCATGCCCGACCTCGCCAGCCGCGTAGCCCAGATCAAGGCTACCATCAAGGCACTGCACTAAATAATCGAATAAATAATTGAATAAAAAGAGAAGACAATGCATTTGACCATACAAGGCCTGAACAACACACTCAGCAATAACGCAGCACTCGTTCAAGATATCGCCAGCCAGACCAGAGCAAAACTGGTGCAATTGAATGCCCAGGCAGTGCGCCTGGACGATGCAGAATGTGATGAACAGGCTTTGAGCGCGATACGCGAACGCTGCTTCGCTGCCCAACTGGATGTCACGGCTCTGGATCAGCATCTTGCTCTGGCCGATTTCAAACTGGTCGCCATGGACATGGATTCAACCCTGATCACCATAGAATGCATCGATGAAATCGCTGACATGCAGGGCCTGAAACCGCAGGTAGCAAAAATCACCGAAGCAGCCATGCGCGGCGAGCTGGAATTTCAGGAAAGCCTGATCCGCCGCGTCGCCCTGCTCAAAGGCCTGGATGCCAGCGCCCTGCAACGCGTATATGACGAACGCCTGCAATTATCCCTGGGCGCAGACCAGATGCTGAAGACCATACAGCAAGCTGGCCTCAAGACCTTGCTGGTATCCGGTGGTTTTACTTTCTTCACCGACCGCATGAAATCACGCCTGAATCTGGACTACACCCACTCCAATGTACTTGAAATCCAAGACGGCAAATTGACTGGCAAAGTCATAGGCACTATCGTTGACGCCGACGAAAAACAGAGAACCGTGGAACGCGTCTGTGCTGAGATGGACATTTCCACCAGCCAGGCCATCGTCATGGGTGACGGCGCGAATGACTTGAAGATGATGAAAATTTCTGGCTTGTCAGTCGCATTCAGGGCCAAGCCTGTGGTGCGTGCACAGGCAGATGTGGCCCTGAATTTTGTCGGGCTGGATGGGGTGTTAAATCTGCTTTGAACATATAGTTTGCTCTAAGACTTACCCTACCAGGAAATTGTTGAAGATAAAATAGAAAGAGCCTGCAATTAAAAAATTGCAGGCTCTTTCTATACTGAAAATAATCTCAATGCACAACTCTGAAGATGTCCAGCACGAATTTAAGGCTCCATTCAACTGATCAGGGTGAGGGAATTCGAACCTCAGCCGCCGTGCACCCCATGCACGTACGCTATCAGGCTGCACTAAGCCCCCGACTCTGAGCAAAAGATATTGCAATGAATAAGCCACTGTTCTAATCGAACAGATTCGACAACAACGGCCCAAAGTGATTAGCCGGATGAACAGGGTCACGTTTCCTGTCGCTTATTCTCGTCACAGAATCCGGCTTTTCCAAATAGGTCTGGTAAGTTTTTTGCGTATACGCGTAGTCGTTGTAAGTAAAAGCGATACCACCGTTCCATGCCAGACCTAAGGGCATGCCTTCATACTTTTCAAGAAAGGCCATCAATCCTTCCTTGGTACGCAGCTCGGGATAGTCATTCTTCTGTATCCTGGCTTCTACATATAGATTCAAATTGTTTTTGAAGGTATCCCATGCTTCCATGCTGACGCCAGCTTGCGGGCGCACTGCAGCCCTTACCTTATCGAGCTCAGCTTCAGACAAGGACTTGGGTGTTGAGGTATACACTGTCACATTAGGTTTTCTGGCATCAATAATCACATAGCCAGGCGCTGCGGCCACTGGCATAGAAGTGAATAACAAGATGGCGAGGCTGACGAGGATATGTTTGAGCATGTATATTTCCTTGTATGGCAAAGTTATAGAGGAAATACAAGTCTGCGGCATTGAACCAGGCACAGCAACAAGCTACTAAAAAGTCGCGTTTTCTTATACAGCGCGTATCGTCAAAAACACGCCTAGGATAACTAATAGATTGTAGTAATGGAAGTGGAAGGCAGGACATCAGAGTAAGGCGTGAGGCTCAAAGCAACGGTGCGCACATGACCGGCTCTCTACGTTCAACTGGACAGCTCGCTAACTTTCAACAATGCAGTCATTCAAAAAATGAGCAAATATCATAAGCAAACAATAAATAGTACGAACGTTCTATTATTTGAGTTAGAATAGTTTCAGCTCATCCAGCACATCCACCTGTGCCAGGAGTAAGATCATACAAAAACTGAAACAATTGGGAGACACCGATGTTTGAAGAATTCATGGGCACCATGCCAGTAGCCGAACGCCAGAAATTTGATGTAGCGGCATTGGCAGACTATATGCGTCAGCATGTGGAAGGTTTTGACGCTACGCTGGCAGACAAGCTGGTGGTCGAGCAATTCAAGGGGGGGCAGTCCAACCCGACTTTCAAACTCAGTGCGGGTGATCAGCGTTATGTTATGCGCGCCAAACCTGGCCCAGTCGCGAAACTGCTGCCTTCTGCCCATGCCATAGAACGTGAATTCAAGGTCATGAATGCCTTGAACAAGGCAGGCTTCCCGGCAGCGCGCCAATATGCCTTGTGTGCGGATGAGGATGTTATAGGCCGCGCCTTCTACATCATGGAATTTGTCGATGGCCGTGTGCTATGGGATCAATCGCTGCCCGGTATGACGCCCGCTCAGCGCGGCGAAATCTACGACGAAATGAATCGCGTCATCGCGCAATTGCATACCATTGATTATGCCGCCATCGGTCTGGCCGACTATGGCAAACCTGGCAATTATTTTGCCCGCCAGATAGACCGCTGGACCAAGCAATATCGCGCTTCCGAGACTGAAAAAATAGAAGCCATGGATAATCTGATAGCCTGGCTGCCACACAATATTCCGCCTGGTGACGACACCAGCATCGTGCACGGCGATTACCGTCTCGACAATATGATGTTCCACCCGACTGAGCCACGCATCATGGCGATACTGGATTGGGAACTGTCAACACTCGGTCATCCACTGGCTGATTTCTCTTACCACTGCATGAGCTGGCATGTTACGCCTGGCCAGTTCCGTGGCATTGCCGGTCTTGATCACAAGGAATTGGGCATCCCCAATGAGCAGGAATACATTGCCAAATATTGCGAACGCACAGGTAAAACCATACGTCAGGAAGATTTCAATTTCTACCTGGCTTATAACCTGTTCCGTATGGCCGGGATTTTGCAAGGCATCATGAAACGCTATGTTGATGGCACAGCGTCCAGCGCCCAGGCCAAGAAATCTGGCGAAGCGGCTCGCCCCATGGCTGAACTGGGCTGGAGCTACGCTAAAAAGTAATCATTTATTCAGACAGCACATTCTCTCAGTTCCAAAGCAGCGCAAAAACGACAATATCATTGGAGACATCATGGAATTCGAATACTCAGATCGCTGTAAAGACTTGCAAGGCCGGCTCTTGCGTTTCATGGATGAGCATATTTATCCCAATGAAAAAGCCTACAAGGAAGAAATTGACCGCAATGGCCTTGAAAAAGGCAATCGCTGGATCGCCACCCAGATCATTGAAGATTTAAAACCGAAAGCACGTGCGCAAGGTTTGTGGAATTTATTCCTGCCAAAATCAGTACGTGCGCCAGAAGGCTTGTCGAACCTCGATTACGCACCTCTGTGCGAAATCATGGGGCGTGTAAGCTGGGCACCAGAAGTATTCAATTGCTCGGCACCTGACACCGGCAATATGGAAACCATAGAACGCTATGGCAGTGAAGAACATAAGAAGCAATGGCTGGAACCTTTGTTACGCGGCGAAATCCGCTCTGCCTTTGCCATGACAGAACCTGGGGTTGCCTCATCTGACGCTACCAATATAGAAACACGCATAGACCGCGATGGCGATGACTACGTCATCAATGGCCACAAATGGTGGATATCCGGTGCTGGTGACCCACGTTGTGCCGTTTATATATTGATGGGAAAGACTGATTTCAACGCTGCGCGCCACTCACAACAATCGATGATACTGGTGGATGCCAAAACTCCCGGCATTACCGTGGTCCGCCCTCTTCCTGTGTTTGGTTATGATGACGCACCACATGGTCATTGTGAAATCCTGTTTGAAAACGTACGTGTGCCGACATCAAATATCCTTTTAGGTGAAGGCCGTGGTTTTGAAATTGCCCAAGGCCGTCTTGGCCCTGGCCGCATCCATCACTGCATGCGTGCCATAGGTGTCGCAGAACGCGCGCTGGAATTGATGTGCAAGCGCCTGAACAGCCGCACTGCCTTTGGCAAGAAAATTTCCGAGCAAAGCATCTGGCGCGAACGTATTGCCGAATCACGCATACAAATCGATACAACGCGCCTGTTAACGCTGAAGGCTGCGTACATGATGGATACGGTCGGCAACAAGCATGCACAGGCAGAAATTGCCATGATCAAGGTATTGGCACCGAATGTCACCCAGCAAGTGCTGGACTGGGCCATACAGGCCCATGGTGCTGGCGGTGTTTCTGGCGATTTCCCGCTGGCGGCGCAATGGGCTGGCAATCGCACTTTACGCCTGGCAGATGGCCCGGATGAAGTACACAGAAATGCGATTGCAAAACTGGAACTGGCAAAGTACATCAGCCTGACTGAAGATCTGGGCTTGCCGATTACCCGTTCTTAAGCAATCAAGACCAGATTGACTTTGTGCGCAATTCGATAACAACATGAATTGCGCACGAGACTATCATCTGATTTTATTTGGTACGATAAATCACATTAACAGATTTTTTGTACATCAATGCGCCAGGCAGTGACAGATCGTTCATGGTAGGTTTGTCGCCCGCATTGACACTTGACCCGGCGTTATTTTGCACGAGCCTGGCTCCATCCAACCCTAGTTCACTGTCTATCCGGCTCAAAGCCTGCTCTGAAACTGCCGTTGGCCCCAGCAGTTTTACAGCGAAGCCAGCGGCCAATTCTCTGGCCCTGTCCCTGGCATTTTCTGCCGCTTTAGATGTCAGTTGGTGCTCAATTTCCGTATAGTCTGTACGCCCAAACCGCACCGAAAAATTACCCAGATACGGCCTGAAAAGCAGGTATTGCGTCATGGCATTCCATTGCTCCAGATTTTTGACGTAGACATGGAAAGTTCTGATCAGGCGATGACGTTGCAGGCGCTGGTCGTTTGCCTGCATCTCGTTCGCGCTGACTAATTTCCTGGTGTCATGCGCTTCAATATCTGCAGCGATAATCTGATGGCCTGACAAAAATTCCAGCACTTCACTGGATTGTACATTTAACAGTGTCAGCGTTTCATCTGCACTGGCCTCGAAAGATGTCAGTTCAAAATCCATTTCGGCAATGTTGGCAGGTAAAGTAATGGTGGCACTTCCATTGACGTGGATGAAGGGATAAGTTGGCAACGTACCCGCTTGCACACCTGCTGAAACAAGTGCGACAATAAAAAATATGAAATAGCGTAAATTCATCGATACTCACTGTGATATTCATTATCCTGGGTAAAAGCCGGTGGCAGACCAGCTACCACCGGCAAAGCATGCTTACTCCAATTTCCAGACAAACTGCACTTTTGTCCAGATTTGCGCATACTCACCATTGATTTTGCCTGGTGTCGCTTTTTCCTTGCAGGTTTTCAATGCATCTACTACCGCATTATCCAACATCCGATGGCCAGAGGAACGATCTACTTTGGCATTCAGTATGTCGCCATCTGCCCCAATTAGCACTGACATCTGCACCCGCCCGGACTCTTTTTTATTCAGAGATTCTCTCGGATACATGGGACGGCATTTGGCAAAATCGATGACGGGCTTTTTGTCACCTTTCTTTTCATCATCCCTGTAAAGCTGTTTTGCAGCACTAGCCTCTTTTGCAGTGCCAGTTTCTTTTGCACCATTTGCAGATGAGACATTGGCATGAGCAAACAAGGTCAAGGAACTTGATACCAGGCCAAGAATAAAAAATGTCGCCTTCCAGTTCGCGGTTCTTACTTCAGGTTTGACAAGACGTTTGATACGGGACATAAGATTTCCTCCATGGGCCGCCTGGGCCAGTTGAGGGGTTATGAATTGGAAGTTGGCCAATTCAGAAAGTGCAAGAGCAAGACGCCGCGGTTCGCCTGTGACTCTTGCGGCTAGATCATCCGCAATTTCTTCTCTGTTATTACGAATCTGTCTCGATATCCACCAAACTGCAGGGTGGTAAAACAAAATCATTTCTATGAGCGATTGAATCAGATTCAGTAAATAGTCATGCCGTTTGATATGTGCCATTTCGTGCGCCAATAACATTTCCAGTAAATCAGTTGGCATACCCGTCAACATTGCTCCTGGTATCAAAATCATCGGGCGAAGAACGCCGACGGCCAAAGGGCTGTGTAAATCATCGACCACCCTGAGTAAGACTTTGCCCTGGATTTGAAACTGTTCAGCCATGCGGTTGACTCGTGCCTGCCACAAAGGATGAGCCATGCTACGATTGCGCTGCGTATAACTATCTATCCATAGCAAACCTGCACACATGCGCAAAGCTAGCAAAATTACGCAACTCAACCATACGATGACGATCATCTCCATGCGTGTTTCCAGCCACGAAGACAGACTTAACAAGTCATTCGATACCCACACCTGACTGGTGATGGTTTGATTCAGAGTCGGAACAATCTTCTCAGCGAAAGGAGTAAAAACACGCAAGCAGAATTCGTTGACAAAGAGTCCCATGCAGACTATCAAAGCCAAATAACTGGCCAGATAACGCGCTCTGATATGATTACTACCAATTAAACTCAGGAATAAAGCCAAACCCAATGCAACAAGGCTTCCTTGCCAGATAGAATGCAATAAAGCCCGCCCCAAGGCATTGACGACGACTGGTAGCAACTCATTCATTTGATATCATCCCAAAATATTTTAATAGGCAGCTCAATTACAAGCGTGTGCAAACTGAGAGCAAAAAATTCTCATTTTTTAATCTGCCAAATAAATTGGATTTTTACATTTTTTGCGACAGCCGCTCCGTCTACTTGCATTGGCTTTACCTTGCACCCCTGAAAAGCCTGTGCTGCCGCATTATCCAGATTAAAAAAACCACTGGAACTAGCCACTTTTACGCTATCAATGATTCCGTCTGTACCTACCTTGAAAAGCAGGGAGGTCGCGCCGCTTTCGTTGTTCCTTAAAGAACTACGCGGGTATGCCGGATAACAGGCTGAAAAATCATATGAAAATTTTGGCTTGGCAATAGCTGCATCAATTTGTTTGGGTTTTTCCGGCTCCGGCGTTTTTTCAGTATCAGGCTTGCTTAGTTCTTGTGCTGCGTCCGCGCTTTTATCGGCTGGAGCATCCTGACTTTCAGTCTCAGGAACAGCGGTCGCCGGTATCTTGCTTATAGTCTTTGGCTTGGGTTGCAGTAGAGCCAGTTTGATTTCTTGCTTTGAAGAAGAAACAAAAACCGGATTGCCCATTTTTTCCTGCAGCAGGTATTGCACATTGACCTGCTGTGACAACTGTATGTTTGCAGCTGATTGAATATTCGTCGCCACTTCTGCAACAATCGCATCAGACGAGGAAGTCAAAGCCTGGCCTGCATACACCACCGTCGTTGCCGCCACACCAAGCAAGCCGAGGATACCGCGAGCACTGGCATTTTTAACTTCAGGTTGAAGCAAACGTTTAATACGAGACATAAGATTTCCTCCATGCGCCGCCTGGGCTAGTTGGGGTGTTGTGAATTGGAAGTTGGCCAATTCAGAAAGTGCAAGAGCGAGACGTCGTGGTTCACCTGTAACCCTTGCGGCTATTTCATCCGCAATTTCTTCTCTCTCACTACGGATTTGCTTTGATATCCACCACACTGCCGGGTGGTAAAACAGCAGTGTTTCTATCGCAGTCTGAATCAGGTTCAATAAATAATCATGACGCTTGATATGACCCATTTCATGGGCCAGCAGCATTTCCAGCAAATCAACTGGCATGCCGGTCAGCATTGCCGCTGGCAACAAAATCATGGGGCGGACTATACCTGCCGTGACAGGGCAATCCAAATTTTCGACTACCCTGAATATCACCCGTCTGCGGATATGAAATTTATGGCTCATCTGATCGATACGCGCCTGCCAGAATGGGTCAGGTTTGCTGCGATTGGGCTGGGTATAAGCAGCTAACCAAAGCAAGCCCATACACATGCGTATAGCCAGAACTGCGACGCATATCATCCATGCGACTACAATATCGTTCATATGCACGTCCAGCCAAGTCATGAAATCAAGCCAGATTGATGTGGTATCAAGCCCAAGTTGAATCGGTATTTCACTCAATGCCGACACCTCTTTACCCGCGTATTTTTCACTCATCCTGAAGAAAAACTCTTTGACTGGAAGACAGATACAAGTAATCAGGGCAATATACGCAGTGGCATAACGTGTCCTGGCGTGAGCGGACGCTATAAAATTCAACAACACAGCCAATAGCAGCGCGATCAGCAGGCCTTGCCAGACAAAATGCAATAATGCCCAACCAAGCGCATTGACAGCTTGTTGAAAAAATTGGCTCATTTTTTGTCCTCATTCAGCAATTTTTGAATTTCTTCCCGTTCTTCTTTACTGACATGGCCACGCAAAGCTGCCATGACCAAGTCTTTGGCTGATCCTGAAAAAGCCTTATGGATCAAATCTTTCAGCAGATTGGTTTGCAGGGAATCTTGTGCCTGCGCTGCGGCATACACATGTGAGCGCTGGGTTTCATCCCTGCTAAGCAAACCTTTGGTATGCATGACCTGCATGAGCCGCAATACGGTTGCATAAGATAGTTCGGGCCTGTCTTGCACCGCTGCCTGATGTACATCCTTGACAGTTGATGGCCCCAATTGCCACATCAGACGCAACAAATCCAACTCTGCTGTCGTCGGTTTACGTGAAATGATTTTGCCCATATCTTGCTCTCGTAGATAATTGATTAAGATGTAGATTATATGGTCTAGATAATTTTGTCTAGATTATTTTATCTACTTCATGACGCAATTAAAATAAGTGCTAAAAAGATACAAACGGAAAGGTTGAATGGAAAGCTAGCAGCAAGAATAAGCTAGTGCACTTGATGCTGATAACTGGCGTAAGCAGTAGCCGCTAGTATGATGAAAGCACCAGCAAATTCACGCATGCCAGGCATTTCTTGTAAAAACAGGAATGCCAGCAACATGCCATACACCGGCTCCAGCGAAGTCACGATGCTGGCGAAACTGGTGGATAAATAACGCAGGCTGAACATGAACAAACCATGGGATAAGGCTGTAAACACTGCACCCAGCAAAATCAATCCCGACCAGGTTTGTGCGCTGTTGCCTGCCAGATCACCTGTCACTAATATCAAAGGCAAAAGCAAAATAGCTGCCACACCATTTTGCAAAAACGCCAGTTTAAATGGGGGAATATGCCCACCCTGCCAGCGATTCACCATTGCCAACAAGGCGAAACTAAAGCCGGATAATATACCCAAGCCTAAAGCATAAATAGCCCCATCACCCCATGATGTGGCGCTGACCATAACTACCATACCGACGACTACAAATATGGCGGCCCAGGCGTCATGTGTCTGCCTCGGCTCTTTAAAAAACCAGGGTTCCAGCAATGCCACAAATAAAGGAAAGCTGGCAAAGCCCATCAAGCCAAAAGCAACTGGCGCAAAATTGAGTGAGGCAAAAAAAGTCAGCCAGTGTACAGCCAGCAAAAAACCACAAAGGACAACACTCTTTGAGATATCGCGAAAATGCAATTGTCGCTGATACGCCAGCACAGGTATAAGGCACAAAGCGGCAAACAAAGTGCGTCCGAACACCAGCAATAAAGAGCTGACCGTCAGCGACTTGCCAAGCACGCCCGCAGTACCAAATAAAAATACCGCAATATGCAGGGCAAATAAAGACGACAGTGCAGTTTTTTTCATGTTGTGTTTATGCTTGGCGAGTGGTGAGTATACAACCGAAGTAGAAAGCCGTTGATGCAACATGTCAGATGCGGGTGTAGCACTTTTATTTTGGATTAAAGCGCAAACGCATGAATCTATGCATAATGGATACTTGCTGTTTTCATCAACCCATTAAAGAGGGAAGCAATGATAGACGTTTATTCCTGGCCGACACCAAACGGACACAAAGTACACATCATGCTGGAAGAATGCGGCTTGCCTTACCGCGCCATTCCAGTTGATATTGGCGCTGGCGATCAATTCAAAGCTGATTTCCTGGCGATTTCACCTAACAACAAAATACCTGCCATCGTCGACGCCGATGGCCCCGATGGCAAACCTATCGCCCTGTTTGAATCTGGTGCGATCCTGATTTATCTGGCTGGTAAAACTGGCTTATTCCTTGGAAAAACCGACAGGGAAAAATACAATGAGCTGCAATGGCTGATGTTCCAGATGGGCAGTGTTGGCCCTATGTTGGGTCAGGCCCATCATTTCCGGATGTATGCTCCCGAAAAGATAGCGTATGCCGTTGACCGCTATACCAATGAAACCAAGCGCATCTACGGTGTTATCGATAAACAGTTGGAGAAAACTACTTACCTGGCAGGAGAGGAATATGGCATCGCTGATATCGCCACCTACCCATGGACACGTTCATTCGCCAATCAGGGTGTAGACTGGGCAGAATTCCCGAATGCTAAACGCTGGTTTGATGCCATCAGCCAACGCCCTGCAGTACAGCGTGGCGTGCAAGTGTTGGCAGACTTGCGCAAGCCACTCGACAATGACAAGGCAAGAGAAGTTTTGTTTGGAAAAACACAGTACGCAAAGAAATAAACCCATTCACCGGGGGTAAAGCCAATTGCCGTTACAATGGGCTTTACCTCTCAACACTATTTCAGTATGCGTCGCCCTATAAAAAGAAACCGCCTTAAACTCGCCGCTGAAAGCCAGCGCGTCGCCAATCTTGCGCTTGCAGTTGCACAATCTGCCAGCCGGGTGGAGGACCTGGACTGGCAAGCCAAACTGGATGCACTAGTGACAAAAAGCCTCAGGCAACATCACCAGGACGTGCTGGAGGCAGCGACTGAACATTTGTTCCAGACCCACCCCAATGGTTATGAGGTACTCACTGAAACACTGGAATCAGTCAGCACCTGCGCTCAGTTTGAACATGATGGGCAGACTTATACCAGCTTGCTGATTGCCGCCCCCATACTGGCATGGACGCGTTTTGAAATTGCCTCGGGCAGTGTACCCACAGAAGCACTGAGCGTACTGCACACGCAATTGAATGCCCATTTGTTGGCTGATGAGGCTCAACTGCGCCTGCTGCCCAGCTTGTACTCGATAGATCAATTGCCGCGTAGCCATGTAGAAACCTATGCCTTGCTGGAGCGCCACAGTCTGGCCTTGTTAAAAAATATGCCGGCGCCAGCAGAAGCCGAGCGCGCGCCCACCATTCCTTTTCTGGCTGACATACGCTATGTACTTGGGGTCCTGGTAGTCAAAAAAGGAGCCCCACTCTTCCAATGGCAAACCATAGATGCGCCTTATGATTGCGCACAGGCCAAAAGTGATGCCTTGCTGCAATGGCAGCTACAGACAGATGCGAGCATTAAACGCCTGCTACCCGGATGTGGCATAGAACTTTTATTACCCGAATCCTACTACACGGCTTGCCGTGAAGCAGATATCAGGATACGCCCAGCAACCATACGCTCTGCCATGTTCTATCTCTCCCAAACCCTGAGCAAAGAAGCTGACCAGTTCACTGTCATCATTGCGTCTTTTGGCGAGCAGGAAAATCCAGGGCAAATCGATGAATACCGCATCAGTTTTTGCCTGCGTGATGCGCCAGAAGTGATCTATGGCGTGGTCTGGCCTCTGTACCAGGCAGAGGACCAGATCATTGCCGTCAATCTGGATGAAAACGAGCAGCTTGCAGGTGAAATCCCAGGCATCTTGCAAGAATGCGGCGTCACCGACATCATTCAATTGGAAGAAATTTTTGCCATGGAATTCTGCGATGATTGTGGTACGCCACTGTTTGCAGATCGTGACAGCGACCTGGTACACACTGAGATGCCAGATGATGCACCAACACCAGGCGCTACCCACTTCCACTGATGCAATTCGCATGGCTTGATGGTTCGTTATGGCGCTCAAAGACAGGTCAATGCATAAAAGCGAACAGTCCGGTAATGAAATCAGCACTGATTTACATTTCCGGGCTGGTTTGACTGCAGACGCAAAGATCGTCAGCGACTTGATCCTGCTGTTTGCCAAAGACTTTTGTATCAACTCTGATGGTAGCGGTGCCGAAGTATTTCATCAGTCGGTGTCAGAGGCGGCAGAGCGAACGTATCTTGCAGATAGCCGCTACCACTTTATCCTTGCAATACAGGGCGGGATGCTGGCCGGATTCATTGCCATGCGCGACCTTGGTCATCTGTTTCACTTGTTTGTCAATCCTGCATTTCAGAGGCAAAAGCTAGCTACCGCCTTGTGGCAACGCGCTCATCGCTATGCTACTACGCAAGGCC
Organism: Undibacterium sp. Ji83W; assembly: GCF_049340385.1. Taxonomy (NCBI): domain Bacteria; kingdom Pseudomonadati; phylum Pseudomonadota; class Betaproteobacteria; order Burkholderiales; family Oxalobacteraceae; genus Undibacterium; species Undibacterium sp. Ji83W. The sequence goes on along the minus strand of NZ_JBMPOZ010000002.1, from coordinate 117,962 downwards.
ATGGCACCAGTTTCACGGTCAATTCCTCCCTGAATGCCATCCCGGTCTATGAACGTTTTAGCTTCCAGGCTAAGGGACAGATCGTGGCAATGCATGGAATCACCTTTTTGCCCATGCAATTTAATTGAACATTCGAACAGAAAAGTTGTCAGAATGAGCAGTAGCCTCCAATTTGACGACAAACAATACCAAAAAAAAATACCTGTTTATGAAAAAATATCTGATCGTTTTTTCCTGCATTTTCACTTTCGCCAGTACCTCAGTCGCAGCTAAAGACAATGGAACGGACAGATCAATCACCATCCTGAAAGAAATACAATCCATCGTCGTCAACAAGGACGGTAGCTATACCGAAACCATTGAGTCCTGCATACAGATCAACGAAGAACGTGCAGTGGAATCAGAGTCACAGCGGCAGTGGCACTTTAATCAAAGCCTGGAGACCCTGGAGTTACTGGAGGCCTACATAGAAAAACCTGACGGGCGCAAAGTCCATGTCAAGCCAGAGCAGATAAAGTTACAGCAAGAGCCTGCATACAGTGGTGCACCCATGTTTCAGGACATGCAAGTCAAGGTGGCAATTTACCCCGAAGTGGCTGTCGGCGACAAGATTTACTCAAGGCACCGCAAAATACGCAAAACGGCAATGTTCCCTGGCCAGTTCAGCGATTACACAGCTGGCCGTTATGTTCCGACAAAACAGCTAACCATCAATTATGATATGCCTGCCGAGATGCTCTTGCATAGCCAGGCAAATGGTTTTGCCGCCACATCTCCCGTCACAAAAAATGGTCGTACCATGTATCGCTGGGATTATCTTCCCTCAGACAATCCACGCATAGAAGCATCTTCAGTCAATTATGCAGATTATGGAAAGCAACTGGTGGTTTCCACTTTTACGGATTATGCCAGTCTGGGCAAAGCCTATTACCAGACAGCAGCCCTGACGACAGAGGCGAATGCAAAAATAAAGGCAAAAACCACAGAAATAATAAAAGGCCTGAGCAATCCACGTGACAAGGCCTATGCCATTTATGACTGGGTAAGAAAGAATATTCGATATGTGGCCGTGTACATCGGCAACGGTGGGCTGGTGCCGCACAATGCAGATGAAATCCTGGACAACCTGTATGGTGATTGCAAAGACCACACCAGTCTGATGGAGGCCATGTTGGCCACCGCAGGAATTGACAGCACCCCAGTGCTGATCAATTCTGGCGACTCCTTTAAACTATCACCTGTTGCCAGCCTGGGTCAGCTCAACCATGCCATTACCTATATCCCCAGTCTGAACCTTTATCTTGATTCAACTGCCATCAACGTCAATCATGGCTATTTACCTGCTTCAGTGTGGGACAAACCTGCAATATTGACCAAGACCGGAGAAATTGGCAAAACCCCTGCAACGGAATTCTTCAAAACCAATAACACCTACAAAGTCAATATCACGACCACAGGTGCAGCCCAGTTTGAATTTACGCGCAAGGATGCAGGCCAGTTGGCCGAGGTCACACGCTACGAACAAAGTAACTGGCGCATCAACGATCGGGAACTCGCCGTCGAAAACATACTGAAAGGCTATGGCATGACCGGCAGCGGCACGGTGGAACTGGGTGACCTGAAGGCAAACGAAGACCAATATGAATTCAAACTAAAAGGTGAAGTCGATAACTGGACGTATTTACCCGGCACAGTTGGCATAGCCACCAATAGCAGTTTGTATGCCGGTATGGCCAATAACATTTATGGCTTGACCGCTGAAGTAGAACGAACACAAGATTTCGTATGCCCGGAAAACAATATCGTCGAAGAAGCAGTCTATCAATTCCCTGCGCAAGCAAAAATCCTGTATGTCCCCAAGGATGTCGATGTGCATACTGCCTTTTTTGAGTATCAGGCAAAATATACCCACAACGACAAACAGGTAATCATCAAACGCACATTTAAAAGCGGCAAGGAAGGCAGCCGTGTATGCACACCCAAGGACCATCAGGCCATGCAAGCCACCATCAAAAAAATGGTGCAAGATTTGCGTAGCCAGTTCATCGTACAGGTGCAGTAGAATTTTCTGACTAGTCCGGGCCAGCCCTGTTAAATCTGGGCAGGTCAAAGAACCTATGTGCCCAAGAATTATTTTTATATTCTCTAGTTCAGCCCGATATTGTTTGCACAATGAAAATAGCTTAAAAATCAATCATCATTTGTCGGCAAAACACGACTATCACCATTTCCAAAATCCGATGTACAATTAGTTTTGAACGGTCGTGCTTTTTTCTGCCTTTTTTCTTTAATAGCTTGCGGCGGCCATTATAAACAGGAGACAACATGGATTTGAACTATACGGCAGAAGACCTTGCCTTCCGGGATCAGGTACGCAACTATCTGGAAGCCAATCTTCCACAAGACCTGCAACAAAAAGTATTGAATCATAAACGCCTGTCCAGAGAAGACTTTGTTCGCTGGCACAAAATACTCGCCAAACAAGGCTGGGTAGCCACAGGCTGGCCAGCAGAATACGGCGGCACAGGCTGGACAGCCACCCAACGCCATATCTTTGAAGAAGAATGCGCCCGCGCTGGCACACCAGCCATCTTGCCTTTTGGCGTGAATATGGTGGCCCCCGTCATCATGGCATTTGGCAACCAGGCACAAAAAGACTACTACCTGCCGCGCATATTGAGCTGCGAAGACTGGTGGTGCCAGGGTTACTCAGAACCAGGCTCAGGTTCTGACCTTGCGTCGCTGAAAACTCGCGCCGAGCGCGATGGTGACCATTACATCGTCAATGGCCAGAAAACCTGGACCACCCTGGCCCAGCACGCCGATATGATCTTTTGCCTGGTGCGCACTGACACTGGTGTACGCAAACAGGAAGGCATCTCTTTCCTGCTGATCGATATGAAAACGCCGGGCATTACAGTGCGCCCGATTATCATGCTCGACGAAGAGCATGAAGTAAATGAAGTCTTTTTCGACAATGTCAAAGTCCCTGTAGAGAACCTGATAGGCGAAGAGAACAAGGGATGGACCTATGCCAAATACCTGCTCGGCCATGAGCGCACGAATATCGCTGCCGTAGGCCGTGCCAAACGTGAATTGCAGTTCCTCAAGCGCATAGCTGCCAAACATCAAAAGAATGGCCTGCCGCTGATTGACGATGCCGTCTATGCCAGCAAGGTCGCCAGTCTGGAAGTGGAATTGATGGCGCTGGAAATTACAGTCCTGCGCGTTATTTCTCAGGACAGTGGTCGTCCTGGCCCGGAAGCATCACTGCTCAAGATCAAGGGTACGGAAATCCAGCAAAGGCTGACGGAGTTGATGGTAGAAGCAGTTGGCCCTTACGGTCTGCCATTTGATCCGGCCTTCCTGGAAGGTGAGACTGAACACAGCATAGTCGGTGACGATGATGCTGCACCTTTGGCACCGTATTACTTCAATTTCCGCAAGACTTCCATTTATGGTGGTTCTAACGAAATTCAAAAAAACATCATCACCCAGATGATCCTGGGTCTGTGAGGAGAGCAAAATGGATTTCAACTTAACACAAGAACAAACACAGTTTGCTGATGCCTTACGTCGCTGGGTAGAAAAAGATTATGGCTTTGAACAACGTAAACAAATTATAGAATCGGCTGAAGGTGTATCTGCAAAGGCTTGGGCTGGCCTCACAGAACTGGGCGCACTGGCCTTGCCTGTACCGGAAGAGCAAGGTGGCTTCAATGGTTCTGCCATCGACATGCTGGTCATCATGCAGGAGCTGGGGCGGGGCATTGTTATCGAGCCCTACTTTGCCACTGTCATGGGCGCAGAGTTTTTAAAAAAATCTGGCAAACATACGGATGTACTGGAGCAGATCGCTTGTGGTGAAATCAAGCTGGCGAACGCACTGGGCGAAAGACAATCACGTCACGACCTGTTTGATATTGCCACCACTGCCAGCAAGAGTGGTGAAGGTTTTGTACTCAATGGCAGCAAGACTGTGGTACTGCATGGTGCCCAGGCAGATAAACTGATCGTCTCAGCACGCAGCAGTGGAGCGCAGCGCGATACAAATGGCATCAGCCTGTTTATCGTTGATGCCAATGCAGAAGGCATCAGCCGTCGCGATTACCGCACTATCGATGGTTATCGTGCTGCTGATATTACCTTTAGCAAGGTACAAGTCGGTGCAGATGCACTATTAAGTATAGTGGATGGCGGTTGGGAATTGCTGGATGCGGTGGCAGATTATGGTGTTACCCTGCTGTGTGCAGAATCCATAGGCATCATGGAAGCAATTACCGCAGCTACCCTGGATTATCTGAAAACCCGCCAGCAATTTGGCGTACCTATCGGCAAATTCCAGGTCTTGCAACATCGCATGGCAGAAATGTTCATGGAAATGGAACAAGCCCGCTCCATGGCGACACTGGCTGCTGTCAAAATCGCCTCTGATAATGTGGAAGAGCGCCGCCGTACAGTATCTGCAGCCAAGGCCAGGATAGGTCAGGCTGCCAAATACATAGGCCAGCAAGCCGTGCAATTGCATGGTGGCATGGGTGTCACGAATGAACTGCCGGTAGCCCACATGTTCAAGCGCCTGACCACGATAGAGTTGTCATTGGGTGACACTGATCATCACCTCGCCAGATTTGTCGCACAACCCGGCTTCAAAAGCGCAGCCTGAATGCTGTAGAAAAATCCCGACTGTGTTCGGGATTTTTTTTGCCTTTTGAAACAATAAGGAAACAACAAGGACACACTATGAGTATCAAAACAGATCGCTGGTATTTTGAAGACTTTGTTCCCGGCACAGTCATAGAGCTGGGGCAACGTGTAGTCACTGAAGAAGAAATCATCACATTCGCCAGGCAATTCGACCCACAATCTTTTCACGTCGATAAAGAAGCGGCAAGCCATTCCATCTTTGGAGGCGTCATCGCCAGCGGCTGGCATACCTGCGGCATGATCATGCGCATGGTGGTGGATGGCTTCCTGGCCAATTCAAGCAGCATGGGCTCACCAGGCGTTGATGAAATACGCTGGATACTGCCAGTGCGCCCTGGCGACACCCTGACTGTCACAGCCGAAACCACCGGCAGCAAACTCTCTACCTCAAAGCCAGACCGGGGTGTCATCAATACATTATGGAAAGCGCATAACCAGGAAGGCAAGCTGGTCTGCACGATTACCGGCATGGGCATGTTTGGCCGCCGCCCTGACTGATTAAAACAAAAACAAGGAAACATGATGAGAGAATTTAATAGCCTTGCTGAATTAAAAGAATTGATAGACCAGGAAGTTGCCCAGTCAGAATGGGTAGAAATCAGTCAGGAAAGGGTGAACACTTTTGCCGATGCCACCGGCGACCATCAATGGATACATATTGATGTAGAAAGAGCCAAACGTGAATCTCCTTTTGGTGGGCCGATTGCGCATGGCTTTTTGACTTTGTCCTTGCTGCCCATGCTGGTTGCCAATGCCATCAAGCTCACTTACGTCAAAATGGGCGTCAATTATGGACTCAACAAGGTACGCTTCCCCTCCCCTGTTCCTGTCGGCAGCCGGGTACGCGCCCGTTTGAAACTGCTGGAAATTGAAGACATCAAAGATGGCGCGCAATTCACCTGGGAAGTCACGATAGAACGCGAAGGCCAGGATAAACCGGTATGCGTAGCAGAATCAATTTCACGTTGCTATTAGTTCAGCCTAGTTGTATCTCTCTGAGAACGAATCCATGCCCAGTCAAGACACATTAAAACGTTTTATCGCCAAGGTAGAAGCAAACGAACATGCCACAGCATGTGAAGAGTTTTATACCGAAAATTCCAGCATGCAGGAAAACCAGGCCAAGCCCAGGATAGGCCGTGCGGCGCATGTGGACGCAGAACATGCCGTCATGTCACGCGCCAAGTCAGTAACATCTACCTGCGTGCATCCGGTATTGGTGAATGGCGATCATGTCGTCATACGCTGGATTTTCAGATTCGAGTGGTTGGATGGCAGTGTTACGCAGATGGAAGAACTTGCCTACCAGCGCTGGGAAGGTGAATGCATAGCTGAAGAAACCTTCTTCTATGATCCGGCGCAGCGAATTCCGCAAAGACCCAGCGTCTGAAATGCATTAAGGCCAGAGTACATACTCTGGCCTTAATACCTCAGGTGAACGAGATCAATAAAATTTGACGGCGTAAATCGGTGGCAAATTAGCTGATATCTGGTACCAGTCATCCCCTTCATTCTCACTCGCCCATAAATTGCCGGTAGTCGAAGCCATCAGCAGATTTTTGCCATTTTCTGACACAGCCAAGCCATGGCGATAAACCAGATCATAGCAATCTTGTTGTGGCAAACCATTTCGCAAAGATTCAAAGGTCTTGCCACCATCCCGTGTACGCGTGACACTCATGGCACCATGCAGGGGCACACGCTTTTGATCAGCCACAGCAGGTACAAACCAAGCGGTGTTGGGGTCACGTGGATGTGCAGCTACTGCAAAACCAAAATCTGGAATACCTTCTGGCAAATGCAATTGTTGCCAGCTCAATGCATCGTCTTCACTGCGCCAAATGCCATTATGATGCTGGCACCATAAAACGTGGCTGGCAAACTTGCTGCGAGCGATCAAGTGCGGGTCCTGGATATTTTGCTTGTCTGCCATGTCGGGCGGCATATAAGCGGCATGCATACCGGATGCACATAATCCCCAATTCTTGCCGCCATCTTCAGTTTTCCAGGCACCACCACAGGAGATGCCAAGTAGAATATGCTGAGGATTGCGCGGGTTGACACAGATCGAATGTATGCCAGGCGTGTCATAACCACCGCCCATCCATTCCTTGCGCTCTTCCCTGTCCCAAAGACTGCGCACCAATTCCCAGCTATTGCCACGGTCTGTTGAACGGAATAAACCACCTGGCAAGGTACCTGCCCACAACACACCCGGCTCTTCACTGCCACCCGTTTCCAGCGACCAGATTACCTTCAGCTTCCATTCGACATCGTCGTCTGTCTTTGTGTGTTCAGGGTAGGCTGGCACGGCGATCTCTGTCCAGTCATCACGGCCCTCATCGCGTCTGTGCAGCTTGACTCCAAAGTGCCCCAGGTTCAATGCCGCATACACAGCGCCATCGCGTTTGTCATGCAGGCACATGCTCAGGGGCTCACCCAGAAAACTGATCTGATCCAGCTTCCATTTGCCATCCATATGGATCAATTCAAACAAACCCTTGCGGGTTGCTACCATTGCTTTCATCATTAGCCTCCTGAAAGAGCCTGCAAGACATAGACCTTGCTATTTGAATCTAAAGGGTCGCGCAAGCCACTGCGCTGCATGACACGCTTGCCATCTATAAAAACCACCACATGAAAACGCAGATCACCCTGTTCGTCCAGGATGTAGCCGCGCAAAGTTGGGTTGACCTGGAATGCTGCTTCCATCGCATCGCGCAAATTATCAGCCACGGTTTCCACCTCAGGAACTTCAGTAAAGCGACTGAGTTGCTGGGTGAAAATCAACCTGGCCATGATTATGCCCAGTCCTTATAGGGATGCTTGAGCAAATTCGCATTTGCATAGCGCCTGTCGTGACTGACTTCTTCACCCAGCCACGTCGGACGATCAAATTGCTGCTGTTCGGATTCAAGCTCGACCTCGGCCACGACAAGGCCAAGATTATCGCCAATAAATTCATCCACTTCCCAGATCAAACCGGCAAGAGGAATGCGATAACGTGTTTTTTCTATGAGAGGTTGCTGGCAGACTGTGTCCAGCAAGATTTGCGCATCGGCCAGTGGGATGGGATATTCCCATTCGCCGCAGCTAATGCCAGTTGACATGCCCTTGATGGTCAGCATCGCACGCTCAGCTTCTATGCGTACCCGTACGATGCGACCGGGGTCAGGACAAATATAACCCTGGCGCAGAAATGTGCCCTGCCCCTGCTGTTTGAAATCCTGATTCACAACAAGGAATTTGCGTTCAATTTCTACGCCCATTACTACTCCGATCAATAAATACCGGAATTATGCACTCAATGTCGCCAAAATCGGTTGCAACATCGCTTCACCCAGCTTGATACTGCGGGAACCATCCCAACCCACTTCAGCATCTGGCAAATTGGCATTGTCCTTGAACGGCAATTCCAGCGTCAGTGAAACGCATTTGAAGGTGTGGCCAATATACTTGGATGCCAGCTTCAGCACATCTTCATTATATTTCGATGCTTCATAGCCGTATTTGGTCTGGAAGTCAGGACTTGCCAGGCAAAAGCTGTCAACGAAATGCTGCTGCTCTTGCATCTGCTTTTCGCTAAAGCCAGCCAGCATTTCGCTGCCAGCAACGAAAATGTAAGGCAAGGCTTCATCACCATGGATATCCAGGAACAGGTCACAACCAGTTTCATGGATCTTGTTCTTGACGTAATACACTTCCGGGCTGGTTTCCAGTGACGGTGTCATCCATTCACGGTTCAAGTTGGCACCTGCGGCATTGGTACGCAGGTTGCCACGTACAGAACCATCCGGGTTCATGTTCGGCACAATATATACAACCGCTTTATCAAGGATGCAGCGTGCAATTGGATTAGATGGGTCCAGCAAGGCATTCAAAGTGCCTTCCACCAGCCATTCAGCCATGGTTTCACCCGGATGTTGGCGCGCAATGATCCAGACTTTCTTTTCAGCCGCAGGGTCACCGACAACGATCAGGTTAAGATCACGGCCATCGACGGTATTACCCAGGTCTTCAACACGGGCAACCGAAGAATTTTCCACTCCACCCAGCAAGGCCAGGTGACGCTCCCATGTGTAAGGCTCAAAATAAGCGTAGTACACGCTGTCACGCTCAGGTGTATGGCGTATGGTCATGACCTTGCCATCAAACTCGGTGTCCACACGGAACCAGTTGGCCCTGTCATAACTTGCTACTGCGCGGTAGCCTTCCCACCCCTTGGCATAGGTGGCTTCGCCTGCATTGAGAATGCGCATGACAGTCTCTTGCCCACGTGCGCCCTGCAAGCGAAAGTGAAACCATTGCCAGATATCGGCATGTGAATCCTTGCGCAAATTCAAATCGATGGCCCCCGCCTGTTCCGCCTTGACGACTTCAATCGCTCCCGCGTCGAAGTTCTGACTGATTTTAATTGTCATGTTGTATTTATTCAGAAATGTTTTTAAGCACCGTATTGATACGGCGACCTAGGATGAGTATTTTCACAGTTTTTTCTGAATTATGAAAATATTTCAGTCAAATAATGAATAAAATCGGACAAATATTTTCACCAAGGCAAGCATTTAAGAAGTTTCTGGCCAAACATAGCAAAATTCGCCACGATATACTATAATCTTTCGCTCAGTGTCGGGGCGTAGCGCAGCCTGGTAGCGTACGTGCATGGGGTGCACGGGGTCGGAGGTTCGAATCCTCTCGCCCCGACCAATAAAATCAAAGACTTATGTCGAATGCTGAGCATACAATCAGCATTGTATATTGAAGAAATTCTCAATACTCTTTGTGAAGAATAAAAAAACCTGCCTCGTGCAGGTTTTTCTATTTCGGCAATTCAGTTTACTCAAAAAATCAAGTTGTTCCCTCATATTTCGATCAATTTTTAGCATTGCTGCATTTAAAATATTTCGCGCGTCAATCTAAAAATCTTGCAAGTTTAGCGTTTTGTATTAAATTGGAAATATTTATATAAATATCATAATCAATCACTAAAATTGATTAAAATAGCTTAGCAAGACTCTGACGGCGCAAATACTTGAGCGTGGGTAAGATGAAACAAAAGCTTTGTTACATCAATATATGTCCTTACGCTAAACAGAGCGATGAGTTGATATTCTCCGGTTCCATTCAAGCTCAACAAAAACGCTTACAGACTCACCAAAATACCGTTTCAGTTCAGCGTGCCATCGCATGTAAACACGCACTGATTGCTGCTGCCTCTCATTTTTTCTTGCCCTGTCAATTCAAGCATCTCTTCATCTTGCATGCTTCTTTTGTTCCATTTTCAGATTTATTACGCTTGCAAGTACGCTGGAAAGCCAGGTGCTTATGAGAATGCCCACGCTAAGATTGCGCACGGTTCGCCACAAACTGCTGCTCATGGTCTTGATCGCCAACTTCGTCACTTTAGCATCCGCTGGCGGTGCCCTCCTCTACCATGAGTTAATGGAAAATCGCGCCAAGACGGTTGCTGAATTATCGGTGCTGGCAAGTATCCTGGCGCAAGGAAGTGCAGTAGCGCTGGAATTTGATGACATCAAGGTGGCGAATGAAAATCTGGCGCAATTACGGGCTAATCCAAATATCGTCGCTGCGGCGATATACACGTCCCAAGGCAAATTATTTGCTCATTATTTGCGAGAGCCTGGCCGCAAGGATCAATTGCCGTTAAGTCCAGGCGTCGAAAATTCTCATTTTGAAGGCGGTGAACTTGCAGTTTTCAAACGCATAAATTCAGATCACGAAGTTCTTGGCACCATATATCTGAAACAACATTATCAGTTGGGTAAGTGGCTGCTTGACTATCTCTTCATACTTGGCCTGGTTTTATTTGGCAGCCTCGCTTTGGGCGTACTTATTTCATCTCATCTACAACGCTGGATTTCTGTTCCAATTCATGCCATCAGCACAGTGGCACGACAAGTCATGGAACAGCGTAACTATCATTTGCGGGCCAGTAAAAGTACGGAAGATGAAATTGGTCAATTGGCCCAGTCCTTCAATGACATGCTACAAACTCTCGAGCGTGAGATCAGTGAAAAGAGTCAGGCAGAACAGGCTGTACGTACCCTGAATGCAGAACTTGAGCGCAGAGTCATTGACCGCACCAATGAACTGCAAATTGCCAATCAAACTTTGATCAGCAGGACCGAAGAGGCTGAAAGTGCCAATCGGGCCAAGGCGGATTTCCTCGCCAACATGAGCCATGAAATCCGTACACCCATGAATGCCATTCTGGGATTCGCTTATTTACTGGAACAGAATCAACTTAATGATGAGGCCATAGATCTGGTCAAAAAAATTCGCAATGCAGGCCGTTCATTACAAGCCATCATCAATGACATCCTGGATTTCTCCAAGATCGAAGCCGGACAACTGGAAGTGGAACATGCCCCTTTTCGTATCGTCGATTTGCTGGACAATCTGGCAGGGATTATGGCTGCCACCGCTGGTGACAAGGATATTGAATTGAGCATTTCCCCACCCCCTGCATTCAGTGGCCAATTGCTGGGTGATGCACTACGGGTAGAACAGGTACTGATTAATCTTACCGGCAATGCCATCAAGTTCACTGAACATGGCTCTGTCATAGTGAGTATCAGCCAACTCGCCAGAGACAACAATACGATTACCTTACGTTTTTCAGTACGAGACTCGGGCATTGGTATTCCATTGGAAAAACAATCGCAGATTTTTGTGGCATTTTCTCAGGCCGACATCTCCACTACCCGTCGTTTTGGCGGCACTGGCCTGGGATTGACCATCTGCCGCCATCTCGTGAACAAGATGGGGGGAGAGATAGGCGTCATCAGTGAACTTGGAGTGGGTAGCGAATTTTGGTTCACCATACCTTTTGAATGGACACCAACCAGTGCCTATGCACCATCCGAAATGGCTGCACTGGACATCCTGATTGCCGATGACAGTGAAAATGCCCGTGAAAACATGGCACTCACCGCGCGGTCGGTGGGCTGGAACCCGACCAAGGTGGATTCCGGCGAAGCCGCCATTCAAAAAGTTCAGGCCAGACTTGAGAGTAATACTAAATATGACGTGTTGCTGTTTGACTGGAAAATGCCGGGGATAGATGGTTTGCAAACTGCCAGCCTGATTCGTAATGTATTGAAAGACGATGCTTCACCTATTGTTGTGATGGTCACTGCTTTTTCGCGGGATGAATTATTGAAGCATGCAGATATCGGTCTGATCGATGGTGTACTCAGCAAACCTGTGACCTGTTCAACCCTGTATAACTGCGTCGCCGAAGTACTGGGTCGTCGAGGTAGCGGCCGCCTGCAAAGGAAACGTCAGGCCAGGATATTAAAAGAAAAACGCATCCCGGGAGTAAATGTGCTGGTCGTTGATGATAGCGAAGTCAATCGCGAAGTCGCACAAAGAATCCTCGCTGCGGATGGCGCCACTGTCTATTTGGCAAACGATGGACAAGCAGCGGTGGACTGGTTACGCAAGCATCCAAAAGTGGTAGATATTGTCTTGATGGATGTACAGATGCCATTGATGGACGGCTACGAAGCAACAAGACAATTACGTGCCTTGCCGGATGCAGGTCAACTGCCAGTCATCGCCCTCACTGCTGGCGCATTCAAAATGCAACAGGAAGCTGCGCATGAGGCGGGCATGAATGCTTTTGTTGCCAAACCTTTCAATGTTGAAGAGTTGATGACTGCCATACAGCAGTTGACTCACTGCCATTCACAGATGTCTGAAGATGACGATCAGGCTCAAGCCTTAAACATCGTGGCAACACAGCAGATTGAAAAACTTCCAGGGATTGCCGTAAAAGAGGCAATGGCGGTATGGAATGACTTCGCAGTTTATCGCAAGTTTTTGCTGAAATTCAAGATCGACTATATTGATAGTGTCAGCCATTTTTCCGCTTGCTACGCAGCAAATGATATTGATGCGATTAAAACTTTGGCACATAAGTTGAAAGGGTGTGCAGGGAATTTAGGGCTTTTTGATATTGCGCATGCTGCGACAGAAATCGAAACTACCGGGGCATCAGAAGAGAGCCAATTTGTCTTGGATAAACTGCAAGTGGCGATGGACAAAACCTTTGCGTCCATCGCAATCTTGTCAGCTGAAGAAAAAGAAATAGAAGAGTCATTGACAGAACCTGACTATATCGACAAAGGAAAAGTTGGTCCTTTGCTGCTTGAGCTTTTGCAGGCACTGGATACAGACCATCCTGATCACGCCAACCAGTTACTTGAAGCACTCAAGCCTTTACTGCCTGGTGACAAACTTGCTGCGCTACGCTCATGTGTTGATGATTTTGATTTTCGGGGTGCGGAGACACTGACCTGGCACTTGGCTAAAGATTTCGAGATCGAATTGAAGGAATAATCCATGCCCACCGCCCCAATTCTCATCGTGGATGACGAACCTGGCAATCTAGCCACGCTAAAACAGATTTTGGGAACTGATTACCTGCTGGTATTTGCACGTAGCGGTCAAGAGTGCCTGAATGCTGCGAAAAAACACAAGCCTGCCTTGATACTACTTGATATACAGATGCCTGACATGGATGGCTATACTGTTTGCAAAATACTCAAAGCTGACGCAGAAACTGAAAGCATACCCATCATCTTTGTTTCTTCCCTGGGTGAAGTCGGAGATGAGACTGCAGGTTTCGATTGTGGTGGTGTTGACTATATAATCAAACCGGTATCGTCTGCCTTGGTACGTGCACGCGTGCGTACTCATTTATCACTGGTGCGCACCACCATACTTGAACGCTACGTTAGTCAGCTTGAAATCGAACAGGCAAAAACTGCCCGCCTGAGCCGCATACATGCCGTGTTAAGTGGCACCAATTCTGCCATTGTCCGCATAAGGGAGCCGCAAGCACTACTGGAAGAAGCTTGCCATATCGCCGTCGAACAAGGTAGTTTTGGCATCGCCTGGATAGCTATTTTTAACGACCAGGACAGTTCTTTCGAATTGGCAGCAAGCCAGGGGGTCGGACTTGAGCAAATGAATGCGTCCTTGCGCTCAGAAACGGACAGCGTCCCAGCTGAGCCAGGGATACCTGAACAGATACTTAAAACTGGGCAGGCGGCCTACTGCAATGATGTACGAACCAGGGCAGATTCAGATCGTAGCTGCCGTGACGCTCTTGAGCGCGGTTACCTGTCCATTGTCGGTCTGCCTTTGATGGTAAATGACAAGGTGGTTGGCGTCATGGTCTTGTATGCCCGAGAAAGTCATTATTTTGATGACGAAGAAATGAAACTGCTCAGTGAACTGGCAGGTGACATGTCGTTTGCATTGTTGGCAATCAATAATGAGAAGCGGGCAAATTTTTTATCCTATTTTGATCCTCTCACGGCCCTCCCCAATACCAGCCTTTTTCTGGACCGTGTAGATCAACTTATACAGTCGGCCCACAGGGAAAATTACGGTGTATTTGTCATGGCAATCAACCTGGATCGTTTCAAGCATTTGAACGATACCTTGGGGAGGCACATAGGTGATCACATCTTGAAGCTGGTTGCCAAACGTCTCATCGAGACTCTGCCCGGCCATTACAGTGTGGCACGCATAGGTGCAGATAATTTTGCAATACTGGGTGAACTGGCGAGCAATGCAGACGTCAGTGCCACTTGCGAACAGATCATCAGCTTATTACAAGAACCCATGCTGATTGACGATTGCCGCACGCAGGTATTAGCAAGACTAGGGGTTGCGATTTATCCCACAGATGCCATTAACGCTGAATCTTTATTCAAAAATGCAGAGGCTGCATTAAAACAATGCAAGTTGCAAAAGAAACGTTTTCAATTCTATTCATGGGAAATCAATGCCAGGATTTCTGACATGATAGAAATGGAAAATATGTTGAAAACAGCCCTGGACCAGAACCAGTTTGTCTTGTATTTCCAACCCAAGATAGACCTGAGAACCGGTCAGATCATAGGTAGCGAGGCACTCATACGCTGGCAACATCCTCAACGGGGATTATTGCCGCCTGCAGCATTCATTGAGCTGGCTGAAGAAACTGGACTCATCGTCCCCATCGGTACCTGGGTTATCAATGCTGTTTGCGCACAGCAGGCTGCCTGGTTGCGTGATGCACTGCATATCGTGCCAGCTGCCGTCAATCTCTCAGCACTGCAATTCAAGGAAGGCAACGTGCTGGAAATCGTGCGTGAAGCCCTTTCAAGAAACAAGCTGGGCCCAGAGTCCATAGAATTGGAATTGACAGAATCTACGATCATGCACAAGCCTGAAGATGCTGAAGTCATCATGCATGCGTTTCGCGAACATGGCCTATGTCTGTCGCTCGATGATTTCGGTACTGGTTACTCTTCCCTGGCTTACCTGAAACGTTTTCCATTTAATACCGTGAAAATTGACAAGGCTTTTATCACCGATATTACACAAAATCCCGAGGATGCAGCAATCGCTACTGCCATCATAGGTATGGCGCACAGTTTGCATATGAATGTCATTGCCGAAGGGGTTGAGACTGAAGCACAGTTAAAATTCCTGCGTACCCGTAATTGCGACCAGATACAGGGCTACTTCTTCAGTCCCCCGGTACCAGCAAAAGAATTTGCCCTGATGCTACTGAACGACAAGCAATTAGCGCCAGAAGCTGACAGTGAACAGCAAACCTTGCTGCTTGTTGATAGTGAAGAAGCCATACTGGCAGCCTTGAAACGGTCCTTGCGTGGCCAGGGATACCGCATACTCACTGCACCTGACAGCCAGAAAGCCCTGGAACTATTGGCAGTCAACCCGGTGCAAGTCATATTGTGTGAACAACGCCTGTCCAAGATGACGGGTTCGGATTTTCTGACGATAGCAGCCAAACTGTATCCCGATACCATGCGGATTGTACTCAGCGGCTACACAGAATTGCAGTCAGTACTTGATGTCATTAACCGGGGCGAAATCTACCGTTTCCTGACCAAACCATGGGATGATGAACTGCTCAGGCAAAATATCAGCGAAGCATTCCGGCGTTATCGCCCATCGCCGGGTGAGTAAAAGCTGAATGAAAAACAGCACTACTGCCCACTGGCGACCTTATATGCGACGGAGATCAGGCGTGAACTGATGGCGACTAAATCCTGGGTTGCCGTTTTCGGGGCGACTTCAAATCTGACTTTACCGTCAACGACAACAAAATTGATCATGCTTCCTATAGACAAGGCACCTTCTGTTTCTGTCACTGTCAGGATGGCGCGTCCTTTGGCTGTCGCCAGAACATCCGCTATTTTATTGTTGGAACGTGCGACAAAAAGTACATGGACGCCATTCAACCCATTAACACCCTCATCGCCTTTTAGTTTTTTCACCAGAAAAGCACGGCCATTGATGTTGCGCCCCAAGGCCATCTGTATCAATTCATTCGCCACACCATCGGAGCCAAGAACGGCAATATGCAATGCGCTGTCTGCTGCAGAAAATGATTTTTCCGGCCATTCAACATAACTGCAAAATTTAAACAGATATGCAGCCTTGACGCGCTGTTCAAGATTGTCATTCAAGTCATTCGCTTGTGCATGCGAAACACCCAGCAAGAGCAACATCAATGAAAGCAAAAAGCCAGAAAATAGTTTTCCCTCCGGTTTTGGGACAGACCATAATTTTCCAGACTTTAAAGCTTCCATATCACCCTGACCATCAGACTGCGTTCGAATTCAGCCCTGTTTGGACTGGCTCCAAATTCAGTATGCGATTTTTGTAGCAGATTTTGTCCTATCAATGAGAGCTCAATACCAGGTCTGATTTTCCAACCTAAGCGCATATTTAATGAAGTATAAGCTGGCACTACAGGTTTTGGCAGGCTCCCCACATGGCGCAGATGGATGTCTAACTCCTTATCTTTCGCCAGATCGAAACTGCTGCGTATCATCCAGTAGCTATCGGCATCATTGACTATGGTTAAGCCATTTCCACTTGAAATGTCCTTGCTGCCTGCCTTCAATTGGGTGTTGATATTTTGCCAGACCCCTCCCGCAGTCAAACGCCACGCAGGATTGGCTTGCCAGGTTGCCCACATTTCAACCCCCTTGGTCTTGCCCTCAGCCAAATTACGGAAAACCGCATCCAGGCCCAAAGCACCCGGTTCCAATGTTCGCATTTTGTCATATTCAGTATAGAAAATGGTCGCTGAATAAGTAATGTTTTTATTTAGCTGGCCGCGGTATCCCAGCTCTGTGGTTTTGGCTATCTCTGACTCAAAATCTGGACCGCCAGCATAAATATACCTGAGCTTCCCGCCTAGCAGTATGGGTTTGGTTGGCGCAAATAAATCACGATCTATACGTGAGGGTGTCCTCACTGAACGCGACAGTGATGCCCATAGCAAGTGTCTGTCTGCAGGCTCCCAGGCAAGGCGCAGATTAGGTAAGCTTTCCAGACCGGTATAGCTGTTTTTTTCAAATTTCAGCCCCAGTGTCAGCCGCAAATTTTCCCTGAAACGAATCTCATCCTGAATAAAGATGTTCGCCCAATGCATGTTCAAATCGCCTGGCAAAAATCCAAAGCCATTGCCGTTCTGCACCCTATCTATTGCATAACGGTAGCCCGCTCCCCAAACCAGATTGTGCAAACTGCTGATGGTCTGAGATTGCTGAAATTCCAGATCCAGCGTATCAAGATGTTCGTTATAAGCGTTTGGCTGGTTGCGCTCAGTATGATCCCAATACAATTGCAGACTGCTATCGATATTGTCAGCAGCCTTCCAACCCGTGCGGCTGAGCAAATTAATGCCGGCAAGCTCAATATCAGCGGTGCCAGCCTGGCGCAGGCTGGCATGATAAGTATTGCCAATAAAAGCCTGCGTACGCTCCGCTTGCTCCCAATCCGAACGGAACCCAAATTGGTCACGACGCCAACCTTCCAATAATGGGTTGCCGGTCAAGTTACGGCTATCATCATTGTCTGTGTGCTTGGCATATACCCGGTAGTTTGCGCCATTGTCAAAACTGCCGCCATATCGCACTGCCATATTGCGCTCGTGTGGGCTGATACCTGCACTAACCAGACTACCCGTAGTATCTTTGGCGGAGCGGGTGATGATATTGATCACGCCATTGACGGCATTCGCCCCCCACAGTGTAGCGCCTGCACCGCTAATAACTTCTATACGCTCAATATCTTCCAGTACCACGTCCTGCGCATCCCAGAATACCCCTGAAAACAGGGGGGAATAAACAGTGCGGCCATCAATCAGGACTAGTAACTTGTTTTCAAAGGGACTATTGAATCCTCTTGCGGTCACCGCGTAATTCCTGGCATCTACCCGCGCCACCTGCAGGTTTGGTGCAAGGCGCAATGCTTCGGGCAGGCTGGCAACCCCTGAACGACGTATCTCTTCATTCGTAATGACAAAAATGGAGGCAGGAGCCTTGGCAACACTTTCGATTTTTTTCGAAACCGAAGTGATGCGTATATTAGCCAGCTCATCGAAGGAAAGATCGAGAAAATTATCTGATGCTGCCAGAGCCGCATAGCATGGCGTTGCCATTGTCACGGCAAACAACAGACTTGAGGTCTTAAAGCTGATCAGGGAATCTATTCGCCGCTTGCGGAATAAACAGGATGATTTCATTTAAGCCTCTGACAATGCGAGGTTGCAGAGGCTGGGCCTCTATCCATTGAATTGCGCAATACATATGCAATTAAAGATAGACTTTATTTTAAATAATTACTACAGGAATAAGATATATTTGTAAAAAAACAGCTTTTTTACAACTTCACTTATACAGCTCTTTCGCCATATCGCGTACCGTGCGTAATAACAGATCGGCGCCAGGCGACAATAAATGTTCACTCTGGCGAATAATGCCAAAAGCATCCATTTTGCAAGGTAATTCTATTGGCAAAATGCTTAACACATTCAATGATGCATAGTAGCGCGCTACATCCTGTGGCATAACATGCAGCGAATCTGTCTCTTGCAATAATGCCGTTATCAAGAGCAATGCTGTAGTGTCCACTACATTCACGGGTGGCTCCAGCCCTGCCCGCCTGAACATCATGTCAAACCTGTGGCGTAATACACTGCCGCGCTGGGGCAATATCCAGGGACAGGTATTGATGTCCTGTAATTGCAGATTTTTGTGTTCCAGTAAAGGATGGCCTAAGCGTGCCACGGCACAAGCTGGTTCTTCAGTCAATTCTTCATAGCTGAGGCTGGAACTGTTTTCCTTGTCCAGAATACGGCCTATCATGAAATCCAGGGTTCCGCGCTGTAGCTGTTCCAGCAAAATATTGCTTTGTTCCATATGCACACCTATGCGCAATAAAGGTGCCTGCTGCTTTACGCGGGCAATCGCTTTGGGGAGCAAAGCCATGCCTGGTGTCATGATGACGCCAACTTCTACCTGACCAACCAGACCAGAGCGCAGAGCCACAATATCGTCATGAGCCAGCGCCAGGCTGGTCAAAGCCATACGCGCATGGCGTATCATGGTTTCGCCAAAGATGGTGGGTTCCATCCCGCGGGGCTGGCGATCAAACAATTGCACGTCCAGCATTTCTTCCAGATCTTTCAATTGTTTGGAAGCTGCCGGTTGGGTCATGTGCAAGGCTTCGGACGCACGATGGATATTACGATGTTCGTCGAGGGCGATCAAAAGCAAGAGCTGCCTGGTTTTCAGACGTGCACGTAAAAACCAGTTGGGGTTGGGTGTATCCATAATGAGCAGGGTCGTAATCCATATTAAATTCTTTTAATCGATTTTATCGACATTTCACAGGACCGTATGCTGTTGTTTCGACTTGTCACGTTTGTATGCGACAGGTGTAGCACTCTGTTCAAGATTTGGCGACCATACCCGATGGTCTTCTGGCAACACTGATTGCCATGATTCTTTGCACCAGACAAAAGACAAATAGCAAACCACCGATAACGATCTTGGTCCACCAAGAGCTTAGCGTACCATCAAAGGCAATCAGGGTTTGTATGGTGCCCAGTACCAGCACGCCAGTCAGCGCACCAGCCACATAACCGACACCACCAGTCAACAATGTGCCACCGATGACCACGGCAGCGATGGCATCCAGCTCCGTGCCCTGCGCATGCAGACCATAGCCGGACAGCATGTAAAACGAAAACAATAAACCAGCCAGCGCCGCACAAAAACCACTGAATGCATAAATCATGATCTTGGTCCGGGCGACTGGCAAGCCCATCATCAGGGCGCTTTGTTCATTCCCGCCTATGGCATATACCGCGCGCCCAAATTCACTATAGTGCGCGAGGTAAATGGCCAGACCCAGCATCAGCAGGGCAATCACCACGCCCGGTGAAACAAATACATCGAGAAACGCCAACTGGCTTTGCGACATACTGACAAACCACGGATCATCAATGGTGATGGAGTTGATGCTGATCAGATAGCACAGCCCACGCGCCAGGAACATGCCGGCAAGGGTAACGATAAATGCCTGCAATTTAAAGAAATGTATCATGGCCCCCATGGCGGCCCCAAACAGACTGCCCAACGCCAGTACCAGCGGCACTACCACGACGGGCGGCCAGTGCCACATCTGTAGCATCCAGGCGGCAATCATAGTGCTCAGAGCCAGCACTGATCCTACAGACAGATCAATACCACCCGACAAAATGACAAAACTCATGCCAATGGCAATCACCAGCAAGAAGGCATTATCAATGAGCAGGTTGCAAATCACTTGCAAGGACAAGAAACCTGGATAAACCATCCCCCCCAGCACCAACATCAGCAACAACAAGCCCACTGTCACTAGCGAAATAAAATACGCGCTATGTGTGAGCTTGCGCAAAGTAAGAAAAAAAGGATTCATGTCGAAGAAGTCTTCGTAAGCTAGGAAGGACGTTTGACACGTGCCACGGCACGTTGCCAAATGCCTTTGAATTCGGCGGATTGCGACAGACACACCACAAATACGACGATGGATTTGACGACCATATTCACCTCTGGCGGCACACCCATGGCATAAATCGTATACGTCAGCGTCTGTATGATGAGCGCACCTATCACGCTGCCTATCAGGCTAAACTTGCCGCCATTCAGCGACGTGCCACCCAGGGTTACTGCCAGAATGGCATCAAGTTCCAGCAAGAGCCCGGCATTATTTGCATCGGCACTTTTGATATTGGCACTGATCATCAAACCGGCAACACCGGCACACAGGCTGCAAAACAGGTAGACGAAAAAGATCAGGGTAGCGGTCCTGACGCCGGCCAGCCTGGCTGCCACCGGGTTGATGCCGATAGCCTGTATAAACAGGCCCAGCGCTGTTTTGCGCATGATCAGCGCGGTCAGCAAGAACACCACGGCAACTATTGTCAATGAAAACGGCAAGCCGAACAAATAGCCGCTGCCTATGAAAAAATACTGTTGGTAATACACGGTGACGATTTGCCCATCTGTCAGCAGTTGCGCCAACCCACGCCCTGCCACCATCAGTATCAGCGTCGCCACGATAGGTTGCAGACCCAGCAAGGCCACCAGCGCGCCATTCCACACCCCACACAGCAGTGCCGCACCCAGCGCTGCACACAATGCCCATACCATGGGAGTGTTGCTGACATATTCAGGCGTGCCGTTTTTCATGCTCAACGTGCCGCCTATCAGCATGGCAGCGACAGTGCCAGACAGGGCCACTACAGCGCCGACAGAAATATCAATGCCACGGGTGGCAATCACCAGTGTCATCCCCACTGCCGTCAACATCAGCGGTGCGGCACGGTTCAGGATATCAATCACGCTGCCATACAGATGGCCATCCTGCAATCGCAAATGAAAGAAACCAGGAATCAACAGCAAATCAATAACGCACAGCACCAGCAATGCCAGTATCGGCCGGGACATGGGATGCTGCAGCAAGATGAATATTCTGTTTTTCATGGACAAGGTCGGTACAGGACTGGATGGCATTGACGGCGCAGATGATGTATCTGCTTTTGCTGACATGGTCATCACGCGCCCCCTGCTATAACTTCCAGGACGGATGTTTCATCCAGTTCGCCTTTTGCATATTCGCCGCAAATCTTGCGGTCACGCAGGACCAGCATGCGATCGCTACAGCGCAAGACCTCTGGCAACTCGGATGAGATGAACAAGACTGCCAGTCCCTTGCGGCATAGTGTGGATACGAAATCCATTATTTCCTGCTTGGCCTTCACATCAATGCCACGGGTAGGTTCATCCAGTATCAGCAAACCTGGCGATGTCAACAGCCAGCGCGCCAGCAATACCTTTTGCTGGTTGCCACCAGACAGCGTGCCTATGGGGGTATCGATATCGGCGGTTTTAATGCCCAGGCTTTGCACATATTCCAGCGCCAGCGTCTGCTGTTCTTTCATGGGCATGGCACGCAAGATACCGGTCCTGGCCTGCAAGGCCAGCATCATGTTTTCACGCACGGACAAAGACAATATCGCACCTTCATGTTTGCGATCTTCAGAACAGAAAGCTATACCGGCAGCAATGGCATCCCTGGGCGACGAAAAATGCCGGTCTCTGCCACCTATACGAATATGGCCAGTATCAGCCTTGTCGGCACCAAACAACAGACGCGCCGCTTCGGTACGACCGGCACCCAATAATCCACAAAAACCCAGTATCTGACCGGCATTAATCTTCAAATCCATGGGCAGGATAGCGCCCTTGCGTCCCAAGCCATGCGCTTCCAGAAAAGTGACGACTTCATTGCCTGTAGATGTGACAGCACTTGCATCATTCATACTGGATTGCAATTGCTCAGCCTCGTCTGGTACACCTATCATTTTATTCACCAGCGCCAGCCGTGACAGATCCTGACATAGATATTCACCTTCCAGCATGCCATTGCGCAGTACGGTAATGCGATCAGAAATCGCATAGGCCTGCTCTAAGAAGTGGGTAACAAACAGGATGGCCATGCCCTGTTCACGTAAACGTTTCAGCACGCTGAACAGCAACTGCACTTCGGCCTCATCGAGGCTGGAAGTCGGCTCATCCAGTATCAATACCCTGGCCGACACACTGATCGCCCGCGATATTGCCACCATTTGCTGTATCGCCAGGGAATAATGCGCCAGCGGTGCAGTCACATCGATATCAATCTGCAATTGCGTTAGTATGCCAACCGCCTGCTGGCGCATGCTGCGCCAGTCTATGCGACCAAAACGTTTTGGGTAGCGACCGATGAAAATATTTTCAGCGACCGACAGATTAGTGCACAAATTCACTTCCTGATAGACGGTACTGATACCCAGGTCTTGCGCGTCTGAGGTGGATTGTGGCTGCACCGCCTTGCCATCCAGTAAAATGCTGCCGCCATCAGGCGCGTATACACCAGTAAGCACTTTGATCAGACTGGATTTTCCGGCACCGTTCTGCCCCATCAGGGTATGCACTTCACCGGCGAACAGGCGCAAGCCAGCCTGGCTCAGCGCTTTCACGCCGGGAAAACTCTTGTCTATGCCACACAGTTCCAGCACAGGCGTGGCAGATGCTCCGTTATCGGATACGCTCATAATCATTATTAGATTGAATTTGCGGCAAAAGTGTTCCGCTGGCAGTCGACGCTGGAAGATGGATAAATTTATCTTGTCTGCAAATCTCCAGCAACTGCCTGCAGACTTCAGTATTTGCGATTAGGAAATTCTTTAGCCGCAACTTCAGCCGGGAACACACCCTCTTCTGTCGTAATCCGCTTGGGCACAGGCTTACCCGCCAACACATCACGCGCCACCTGCATCAGTTGCGGACCCAGCAAAGGGCTGCATTCCACCGTGACATTGAGCTTACCAGCGATCATGGCTTCGAACGCACCTTTCACACCATCAATCGAAATGATGATTATGTCGATACCCGGCTTCAGGCCAGCTTCCTCTATCGCCTGTATGGCACCAATCGCCATATCATCATTGTGCGCATACACAACATTGATGTTTTTACCTTGCGCCTTGAGAAAAGCTTCCATGACTTCCTTACCCTTGGCACGGGTAAAGTCACCAGTTTGTGAACGAATAACTTTCAGTTTGGGATTACCTGCGATGACTTGTTCAAAGCCATTTTTACGGTCGATGGCCGGTGCCGAACCTACTGTGCCCTGAAGTTCAACGATGTTCAATGTGCGATCAGGCGTTTTCTTGGCACGCTCGACCAGCCAACGCCCGGCGCGACGCCCCTCTTCAACAAAATCTGAACCGATAAAGGTGATATACAGGGAAGTGTCGGCAACATTGACAGCCCTGTCAGTCAAAATAACCGGTATTTTGGCAGCCTTGGCTTCACGCAAGACCGTATCCCAGCCGGTTTCCACGACTGGTGAAAACGCGATGACATCCACTTTTTGGGCGATGAAGGAGCGTATCGCCTTGACCTGATTTTCCTGTTTTTGCTGAGCGTCAGCAAATTTGAGGTTAATGCCGTCTTTTTTGGCAGCATCCTTGATGGACAGGGTATTGGCGGTGCGCCATTCGCTCTCGGCACCCACTTGCGAAAAGCCCATGACGACAGGTTTGGCTGCCAGGACAGATGTGCTACCCAATCCCGCTATGGTGATAATGGCAAGCTGGATTGCATTGTCCAAGAACGATCTACGGCTGAATGTCATGCTGGTCTCCTGAGTATTTGTTGTACCCTGCTATGCGCCCTGTTCTTGAATGCAAAACGACACATTCAGCAGGGCTATTTTATTAGCACAGTGTAAAAGAAACAGGCATAGCCATCCAATGACTTATTTTCAGCTTGCGATACCATTTTTGATATCTCAATAATAAAATATATGACTCAAGGCATTTTAAAAATGACATGAAGCCATCGTATGCAGCGCATTAAAATTAAATACAGGTGTCTTGACTGTTTTATTCAACATTCCCCTTACAGCACACCCAACTCACCCAGAATTTTCTCTTTCAATTCCTGCAAGGCAGGGTTCGAAAGCTTGCGTGGATGCGGGAATGGTACATCGAAACTCGCTTGTATCAGGGTCGGGCGTGGGGACAGCACCAGTACCCTGTCGGCCATGAACAAGGCTTCTTCCACATCATGCGTGATCAGTAACACCGTATGGCGCTCTTCTGTCAGGATGCGTAATAACTCGGTACGCATGCGCAGATTCATCAGAGCATCGAGCGCTGAAAATGGCTCATCCATGTACAGAATTTCTGGTTTGACCACCAGGGCACGCGCTAACTCTACACGCTTGAGCATGCCACCAGAAAGTTCATGCGGATAACTCTTTTCAAAACCTTTCAAGCCAACCATCGCGGTATAGTGATCGGCTAATGCTGCCTTATCACCAAAGTCATTTCCGTTTAAGCCAAACATCAGATTTTGTTGCACTGTCATCCATGGGAACACCGAGCCATGCTGCGAAATAACAATACCTTTTGCGCTTGGGCCGTGGCGTTCTGCGCCATCTATGCTGACACTGCCAGAATCAGGTTTTTCGAAACCTGAAATAATTTTCATCAGCGTCGACTTACCACAACCGGAAGGCCCGACGATGGCGACAAATTCGCCATCAGTGACGTTCAAGCTGACACCACCCACTACAGGCAAATTAAGTTTGCCCGATGTGAAACTTTTCTTGACATCCTTGACGACGATCTTACCGTCCATAGCGCCACCTGACTGATTTAAGACTCTCCAGAAAGCGCATCAAGCCATCCAGCACCAGGCCGATAACACCAATAATCAACATGCCTGCGATCACCAGATCGTAGCGATTGCCTGCATTGCGCGAATCCATAATCAAGTAGCCAAGACCCGAACGCAAAGCGATCATTTCTGCTGCCACTACCACGAGCCAGGCAACACCCAGACCAATGCGCATACCAACGATAATTTCTGGCAACACAGCAGGGATGATGACTTGACGGAATAACGTAGAGCGAGAGACACCAAAATTTTCAGCAGCGCGCAAATAGCGTTTTTCTATGGTGTGCACGCCAGAAGCGGTCTGCACTATCATGGGAAATACCGAGGCAAGAAAGATCAGGAAAATCGGTGACACATTACCCACACCAAACCAGAGTATCGCCAGCGGTATCCAGGCTATAGGCGAGATTGGACGCATTATCTGAAACAAGGGGTTGAGAGTACGATAAGCGCCTTCTACACGCCCCATCCACAAGCCCAAAGGCAGAGCGACCAGGATCGCCAGTAAAAACCCTGCGCCCACCCGCAACAGGGAGGCAACAATATGCTCCCACAGTATGCCGTCTGCCGCCAGCTCCAAGGTGCCAGTCACTACCTGCAAAGGTGTAGGGAAGATCACGCTTTCAGTCTGTACAACCACCACCCACCAGAGCGCGATAAGACTCGCGATCAGGGCTAGTGGCGCCGCTATTTTCTTGAGTTTTTCCATTTGGACTTTTCAGTTCTTACTATAATTTCATGACAGATTTTTTGATTGGATGATGCTACTGAGCTTATTCCAATACCATTGCACACGCCATTGCAGGCGCGCCCAACCTTGCTCAGGCATCGCTGCAACGATGACGCTCATTTGTCCACTGGCGTGCGCCGAGCATTCAAACTGGTAATCCGATGCCAGCGCAAACGGCAGACGAAAACTTTGCCCCGGCATGATCAGCACAGGACCAAAAATTTGTGGCACATCATCCAGATTTTTCAGCAAGAGAACATCGTTCACGCCTAAGGTCAGATATACTTTGGCGGGTAATATTTCTACCTTGTCACCTGCCATACGACGCGCCCAGGTTCCCTTTGGTATCGCGAAGAGTTCATCACGCGTGGCTGATTGAATAGTCGCAAATGCGCCCCAGCCCATGACACCCAAAAGTATCATGAGAAAAAACAGCGCGAGCCATACACGCCGTCGGCGGAAAAATCTCATCATCGGCACTCAGCTATTTCTTTTGCGTATTCAACAAAATACGCACATCGTGCGCGACGTCATCGACACTACTGCCAAATGGCATCATGCTGCGCAGGCTACCTTGTCTGTCTATCAGATACAAGTATGATGAGTGCGACATGGTGTAAGCAGTTTTACTTCCTGGCAGCATTTTTTTGCTCGCGCTGATGCCATAATCCTTACGTACCTGTGCTAACTGTTCAGGGTTGCCGGTAGCGCCAACAAAGCTGGGATCAAATGCAGCCAGGTAGGGTTTCAGGATAGCGACAGTATCGCGTTCAGGATCAACCGTCACGTACACAATCTGCACGTCTGCTGCCAGCGCGCCAAGTTTTTTGCGCACCTGCGCCAGCATCGCCAATGAGGTGGGGCATACATCAAAACATGAGGTATAACCAAATTCAAGAACGACCAGTTTGCCACGATAGCGACTCAGCTTAAGTTCCGTGCTATCTGATCCGCGCAAAGAGAAATCGGGTGCAACGCGCGGCGGATCAAATGCTCCACCTTTCAGAGTGGTATCTTCTGCGGCATTCGCCGTATCAATACAACTGGAAAACAAAAGAAAAAAGACGGTGAAAAATGCTGCTTTCAATTGATCATCCTTTATGATGCAAAACTTGAGTTGGTAAAGCCTAATGAAGCCTTGATCAAGCTTTGAACCCGCACATGCTTAAAGCGTAATAACGACGGGCTTGATACTCTTGACAAAACTTTCATCGACATAAGATTCGTAAGCAATAGGACGCTTGATGGTACTGGCTTCCAATGAGAGTTTCATCAGATCATCGAACTCTGCCTTGATCATGCGCAGGTCGCCATATGTCACGCGGTCAGCCGGGTTTTCCATCACGAAACGGATGATGTTCGGATCTTGATTGAAGAATTTGCGCCCGGCAGCAATCGCCACTGCCTTGTTGCGGCTGACTGGGCCAGTATCCAGCCAGGTACCGGCGGCCTGTACGTAATTCACCAGTTCTTGCACCAGCGGGCGATTCTCTTTAATCAGCTCTTCACGTACTGTCAGCACGCAACAAATATAGTTACGCCATTCGTCGCGCGTCATCGCCAGTGGCCGGGCGTAACCTGCTCTTTGTGCGGCAGCACCGAAGGGTTCGCCGGTACAATACGCATCCACCGCTTTGGCATACAAGGCGGCTGGCATATCGGGCGGGGCCATCTCTACAATCTCTATGTCTTTGGCCGTCATGCCATCACGCGCCAGCATCTTGCGCAAAAATAAAAAATCGACCGCGAAGCGGCTGGGAATGGCAATACGCTTGCCTTTAAGATCAGAAAACCGTTTATGTGCAGAGTCGGTACGTACCATGATCACTGCACCGGAGCGATGCCCCAGAGAGACAATCTTCAGTGGTATTTTTTTATCGACCAGATCCATCACCAACGGTGCCAGCATATACGCAGCCTGTATACGCCCCGTCATCAGGGACTCTTTAATTTCTGGCCAGCCACTGTATTTGCTGTATTCGAACTCAAACAAAGGAGCGCCTGCTTTGGCGCTATTACTGTTATTGGTCGCGTTAGCAACGCAAGCAATAGGCAAGGTCAGGTTGCAGGTGACAGGCAAGCCCCCCACTACGATGGATTTGTTGGCAGCAGAAGCATGCGGCGCAGCCAAAGGTAACGCAGAAGCCAAGCCGGCACCAAGTAATTGTCTGCGTCGAAGCGAGTGCGAAGTCAATGTATTTTCCTTAGGCATTTTTCCACCTTCCTTACAATGCCGATTTCACAGCAATGTGAATATGCCTATATTTCCTGGGTAAAACCGCCAACATAAGCCGAATAATTATATAGCAAGCGATCGCATTCACTTAGCGGATTTTACGAGGATTACACCGTATCAATTGCGGCACCAAACCTTCAATATACTGGCAATTTAGATATTTATTTTGAAATAATTGATCAGCACCGTAAAACCAGTCCTGGCAGTCTGATTTTCCACTCACGCATGTACTTTGTGGTGATTGGTTTGGTTTCTTTCTGACGCAATACCAGCTTGCCTGAGCTCAGCAAGCCTGGCTTGCGGATAGATTACTGAGGTGCATTGATGGGGCTACCACATCAATGTGGGTAAGCATCCCATATAAGACTACTTTGTTTTTTATTGGAATGGCCATGGCGTAGCAGGGAAATATTTTTATACCGGGATGCTCATACAAGATAAATTTTTATTTTCGCAATAAGCGCAAGCCGTATAAGCCACCGGCAATCGACCCAGGCTTTGCTGCAAAACGCAATGTCAGCTTACCTGCAGCCTCTGTCACTACGTCGACTGGAAGCGGTATGTCCAGATCATAGATATCTTCGGCATGGTCGGCAGTTAATACCAGTGTCTTGAGCAAAGTGTCGTTGATATAGATATCAAATTTTCGTCCCACATCGGTTTTCGCGAAACTGAAGCGCAAGCTACCTGCCTGACCATCTTTGTCATTCAGTTCATAACTGAACCAGCCACTGGCATGACGCCAGCGTCGCCCCAGATGAATACCAGCATCAGCACCCTCTCCTTTAAAAAAATGATCGGATTCAGGCTGCTGCTCGCCTGGTGCGAGCTGATCGATAGTCAATGCGTCCAGCGCCAGGCTGGCGGCTTCGGCAGCAGCCGTGTCTGATTTGCGGCTTGCCAGATTTTCTGTCATCGCATGAGGGAAATAAATCGTATACCGTGCTTCATGCAAGCGAAAGAAAGGAATCAGCGTAACATCCTGCAGGTTTTGCCCGTCCGTCGCGATGGGGGCAGAGAATTGCAAGGTTTTTCCTTTCACAGGTTTAATCTTGCGCAGGAAGTTGTCAGCATCATCCACCATGACAGGTGCTGACTCCAGTGGGCATACCGGGCCTTTGGCAATATGCCCCATGCGCGTATCGTCGGCAAAAAAATTCAGCTTTTCATTCGCAAACAAACTGATTTTCGCAGCCAGCACGATCGGGCCATGCAAAATTGCATAATAGTTGCTCGCGTCTGGCATACGCTCCAGTGTCGTGCGCATAGGCAGGTTAATCTCGACCTGATCGCCTTTTTTCCATTTCCGCTTGATGTCGATATAGTTGCCCGGTGTGGCCTTGACCTTGACTACCTGATAGTTGACGCGCAATTCCAGCTTGCCAGCGGCAACCCAGGCAGGATAACGAATTTTCATCGTGAATTCCTGGCCAGACTGGATAAAAATGCGGGTACGCCCCTGGTCAGGGAAGTCTGTGCTTTGCGTCAGTTCCACCTTCTTTTCACGCCAGTTCAGCGTTGAAGGAATAAACAGATTGACGTACAGGCTGTCGGCATCATGGGCGTAAATGAATTCACCGTACTTGGCATGACTTTCTATGCCTGATCCCACGCAACACCACATCGCCTGGTCCACCTGTGAATATACGCGGTAATGATTGGGGCGCATGGGCGTGAAATACACCAGGCCACCGGTGTCAGGATGCTGCGATGACAAAATATGGTTATACAGCGCACGTTCGTAATAGTCGCTGTAAGCAGCTTTGGGGTCGCTCAAAAACAATAGCTCAGTCAACTTCAGCATATTATAGGTATTACAGGTTTCCGGCCCTTCCACCTCATTGATCATGGGCGAGAAATTTTTATCGTCATGAAAATGCTCCTTGACGCTGTTGCCGCCTATGGCCACGGTGCGATGGTCATGCACCACTTGCCAGAAAAATGCAGCCGCCTGCTGCCAGTCTTGCTGCCCACTGAGGTCACCTATGCGTTTGAAGCCTATGACTTTGGGGATTTGGGTATTTGCATGCAGGCCATTGAGTTTGTCTTCTTTGTGCAATAGCGGTTGCAAAATCGCCTGATGTGAAAAACGCATCGCCAAGTCCAGGTATTTCTTGTCGCCTGTCATTTCAGCCACATCGGCGAATACTTCATTCATGCCACCATGCTCACTGCGCAACATGGTTTGCATTTGGTCCTGATCCAGATGCACGGCAAGTTGGGCAGCCCAGTCTGCCAGCTCTATCAGCATCCCACGCGCATCCTGATTACCACCATAGCGATAAGCGTCTCGCAGCCCTGCATAAATTTTGTGCAGGTTATACCAGGGAACCCATTTGCCATTGACAGAAAAATTATCTGCCTTGAGTTTGCCATTGGCAATATCCTGCCATGCGCCGGCACCACCTGGGATCCCGCCCAGATAACCGGTGTGGTGTGCCTGTTGGCATTTCTTGAGTTCTGCGACAAAATAATTCAGCCTTGCCAATACCTGTACATCGCCGGTGGAAGCATACATCAATGCCAGGGCTGACAGATAGTGTCCGCCCATGTGCCCATCCAGCCCGCTGGATTCCCAATTGCCATAGCTGGCAACCGGCACTGGCAAACCAGCTTCGCGCCGGAAAGGGGCAAGCAGCTTATCCGGATCGAGTGCCATCAAATACTGCAAATTGGTAGTTTGCGCCTTTAAAAAAGGGCTCGCGGTCAGCCTCACATCAGCCAAAGGAAACAATTGCACGGCTGTGGCTGCTTGCCCACCAAACAGCAATACCAAGGCTAGAAAAATTCTGACTGGTTTTCTATATGCCTGCGGCATGAACAGCTTAAGCAATTCCAGGTTACTCATACTATTTAGCAGGCAACTGCACACTGCGGTAAGTGTTGAGCTGGGCGGCATCAACGACCGGCCATTGTTCCGCATCCCATTGCAGATCGAGAATTTTCAGTTTTTGCAGGTAATTGTCGGCTGTTTCATAGGCATGTAATACCAGGTAATCCTTGCCATCGAAATGATATGTGCTATTGTGCCCAAGTGCTTTCCAGTCCTTGTTACCAGTCAAGAACAGCGAGCCGCCACCCTTCAGCATGTCTTTGCCACTTTTGTCCAGATATGGCCCCGTCACATTTTTTGAGCGCCCGACAACCAGATGATAAGTGCTTTTTTCTTTTTGGCAGCACAGTCCCCATGAGACGAACAGGTAGTAATAATCACCCTTTTTGAAAATATAGGGTGCTTCAATTTCTGCTGGCCCACCTGATTCATCAGGCGTAAAGGCCGGGCGGGCACGCTGCGCAATCGCATGCCATTCTTGTGGCTCGGCCAAGCCTGTCCATGCTTCGTTCAATTTTACCAGTTTGATGCCAGACCAGAATGAACCAAAGGACATCCAGGCTTGCCCTTTGTCGTCAGTGACGATATTCGGATCAATGGCATTCCACAAATCGCGCCCGGGGACAGATTGCAATATCATGCCCTGGTCTTCCCAGCGATAATCTGGTGAACGCGGATTGAGTGTCTTGTTAACCGTGACACCAATACCTGAGGTCAGCTTGCCAAATCCCGATACCGAATAATATAAATAATATTTCCCGTTATGGAACTGTATGTCCGGTGCCCAGATATGGTCATTGAAACTGGGGGCAGCTTTACGTGCCCATGCCGGTTCGCCATTGAACACCCTGCCTTCCAGGCGCCAGTCTTTCATATTGGCGGAGCTATAGAAAGTAATACCAGGCCCGGTACTGAACAAATAATACGTATCACCTTCTTTCGCCATCGCCGGGTCATGCACACTGACTTCTGCGGCCATGATTTTTGACTGCATCAACAGGCTAAAAACACTAGCAATGAACCACAAGCAGAGAAATTTCATACTGATCATCCTTAAACAATTCTAACTACCTGTACGTGCACCCCAGATTGATACCCCGTCTGACGATTGTGCAGTAAAACTGACGACAAAGGCTGAGGCATTGGTATTCCATTGGCGCGACAAAACACCGCTGAATATGCCCCCGCCATCAAGAGTAATCTGGATATTGTTATTACCACGATGTTTCCAGCTGCCGCCAACCGCGCCGGAGATACCACCATCGCCATTGAGCTTGATATTTTGCGACAGCTTTAAGTTAATGGAAATATCCTTGCCATGATTAATCATCTTGTAACTGCCTTCAGCATCCTTGCTACTGACTTCTGCCGTCTGCACAGGCACGCTTTTGCTTAAAGGCGCATAACGGAAAGGGGCAACTACCGGCCAGCCATCTTCATTGATGAACATCTCATGCACACGCACCTCATGCAGTTCGCCAGTGTTTGGAAAGCGGGTATGGAAAATCAAAAAATATTGATTAGTTGAGGCTTCATAATAAGCTGAATTATGACCGGGTGACACATAACCCAGAGGTGTACCAGTCTCACCCACAGCCAGTGCAAACTGGTGGTTACCCATCAGCTTTTGTCCATATGGCGCAATGCTTGCATCATCAAACAAAGGCAGTGCAGGATTGGATTTAACCTTGTCCATATCATTTCCCCTGCCATCCAGATATGGGCCATCGGGTGCCAGCGAACGAGCAACGCGTAAATTGTAGGCACCATTTGCATCCAGCCCACCAAAAGAAGTGAACATATAGTAATACTTCGATTGCGGGCCATACATGACGTAAGCACCTTCTATGCGGCTATGATTACCACCCATCAGGTGTTTACCATAACCCTGATTCGCTTTGGGCAAGCCCGTGGTTTTATCCATGGCAAGGATAAAAATCCCGCCAGAATAAGAACCATAGATCATCCACAGATTGCCATCCTTATCGCGAAACACATTGGGATCAACTGCGTTCGGATGCACCAGCGCGTCATAGATGGTCTTGCCATCTTCGCTTAACTGTCCCCATATGCCGGATTTCAGGAAAATCTGCTTGTTGACGTACGGCCCCTCTATCTTGTCCGCAACCGCTACACCCAAGGCCGAACGGGGAGAATCCCCTTTGCAGGAGTTATAGTAAAAATAAAATTTGCCGTCATCAAGCTGGACTACATCGGGTGCCCATAAATCGACTACCTGCGACCAGGAAAACAAATCAGATAAAACCCTGGTCACATCAGCAAATAAAGGATTGCCCGCATTGACACCGTCAGCTACTTTGGTCCAGTTCATCAAATCGGTAGATTTCGCCGCTGCCAGATGTGAACCAAAAATATAGTAAGTGCCTCCAGTCTTCACTATCGACGGGTCATGCACAGATACATTATTAAAACTCAAGGCGGCCTGAGCTACACTACCGCCATTCGTCGCACCTGTATTGGTAGTACCTGTTGTAGTAGTATTTGTGCTGACCACCGCAACTGCTCCACCTCCGGTACTACCTCCACCACAGGCAGCTAGCATCAACAAGCCGGTCAATGCCATCGCCTGCGTTAATTTTGATGACGCCATTTTTACTCCTGTATAATTTTGACAATTGCACAACGACATGTAGCAATTATTCAAGCGCAACCACGACTACCGCCTTGGCCGGGATACTCAATGTCAACTTGCCCGCTTTTGCACTGGCATTGAAACTGCCCGGCTGCACTGATTGCGGTTGAGCAAAGGTATTGTGCGCATCCATGGCCTTGGCGGTCAGTACTCGGCCTTTGGCGGTTTTCAGCTTTTCACCAGCCACATCAATGTCTACATCAACGCTCTTGTTGGGATTGGTGTTCACCAGCGACAAATACAATTTCCCGTCAAGAGCACGAGCGGCTGAAGCACTCACTTCAGGGATACTGGTTTTAGCAAAACTGTATTCAGGATTATTGGCTATCGTCAATGGCAAGGCAGTCGCATTCTGGAATGGCACATACATTTCAAATGCATGATAAGTTGGTGTTAGCAGCATCTTGTCTTTATCAGTCAGTATCATGGCTTGCAAGACATTAACCATCTGGGCAATATTGGTCATGCGAACACGAGCTGCGTGGGCATGGAAGATATTGAAATTCAACGCAGCAACCAGGGCATCTCGCAAACTGTTTTGCTGATATAAAAATCCAGGATTAGTGCCTACCTCCACGTCATACCAGGTACCCCATTCATCGACATTGAAAGAAATCTTGTTTTTCGGGTCGTTGACTTCCATCTTGGCGACATTGTTCTTGATCAGGCTATCCATGCGCAGCGTATTTTTTAGCGTGGATATCCATTGATCTTCCCCAAAACCAAGCGCCATGCCTTTCTTTTCCCATACGCCAGTAGGCAGGGTGTAATAATGGAAACTGACGCCATCAAAGCGCATATTCCATTGCTCATGGATGTTCTTCGTCAAATAATCTGTCCAGGTCGTGTCATCATCATGACCGCCACTGGCGATGATTTTCGGCATATAAGCCTTGGGAGCTTTCAAGAAACTGGCATATTGATTGAACAGACTGGTGTAGTGTTCAACCTTCATATTGCCACCACAACCCCAGGCTTCATTGCCGACGCCAAAGAATGCAACATTAAATGGCTTGTCGCGGCCATTTTTGCGGCGTAACTCTGCCAGCGTGGACTTGCCATCACCCGTCATATACTCCAGCCACTCTGCCATTTCCTGTGGTGTACCAGAGCCCAAATTGCCATTCACATAGGCGTCTGCCCCCAACAGGTCAACCAGATCAAAAAATTCGTGTGTACCGACGGCATTGCGCTCTTCCACATTGCCCCAGTTGGTATTCATCTTGACTGGACGGCTCTCACGCGCGCCTATGCCATCTCGCCAGTGATATTCATCTGCAAAACAGCCCCCTGGCCAGCGCACCAGCGGCACATGCATTTTTTTCAACGCGCCGATGACGTCATTGCGCCAGCCCTTGGTATTGGGAATAGGTGAATCCGGTCCTACCCACATGCCTTCATAAACGCCTGTGCCCAGATGCTCAGCGAATTGACCATAAATATTCTTGTTGATAACCGGCCCTGGTTTTTTTGCATCGATGCTGATGCTGACTTGATTACCAGCAGAAACCGGAATGGCAATCGCCGCAAAAGCAAAAACTACTGCAGAAAATACACCTGCTTTAAAACTGGTTTTTAATGTTTTCATTTTTTTGTCTCCTCATTTTTAAGATAGTACTGATACTAATTTATTCAAAAACTGCGACAAAGCCACCGCGTGGCTTGATCGTGATTCTGGTTTCTTTGCTCGCCCGCACAGGCTGTTGCACAAATGCCCTGCTGCTATCACCATCGGTCATCATTTGCGCTTTCTGGCCATCAATAAATGACAGATCAAGATTCAGTTGCTTATCGCTGTCAGTAGCATTGATCCCAGCCACATACCAGGCTTTACCAGCGCGTCTGGCGATCACTACATACTGGCCCGGGTAACCATCGACAAAACGGCTGTCATCCCAGGACACTGGCAAAGTCTGTAAAAAACTTTTGACATAGGCTGGTACGGTAGCCATGCCTTCAGGTATTTCGGCGAAATGCTGTATGCCAGACAAAAACAGCACTGATTCCGCCAACTCAAAGCCATTGCGCGTCTTGCGTTCAATCTTGGGGATATCGCCAAATACCATGGGGGTGAAATCCATGGGATCAAACAAATTGCGTGCAAACGGCAACATGGCTGCATGCGTGGCAACGGCGTCCTGATCTGCTTGCCCGAAGGTCGTAAATTCGAGACCTTTGACGGCCTCCATGCTCATCAAGTTGGGATAAGTACGTGCCCAGCCGCGCGGCAGAGTAGCTCCATGAAAATTCACTAACAGGCCGGCATCTGCCGCATCCTTCAAAATGGCAATATAGTAGGCAATCATGGACTGGCCATCGCCAGCAAAGAAATCAACCTTGATCCCTTTGATGCCGAGCTGGCGCAAGCGGCTGAATTCCTGTTTGCGCTGCGCGGCTGTCAGCAACTGGCCTTTGGGACTGTATTTAGTCGTGTTCCAGGCACCGGAAGAGTTGTACCAGACCAGCACGCCTACGTTCTTCATTGCACCATATTCGACCAGTTGCTGCAGTTTTTCATAGCCTATCTTTTGATCCCAGTCTGCATCGATGAGGGTATATTCCCAATGCATGTCAGCGGCATAATCAATGAATTTTTTCTGTACTTCAAAAATTGTAGAATCATCTTTAAGCAATGCCCAACTCCAGGAAGCGTGGCCAGGTTTAATGATGTTCTTATCCAGCTTGATAGCTGGCGCTGCAAGATCAGAACCCAGATTTGAATTCATGATGACTGGCAAACTACCTATGCCTATAATGCGCCAGGGTGAACGCATGGTATTGCGAGTTTCTGCCAGCAATGGACCTGCATTTTTCCCATCGGTGAAGACCTCCGCTGCCATGGGTGTGCCTAGCTGATAGACGCCACCGGGTGACATAGCCTGCAAACGCGAGGCATGCCAGCTACCATCCATATTCGCTTCGGTCAGCACTACCCAGTTATCCCCGCTATTGAACAAGGCTGGAAACACCCAGCCCGCCTTGGATGGCGATGCAGTTCCTACCGGGATATTCATCAGATAATGTTCTTCGTAGGACGGGTTGGTATTGCTCCAGCCGGTTTGTGCTACGGCGATAGGTTGCAGCCACGCCTTAGACTTGCCATCAAATGAAAATGATGTCGTCTCTTTGATAAATTTCTTGAATTTGATGGCAGGATCACTGACTACATAGCGAAAAGCCACGCCATCATTCGACACCCGGAACACCACATCCATTTTTTGATGGCTGGTATTTTCAACCGTCAATATCTGTTCATGTGCTGAATAGTGATTGAAGCGACGTTTCCCCACCTGCATTTCATAGCTGTCTTGCACCAGTTTCTTTGGCGAGACCTTCACTATGCGCAAGTCTTGGGTAAAATCGGCAACATCCAGTTGCAAGCCCAAGGCAGATGACAGAATCACAGCCTGATTGTCACGCGTGACGCTATAGACGATTTGCTGTTGCGCAGACAATTCCACTTTCAATTGCAAGTGTTGATCCGGACTGGACAAGGTCGTCGTCGCCAGGCAATCATCTGCCAGCAGACTGAGCAATGTGCTCAATAGCACAGCGAGGCTACATCTGAATATCATATTCATTCCCATCTGAAGATAAGGCATGAGTTCACCCAGCCGCCTGTTTTTCCACAGGCGGGTCACAATGCATCAGGGACAACAGGTATTGCTATACGCTATACGGCCTGACCGCTGCCGAGATCAAATTCACGGGATCAAACCCAAGAGATCAGACCCAGCCGCCATCAACGATAAATTCCTGTGCGGTACACATGGCACCGTCATCCGCCGCCAGGAACAGCACCATGGAGGCAATATGAGCAGGCATCAGTTTGCTGGGCAGGCATTGATTACGTTTGATTTCCTGCTCGCCAGCTTCGTCCACCCACAAATCAATCTGACGTTGCGTCATCACCCAACCAGGTGATACGGTATTCACCCGTATGCCATGCGCACCAAATTCACGTGCCAGGCCACGGGTCAGGCCGACGACTGCCGCCTTGGCAGTGGCGTAAACGGGATAACCGGCACCCTTGATGTGCCAGGAAATGGAGCTGACATTGATGATGGAGCCGCCACCTTTTTTCTTCATGCCCGGCAAAACAGACTGACAGGTAAAAAACATGGGGCGCTGGTTAATGGCGATACGTTCGTTCCAATAATCGACACTGACTTCTTCAGTCTGATGGCGCTGATCATTGGCTGCATTGTTGACCAGTACATCAAAATCGCTTATCTCTGCCGCCAGTTCAGCCATGGTTTTTTGCAGTGCCGGGATATCAGTGATATCACAATAGCGGAATAAAGGAGCAGGCAAGCCGGCAGCAGTCAGTTTGTTGCACAATGCCTCGCTGGCATCCTTGGCGATATCCACGAATGCTACTTTTGCGCCCTGATGGGCAAAAGCACTGACCAGTTCTTCGCCTATGCCAGTGCCGCCGCCAGTAATAAACACTGTTCGCCCTTTGAGGCTGGCATAGTGTGCCAATTGTTTCATGTTGTCTCCTACTTGGGGTTTTATGGTGTAGCTATTTTATGTCGGCTAAGCCGATTTACTGCATCTATTCCAATGACAAACTATTTTTTTCCTAACAGACCATCATAACGACGCCAGATATTCCCTGCATTTTCATCACGTAGACTCTCAGGCAATAAAGCCTGTGGCAGGTTTTGATAGCAGACCGGACGCAAGAAGCGATGTATGGCTGCGGTACCCACTGAGGTGCTGCGGCCATCTGAAGTGGCTGGATAAGGACCACCATGCACCATGGCAGTGGCAACTTCAACACCAGTGGGAAAGCCATTGGCCAATATCCGCCCTACCTTGCGTTCCAGCACTGGCAGCAATGCACTGGCCTGTTCAAAATCGGCTTCTTCTATCTGTATCGTGGCAGTCAGTTGCCCTTCCAGCCCTTCAGTCACGGCGCGCATCTGGCCTGCATCGCGGCAAACGACCAGCAATGAGGTCGGGCCGAACACTTCGTTCTGCAATGCATGCTGGTTCAGGAAGGTATCTGCAGTGGTTACAAACATGGCCGGATTACCCATGCCTTCTTCGACATTAACCTTGATCAGGGCGCTGACTTCTTTTGCTTCAGTCAAGGCTTCTACTCCACGCTGATAGTTGGCTGCAATACCCGGTGTCAGCATGGGGGCGGGCGATACACCGGATATGATCTGGGTAGCCGATTTGACAAACCTGTCCAGGTCTGGCCCATCCACCGCCAACACCAGGCCGGGGTTGGTGCAGAACTGACCGGCACCCAGAGTCAGTGAGGTAACAAAATCTTTGGCAATCTCTTCTGCTCTTTGTGCCAATGCTTGCGGAAACAGAAAGAGTGGGTTGATACTGCTCATTTCCGCATACACGGGTATGGGTTGCGGGCGTGCTGCAGCCACAGCCATCAAGGCCAGTCCACCAAAACGTGATCCGGTAAAACCCACAGCCTGTATGGCAGGATGACGCACCAGCTCCTGGCCGATTTCATTGCCGGTACCTGTCAACAAGGAAAACACGCCAGCAGGCAAGCCGCACAATTGCACAGCCTTGACGATGGCGCGACCAACCAGCTCGGACGTACCGGGGTGGGCAGGATGCACTTTCAACACCACCGGGCAACCTGCCGCAAAAGCCGCTGCCGTGTCGCCACCAGCCACTGAAAACGCCAAAGGAAAATTGCTGGCCGCAAATACGGCAACCGGCCCCAGGCCTATCAATTGCATACGTAAATCCGGGCGCGGTGGCTGGCGATCAGGCAAGGCGCTGTCGATACGGATATCCGGCCAGGAACCTTCATGCAAGAGATCGGCAAACAATTGCAACTGGCTAATGGTACGACCTCGTTCACTTTCCAGACGTCCGCGCAACAAACCGGTTTCGGCCATCGCACGCTCGATCAGGCGATCGCCCAGGGCCGTGATCTGCTGGCCTATGGTTTCAAGGAAAACTGCTCTTTGTTCGCCTGTACTGGCACGAAACAAGTCAAATGCTGCCTGTGCCAGACTGCAGGCGGTATCAATCTGTTGCTTTTCCACAGTATAAAAAGCCGGGGCCATGCCAAGCATTTGTGCGGGATCAAATGCCAGGAAAGAATTGCCACTCCCTTTTTCAGCAATACCACCTATCAGGGCTTCGCCAGTGATATTCATAGGGCTTTGACCTTGGCAAACTCACTGTTTTTGATAGCCAGGCGATTACGCAATGCAGGCCCAAATGCTGGTGACTCTATTTCAAAGGTTTCACCAGCTTTGACACTGACGCCATCAGCAAAGCTCAATGTCGCCGTACCAAAGAAATGGATGTGTACATCACCGGGGCGATTGAACAAAGGATATTTGAAGTGATGATATTCAAGATTGGCAATGGTATGCGACATATTCTGCTCGCCGCTGACGAAAGCTTTTTCCCATCTTGGCTTGCCTTCAATGTCGTAAATGCGGGAAGTACCAGCGACATGCTGAGGTAATTCACCAATCAGCAAAGCAGGCCCCAGACCACAGGCACGTAACTTGGAATGCGCGAGATACAGATAATTCTGACGCTCCGTCACATGATCGGAGAATTCATTGCCAATCGAGTAGCCAACGCGATACGGCGCGCCATCGTCACCGATCACATACAGACCAGCGATCTCTGGTTCCTCACCACCATCCAATGCAAAGTCTGGCATGTCCAGACTCTGTCCACTGGCGCGGACAACCGAACCATCGCCCTTGTAAAACCATTCTGGCTGTACGCCATTTGCGCCTGCAGCCGGCTTCCCGCACTCAACACCCATGCGAAACATCTTCATGCTGTCGCTCAGGTTTTCAACGTCGCCGCCGATTTTCTTATGCATGGCGTCGCGCGCATCAGCACTGCCCAGGTGTGTCAAACCAGTGCCGGTGACATAGCAGTGTGCATCATCCTGATGATCCAGTGGCGGCAGCAAGCGTCCTTCACTGGCTACGTCTGCATAGTTATAGATCGTATTACCCAATGCTGCAGTGGCCAGCTTTTCTATGCTGGTGCGTGACTTGATTGCAGCCTGCGCCAGTGCATAGCTGCTGGGATATGCGTCGATGACACGAATCTGATCTTGTTCCAGCGCGCCTAACAGGCGTGTGCCAGATGGGCTGGTAAATTGTACGAGTAACATATTTTCTCCTGAAACCGCGTAATGTTGCTGATCACTGAATTAATGAGAATGCTTGGGCACAGCCGAACCACGGCCACCCAGCAGGAAATCAAAATCACATCCCTGATCAGCCTGCAATACATGATCGATATATAACTGCTGATAACCAGTCTTGGTGGATGGTTGCAGCTTTTCTGCACGACTGGCCAGGCGTTGCTGAATTTCTTCATCTGTAACATCCAGGTCTAACCTGCCATTGCGGCAATCCAGCGTGATCCAGTCGCCATCCTGCACTATGCCAAGGGGGCCGCCTGCCATGGCCTCCGGCGCCACATGCAAGACCACGGTGCCATAAGCGGTGCCACTCATGCGGGCGTCTGAAATCCTGACCATATCCTTGACACCCTGCGCCAGCAATTTCGGCGGCAAGCCCATATTGCCGACTTCGGCCATGCCTGGGTAACCTTTGGGGCCACAATTTTTCATGAGCAATATGGAATTCGCATCCACATCCAGATCAGGATCAAGTATGCGTTGTTTGTAATGTTCAAAATCTTCAAACACCACGGCTTTGCCCCTATGCTGCATCAATGCCGGTGTGGCGGCAGAAGGCTTGAGTACCGCACCACGTGGTGCCAGATTGCCACGCAGGATGCAGATGCCACCATCGGCCAGCAAGGGATTATCCAGTGTACGTATGACTTCATCGTTATAGACCGGGGCTTCCTGGCAGTTTTCCCAAAAGCTTTTGCCATTCACTGTCAAAGCGTCTTTGTGTGGCAACAAACCACCCTCACCCAGACGGCGTACGACGCCTGGCAAGCCACCTGCATAATAAAATTCCTCCATCAAAAAGCGGCCAGATGGCATCAGGTCAACGATGGTAGGTGTACCGCGACCGATATTGGTCCAGTCTTCCAGTTCCAGCGGCACGCCTATACGGCCAGCGATTGCTTTTAAATGGATGACCGCATTGGTGGAACCACCAATTGCTGCATTCACGCGTATGGCATTTTCAAATGCTTCGCGGGTCAACACTTTGGACAAACGCAAATCTTCACGCACCATTTCAACTATGCGTATACCTGACATGTGTGCCAGCACATAACGGCGGGAATCAACTGCTGGAATCGCTGCATTGTGCGGCAATGATGTACCCAGTGCCTCGGCCATACAAGCCATGGTGGATGCCGTGCCCATGGTGTTGCAGGTACCGGCTGAGCGTGACATGCCGGATTCTGCCGCCATGAATTGATGCATGGTGATGGAACCTGCCTTGACTGCTTCATGCAATTGCCATACCGCGGTACCGGAACCTATATCCTTGCCATCCAGCTTGCCATTCAGCATAGGACCGCCGCTGACGACAATAGTAGGAATATCACAGCTTGCTGCTCCCATCAGCAAGGCAGGTGTGGTCTTGTCACAACCGACCAGCAATACCACGCCGTCCATGGGGTTGCCGCGTATGGATTCTTCCACATCCATACTGGCCAGATTGCGCGTCAACATCGCTGTTGGACGCAAATTGGATTCGCCATTTGAAAATACCGGAAACTCAACCGGGAAACCACCCGCTTCCAAAATGCCACGTTTGACATGTTCAGCCAGCTTGCGGAAGTGCGCATTGCACGGCGTCAGTTCCGACCAGGTGTTACAGATACCGATAATAGGTCTGCCGTCAAACTCGTGGTCAGGAATGCCCTGATTCTTCATCCAGCTGCGATACATGAAGCCGTTTTTATCTTGTGTACCAAACCATTGCGTCGAGCGTAATGCCACTTTTTTCTTTGTTTCAGACATGCAGTATCTCCTTGTTTTTATGGCGCTAGGTCGCGATAGACGTATGGACCTGCACTTGATGTAGAGATACTAAAGACTCCAATGATGTCTTTCCAATGACTTTTTATTCGCAATTGATACTGCAATTGATATCACATAAAAACGAATTGATCCCTGCAAGCAAAAAATCCGGGATTTAGCCCGGATTCAGTATCTGATACAGCTGATTTTTTCAATTATTTTTACTTAAAATGAAGAAGTGAGGCATGGCGTCGCAAAAAAATAATCACGCATATGATCGTTTGCAATAGTAATTTTTGCCTCTCACTATTCAACCTTATCAAGTCTGAACAGAAAAACGATATATTGAGCTTGAGCGATATTCTTCACCTGGTCGTAATACTGTTGAAGGAAAATTCGGCTGGTTTGGTGAGTCTGGAAAATGCTGTGGCTCTATGCAAAAACCGCTGTACTTTTCATAAACCTGTCCCTTGCCTGCGAGACTGCCATCCAAAAAATTCCCGCTATAAAACTGTAGTCCCGGTTCATCCGTCCATAATTCCAGCACACGGCCAGACACAGGTTCATGAATGCGCACAGCCAGGCTGATTTCTTTTGCCGATGGCTGGTTCAAGACAAAATTATGGTCGTACCCCCTGCCAAAGCGCAATTGCTGATCATCATCGGCTATATGTGCGGAAACAGGTTTTGCCTGGCGAAAATCGAATGCAGTGCCAGCCACTGGGGCCATTACTCCTGTCGGTATCAGACCAGCATTGACAGGTGTATACCTGTCTGCATTAATCATCACTTCATGGTTCAGCACTGAGCCCTGCCCCGCCAGATTAAAGTAGGCATGCTGGGTCAGATTAATTGGCGTCGCCTGGTCAGTAGTAGCGAGATAACTGACATGCAGCTGATTATCGTCATCCAGTTCATAAGTGACAGTCACATCCAGGTTGCCTGGGTAACCCTGCTCACCGTCGATACTGAAATAACGCAGGCTGAGGCCAAGACTATCCGGCTTTTGGAAAGGCGTCGCATTCCATTTCGCTTTATGGAACCCTGCGAGTCC
This sequence comes from Undibacterium sp. Ji83W, assembly GCF_049340385.1. Taxonomy (NCBI): domain Bacteria; kingdom Pseudomonadati; phylum Pseudomonadota; class Betaproteobacteria; order Burkholderiales; family Oxalobacteraceae; genus Undibacterium; species Undibacterium sp. Ji83W. Next base: position 74,214 of record NZ_JBMPOZ010000002.1, on the reverse strand, counting down.
GCCATGCAGGTGATTTACACCGTCATTACAGTCAAGCTGATATGGCTTGCCATCAAGCTCGAACTTCCCTTGCGCTATACGATTACCGTAGCGCCCTATCAATGCACCAAAAAATGCAGACTCACCTTTATAAGGCAGCAAATCAGCAAAGCCCAGTGTCACATCTGCCAATACGCCGTGCCGGTCTGGCACGTGCAATCCAGTAATAATTCCACCAAAATCTGTTACCTTGACCAACATCCCTTTGCGATTGCGCAGCGTATATAAATTAACGGTCTGACCATCTACCAGATAGCCAAATATATTTTGTTGCACGCCCGGCACCGGTGTTTCAATAGTGAATTGTTCTGCGGACATCATGATCAATCTGCCAGTGACGGTCTACCAAATTGCGGCATACCCTGTGCATCCCAGGCTAAGGTCTTGACGAAGGTATGGCGATCGGGATTCCAGAGAGGGTCGCCGACAATTTCTGTATAGGTACGGGCATGGTATACCAGCATTACGGTATCGCCGTCCTCTGCGTATGTGAAGCTATTGTGTCCAGGGCCGTAGATACCATGCTCATAGCAAGTCTGCAATACTGGCGTTGGCGACTTGCTCCAGGATGCAGGATTAAGCAAATCCGCCGTTTCATCTGCCCACAACAAGCCCATGGCATAATTTTCATCGGTTGCACTGGCTGAATATGAAATAAACAATTTGCCATTTCTCCTCAATACCGATGGCCCTTCGTTAACCCAAAAGCCGCGTATCTCCCAGTCAAACTCCGGTTTGCTTAACATGACAGGTGGTCCCGCCAGTTGCCAGGGAGTTTTCATGGGAGCGATGTACAAATTGGAATTGCCTTCTATGGCGTTGTCCTTTTGCGCCCACAGGTAATACAAGACCTCATTATGCGTAAAGGTAGTGGCATCAAGGCAGAAGGTATCGATACCTGTGTCTATCTGCCCCATGAATTCCCACGTACCTTCAAGTGGATTGACGCTCGTATTACGGAGCGCATACATCCTGTGCTGGAAAAGTTTATATTTAATTTCACGGCTGGGTGCAGCAGCAAAATAGACATACCAGGCCCCCTGATTGAAATGCAGTTCTGGCGCCCACAACAATTCGCTATAAGGACCGCTGTCGGGTTTATGCCAAACATCTACCGCTGGCGCAGTCGCCAGACCAGCAATCGTAGTAGCGCGACGTATTTCTACTCTATCGTATTGCGGTACCGAGGCAGTAAAATAATAATAACCGTCGCTGTGCTTATAAATATATGGATCGGCACGCTGCAGTATCAGCGGCTTTAAAATTTCGGTCACATCATTCTCCAGTTCAGGCTTGTGCAAGGAGATAGCCCTTGCTGCGCATTTCTTCTTTGACTGCGCCATAATAATCATCACTGATACGGTATTTGAACATCAACATCCCCATGATGAAATGAAACACACCAGGGATAAGCGAAAACATCAGCGCAATACCTGTCAGGGCAAACTGGGTTTGTTCGTGATTTGGCTGATAATCAAAATACGTGAGCAAAATACCTACAAGACCACCTGCCACCGCCATACCAGCTTTTTGACAAACTGAAATACCACCAAAAGCAAAACCGGATACCCGCTTACCAGTTTTCACCTGACCGTAATCTATGGTCTCTGCAATTGCAGACCAGAATACCGGCGCGTGCAAATCCACCACGAACGACAGTAAAAAATACAGGACAAAACCCAGCACCACATCGCCCGGTTTCACCAGGAAATAAATCAGCACACTAATCCCGGCTACCGCAATCTGGGTGTAACGAAACAATTTGACCTTGCAATAGAATTTGGTGATCCAGGTCGATGCCACCATGGACAAGATGGCTGCTGCCACACCTACAGACAAGAATGCCGACACCGTTGCCGTGTCGCCGCCCAGATAATATTTGGCATAGTAAATCGCTACCGAACCGCGCACGACATACCCTACCGTGCCAGTTACGCAGACGCCGCACAATATCAGCCACTGATCATTGCGCAACAAGACTTGCAGTTGTTCCAGCAATGATTGTTTTTCCACCACGTGAGTGACTCTTTCAGTGGTAGTGAAGTAACAGAATAAAAACAAGGCTACACCCATGAATGCCATCACTGCCATTGCAGCCTGGTAGCCAGTCGCGGCATTACCACCGCCCCATTTTTGCGCCAGTATGGGGACTATGATAGTCACCATAAATGCACCGACCTTAGCGAAAAACAAGCGATACCCATTCGCCGACAGCCGTTCTTTAGGATCATTCGTCAAGGCACTGACCAGAGAAATATAGGGAATGCCAACACCCGCTGTCATCAGCGTCATGAGTATATAAGTCGAATAAGCCCATATAAGCTTGGCGTCATAGGCCCACTCTGGTGTACTGAATACAAAAAACACGCTGACACCATAAGGTATGGCCAACCATAAAAGATAAGGCCGGTAACGCCCGCTACTGCGGGTATACCGGTCTGTCATTTGCCCCATCGCCAGATCAGCAATCGCACCTATGACTTTCACTGCCACAAACAATAAAGCCAGGTCAGTTGTCTTCAATCCGTAGATATCGGTATAGAAAAAAGTAATGATCAGCATCATGGAAGAGATCACGACATTGAGTGCCATATCCCCGGCACCAAAGCCGACTTTTTCCAGAGTCGATAATTGTTGAGTCTCCATTATTTTTTATCCACTGTAATACTACATTTTTCATGCGCCACATTTGCCGCACGAATTTTCAAACTGGTATTTTATAGTACAGAAAAACCGCCCTACGGCAAACCACCGTCACCAACAAACATATCCCGGATGCCCTGAGCCAACTATGGCCCCAAGCTCCCGGGATATCAATTGATTGGATTAATTTTTCCAGCGGACTGACAAACCTATAGTACGGTCATAACGGCGCAAATCACGTGGATTGCTCGGTATGGCGTGATAGTCATGGTAAGTGCGGTCGAGCATGTTTTCCATGTCCAGCGTCACACTCAGGTTTTCACTGATCTTGTATGAAATGGAACCATCAAGCGTCTTGATAGGTGCCACGATCAGATCAAAACCCAGACCGCGATAATTGAAAGTATCGACAAATTTGTCGCGCCAGTTATAAGCCAGACGAGCAGAAATACCATTCTTTTCATACAGTCCAACGATGTTATACGACAACCTTGACATACCGGCAAAAGGACCCGTTACACCATTGGCATCGGTCAGATCCCCTTGCATATAGGTGACATTCGCCTGCATGCCGAAACCGCTCATCCAGCCCGGCAATTTATCGTAGAACTGCTGATAAGACAATTCTGCACCTTGCAAGCGACCACTGGACAAATTGCGTGGGCGATTGACGTCATACACGATGCCGTTATAGGTTTCCTTGGTCGACCCCACCACGATATAGTTCTTGAAATCATGCCTGAACAAGGTCGCGGTAACGGAACCAGTCGGGGCAAAATACCATTCCAGTGCCGCATCAAAATTGTGACCTTCTATCGGTTTCAGGTCAGGATTCCCCCCCGTTCCAGTTGCCAATACAGTGGTGCTTGGCACGTTATACGAGACCCCGGGATTAAACTGATCAAAGGCCGGACGCTGTATCGATTTACCAGCAGTAAAACGGGCAATCAGGTCAGATTTCAAATTGGCTTTGAGCGTGAAGTTCGGCAACAAATCGGTCGAAGAAGGCTCACTGTTGACCGCCTTCAAGACACCATTGGCTTGCGAAAATCCGTGTAGTGCTGAATCTGTCCTGACGACACGCAAACCGGCAGTGCCTTCAAAAGGAACAGTACCTAGATTAAAACCATAGCGTACTTTGCCATAAGCTGCGTAGGTATTTTCCTGATTATTGTAGTAAGACAATGGGTCTTCCAGCGTTGCTGCACCCGTGCCGTTGAACATCTTGCGCACTGCAGTGATATTGTCATGCAAATAGCCAGCACATGGTGTCAGCCACTGCGCCAGGCCATAATCACCTGCCATAGGCAGCGAACCGCAGGCCAACCCAGGAACTGAATTTGCCATGATGCCAGCAGGTGCTGGTATGAAACCATTCAATTCATGTCCATATGAGGCAGTACGCTTGGCGACCCTGACACCAGTGCTGAATTCTTTGAAGAAGCCTTCGTTTTCAGGATTATAAACAGCATCTGCACGCCAGTCGGTTGAACGGCCTTCTGAATGGCTATGATTATCAAACAAAGTCGCGACCCGATAATTCTTCGGGTCCATCATGTTGTAACCGGGATAGTAGAATTGCGCGCCGCCGTTGACATAAGTATTACCTGTCACGCTGAGTGGCGAGGCAATGAAGTCCATGATGGGGAATTCTTGTCGCCAATTGCTGACTGTGCGGGCCAATTCTGTTGTAATGCGCAATTGTGGCGTGGCATCCCAACGCGCACCTATTGCCCCTTGAGTGCCTATGGAATAATCACGCGGTGCCTGCGTTGACGACAAGGTAAAAGGATAAGAGTTAGTCGACGTGACAGTAGCAGCCTGCTTGGTACCTGGTATCAATGAGACTGCAGGATTACCACCCCAGCCCAGATCAGCAACAAAGAACTGCCTTTGTGCATCATGATCGATACGGGTAGACATGCCCTCTGCATACAATTCAAATTCAGAATTCGGGCGCCATTGCGCAGCGAAATTACCTGCCAGACGCTTGCGGTCACCTGAATACAATACGTGTCCCAGAGAATCTGGGCCAGTGATGCCGCCTGGGCGATTGACCGGTGGAGAATTCCAGGTTACCTCGTCACTATAATGACCATCCTGATAGGACAAACCTACCAGCGCACCTATTTCACCATAACCGGTTTTCCAGCGATTCGAAACCATGCCGCTGACATTAGGGTCATTGGTTTTTGCCTTGTCACGGTTTTCTATACGGGCAGAAACATTTGAAGAAAAATCCTTGAAGTCAAAAGGACGGCTGGTACGCACATCAATCACACCAGCAGTACCACCCTCCACCATTTCTGCACCCTGGGTTTTATAGACATCCACGCGTGACAACATGGCGATAGGAATGTCGGCCAGATACAGACTGCGGCCAGAGGATGTGTACATTTCACGGCCATTGAGCAAAGTAACCAGGCCTGGCAAGCCGCGAACAATGACCGCGTTGGCTTCACCAAATTCACGGCGTATCTGCACACCAGTCACACGACCTAAAATTTCTGCTACATTCTTGTCAGGGAATTTACCTGCTTCATCAGCGACGATAGAATCAACTACTTCGTCTGATTTCATTTTGATCATCTGGGCGCTTTGCGCAGATTTGCGCACGCCCGTCACGGTAACGACAGCTTCTTCAGCTTTGGCTGGTGGAATTATCTCTTGCGCCCATACCGAGGCGCTACTGAGTATGCCGGCACCGGCAAGTGCCGCTACTGTTGCGTTTAAAGTGAAGCGGCAAGTCTTGACCCTACCATGGCCAGGTAATTGAGATTTCATAAGTCTCCAATATAATTGTAGTTTTGTAATTCAGGGGTGGCATCTATCATTCATGCTCTGACTTTATCTTAAGCTGCCCCTAAAAATCTCTCCAATCATATTTTCGGCATTTTTGATATCATTTTCGATATTGCACTTGCATCAACTTCAAGTAAATTATTTATATAAAAATAAGGAAGTAATGGTAAGGCAATAATATCAACAACCTCCCCCTTAATACATTATCAATCTATTTTCTGTAAATTAAAATCAGGGTTTTACCAACTTGATCTGCAGTGAACTATCATTGATTTCAAAGGTATTGGCCTTCATCAGGTTGATAACTTCTGCACCAGCCAGCAATACCGGGCCGTAGCTATGCGCGGCAAATGCATTTACCGGGCGATAATAGTAAAACGCTGGATCAAAGCCCATGCCGGTACCCACACACGTACCTTCCACCTGGCCTTTTTGCGTCACTTTGCTGGCTACTGCATTCCATGCCAGCATGACTACCGGTGCGTAGGCGCGCTTGTCGATAAAGCCGCGATTGATGGCGTGCGCCATGGCGTAGGTATAGATGGCAGTGGCGGACGTTTCCAGGTAGCTGTCATTACGGTCCAGCAGTTGATGCCAGAATCCTGTGCCATGCTGGTAAGACGCCAGACCTTTGACATGGGCCTGCAATTGCGCCAGCACCTCAGCATAGCCTGGGTGCTCTGGCGGCAGTACATCCAGCAATTCAACCAGGGTCATGACAGCCCAGCCATTTGCCCTGGCCCAGTGAAATTGCGGATGTACACCCATATCCTGCACCCAGCCATGCATGTACACGCCTTTTTCCTTGTTGAACATGCGTTCAGAAAACAGTTTTACCTGTTTCACGGCATCGTCATAGTACTTGCTGTCTCCTGTCAATTTACCCATTTGCGCCAAGGCTGGTACGCTCATGAACAAATCGTCCAGCCACAAGGTATTCGGCTGTGGACGGTTGCGTGCCAGCGTGCCATCCGGCAGGCGGAATTCCTTGGTGCTGACATAGCTACTGCAAATATCAATCAGACCGGACAATTTATTCGAGACACCATCCCTGGTGGCTTTGATCATGGCGGCACACATGGCACCCGCATCATCGAGCGCATGAGGCTGCAACAAGGAACGGATAGGTGACGGGCTCTTGGGATTGGCCTTCAGGCGCGCAATGTAATGCGGTGCCAGGTCTGCCAGCAAACCGAGGCGCTCACTTGCGTAATTGCTGAAGCGCTTGTCACCCGTGGCACTGCCAGCCAGCAGCATGCCTGCGTAAGTGACTCCCCATTCATAGCTGGTCAGACGGTAATCACCGGGGGCCAATATCGTATCGTCATTGATCTGGGAAAAATCAGTGATCTGTTTTTTTGTTTTACTATCAATAATTTTTGCGGGCGTAACATTGTCCAGATAGGTATGCACACGGTACAGCACTTTTTTGACATCTTCTGCTGTCGGTTGTCCATACGGCGTTGGGTAATCTGGTTGCATCAAATGCAGTGGTGCAGTGACGTCATTGGCTGGCTTGGCTGCGTTGTTTGCGCTATTTATTTTACCGGCGGCAGCTACTGTATTCATGCTGAATGGCAGTATGCAGCTGATGCCTGCGATGGCCAATAATTTGAATGTTGAACGCAGGCCGGATTGTTTTTTCTGTCTCATCTTTATCATCTTTTTTGGTCTTTAAATAAATCTTGTGGGTATTCAATCCAGTTGGTAAATCTTGAAATCACGTATTTGTTGTCGGGATTGTGTCGTGCGGAATCCAAAGTAGCCATCCCGCAGGGCGTCTTTATCCTTGTATGAAAAGAACACTTTGCCATCAACCAGAACGCGCGTGCAGCCCTGATACACCGTAGTTTCTATGACGTAGTCCCGGTTCGCCTGCAATAAGGCGTCGCTTCCAATCAACTCGGTCAGCAGGGTACGTTCACCATTGCCCTGGTATTTGCGAAATCTGGTCGTGGTATTGGTGTTGCCGCCTATACCGGCGTAATACAGGCGTAAATCATCGTATTGTTCAAATACGCCCTTGCGGGTAAAGATGTTTTGATTACGCGGGTCAGTCGCCATCCAGAATTGATTCAGGTCAGACAGTCGGTCATTGCGACCCTGTTCCATGACGACACTGCGCGTATACCTGATCAAGATATCGCCAGATAGTTTTTGTTTGAACCACACCGTTACCCCTTTCGCTGCATCGATCAAAAGCTGGTGATTGGCAACGCTAATGTCGGAGTTCTTTGCGTCAGCAGACTCTATCTGCCACTGCCTCAGATCGGTATCGAAATCATCCTGATAAATTAATTTTCCAGGCTTGCCCCACTGGCTGCAAGATGCTTCTGTAGTCTGCGCAACTGCAGGCAAAGCCAGAATCATGACAACGAGAGTTGAAATAGCCGTGCAAACCGGTCGCAGGTTTGTTCGAACATGAAGCATGAGTATCATTTTATAAATGACTATTTTGGTGATGCAGCAGGCAATTTAAGATCGACTGACTTATCATTCAAATAGTTTTTCAATTGGGCATACTGCAAGGTCCTGATACCCGCCACGACCATTCGTGCATTGAATTCTGCACCGGCCAGATTGGTGTGGGTATGTTCATCCGGTATCACCACGGGGAAAAGCTTCATCACGTCATCCTTACCCATGGCGTCATAAGCTGCGGCAATGTTTTCATTCAGATCGATGAAATCCGCTTTTTCCTGTTTCGCCACCTGTTCAGCCCAGCCACCATAACTGGCTTTGCTGCGATTGATTTTTCCATTTGCATCCCAGTTCTTGCGGGGTATAGGAGAACATACGATGACCTGCACGCCTTTTGCCCTGGCTTCTGCAATAAATTTGCGCAAATACCAGCCATAGCTGTGTACTGTTTCTGGCAATTTGGTCAGCAGGTTGTCGATTTCTTCTACCTCCTCACCTACACCTTTGATAGTTCCTCTTGCACGACTGGTATCGTTCAATGGACCATTATCATTGTGGCCGAATTGCATGATGACGAAATCACCTTGTTTCATCAATGCCAGACTTCTTTGCCAGTGTCCACCGGTCAGATAAGTGCGACTGCTGAGACCGCCGATGGCACGGTTAACGACATTGATTTTATCCGCCTGAAAATAGGCCTTGATAGGATTACCCCAGCCCCACTGCCCTTCTGCACCTTTGTTTTGGCCATCATCCCGGCCATTGCGCACGGTTGAATCACCAATAAAGAAAACCGAAGGCAAATGCAGATTTGCTGGTTCAGGCAATACGATACGCGCTGCTGCATTAGGGTCTGTATTCACCGCAGGCGGCGGTGTAGTTTGTGCCATGGCAGAACAAGTCCAGCCCAACACACTGACACAGATCAGGCGGCGCACCGCAGACATACTGGTATTCATAAATGGATGACAGGAATAATGGTTAAGTATCGTCGACTATAGGAGGACTGATGGACATTGATCATCATACACAGGTCAGAATACAAGGATCTGAACAGCCTCTTCATATGATTTCATTTTATGCGAGAGCTTGTAATTGACTGCAAGACTTGCTTAAAGAATCAAAAAAATGATCAAGTTGATTGGACGATGCAATTTCTGGAAAATTTGCCTGAAAAACGAGCACAATATGCAGCGCTGATGTCATTCCATTCAAACATATTAAGAGAATGATCATCCGGGATTTAACCGATTACTCCCACACATATCAAAATTCCATGAACCGCTTATCTGTTCGCATCTTGACCTCCCGTTTCTCGACTCTCTTTCCAATTCTCTTCTTGTGCCTGTCCTGTCTTTGCTCTACACCTGCCTTTGCGCAAATAGGCCATCGCTTCCCTAGCGAACGCAAAGTAATCAAAGACCCGGTCACAGGGGTGATGCTGACATTCTTGACTAGCCAGCCGCATGGCGATTCCAAAATCTACCCTACCCATCCACAGTGGACTTCGGACGGGCAATGGCTGATCTTTCGTTCAGGCATCGCAAAAGGTGAAGCGATGGCCGTCAATGAGCAAACCGGGGATATCGTGCAGGTGTCTGAAGGTGGCTATACCGGCATGCTGAATGTATCGACACGTGCCATGAAACTGTATTTCATGCGTAGTACGGATAAATCTCCACGCGAAGGAAAAGCTGGCCGACCACGTCAGGTCTCGCCGACTGAACTGGTAGAGGTCGATCTTGCTGCGGTATTTGCCGATAGCAAAGCTGGCAAGATGAAGTCGGCAGAAAGCTACCAGCGTATATGCGGCGTAGTACCTGCTGAAGTCGGACAAGCTGCCGACCTGGCACTGGATGCTGCCGATGAATGGATATACTTCCGTGAGACGTCTCAGGAGGCGGCAAAATACCTGGCTAAAAATGCACGTGTAGAAAAAAGTTTCGGCCCAAGAAACATGGGTGCTGGCCCTGGCGGCATTGCAAAAATGCATGTCAAGACGGGGGAGATACGCCACGTTATCTCGGTACCGTTCCAGATCGGTCATATCCAGGCAAACCTATGGAATCCGGGTGAGATTATTTTTTGCTGGGAAACCGGCGGCAAATCACCTCAGCGCACCTGGGTAGTGATGGCAGACGGCAGTGGCTTGCGCCCGCTTTATCCTGAAGCTGACTATGAATGGGTAACCCATGAAGCTGTCATTTCAAAAGATGAAGTGGCAATGGCGATTATGGGTCATCGCAGCATCGGGGGAGCAAATACTAGTGCCAACAAAGGTACTGCCGTTGAGGGCGCCAACCCAGGGCAAGATCCGGGCTGGGGCAACGCTGGCACACGTGAAAAACCCAGCGGTCTTGCCATAGTGAATTTGCGCACACGTGAAATGCGTATCGCGGGACAAACACCATCAGGAAGCGGCTTGTGGCATGTGCATGGATCTAGTGATGGTCGCTGGGCGGTTGGTGATGATTTCAGCCGCAGCATCTATCTGATAGACCGTCTGAGCGGCAAGATGAGTTTGCTCAGTACCGGGCACAAGGACACGGCGGCGGACCACCCTCACCCTACATTCAGCCCTGACGGCAAGAAGATAGAGATTCAGTCAGCCATGCTGTCTGCAGATAACCGGGCGCTGAATATCTGCATTATCCCTGTGCCAAATTGATATGAATTGACAGGCGTATTCAGATCATGCGGCGAGCATCAATCCAGTTTTTGAACGCGCACTTTGCGCAGTTCATATGCAGTGCCTTCAAGCTGAAAACCGATGTGGCCAGAATCCGGGCTGGATTTGCTGATCCTGTTTTGCACGATGCCGTTGATCTTGACTTCAACAGTGCCATCCCTGGCAAGAATGTCGCAGCTATTCCATTCACCAACCGGCTTTTCGCTATCAGCCAGTTTTGCCTTGATGGGAGGGTAAGCTCCCTCGGCCGTAGTCAGGGGTTCGGCAAAGCTGGCACCGGCCATGGGCAACAGGTCGCCGACATTTTTGTATTTGGTCTGGATTTGCAGGCTCAGTGGCCAGACCTTGTCTTTGGGGCCAGAGCTGATGTGTATCAACACACCGCCATTACCAGGAGCAGCAGTCCAGCGCCATTCTGCATGCAGTGAAAAATTTTTATAGCTTTCTGTCGTGGCGATATAGCCCGAAGGCTTGCCGGTAGAAACAATAACGCCGTCAGCCTTGAAACTGAACACTTCTTCAATCTTGCTTGCGGGTGTAGTTTGAATTTCCCAGCCCTTGAAATCACGGCCATTGAACAGTTCATCTGCATTGGCAACGGGGCTGACCATGAGAGACAGAATGGATGCGACAGGCAATACGGATAATTGAAAAGGCTTCAAAAAACGGGAAAGTTGACGCATGATGTTCTTTCTCAAATGGGATTGATATTTTTTATAACATACTTCATTTACTACCATGACACGACTTTTTTTTACTTTGTTACTGGCCCTGTCGGCTTTTTCTTCTCATGCACAATCAAGTTCCATCTCCCTGTGGCCAGAAGGCGTGCCTGGAGCGAAAAGCATAGGACCAGAACAAGTGGCTGATGGCCGTACCTCGAATGTCAGCGAACCTACCCTGACTTTTTACCCTGCTGCTGCCGACAGAAAAAACGGTAGTACCGTGATCATTTGCCCCGGTGGTGGCTATGTACGCCTGTCTACCCTGCGCGAAGGCGAGCAATACGCCCACTGGCTCAGCACTCTGGGTGTCAGCAGCTTTGTGCTGAAATCCCGCCTGGCAGAATTTGGTCACCCTGCCCCTTTGCAGGATGTCTTGCGCGCCATTCGCCTGGTACGTTCCAGCGCAACGCAATATGGCATAGACCCAAAACGCATCGGTGTCATGGGTAGTTCTGCTGGCGGCCATCTGGCAGCCAGTGCTGGCACGCTGTTTGATCACCCACTGGGACGCACCGGTGCTGCACTTGATGGTGTCAATGCACGCCCTGATTTTATGATACTGATGTATCCCGTCATCACAATGCAAGACCCGTCAGTACATGCTGGATCTCGCAAAGCCCTTTTGGGTGCATCACCCAGCGCAGATTCCATGCAGTTGATGTCACTGGAAAAACAGGTCAGCAGCACGGCACCCCCTACTTTGTTGATCCATACCCAGAATGACAAAACCGTTCCAGTCGAAAACAGCATCCTGTTTTATCAGGCCCTGACCAAAGCAGGCGTGCCAGCAGAAATGCTGTTGTTTGAACGTGGCACACATGGCATGGGTATGCGTCTTGGTAACGGCAATGCATCCGATTGGCCGCATCGTGCCGAAGAATGGCTGAGGGATAGAAAAATACTGCAATCCGACAACCAATCAGAAAAATAAGTAGCAGGAAATAAGCGACACAGACATACAAAAATCGCCAGCCCATGTCATGTACAGGCTGGCGATTTCTTATTTACTCGAAATAAAATACGGGTTTCAATGCCAATTGCTGGGGGCGGTTATCGGCTTCGACTTCCATCAGGTCCGCCATGTAATCCCACCAATGCCGCATAACAGGATGCGCAGGCAAGTCATCGATCTGGTGGTTGGGATGCAATTTGAGTACGCCAAACAGATGCAAGGTCTCTTCATCCAGAAAAATGGAATAATCATAAATACCTGCAGCGTGCAATGCATCTGCCAGGTCTGGCCATAACTCATCATGGCGGCGCTGATATTCCTCTACATTGCCAGGTTTCAGCTTCATGCGGAAAGCACGGGTTATCATGGCTGGCTCTCCTGCTTTCATTTAGCTGGTTTGACTGCGACCATCTTCTTCAATTCGGCAGCGGCCAGCATGAAGCCACCGACGCCATAATCAAAGCTGGATGCAGGCCTGTAAAAGGCCGGTTCGGCACCAGTTTGTTGTATGCCACCCAATCGGCCATCTGCATATACATGTTTCAGGATACCTTTCCATGCCCTGGCGATCACTGGCTGATATTCTTTGGGATCAAGAATGCCGCGATTGATACCATAGGCCATGCCATACACAAACAGGGCTGAGCCAGAAATTTCTGGCAAGGGGTAAGTTGCCGGGTCCAGCAAACCGGCATGCCACAGGCCATTTTCATCCTGCAACTGCGCTAAGCGGGCTGACATTTCACGTAATTGTTGTATGTAGAATGGGCGTTGTGGATCATCTTTGGGGATATAGTCCAGTGTCCTGGCGATGCCACCCATGACCCAGCCTTCGCCGCGTGACCAGAAAATTTTCTTGCCATTGGGTTCGGTCTTGTTGATATAGCTGACGTCGCGGGCGTACAGGTGTTCTTGTTTGTCGTACAGCAGGTCGTAGGTGTTTTTCCATTGGTTATGCACATAATCCAGGTATTTGCGCTCGCCTGTCGCCACATACATTTTCGCCCATACCGGCGGTGCCATGAACAAGGCATCACACCACCACCACGGCAAACGGTCATCACCTGGTTTGAGAGTCTTCAGATCAATCAGGGTATCCAGATCAGCTTTGGTCGGAGCGATGAATTCTGGCTGCTTGTTGAGGAAATACAGATCCAGATATGTTTGCGCCACACTCTGGTCATCCGCATTTGGCAAACGCTTCGCCAACTGCCATTGATGTTGCTGGCTCATGGCCAGCATGGCGTCTTTATATTTACTGTCGTTTGTTGCTTCTGATGCTGCCATGAAGCCGGTGTACATTACGCTGGATGTCCAGATACGACCAAAGTGGCCCTGCGACCGGACCAGCTGCCAATCAGCCACCTTGCGCAAGACTTTTTCTATTGCTGCCGGTTCCAGCTCTGCGGACAAATCGGTTGCCAGAGGGCCACCATCGGCAGGCGCATCACCAAAATAACGTGAAGTATCCTTGTCAATGATGGCTTGCATGGCTGGTGTAGGGAGTGGATAATTCTGCGCCAAAGCCAAGGCTGGCAACATGCTGCCGACAAAACCCAGGCTGGCAAGCATCAGATATTTCTTTTTAATTTTCAAAGTGTTCTCCTTTATTTTATTGTTGTTTAATTCATTCTTACTTTGCAAGGTCGGATGTCTTGCTGTTTGCAGTCAGTCCCGACACTTCTGAATCTACTGATATCTGTACCGGTTTGCCATCTTCAAAAACCAGTCTGGAGTCTGACAACTTCCAGCGTCTTACATAACGGATAAAACCACCGCTGCTCGCCTCAATGTCCAGCCTGCTGAGGTTGAAATCCTCAAGCGGAGCTTGCGCATATCCTTCAATTTCAAAAGCGGTTTTTGCACCGCGTGCCTTGATGCCGGAGATATTGACGCGACGCAGTCTGGATATGCCGTCTTTTTCTGGTACTGGCGTGACCAGTACTTTCCAGTAAGCCGGTACATCCTTCACATCATCAGGAATCTTGGCATAGCTGTATTGGGGGTTCCAGTTCATGATCACGCGCAATACCACTGGCACGTCATTCATGACAAAATCATGAATATTCAGGTCTTCGCCAAAACCACCACGTGTATGTGCTGATTTGAACAGTATGCCTACGGGTACATCTTTCATTACCGTGAAGCGATATGCTTCTATACGTCGGAATCCGCCTGAAGTCTCGCTACCAAAACTCAATCCGGCAACTGCTTCCCTGACAGTGATATCGCGTATGACCACATCTTCCGTTGGGCGATTAACCCGCAGGCCGTCAGAATCCCGCCCGGCCTTCAAGACGATCGCATCATCATTGACTGCGATGTCTGCATGCTGGACCAGAATGTCTTTGGATGAATCGATGTCTATGCCGTCAGTGGATGGGCCATGTCCGCCTTCATTATTGCGGATGGTGAGGCGATCTACGACAACTTTGCTCGAGTAACAGATATGCAAAGTCCAGAAACCTGAGCGACGCAACAGCAAGCCATCGCCCACACGCACATCAGATGCCTTGTAGATTTGCAACAAGCGAGGGCGACCAGCATCATAATCCGATGCCCATCTCAGGCCACGTGGTTCATAGGCCTTGCGCAGCTTCCAGTAACTTTCCCAGAATACCTTGCCGTCACCGTCAATCACACCTTCACCGGTAATGGCAACCTTGCTTTGTTCGTACACATTGATCAGCGCTGCTGGCCAGCTCATCTCTATACCGGCAACCCGGGTAGGCATGACAGGGTAATCCTGTATGTTTTGTGAGCCTAGCAAGGTAACACCCTTGTCCAGACGCAGCATGACGCCAGTTTTAAGGAACAAGGCCCCGGTCAGGTAAGTACCAGCCGGAAAAATCAGCGTATCACCCTCTTTAGCCGCAGCGTCAATTGCTTTTTGTATGGCGAGGGTGTTGAGCGTCTTGCCATCACCTTTGGCACCATAGATGTCAGTACTGATCTCTTTTGCAACTGCGGTCAACGATGTCAACATCAACAAGAACATCAATACTGCAGCAACCACCAGATGCAAGAGCGTCGGCAAGACAAATACCATGTCAGTATGGCGCAACCAGCGCCGGACCAAGGATTTCATTGCAACTTCGCGCCTATTAGCTTGACTGGTCCAAAAATACCGGCAGGTTGAGCCTGTATCAGATGTGTGTCCTGCGGTATGAATCGTTGTCCATACCTGGCAGACAGCAAGCGATAGTCCGGCAAGGCATGGCCAGCCAGGGCATTCAATCCCAGGTTGGCGACCTGTATCTCAAGACGGTTATTACCGGCACGCAGCAATTTGCTGATATCCAGTTGATAAGGCGGTTTCCATACGGAACCGGCGCGCTGGCCATTGACGAAGACGATGGCAGCTTCCCGCACAGGACTGTCAAGCATGGCACGCATGCCGCTAGGAACTTTGGGCGTCACCTCCAGTGGAGTGCCAGGACCGAAATCCAATGTCAGCCTGCTGTCCTTTAATTGTACCGCGTTCAATTCCAGATCTTTGGTATAGCTTGCTATACCAGAAAAATAACGCGTTGCTTCATCTTCAGTCCATGAACGCAGACTGGACATGTTTACCGCCTGTGGTTTTTCACTGAACTGCACTTTCCAGTCACGGCTTAAATCAACAACGGTGGTGGCATCTGCCAGCTTTGGTTCCGGTGTTGCATTCTGCGGCGTATCCGTCAGTACCAGCACCCGTGATTCATACGGAGCCAGACGTAAAACCGGCTTGGTATCAGCATTGCTGATCTTGCCATCGTACGGATTCCACCAGTAAGCTGTCTTGTACTTGCTACGGAAGGCAGCATTCGCAGTTACATCGCGATTGCTGGTGTTGGCGATGAAATAGACATCCGAATCAGTCAATTGGCGGCGAATGAATCCTATGTTTTCTTTTTCTGCACTCAACTCCATATCTGCGGGAATAGCAGCTTTCAAAGCAACGCCTAAGGTGCTATCGCTATTGACCAGGCTTACCTTGTCCTGATTGGCAAACAGGGTATCTGATGCAGCCTGCACTTCTGCACTGATGCGCGCCGCATCCAGGTAGCCTGGTGCCAGCGATGGCTTGCTGCCCACCGCAATGATTTTGCCACCAACACGCACATAATCATTCAATTTGGCAATGACTGCCGGTGACAGCCGGGTCACATGCGGCAAAATCAGAACGGGATAATTCACACCCAGTTCCATGACGGATTCAGCATCTACATAGTCAATGTTATGTCCTGCATCGAGTATCTGGGCACTTAATTCCGGCGTCACATACTTGCCCATTTCTGCCGACACCGACACCTTTCCCAAAGACAGGGTCGCGTACACGTCGTCCACAGGCAGGAATACAGCAATCTGGTTTGCTGGCTTACCCTGGCGCATCAGGTAACTCATTCTTTGCAGATAACCATTGACGTCAGGCATGACATTCCACCATGGCAGATGGGTATTGAATACCGCGGCCGCATAGAATGCATAGCCTGGTTCCAGCGTCCCCGGTGGTGTATAGGGCCAGCCATGGCCAACGAACTGATTAACGCCCTGCAACAGCATGCGGTCAGCTTCCGCCTTCATGTCCAGCGGTGTCGCGCTGAACGCGGGTGAATGCAGCCAGGTCCAGGTTTCCGCAGAAATGACGGGACGACCATACAGGTGACCAGCGGACGTCGCCCAGCGCGTAAATGAAAATTGGCGGAACTGATAGCCTTCGCCTTCAGGCAAATCGACCAACTTATTACTGGACATGGTCACAGCCGGCTCGCCATAGGTTTGGGAGCGGAAACGAGTACCGTGAGCTTTTGCCCATTGATTCACTGGTACCAGATAGCGCTCATTTGCCAGTTCGGTCTGTGTCAATGCCCAGTCATGCCGTATGGCGGCGGCATCGGCGCCAATGCCATATTCAATTTTTGGCAGGTGTGGTTTCAGGTCATAGCCACGGCGACGCTGGAATTCGGCCAGGAAATCACCGGTCCAGTCGGTACCATAGGCTTCCAGGCTGTCAGAAAATACGGCATATGGTGGATTTTTTCCAAAAGCCTTCAACAGTGGTTCAGCCACGGTTTTCAGGTGATGATCAATGGCGTTGCGGCTCAGATGGTCAAGTACAAAACCTTCTGCCCCTAAAGCTGCACGTTTAACCTGTTGGCCGGTACGGCTGGCGATATAGCACACCACTACGCGGTCAGCGGCTGCAGCCTTGACGCCTGCACGACCACTTTTACTTGCCAGCAGCTGGGGCTCAAATAATTGCAATTTGCTGCTATCTAACTGTTTTGGCGTACCATCGGCCACGAAGCTGGCCAATAATTTTTCTCCATTCATGATGGCTGGCAAGGCAAAACTCTCATTACCGGCTGGCAGCTCAATCACAGCTACCCGCAAACGACCGGCAGCATCACCTGCAGTGACATGTGGACCGCCGTATGGCCAGCCACTGCCTAGCGTAATATCAACCCTGAGTTTGTTGGCACGTGCCTTGTCATTGGCAAAACTGACGTGTTCAAGAAATTGCTTCGACAAATACGGATAATTGTGTGTACCTTTGGCCGCATCATCCAGTTCCATGGGGTAGACGGCCTGAATCTCAAAGCCACCAAAACCGCCTGCCTTCATGTCCAGTATTTCGCGTTCCAATTGCTTCTTTTCCACGGACGGTCCAAACCACCACCAGCGCACCATAGGGCGTGCATCATCGGGCGGTGTGGCAAAGGCTTTGACGACTTCCTTAACAGATGGGAGATTCGCTGCGGCCCCGGTTTGTGCCATTGCCGGTGCAACGCACAGCATGGCAATAGAAAACAGGATGGAGGCGCGCAATTCAAGAACGGTAAATGCGGGCAACGTAAAAACGAACAAGGCGGGCTTAGTCATAGAAAATGATAGTCCAGGCAAACAGAGAGCAGGCGTCTATCCTGAATGGAGGTCGGCTTATTGCTAAGCCTATTCCATATGGAGACATGGCTATGAAAAATCCCCCTGAAGCCGATCAGCAGTGCGAAAAAACGCAGCAGCGAACATGCTTCAGAGGGAACTGAATCAGACTATACCGCTACCACTGGCACCAGCCTTGGCTGGACGGAGTGTCGCCTGTTTTTCACGATAACCAGTTGCACGATAGCAGGCCACCGGATCAATAGCCGCACCAGAACGGGCGCGTGCCATGGCAAGGATAGGACTGACATCAGTGCGGAAAGCCTGCTTCAGTGTTTGTGCTGCCAGCAGCACATCATTGTTTTCCTGATATGCGCTCAATGCCTTGCGGTCTACCAGTGCGGACTGTACGAAAGAACGTTGTACTTCGATAGCACTGGACATCAGGCTTTCTATAGGATCAGTCACATTGTGTGACTGATCCAGCATGTAGGATGGTTTAAAGGCATCACCGTCACGCTGTGCTACATCGGCCAGTTCATTGAAGATCAGGAACAGCTGGAAAGGATTGATACTGCCGGAATCCAGATCGTCATCGCCATATTTGCTGTCATTGAAATGGAAGCCACCCAGTTTGCCAAATTGCGCAAGGCGGGCAACGATCATTTCTATGTTGGTATTTGGTGCATGGTGACCAAGATCAACCAGGCATTTTGCCTTAGGGCCCAACTCATTAGCACAGGCGTAACTGGTGCCCCAGTCAGCAATCGTGGTGGCATAAAATGCTGGCTCAAACAGCTTGTGTTCGATATACATCAGCCAGTCTGCAGGCAAGGCCTTGTAGATGTCGCGCATGCTGTCGAGATAACGTTCAAGCGCGCCGCGCAAATTATGCTGGCCCGGGAAGTTGGCTCCATCGCCCACCCATACGGTCAAACCTTTGGAGCCCAGTGCACGACCGAGTTCTATGCATTCGATATTGTGTGCTACTGCCTGTTCACGCACGGCTTTGGCATTGGCTGTCAGGCTGCCGAATTTATAGGTCTGTTCCTGATTGGCCTGATCCTGGAAAGTGTTCGAATTAACGGTATCAAATCCCAGGCCATGTTTGCTGGCAAATTCACGCATGGCCGCCAGATCGCTGCTTTTATCCCAAGGGAAATGCAAGGATACGGTAGGTGTAGCCTGTGTCAGTTGATGGATGACAGCGCAGTCTTCCAGTTTTTCCATGACATCACGTGGCTCACCCTTGCCTGGGAAACGTGCAAAGCGGGTGCCACCGGTCCCAACACCCCAGCTTGGCAAGGCGACGGCAAAGGTCTGTGCTTTGGCAGTCAGTTGCTCAATATCCTGCCCGCGTCTGGCCAGCATGCTACCCAGGGCAGCATAGTCGGCATCCAGATTCTGTTGCAGTCTGGCGTTGTGTTCTGCTACCTGGCCGTGATCAATTACTTTATCCATCTTGTGTCTCCGTCTCATTGCTGACCTGAATCAGATATTTGATCCAGGTCAATCTACTTTTTATATTTTAGCGCGTGAATGCAGCAGCATTGCCTGCATCTACGTTGATGATGTTACCTGTGCTCTTGGCAGACTTGTCACTGGCCAGGAAGTACACTGCTTCTGCGATATCTTCAGGCAATACGCTGAGTTTCAGCATGCTACGCTGACGGTAGAATTCTTCGATATCATCTGCATCGATTTTATTCGAGACAGCACGCTCTTCTTTCCATTTGCCATCCCAGATACGGGAACCGCGGATCACTGCATCCGGGTTGACCACATTGACGCGTATGCCGTGGGCAGCACCTTCGAGGGCGATACAACGTGCCAGATGGATTTCGGCCGCTTTTGCCGTGCAATATGCAGATGCACCAGCGGAAGCAACCAGGCCATTTTTGCTCGCCACAAACACCATGCTGCCACCAATTTGCTGCTGCTTCATGATGCGGAATGCACTGCGGCTGACCAGGAAGTAACCCTTGACCAGAATATCCTGATTACGTTCCCAGATTTCCAGCGTCGTTTCATCCAGCGGTGCAGACGATGCGATACCGGCATTCGAGATCAGCAAATCGATGCCGCCAAATCGCAATGAAGTTTCGCTCAATATGGCTTCGACATCACTTTCACGGGTAATATTGGCGCTGATGATGGCTACATTGTCTTTGCCTGCCACTTTGGACAAAACTTGATGTGCCTGGCTCAATGCTTCGCCATCGATGTCTGTCAACATGACGCAAGCGCCCTCTTGCAACAATTGACGTGCCACAGCCTGGCCGATACCGCCAGCAGCACCAGTCACCAACGCGATGCGACCAGCCAGACTCTTGGGCTTGGGCATACGCTGCAGTTTGGCTTCTTCCAGCAACCAGTATTCGATGTCAAAGGCTTCCTGCTCTGGCAAACCAACATAGCTGTCAACACCATTCGCACCGCGCATGACATTGATGGCATTCACATAGAACTCGCCGGCGATCCTGGCAGTTGCCTTGTCTTTGGCAAACGACAGCATGCCGATACCAGGTATCAAGTAGATAATCGGGTTGGCATCGCGCACTGCCGGGCTATTATCATGTTTGCAACGATCATAATAAGCAACATAATCTGCGCGATATTGACGCAAGCCCTCATCCAGACCGCTCAAAAGTTGATCAAAATTGGGGCTGGCAGGATCGAAATCAATCACAAACGGGCGAATCTTGGTGCGCAGAAAGTGATCAGGGCAAGATGTACCCAAGGCAGCCAGTGCCTGCAAGTCTTTGCTGCAGACAAAATCCAGCACAGTTGTGCTGTCATCAAAATGGCCGAGTTTGAATTCTGTCTTACTGATTTTGCCACGCAGCACGGGCATCAGGCGGGCAACCAGGCTGGCACGCTCTGCGGCTGGCAGTGCGCTGTATCTGGCACCGCCAAATGCAGGCTTACGGCTGTTTTCTTCCAGCCATGATTCGGCACGCTGTATGATCGCCAAGGTAGTTTCATAGCAAGATTTGGCTGTATCACCCCAGGTGAACAGGCCATGGCCTTCAAGGATGATGCCTTTCAGATTAGGCTGGGTTTGGGAAACTGCTTCCAGTTTCAAGCCCAGATCATAGCCAGGGCGCTGCCAGGGCAACCAGCCCAATTCACCTTCAAATATTTTTTGCGTCAAATCCTTGCTGTTGGCACAGGCCGCAATAGCGATGACTGAATCAGGATGCATGTGATCAACATGCTTGCGATTGATGTACGCATGCAGTGGCGTATCGATACTGGCGGCGCGTGGGTTCAGGTTGAAGGTGCAGTGTGGCAAATAAGCCACCATTTCATCTTCCAGCGCCAGGCCACGATAGCGGCCTTTCAAGGAGTGCAATTTATCCATGTACAGGGTCGAGAAGCCATCCATCTTGATGCTACCCAGATCACCGCCAGAACCTTTTACCCACAGCACTTCTACCTGTTCGCCAGTCAGGTAGTCCGGCATCATCACCTTGGCCGAGGTATTGCCACCGCCAAAGTTGGTAATGCGCATATCAGAGCCGAGCAGGTTTGAGCGATACAGCAATAATTCTGGCTCAGTCAGGCCAGCTGCGTATGCATCATCCCAAAGTGAAGTGATAGGCTTCTTCTGCTCGGTTTGCATCGTTGAGGTCATACATTCTCCGTGATTAATTAGTGTTTTTATGACAAATTCCTTAGCCTCAAGCCCTGAGTAATCAAGGACTGACCGGATCAATCACATCACTTGCTCATGTGAAGCATTTTGTCCGTTTTGGCAGTGGCAGTCAGTAGAAAACAGCCAGCTTTGAGTGTCAATACAGAAGCAATCAAGAAGCTGATCGAAGTCGCAATAGTCAGCATGATGATTGAAATTTCCAGAGCCAGATTAATGTGGAGGTAAATAATCAATCATTTGATCAATATATGATTGACGCCCGATTTTTAAGTGATTAGTCTCGCCATATGCCAGCAAATTATTACGAATTAATGACTGGTGCATGCCGCAGTAAAGATAATAGACGGCAACAGACGGAGACAAAAATGGTAAATCACAAACGTCGTAAGCGTTTGCTGAAATTGCTCGCCGAGCATAATTCAGCAACCGTCCAGCAACTGGTTGTTTGGCTCAGCGCATCCCCGGCAACAGTCCGGCGCGATATCAGCTGGCTTGCAGCCCGTAATCTGCTCACCCGCACACGTGGCGGCGCAGAAAACCTGCAGCAGGTGAAGCGCTCAATTGCGCTCACAAGCGAGACCTTCCAGAACAATATCAAATGCTATGCCGACAGAAAGCGGGCAATTGCACGCTATGCGGCAAACATGTGCAGCGACGGCGAAACCATCATCATCAATGGCGGCACGACGACCTTCATGATGGCTGAGTTCCTGGTTGATAAAAAGCTCAAGATACTGACGAATTCTTTCATGATGGCAGAACGCCTGCTGGTCTCCAGTGAAAATGAAATCATCGTCCCTGGTGGCCGCGTGTACCGCGAACAAAATGTCATTCTCAGTCCATTTGATAACGACATCACTCAACATCATTACGCTGGCAAGATGTTCATGAGCGTTTATGGTCTGTCATTGCTGGGCCTGATGGAAGTTGACCCACTCCTGATACAGGCTGAAAAACGTTTGATCAGCCAGGCGGAAGAATTGATCGTTTTGGCAGACAGTTCCAAATTTGCCAAGAAAGCCGGACTCATACTATGCGGTCTGAATCGCGTATCTTGCCTCATCACTGATCATTACGCATCTGACTCAGCCGTACAATTGCTTGAACAGTCTGGTGTCAAAGTCATTACCGTGGCACCGGAAGAATTACCCGCAAAAGACATATTAAATAAATTTACAAATGCTTATGACGCCGAGTCTGCAAGCATGTTCCAGACGGAGACAGTTTGATGAAAAGAAGAAAAGTAATACTGGCAGCAATTGCATTAAGCATGCTGGGTGCCTTGCAGGGTTGCGAACAAAAATCAGACAAAACAAAAATTGCCATCGTTGTTAAAAATCTGGGTAATGGTTTTTTTGATGCTGCACATGAAGGTGCCAAAGAAGCGGCCAAACAAATCGGCAATGTAGAAATTATTTATACAGGCCCGACCACACCCAGTGCTGAAGGCCAGATAGAAATCATCAACTCGCTGATCAGTCAAAAGGTCAATGCCATTGTCATTTCAGCAAATGATGCCAATGCGCTGGTACCGATCACCAAAAAAGCCATGCAACGCGGCATCAAGGTCATCTCTTTCGATAGCGGGATCGCGCCAGAAGGCCGGTTGATGCAGCTCAATCCATCCAATGCAGAATTGATCGGTATCAAGCAGTTGGAAATGGCATCCAATGCGACTGGTGGCAAGGGTGAAATCGCTATCTTGTCCGCATCCGCCCAGGCGACAAACCAAAACATCTGGATCAACGTCATGAAAAAAGGCTTGGAAAAGCCCGAGTTTGCCGGCCTTAAACTGGTGGCAACTGTGTATGGTGATGACCAGTCTGATAAAAGTTACCGCGAAGCGATAGGCCTGTTGCGCAGCAATCCAAATCTGAAAGTCATTATTTCCCCTTCCACTGTTGGTATCAACGCTGCCAGCAAGGCTGTCGTAGATGAAAAACTGGTTGGCAAGGTATTCGTTACCGGTCTGGGCTTGCCATCAGAAATGGCGGGACACGTCAAAAGCGGTGCCGTGAAGGAATTCGCCATCTGGAATCCTATTGATCTTGGTTATGCTGCGACTTATATCGCCAATGAATTTATCAAAGGGAACCCAAATGCCAAGGCAGGTGGCAGTTTCACCATAGGCCGTATGGGTACAATTGCGATTGATGCCAATGGTGAGGCAGCGATGGCCCCGCCGTTTACTTATAACAAAGAGAATGTAGAGCAGTTCTCCAAGATATTTTAAGTAAAGATACACAATTTCAGTATCGGCCCGTGATTCACTTCAACGGGCCGTCTGCAGATAGAAATCAGTTGCTTGTAAAAATCTGTACCTGCAGTACATGCTTGCGCTTGTTATTTTTTGGTGCGGACAGCTGACTTCTTTTCTATTATCGCCTTGCCTTATATTAATGACGTTAATGACGAACGAGCACAACCCGTTTCCCATCGCCCCAGACGGTTCACCCGCTGCACCTATTCTGGCATTGACCGGTATTTGTAAACGCTTCCAGGGCATCATTGCATTACACGAAGTTGCACTCAATGTGCGTGCAGGCGAAGTCATGGCACTGATAGGAGAAAACGGTGCAGGCAAATCCACTTTAGTAAAAACCCTGACTGGCATTTATCAGCCGGATAGTGGCAGCATACAGATCGCTGGCAAGCAAGTTCGCTTCGCCAATCCACAAGATGCCATGCTGGCAGGTGTTACTGCTGTTCATCAGGAAACTGTGATGTTTGATGAATTGACGGTGGCAGAAAATATTTTCATAGGCCGCCAGCCCATGCATGGTTTTCCGGCACGGGTAGACTGGGCGTTGATGGAAATGCAGTCTGAAAGACTGTTTGCCAGACTGGAAGTGTCGCTACCGGTACGCGCCAAGGTCAAGGACCTGAGTGTGGCTCAACGTCACTTTGTCGAAATTGCCCGCGCCCTGTCGCAAGATGCACGCGTGGTCATCATGGATGAGCCGACCGCATCCCTGTCACAGCGGGAAATTCAAGAGTTGTACCGCATCATCAGGCAATTGCGCGCCGCTGGAACAGCAGTGATTTTCATCTCACACAAGTTTGATGAAATCTATGCCGTAGCCGATCGCTACACCGTTTTACGTGATGGTCATTTTGTTGCCGAAGGCGCACTGGCTGATATCTCGGAACCGGACCTGGTATCTCTCATGGTGGGGCGTTCCATCCATCAAACCTTCCCCAAGCAAGACGTGGTCATAGGCGACACCCTGCTTGAAGTAAAGGATTTTTGCCATCCTACCGAGTTTGATAATGTCAGTTTTTCTTTACGCAAAGGTGAGATCCTGGGGTTTTATGGCCTGGTGGGTGCGGGCCGTTCAGAAGTCATGCAAGCCCTGTTCGGGCTCAGCAATGGTGTCAGTGGCAGTGTAAGCCTGGAAGGCAAGGCACTTTCCATCAAATCGGCCACAGATGCGATAAGCCATGGTATCGCCTATGTACCTGAAGACCGACAGCATCAAGGTGGCCATCTGACCATGTCGGTGCAGCAAAATATCACCTTGCCCATCCTTGACCGCATAGGCTTCCTGCTAGGAAGGCGGCGCAGTGAAGAAGCAGCAATTTCAAGACACTACAGTGAGCAGCTGGAGCTGAAAGCGAGTCATCTGACACAACTGATCGCCGAGCTGTCAGGTGGCAACCAGCAAAAAGTCATTCTGGGCAAGTGGCTGGCAACCAAACCCAAGGTCATCATCCTGGACGAACCAACCAAGGGTATTGATATTGGTTCCAAGGCTGCGGTGCACCGTTTCATCAGCGAACTGGTTTCAACCGGATTGTCAGTGATTCTGGTGTCATCCGAATTGCCGGAAGTACTGGGCATGTCTGATCGCGTTATCGTCATGCATCAGGGACATATCAAAAAAATATTTGACAGAGCACATGCCACGCCAGAAAACGTAGTCGCTGCAGCATCTGGCAGCGACGCATTAGCAGGTGAAATGGCAGAGGAAATAGCATGAAGCACTTGAAGTATTTGCAGCAGAGGGAAGTATTGCTGGGACTGATGATTGTTTTTCTGATAGGCCTGGTTGGACTTCGTGCGCCAGTTTTTCTCGGTGTATCCAGCCTGTCCAATCTGTTAACGGACAGCACGCTGTTGATCATGCTGGCGGTGACCCAGATGTTTGTCATCATTACACGCGGTATTGATTTGTCAGTCGCATCCAATCTGGCGCTGTCAGGCATGATGTCTGCCTTGCTGGCTTCCAAATTCCCTGACCTGCCCCTGTTGCTGATTATATTGGTGGCGATGGCCATAGGCCTTGGTCTGGGCCTGATCAATGGCTACCTGATCGGTTATCTGGGCTTGCCACCTATTGTCGTAACGCTGGGCACCATGAGTGTCTACCGCGGCCTGGTATTTGTATTGTCTGGTGGTGCCTGGGTATCGTCGCACCAGATGCCTGCCGCCTTCATCGCCTTTCCGCTCAGTCAGTTACTGGGAATTACGCACCTGGTCTGGATTGCCGCCATTGTCGTTGCCGTGATGTGGTACATCGCCCGTTATACGCATTTTGGCAGGGACTTGTATGCTATTGGCAATCAACCGAATGCTGCCAACTACATAGGTATCCCTACCCCACGCCGCTTGTTCTGGACATATGGCTTATCGGGGTTGATGGCTGGCTTGTGTGGTTATCTGTGGGTGGCACGTTACGCGGTAGCTTATACGGAAATTGCCTATGGCTTCGAATTTACCGTCATTGCAGCCTGTGTCATTGGCGGCATCAACATTGCAGGTGGTGCGGGTACAGTATCTGGGGCCGTACTGGGCTCGCTGTTTTTGGCAGTCATCAATAACGCCTTGCCTATCATGAAGATTTCTCCATTCTGGCAAAGTGCGCTGACCGGCGTTGTGATACTTACCGCAGTCATGATCAATGCACGTAGCAATAAGAAAAGCAGCCGCCAAATTTTGCCTTTGCAACTGCTGCAAAAAAATGCAAACAGGAGCAGTACGTGAACACAACTACCATGACACCATCAAACAACAGCTCACGCTACACCATACGCGACCGCGAAGATTTTCAGTTAAAGAAAATCTTCTCTCATTGGGAAACCCTGCTGGCCCTGCTGTTTGTCACAGCGTTTATTGTCAACAGCCTGGTATTACCGAATTTTTTTGACTTGCACAATCTGGCTGACGGCACTTTCAACTTCAGTGAAAAAGCATTGATCGCCTTGCCCATGGCCTTATTGATTATCTGCCGCGAGATTGATATTTCTGTGTCTGGCATATTGGCATTGTGTTCCGTTGCCATGGGGCTGGCGAATTCACACGGTTTTCCTGCTTACACTTTATTGTTCATCGCCATATTTACTGGCGCTGCCTGTGGCAGCTTGAATGGCTTGCTGGTGACTCGCTTTGCCCTGCCTTCCATCGTCGTGACGATAGGCAGTGTGTCACTGTTTCGCGGTCTGGCCAGCGTGGTTCTTGGCGACCAGGCATTTACTTCATATCCGCAATTATTAATCGACTGGGGCCAGGGTTACTTCTTTGATCTTATTCCCAGACAATTCATCGTCCTGTTGTTCTTCGTCGTACTGTTCGCGATCTTGTTGCATGCAACCAGTTGGGGGCGCCGTATATATGCGATTGGCAACAACCCTGTTGCTGCCAGATTTTCTGGTGTGGCAGTCGATAAATATCGCTTCATGCTTTTCACGTTAACCGGCGCCATGGCTGGCCTCGCTGCATTTTTCCTGACGGGGCGTATCGGTAGTACGCGCCCGAATATTGCCACGGGATGGGAACTGGAAATCATTACCATGGTGATTTTAGGCGGTGTCAGCATCGCTGGTGGCGCTGGAACCATTATCGGCGTGTTCCTGGCTGTATTGACATTGGGCATCGTCAATTACGGTATGGCATTAGCAAATATTCCTGGCATTATCATGACCATCATCGTCGGCATCCTGCTGCTGATCACCATTGCCCTGCCCCGCCTGATGAATCGCAAGAAACAAAGAAAATAATCAGTAGAGAAAATAATATGTACGGCAGCGACAAAGAGCAAATAAAACAAAATGCGAGTATCGTCCTTGATATAGGCAAGACCAATGTAAAACTCAGCTTGCTCGATGCGCAGGCAAATACTTTGGCCGAGCAACGCTGTCCTAATAATATCGTCCAGGATGGTATCTATCCACATCACGATACCGATAGAATATGGTCGCGGATGCTGCATGTTTTCAGTGAGTTTTCCCGCATTGCCAAGGTGTCAGCAATCATTCCTGTGACCCATGGTGCGACTGCTGCACTGGTGAACGACAAGGGTCTGGTTTTGCCAATTCTGGACTATGAATCAGAATTACCTGAACAAGATAATAATCAATATCAGCCGCTGCGCCCGCCATATAAGCAAAGCTACTCTCCTGATTTGCCAGCGGGTCTCAATCTGGGTCGCCAACTGGCCTGGCTGCAAAACAGCTATCCAGCTGAATTTGCCAAAGCCTCGCATATACTGATGTATCCACAGTATTGGGCATGGCGCTTGTCCGGTGTTGCTGCAACTGAAGTCAGCTCACTAGGTTGCCATACCGATTTGTGGAACACTCACCTGCAAAAATACTCTTCCTTGGTAGAGAAAAAAGGATGGGGTTCTCTTTTCCCACCCATGAAAAAAGCATGGTCCAGGCTGGCAACAATACGTCCCACATTGGCAATGGAAACCGGTTTACCAGCAGATTGCCAGATCGTATGTGGCATCCATGACAGCAACGCATCTCTGCTGCGTCATCTGCAACATGCAGGCAAAGCCAAAAATCGCACAGTACTATCGACCGGCACCTGGACGATCGCAGCCGTCCTGGGTGCAGATCAGGAGCGGTTGGACGAGCATGCAGACATGCTGGCCAACACCAATGTGCTTGGTGAGGCGGTTTCTTGCATGCGGTTCATGGGCGGGCGAGAATTTGCCACTCTGGCAGGTCAGAAACCTGTGACTTGCGCGCCGTACGACATCAATAAACTGATCGCCCAAAACACCTTTGCCCTGCCCTGTTTTGCCGAATCAGGTGGTCCGTTTTCAGGACAATTGGCCAGAATATCAGGACAAGCGCCAGAAAACATGCAGGAAAGATATGCACTCGCCACTCTGTATTGCGTACTCATGACTGATTATTGCCTGGAAAAACTGGGGTCCGAAGGTGATATCATTATTGAGGGAAGTTTCACCAACAATCCCTACCTGGCAGCATTGCTGGCCAGTTTACGGCCACAGCAAAACATCATGCTGTCAAATGACACCAGCGGCACCACTTACGGAGCCTGGATGCTGCATCACTGGGAACAATTACCAGATTTGAATGAGCAAGTAAATCCAGTGAGTAAACTGACGCTGCCTGGATTGCTCGCATATAAAGCAAAGTGGCGCGAACTGGTCATGTCCAGATAAGTCTCTATCGATTTCTGTAACTCATTAATGCAAATGGGAAGTGCCTGTCAACAGGCTCTCCCATTTGCATTAATTCAGAAACTATTCGTTTGATAAACGAATATAAGCAGGTGCATCGCGATCAACCTGCATGCCCTGCTCAGTCAGCAATAACTCGACTACTTGCAAGGAGCTGCGTCTCTGTTCCTTACCATCTTTTTTCTGATCTGCACCACGTTTTCCTGGATGGGTGAAATAAAATAAAAATGCCCTGCCACCATTCACGACAACGTCAGGATGCCCGCCGATGACGCCATCATCTTCACCATGCCCCGGCATTTCAAGCAAATTGCCACCTACCTGGCGTTTCCAGCTCAACAAGTCATCTGAATGATAAACGGCCAGCCCGCGCCACACATCTGTAATCATCCACCATTGCTCTTTCCAGCGAAAAACTTTCGGCCCTTCCCCGCTTTGATCGCCGACGGCCTTGCCTTTGTCTGTCCATTTTTCCAGGTCAACACTGTCAGCATAGTAAATGGATTTCTTGTCCACTTCATTGTTGTACCACATGCGATATCCACCTTCCGGCAAACGCAGCACCGTGGCATCAATCACCCTGTCAGAAGCAAGTTGCAATACCTGGGCGTTACGCCAGTGGCGTAAATCCTGGCTGCGCAGATGCACCATATGGCGGGGGTGCTTCCAGTCATTAAAAATGCCGGGTACCACGGTCAGGAACATATGATAGCTGCCATCATCAGCCCGGATGATATCCGGCGCCCAATGAGTAGACTCAACCCCGCCCATGGATGGCGGCAACTCTATGTCTGCCTCACCTATGTAATGCCAGTTGGCTCCTTCGTCATCTGATTCAGCTATGCCTATGCGCGTCCCGTGCACCCAGGCGACACCAGATGCATCTCCAGCATTTGCCCGCCGGTTGGTGTAAAACATCCACCATTTCCCTAGTGCGGTATTACGCACCAACACAGGATCTGCAGCTCCATCCATGATGGGGTCTCTGAACAAAGGCTTGGCGGCCAGTTTGCCCTGATTAATCATGGGCGCACCAGGCTGGCCAAAATCCGGTGTACCGTCCACGTTCCAGCCGAATGTCTGTGCACGAACATGTCTGTTCGGGTCATTCAGCGCATTACCCTTGATTTCACGGTAATCACGTGCGTGATATACCAGCACATCTGTCTTGCCATCTACAGTAGTCGTGAACGAATTATGCCCAGGCCCATATTGAGCAGTTGCGGCATGACTCATGAATACAGGTTGCGCAGATTTGCTCCATACCTTCGCATCAAGCAGGTTTGCGTTTGCCGGTGCCGTCAATAAACCCATGCAATAGTTTTCATCGGTGGCACTGGCGGAATAGGTGATAAATATGCGATCATTCCTGATCAATACCGCTGGCGCTTCATTGACTTCGTATTTACGCTTCTCCCAATCATAATCGGGGCGCGACAATAAAGTGGCAGGCCCGGTAATGGACAAAGGGGTATCCATTTTCGCCAGATAGATATTGGTATTCTTTTTATCCGGCGCAGGGTCACGCTGTGTCCATACCAGATAACGCTGGCCAGCATGGGCGAACGTCGTCGCGTCCAGAGCAAATGATTCCCACCCTGTCTTGATCTGACCTCGCTCTATCCACTCTCCTTCAAGAGGATTGACCGCACTGCTTTCCAGTGCATACAGACGTATATCCCAGATAGCATCAACCCTGCCAGCAGTAAAATATAAATACCACTTTCCATCAATAAAATGTAATTCTGGTGCCCAGATGTGATGACTCATGGGGCCGCTGACATGTTTGCGCCAGATGACTTTCGTATCTGCAGCACCAAGTTCATTGATGCTGCGTGCACGCCTCAACTCGATACGATCATATTCTGGCGCTGTGGCAGTAAAGTAATAATAGCCATCTGAGTGTAGAAATATCTGTGGATCTGCCCGATTCTTCACTAAAGGATTATTAAAGACAGGCTGAGCAGACAGTGCGCTACCAACAGACATTAATACTATCCATATCAGGCTAAGGATGGCGATCCGGCACTTTGCATGTGAAGTCATAAGGAATAGTTTAAAAATTAGAGCATGCAATAAAAAACCAGCCATCTGCACTAGCATGGCTGGGTCAAGTACTGCGATTAACAAAAAGCCTTACTGATTAATTCTTGATCGATACACCGATGAAATAACGACGACCAGACCATGCCAATTCATTCGGACGTGACAGATCACCTGCATCCGTGATATTTGCCTGATCAGTCAGGTTCTTGCCTTCGAACGAGATGGTAATAAACGGGCTGTAGCGATACTGGAATTTCGCATCCAGGTAACCGGTTTTCTCGATAAAGTTAGGATTGCCAGATACATCATTGGTACCAGAGTAATAACGATCACGGTAGTGATAGGCAAGGCGCGCATTAAACTTGTCCTTGTCATACCACAAACCCAGGTTATAGGCGTTTTTTGACATGCCAGCATATGGCAAGATCGAATTATCCAGTGGATTCAAACGTTCCGTTCCTGGCGCATAGGTAAAGTTCATACGGGTATAGTTGGCATCAACACCAAAACCGCTGAGGAAACCAGGCAAGAAAGTCAACGCTGTTCTGCCAGCAAGTTCTATACCGCGCGTCACAGCACCAGGGTAATTGATAGGCATCTTGACGTCCCACAGGGTACCGTCTTTGAACAGGTCAACATTTTTCACGTTTGTCGATACACTATTACCGACAGTGATGTTTTTACGGAACAAAGCCAGGCTGAGCTGACTATCAGCATTTGGATAATATTCCAGGCTCAGATCTGTATTACTTGCCTGGAATGGTTTCAAGGCAGGATTACCAGCCGTGCAATCATCCGTGCCGTCGCCACCAAACTGTGCAGCACCACTATTCTTGGTACATGTCGCATTCGGGACTATATCTACAATCCTTGGGCGAGCCATGACCTTACCCCAGCCCACACGTACCAGGAATTGATTTGGTATCAACCATGCACCTGCATTAAAGCTTGGCAATACGTTCGAGTAAGTATTGTCTATGCTGACAATGGAATTCGACAGAACAAACGTGTTGAAAGTAGTTGAACCAGGCGTTTTTTCAACATTGATCTGTTGTTTGAATAAGCCTTGAGAAACATCGCGCGTTTGCGTATAACGGATACCGATATTACCGAAGATATCCTTGCCAAATAATTCCGTGTCAAAGTCCGCACGCAAATACGTGGATTTAACTTTTTCGTCGACAATGTAAGCAGGAATCTGTGGATACATTTTACCGTCGGTACCAGGTGCGTTATACAGGTAATCATGATTAAAGTGCGTCAGATCGAAATTTGAACCAACATTTGCAAATGATGGAGCAACCCAGTTAGCAGGTACATTGCTGATGCCACTATAACCTTTGAAGAAAGTACCAGGTGAAGTCGAGAATACAGATTGCGCCAGCGCAGCCATGGCAGAGCCGTTGAGTGACTTGGTCCAGGCATTCACATCTGTAAGATTTATCGGGCCCACTGTTGCACGCACCGTATTGGTGGTATTCAATGGGTCGTAGCTATAAGTCTGATTAATGTTTGCTGTCTGTACATACACGTCATCTGCAGTACTGTTCAAGTCATTGCCTGCACTTGCAGCGTAACCGCCACCATTGTATTGACTGGATTTTGCCTGCTGCGACTGCACGCCAAACCAGATGCGTGACAAGAAATCAGTCTTCAGCTTATATTTAAAATCAAGTTTGAGCTGGTCTTCTTTGTTGATCGTTTCTGAAGGACGATACTGCAATTGGGCAGAAACATAAGAGTTGGGATTCGAAGGGTTATAGCCAGACGGGAAAGTGAAACGTGGCAATCCGGAAGAATCAAGATTCACCTGTAATCCCGGAGCATTCTGCGTCAATATCAGGTTATTCGAATCACTGCTGTAAGTAGCTTTGGCAGATGAAGCCAAGCCTTCCACATCAAGGCTCTCGCCTTTATAGGTAAATCCGGCTGTCGTATATTTCGAATCAATTTTCAATGCAAAATCACGCAAAGATGTACTAAAGCCTGCCTGTCCGCCATTTGGCGAAGCTGCGCTACCGGGTACCAGGCAGTTACCCAATACATATTGAGTAACGATATGATTTTCCACAATCATGCCAGCTGGCGTCGTGGTTGTTGAAATCGGCGTGCATGAACCACCAGTAGGTACGGCAGTCGTTGCGGCATAGGTAGGTAAAGTACCTGTGCTGGACAAGCGTGTTACTGCACTGAAGTCTGTACCGTAGTTGTAATCCCTCAGTTTTTGATTCTGGATATTGGTCTGGTAACTTACCCAGGCATTCAGGCGGTCAGTAAATTTGTATTGCGCCGTCAGTTCAGCTGAAGTTCTTTCATGATCACGTTCCCAGATACCATAACGGGCAATCTGTGGTGAGTAGTCATTCCATTGTGAAACGCAACTCGCTTGCAGGGCAGCTGTAGCCACAGCTGCCGTCTGCGTTGCATTCGCCGGACTGTTCAAATTGGAACAATCAGCTTTGGAACCAACACCTGCCAATACCGGATCAATACTGGGCACTGTTTTTTGCGCCGAAAAATCCCAGTCACGGAAATAACGCCAAGAAGTATTTCGCGAAAAATCACCGCGCGTTAATACCTTGTCGTAAATGACGTTCGCCATCAGCCCAAGACGGTTATCAAAGAATTTATCTGTGATAAAAAGGTTGGCGCGTGGTTGTATCCCACCGCGTTGTGGTGCCTGTTCACCGGCGATACTGCCAACGATAGTCATCTTTTTGAAATCGAGTGGCTTGCGTGTCGTAATTTGTACCGACCCGCCAATACCGCCCTCGGTCATATTGGCTGTTACACCTTTGATGACGTCGATGGAAGAAATCAATTCTGCAGGTAACTCACGCAAGTCGGCACCACGACCAGCCGTGCCGGTAGTACTCAGTATCGATACGCCGTTGATTTCAATACGGTTCAAATCTGGTTCAACACCACGGATGGAGACACTGGTACCTTCGCCAAACGAGCGTTCCAGCTGCACACCAGTAACACGCGAAAGTGCTTCACCAACGTTTTTGTCCGGGAATTGCCCGATATCTTCAGCAACAATGGAATCAGCTACTGTATCTGCACGCAGTTTTCTGTCAATTGCCGAGGCAACTGATTTGCGTGTTCCAGAAACAACGACAACATGATCTGCCTGTTCTTTAGTTTCTGCCGGTTTTTTTGCGTCTTGTGCCATGCCTGAATTGGCAGCCAAAACGGACAATACAGCCAAGGCTGTACCTTTGAGTTTAGGATTGAAAAATTCTTTTTTGCTGCGATTGTTTAACACAATTGTCTCCTCCATTTATCGGCCATGTATGGCCTGTGTTATTAGCTGCATTTCGACTATCAGATTTGGTACGTCGTTAAATCCAGCTCATTCAATGAAAAAGATTTTAAGTGATGATGAATTCCAATTACGTTCATAAAAAAAAGAATCAAGAAAGTGATTGGTTTTTAAGCAGAAATTTGATCGTTTCAGACGAGAAGATGAAAAAATGATTAAAACTGATTGCAGATTCTGAACTCATTTTCATGCGATGCAACATGCAATATTGGAAATAAAAACAGATCAAAAAAAACAATACTGGAAATGGGCTGGAGTTTGTCATCGCCTTGAGAGCAAGGCCAGGTAAGGCATTCAACTTTCCTCATTTATAAATGCAGGAAACGAATAGTTGAAACACCTCTTTACTTACTTGCCAGCACCTTGCACTGCCAACTCACGCAAGATATCAAGCATGGCTTGTGCCCCTGGTGACAAACGATGTTGCTTTCTGGTGACAATACCATAGGCATCCATGCGCAATCCCAGATCAAATGGAAGCACGGTTAACAACTCGGAATCGAGATAGGTGCGAATTAAATCTTCTGGCAAAGCGGCCACCATATCACTGGCCATCAATAAACTGGTTATCACTGGCAGCGACAAAGTCTCTACCGTTTCTATCGGCTGATCAAGGCCATGAGATAAGAACAGCGAGGTCAGGCGATCTCGCAAAATACTGCCACTTGGTGGAAGTATCCAGGCTTCTTTAGCAAGATCATTCAGCGTCAGTTTTTTACGCTGGGCAAGCGCATGTTTGCTGCGTGCAATCAGGCTGTGTGGCTCATCAGTTAAGGGTTCAAAATTTAATTCTGCAGCAGATTCAGAATCAAGAATGCGTCCTATCACCATGTCCAGCTCACCTGCACGCAGGCGCTGTATCAGTATTTTGCTGGTGTCCACTTGTATGGCAACATGCAAGCGCGTATGGCGTGATTTAAGCAGGCTTACTGCTTGTGGAATAAGGTTCGTCGAAGGAGTCATGACTGAGCCTATGGAGACAAAGCCACTTAAGCCTGACAACAACTCCATGACTTCCTGATGGGCGGCATTCATTTCTGCCAGCGCCGCACCTGCCCTGCGTATCATGATCTCGCCATACCAGGTCGGTGATATCCCACGTGGCAAGCGCTCAAACAATTGCACACCCAGAGCATATTCCAGTTCGGTCAACAATTTGGATGCAGCAGGCTGAGTCAGATGCGCTGCCTCTGCCGCATGGAAAATGGAGCCATGACGTCCCAACTCAACCAATAACACCAGGTGGCGTGTTTTCAGATGAGTACGGACAAAACGATCAGGACTGGAATTGCTCATGGCGTCAACAGTAAAGACTAAGATCAATCATGATACAACTGTGAACGACCCCCATCAATCAAGATATCGGTAGCATTGATGAAACGTGCTTCGTCACTGGCGAGAAAAACAGCCGTATAAGCGACTTCGTCTGGCTCACCTATGCGACGGCAAGGCAATAAAGAGGCTTGTCGTTGTTGTTCTGCTATGGGATCGGGACAACTGGCAAACCAGGATTGTATGGCTTCGGTCAATATCAAACCAGGTGAAATGGAATTGACCCGTATCCCGCGCGCTGCGTACTCTATACCCAAGGACCGCGTCAAACCTATCAAAGCGTGCTTGGCTACCGGGTAAGGAAAGCATCCTGGTATGATTTTATGCCCATGCACGGAAGCGATATTGATGATGCTGCCAGCAGCCTGCTCAAGCATGAACGGCAAGACGGCGCGGGTAGTATTCCAGGCACCTTCCAGATCGACAGAAAAACAACGTTGCCATTCTTCATCTGTCATTTGCAAGGGATCTGAAAATACATTCATGCCTGCATTGTTGACCAGCACGTCCACTTTACCGAATCTGGCTATCGCCTGGTCCACCAAGGCTCGCATGGCACTGGCATCAGAGACATCTGCCTGAACAAAAAGACTATGCTCTGGCCCCAGTTCAGACGAGATACGCTCCGCAGCGGCATCATGATTATGACTATTCACTACAACGCGTGCGCCTTGCAGCACAAAAAGGCGTGCGATAGCTGCGCCTATGCCCAATGTAGAGCCAGTGATGATAGCGACTTTGCCATGCAATCTTCCAGGCACCTGAGTATTATTGACTGTTGAGGACATTATGATTTGCGCGCAGACCGGCTTTTTAACTGATCCAACAATACTGCAGCCAACAGAATGAAGCCGCGCATCAGGTATTGATAGAAAGCGTCTACATCCAGCAAGTTCATGACATTCTCTACCGTGCCCATAATCAGCACACCCACCAGTACCCCGGTTATTCTGGCTTTTCCACCTTGCAGGGATACGCCACCCAATACGCAGGCGGAGATGACATCAAGCTCAAAGCCCTGCGCCGAATTTGGCTGTCCACTGGTGATGCGGGATGCGAGTATCAGGCCGGCCAATGCAGTCACCAGCCCCTGCAACAGAAATATCCAGATACGCAAGCGTTCAACCCGGATCCCTGCAAGGCGTGCTGCATCTGGATTACCACCAATAGCCAAGGTATTTCTACCAAACACCGTGTGATTGAGCAGAATACCAAATATCAAAAAACAGGCCGCGACAACCAGCACCGGAAATGGTAAACCAAAAATACGACCATCACCAAAGCTGATGAAAGTCTCATTGGAAATACCCACGGCCTGGCCTTTCGAAACAATGAATGCCAGACCACGAACCATCAACATGGTCGCCAGCGTCGCAATCAGGGCATTCACCCGCAAATAGGCAATCAACACGCCATTGCCTGCGCCTATCAATGCACCAGCCAGCAAACCGCCACCAACCGCAAGTGTGATGCTGCCTGTACGCTCAAGGATGATCGCGCCCAGCACGCCAGTGAAGGCAATGGTCGATCCTATGGATAAATCAAAATCACGTGAAGCAAGACACATCATCATTGTGCAGGCGACCATGCCTATCTGCGCTACAGAGAGCATCAATCCAACAATATTGGTACTTGAGAAAAAATTTTCTACTGTGAAGGAAAGCACAATAAAAAGTAAGGTATATGCCAATGGCATACTCTGTTCATGCAGCCAGTGCTGTGTCGTTTTCATACTGTTGTTTTGTCTCTGTTTTATTTGCTGAACTACTGTTTCATCAACTGTCTGTGCAGGATTAAGGGAAGACATGAAAAATTCCTGTAAAAATTATGCTGCTTGCAAATCAGGCAGTGCCAATTGCAGAACTGCTGCTTCATTCGCCTGGCTACGCTCAAGTTCACCGCTGATCTGTCCTTCACGCATGACTACGATGCGATCACAAATCCCTAATACTTCAGGCAATTCACTCGACACCACAATCACACAGCAACCGCGCTCAGCGACTTCATGAATGATGCGATAGATTTCATTTTTTGCGCCCACATCGATGCCACGCGTTGGTTCGTCCAGTATCAGCACTTTCAAACCCGGCTCCGCCAGCCAGCGCGCAAGAATAACTTTTTGCTGATTGCCACCTGAAAGCAAGCGAATTTCTTGTTCGCGATTCGGCGTCTTTATTTTCAATCTTTGAATAAAGCGATCAGCCAATTCTGCTTCATGTTTATGTCTCAAAAAAAGACCTGCCAACAGGCCATGACGACGACAACTGATATTGATGTTTTCTGCGACAGATGCTTCTGCCAGAATACCTTGCTCTTTGCGGTCTTCAGGACACAATACTATGCCTGCCTCGATCGCGGCAGCTGGCCCATGATCAGGTACATTGACACCATCCAGCACCACACTGCAACCAGCGTCTTTCTTGTCTGCGCCATATAACAGACGCATCAACTCTGTACGGCCAGCGCCAACCAGGCCAAAGAAACCAAGCACTTCGCCACCGCGCACACTGAAATTTTGAGCAACCTTAAGCGTCTCGCCTCTCAACTGTCTTACCACCAGCCTTTCAGACTGGAGCTGGCGTGGCCGGTAATCGTAAATATCGCTGAGTTCACGTCCCACCATATCGTTGATGAGTACATCGCGTGGCACATCGGCCATCACAGGATGGGTGACGATTTTTTGACCATCGCGAAAAATCGTGCAGGTATCGCAGAGCGCGTATAACTCTTCCAGTCTGTGAGAAATATAGATGATGGTGCGACCCGCTGTGCGCAAATCGCGTATAAGACGGAACAGAATTTCGCTTTCGCGATAAGACAAACTGCTGGTAGGTTCATCGAAGGCAATGACCTGTGCATCCTGCAGCAAGGCCTTGCATATTTCTGCCATTTGCCTTTGTGCTATCGACAAATCGCAGAGCCGGGCATCCGGATCAAGATCCACACCCATTTGTTGCAGGCGTTGGCTTACCTGGCGCCGCGCTTCAACCCTGTTCACAAAACCCAGTTTTTGCGGCAAGCGCCCCAATAACAGATTTTCTGCTACCGTCAGTTCAGGAACATATTGCAATTCCTGATGAATGACGGCTATGCCCGCTGCGATGGCATCACCGGCAGACGAGAAATGACAAGCGCGTCCATTCAACAACAAGCGCCCGCCATCCGGTTTGTACTGACCACCCAGTATTTTCAATAGTGTCGATTTACCTGCGCCATTTTCACCAAGCAAACCATGCACTGTACCTGCATGGGCTTCAAAGCTGACGCCATTGAGTGCTTTCACACCCGGGAAATATTTACACACATCTTCAAACTGAAGAGATGGGGCCTGAGATGATGACATGAGCGACTGTATCCTAAAGTCCGAATTCTGCACGTACATCGCCCTGATTGCGACGTGTCATCAAGACACCGGTAGTCAGTGTCAATGGCGCAGGAGCCTTGTTTTCAGCTATCCATTTATACATGTTCACTGAAGTTTCATAACCATGACGCTTAGGGCTGATCAATACCGTG
Organism: Undibacterium sp. Ji83W; assembly: GCF_049340385.1. Classification (NCBI taxonomy): domain Bacteria; kingdom Pseudomonadati; phylum Pseudomonadota; class Betaproteobacteria; order Burkholderiales; family Oxalobacteraceae; genus Undibacterium; species Undibacterium sp. Ji83W. The sequence continues at coordinate 34,765 of NZ_JBMPOZ010000002.1, read as the reverse complement.
CCATAAAATCCAGTTGGGCTGGGCTTGGCAAATTCATTTAATGCAGTTTTGCTGCCGCCTATGCCTATCCCTATCACGGCATCACTACGCAAGCCTCTGCCCTCGGCTGCACGCACTGTGCCAAGAACAGCTTCATCATTCATGCCAAATACTAGCCATCGTTTAAATTTTGTTTGTTTGGTCAAAGCGATATTGGCAGCATTGAAGGCACTTTCCGTATCCGTTTTTGCCTGTGCTGCATCAACAATATTGGCAGCCGGAAAACCTGCAGCCTTTAGCGCATCCAGTGCACCCTGAGTACGTTCTCGAGCCGTAGGCAGTTGATCAAAGGCCATGCGCATGGCACCAACTTCGGCCATGTTCCAGCCACGTGATTTCATTTCTTCTATCAGCCCCTGACCAACCTGTTTGCCAATTTCATAGGCAGAAATACCCATGTGCGGGATAGATGCTATTGGCTTGCCACTGCCATCAACAAGCTGGTCATCGACCGACATCACTTTCAGGTTATTTCTTTTGGCGGCACGTTCAACCGCCATACCCAGTTTGACATCCGGCGCACAAATCACAAAGCCCTGGGCTTTTTGCGCAGCCAGATTGTCTATGGCAGCCATCATCTTTTCACCATTAGCCACACCTATTTTCACCAGGGAAAATCCTTTTTCCTTGGCCGCCTGCTCTGCATAGCGCCATTCATCCTGGAACCAGGGTTCTTCAGCCTGTTTCACCAGGAAACCTATTTTTACTGAATCGGCTGCCTGTGCTGCAGGTACTGCTGCAAGACTGAAACAGCCAGCAGCTAAGGTAAATAAGGTGAAACCAGTGGCACTCAAGAGCTGCGCACATACATTTCTTATTGCGTTTTTCATCATCATTGTCTCTTTATTGTTTTGGGGACTAAGGGCAATACTGAGCCAGCATCACTGTCATCAAATAAGGCATCGGCTACTGCCAGCGGCGCATCCATCTGCATCGCGAACAAGCTGCCAGCTGCTGGCATGCGTGATAATTCTTCGGTACTCATTTCCTGGCGTGCGCTGCTGACCATGAGATAGTCGCCATTGACGCCGCCAAATGCAGGACAGGTAGGGTTTTTGGCCGGCACTGATATTCGCTGCAGACAACGCCCATCAGGTGCGTACTGGGCGACACTGCCAGCGCCCCACTCTGCATTCCACAAGCATCCATTGCGATCAATGACAGAACCGTCCGGATAGGCTTTATCACTTTCCGGTATGGCGAACAAGCGTACATTACGCACGGTGGCAGTCTCAGCGTCATAGTCACATTGTTGTATGCGGCGGGTTAATGTGTCGGTAAAGTACATGGTCTTGCCATCAAGGCTGAAGCAAATACTGTTGGCAATCGCTACGGCAGGCAAAGCCAGCCGGCGCAAACCATAAGGTATGGAAAACTGGTAAAAACTGGCAATAGGACGTTTTTCTGGCGCTTCATTCATGGTGCCAAATACGAAATAACCGCGCCTGTCGGTACGCCCATCATTCACACGTGTGCGCGCTTCTGCCGGATCAACCGCAACCAGCGACTGCACCGCCAACTGGACTGCCGCAGTAGCACTTGTCGTCAACTGTGCAGATGAAGCAGACCCTGATGTATTTTTAGGCAAGCTGGCAAAACACAGGCGTTTTGCCAGACCAAGTAAAATACGACCAGAACGGCAATGCGCAAAAGAACCCAGGCGATCTGGCAATCTGTAAGTAACCACAGCTTGATCAGGCTTCCAGCTTTGCAAGCTTGCGGCCTCAATATCGGTCCACCACCAGCTTTCTGAACTACCATGCCAGCTCAGGCCCTCCCCCAAAGTGGCTGAATGTGCTACAGCCTGTTGCAGGCTGCTCATTTTATGGCCCGAGGATGCAATGTGAGAAAGTGGCATGACTTCCATAGCTATTCTGTAAATAAATTCTATATATTGCTACTAGGCACTTACATGCTGGGGATCTTTATACCAGCAAATTCTTTTCAGTACAGACAGTAAAATAACAATTTCAGCTATCCTGAACAAGTGTGAATTTGCGTTTTATGTATATGAATTTGGCATAGCTCTCAATTTAAGCCTCAGGAGAGATTTTTCTCCACGCCTTCCCTGATCGCCCTGACAAAACTGCGTGCCTGTGTTCTTACTGCTGCAGCATCCATGCCCGGTTTATACAGGGCAGACCCCAGACCAAATCCACTGACACCAGCCTTCAGGTAAGGCTGCATATTGTCAGGAGTAATCCCGCCCACAGGCAATAGACGCAAACTGGCTGGCAAGACTGCGCGCATGGCACGTACTATCGGTGGCGTGACCAGTTCAGCGGGGAAGAGCTTGACCGCATCTGCACCTGCGTACATGGCAGCAAATGCCTCCGTCAACGAACTGGCACCTGGCACGCAATAAAGGCCCTGGGTTTTAGCCTCCTTGATGACCTGGACATCGGCATGCGGCATGACGATCAATCGCCCGCCAGCATCACGCACCTGACGCACGGCATCCGTACTCAATACCGTACCAGCTCCCACCAGGGCATCTGCTGGCAGGCAACGGCTCAATATGCCTATGGATTCGAGCGCAGAGGGTGAATTCAACGGGACTTCTATGATACGAAAACCGGCTTCATATAAATCTATGGATAGTGCTTTCACTTCTTCGGGCTGTATGCCACGCAAGATGGCAATCAAGGGCAAATCAGCAAAGGCCTGATCGAATGTGGCGGGGATGGTTTTCATGAAATTCTTCCGGATAGCGTGGATGTCCACATTCAGGGTTGCAGCATGCCAGCCGTAACCGCCAGATGCCATAAACCCGCTGGTGCGGTATTGGCCAGCACTGCATCTGGTTTGACACCCAGGCGTGAAAAAGCCAGGACATAACGTGCGCAAAGAGAGGCATCGCCTATTACTATCAGTGGTGCATGTGCCAGGCCACGTTCTGAGCGCCAATGCAAACCGACCAATAATTCGTTGGCGATCAACAAGCCAGACAGATAGTCAGCCAGTCCACCAGGCGACATGTCACCCATCAAACCCAGCGTGCGCACACTGAACAATTGATGACTCAAACCCTGGCCCATCATCTTGCGGGCAGCATCCAGGCCAGCAATGAAGCTGGCATCATCAATTCCACCATGCTCCAAAGGCATCAGTCGGCCAAGGACTGAATGCTGCTTGAGCACGGCAAACAATTCACCTGTCATATGCGTGGCAAAAGCATGCACCTTTCCGTCTACGATACTGGCCCATTTCGAATGCGTACCCGGCATGACTATGCATGACTGGCTAGCCCAGTCTGGCTGCCCTTGCAGTGCACCGACAATCTGGGTTTCTTCGCCACGCATGACGTCAGGTGCATCGCCGCGATATAACAAACCCGGCACAATACCCAGGCGTGAAGGCACAGAGCGCAAATCTCCTGCATCCATAGATAGGATATTGATAGCAATATCCCGTGCGTCCGCCGGACTTTGCACATACGACACCTCTTGCCAGCCATGCTTGCTGCCGACCATGCCACAAGCCAGCAAAGGAGCATCAGGCCAACTCATCAGCCAGTCACCCGCCAGTTCCTGCAGTACCTGCACATAAGCCGCTTGCCCGCCCTGCATGACAGAGATACCAGAAGCCGCTTCCCGGCTATCGATAAGCTGCCCATTCTGTCCGATCAAGAAAATCCGCAAGCCTGTACTACCCCAGTCAATACCGATCAGGCTGACATTTTCTTTCGCGTCCAAAGGCAGAACTGCCTTGCCTTGCGCGGTATTCATTTGTACCATTCTTACCATTCCGCAACACTGCCATCAGGATGGCGCCATAGCGGATTGCGCCAGTCAGGGGCACGCAGGCTGGCTTCTTTTACGCGTTCTTCATCAATTTCCACGCCCAAGCCAGGCTTCGGCAAGGCCGCAATATAGCCATCGGTAATGCGCAAATCTTCACGATTGATGACGTAGTCAAGCAGCTCTGCATCCTTGTTGTAATGGATGCCCATGCTCTGCTCTTGCAAGACTGCGTTATGGGCTACAAAGTCAAGTTGCAAACATGCCGCAAGCGCAATCGGCCCCAAGGGGCAATGTGGTGCCAGGGCAATGTCATAGGCTTCTGCCATGGCGGCAATTTTATGGCATTCAGAAATTCCACCCGCGTGTGACAGATCAGGCTGGACGATGGCGATGCCGCCCTCCTGAAACACCCGTTTGAATTCAAAGCGTGAATACATGCGTTCGCCTGCGGCCAGCGGTATTGAGGTACTTTCTGCCAGGCGTGGATAATATTCCGCCTGCTCCGCCAGCACTGGCTCTTCCACAAACAAGGGACGATATGGTTCCAGAGCACGCAACAAGACCTTGGCCATGGGTGCTGCAACACGGCCATGAAAATCAATACCGAATTCAATCTGATTACCAAAGGCACCGCGAATTTCAGCAATACGCCCCACCGCTGCATCAACTGCCGCCGCGCTGTCGATGATGCCAAATTCTTCCGTACCGTTCATCTTGAAGGTATCAAAGCCCGCTTCACGCAACCGGTGTATATCAGCAATCACGTCAGCAGGTCTATCACCGCCGACCCAACTATAGGTCTTCATGCGGTCACGCACCAGGCCACCCAGCAATTGATATACCGGCACGCCAAGAGCTTTGCCCTTGATATCCCACAAAGCCTGATCAATACCGGCCATGGCGCTCATGAGAATGGCACCACCGCGATAAAAACTGCCGCGATACATGACTTGCCAGAGGTCGTTGATGCGGGCCGGGTCTTGCCCTATCAGATAGTGAGCAAATTCCTGCACAGCTGTTTCTACAGTACGTGCCCGTCCTTCAATGACTGGCTCGCCCCAACCAACGATGCCCTCATCGGTTTCTATTTTGAGTAACATCCACCTTGGCGGGACACGGTAAGTAGTCAGTTTTGTTATTTTCATGACGCAATGGCTAAGCAAATGAAGTCATGAGTGTAGATGGGCACTCATGATAAGAAATATGAATTAACTACCCCAAAGTATATGAATTTGGCATAGCTTCTGACATGAGCAGATGAGGAAAACCTGTGCCAGCACGTTGATTACCAGGCCGGATTGCCAGCACGTTGATTACCAGGCCGGATTGCCAGAGCGTGTTGTGCTGGACGGATTCATCTTCAAGCCAGTGATTTTCAGTGTGTAAGCAGATGAGGTTGGCAGTTTTTGCGGCAATTGCAGCTTCAAACCGGCCTGGTCATGCACGAATGTCAGGTTTTCTGCAGCACCCAGCAAATTGACTTGCGTGATTTTTCCTGGTGCTTTCGCGGGAGCCAATGGCGCAATCAACAACTCTGCTCCCGGTTTTGCACCAATGACGATGGCATACAGGCTATCTGCTTTTACGGTAAATCGAATATGTGGGCCTGCTTCATTACGGCCACCACCTATACCAAAACTGCTCCAGCTATGCGTGCCGTAAATCGCCTCACCATTCACCTCCAGCCATTGACCAATGGCTAGCAAGGTCTCTTGCTGTTCTTGTGGAATAGTGCCATCTGCCTTGGGTGAAATATTCAACAGTAAAGTACCATTTTTACTGACGGTGTCGGCCAGTTTGGCAATAATGCTGGCCGGAGTGGCGATCTTCATGCCATCGGTATAGCCCCAGGTGCTGCCTATGGGCTCATCCACCTGCCAGGCACCGGGGCGAATGCCGGAAGGCGATCTTTCACCGATTTTCTCAAAATCAATGATGGAGCCTATGGTCTCGGTATTTTGATTGCTTGGCGAATAGGCTGCTTTCTTGGTGCTCAGTGAGACTTCCCTGCCCCACTGACTGGCACGATTGTAATAATAAGCGGCAATCTGCAATTTGAGCGGATCAAGATAGCGTTGGTCAACACCATTGTCAAACCACAGCATGTCTGGCTGATATTTATCTATCAGCTCCACATTGCGCAAATACCAGTCAACCAAAAACTTCTTGCACGCCTCGTCACTGCGGTCAGCAACATGATAAAAATCAGCCCATTCAGGATCATACAGATCAGCTTTTTTTGCTTTCAACCTGGCGGCCAGATCAGCAGGAGGATTGATGAACTGGAAATTCTCTATGCCATGGTTGGAAACCCCGAACTTCAAGCCCTGCGCACGCACCGACTTGGCTAATTCACCGATCAGGTCACGGCCCGGGCCCATCTGCCTGGCATTGAAATGCGTGACAGCGCTATCCCACATCGCAAAATTATCATGGTGCTGTGCACTAGGCACAACAAACCTGGCACCCGATTTTTTGAGCAAGCTTGCCCACGCATCAGGATCGAATTTCTCCTGTTTGAACATGGGAATAAAATCCTTGTAGCCGAATTTTTCCTGTTCACCAAAATGACTGGCATGCCATTGCCTGTCAGCGCCATACATATGCTTTTCGTACCACTCATTGTGATGCGCAGGAACAGAATACAGGCCCCAGTGCATGAAAATACCAAACTTGGCTTCATTGAACCAGGCAGGGACCTGGTAATTTTTCTTCAATGAATCCCAGTTTGCCTGAAATGGCCCGCGCACATTGCTGACTGGCAGTGCGGCAACGGCAGCTTCTACCACTTCCAGCCGGGTTTCTGGTGCCATGTCATAGCCTGGCGAATTTCCACCTGATGCATATTGGTCAACGGCTCTCGCTGACACAATTGATGCCGACACTGTCGCAGCAATAAATGATGAAATCAGCAAAAGCCTGCGTTGATGACGAGAGACACGAGATGTTGACATGGTAGGTATATAAATTGAGAAAATATAGACAGCCTGCCGCAGTAATGCGCGGCCAGTAACGCACAACCAGTGATGTACAACTACAGAATCTCGCGCTCTACCTTTTTACGCTGGATATCTGCCATGCCACTACAATCTTTGACAGAGAAGTCCTTCACGTCCTGCAGGTTAAAACCTGACGTGCCAGATTGCTGAGGGAAATTCACCTGACCAAAATAAGCACGACTCACATCATGCAAAACAAAGGCTGGCCTGCTGTCTGGCTGCGCATATTTAATATCGACATGATGCAACTCCAGGTTATTGACATGACGGGCAAACAATGCGTGTGCAGGACTTAGACCAAACATGCTGGGTTCGGGATAACTACCTGCATTTTCTGGCGGATTGGCAGTTGCTTTGCCAAGGTCACCACCACCCTGATGCAAGACATGCAGGTTACTGATACGCACGTCTTCTATAGGATAACCAGGCACGCCGCTGATGATGGATGCATAGCGTGAATCAGCGCCCGACACTGTGACATTGCTGATATTGATGCGTCGTATGGCACCCGTTGTTGCACCATCAGGGGCTCGCAAGCGACTGCCAAGGCGAATGAATATCGGTGGATTGGTCAAATCACGCATGGTCAGATTGTTGACACTGATATCCTCTATGATGGCACCGTCCACACTTTCTATGGCCAGCCCACGGCAACGTTCAAAAACGCAATTTGAAATTGCAATATTCCGGAAACCACCGTTTGATTCTGTACCCAGTTTGATGCGCCCAGCCACGCCTTCTTTATCGGGCGCAAATTCCTGCTTGCGCTGGAAACTGCCATCAAGAAAAGTACCCAGGTCAAAACCGGATACCTGGCAATTAGTGATGCTGATATTTTCGGTAAAACGTTTATAACCCAGTGCGTATGAACTTTTCAGGCATATCGCGTCATCATTGGGAGAATTGATACTGCAATTTGAGATATGCACATTGCGGCAACAATCTATGTCAAAACCATCTCGGTCGGTATCCACCTTCAAATTATCTATCGTCATATTGTCGGCAGCTGTTGCCAGCAAGGCGAAGTGGCCACCGTTGAAAATACTGATATCACGCAAGATAATGTTTTTACAGTTTTTAAGGGCAATCGCTTTATTGCCCTTCCCCACCATATCAGCACCATAAGCCTTGCCATTACCACGCTCACCATGCGGATCGCTATTACCAAGACTGAGTGGCATATCACCTGGCTTGGCGGTGCGGCGTGGCCCTGGGCCAGCATGAGTTAAACCGGCACCATAGATGAGTCCGCTACCCAAAATAGCGATGTGTTCAAGATTTTCGCCCCAGATCAGGCTATTGTGCCAATGGCTATGCCCAAAATCCTGATAGGCATCCCATTCGTTTGGTTCTGCCTCATCGTAACTACCACCGTGTTTTGCAGGGTCTGCAGCAATCAGGGTGGCACCAGCATCCAGATACAGAGTGACATGGCTTTGCAGGCGAATCGAAAAACTCAGGTATTTACCAGCCGGGAAGTATACTGTTCCACCTCCCGCTGCCGCAGCAGCTTTAATCGCGCGGTTAATAGCATCAGTATCAAGCTTCTTGCCATTGCCGCTGGCACCGAAACCCCTGACATTAAAATTACCCAGCTGATTGGTGTTGGCAGTAGCTTTCCCTTGCGCCATCACTGGCAGCGCATACATGGGCAACGTAGCAACTAAGGCTCCTGTGCCAAACATGCGCAAAAGACCACGTCGTAATGGCGATGATGTCTGTTTATTCAATCTTCTTGTCTCCAACTGATCTTTTTAATGGATTTGACACGGCATTTTTCTTTTTATCCATGCAAAATATCAATCGAGATTACCATTAAAAAACGAGGGGACATCTGGTCAAAATGTTCAACTTGATGATTAATGGTGAGCAAGTCCCTGAGCAATTCGCATGAAAAGCATCAATTATCCTGACCTGATCTGGTGGATAAGATATTGCGCACACTGAATTGCTTGAATAAAGCGAAAGTAATCTGCTATTGCTCATCAGCGTGATTACATCACTTCTTGCTGTTGACATGCTTTACCGCCAAATTGATACTCGAAATAATAAGCTGCAGTCTTAAATTAATGTAGCCATAAAAAACAGAGACATCTCACACCAAGTCCAAGAAAATCAAGTTCCCAGGCCAGATGGACATGGCTCATCGCCCGGTGTGGGCATTCATCTACTCATTACCAATTCTTTGTTTGACTATGGTCAGAAGGAAAATGATGAATTCAGTAGTACGCTCAGTAGTACGATTACGATTAACTATGCTGGCATTGACGTGCAGCGTAAGCTTGGTACATGCGCAGGCACAAAATACAGTGCAGCCTCAAAATCCGCCACAAAGTTCCCCCGTCACCGGTGATGCCCTGATGGACAGTTTCGGGCTGACCAGTACCAACAAGGTTCAGACCAACAGTACGGTTGCGCCACCGAATGCCAACCCAAAAGTGATTCCGCTCAAGGGTGACACCAGCTTCCTGATGTCGGCCTTTCCTTCTACATCACAAAACAAGCTCAGCCTGTTCACTTCTTACGACGGCACCAGCTTTGCACCACTTGCCTCAGAAGCGTATACACCACCACAGGGCCTGCTGCGTGATCCATCGATTTTGCATGCAGATGATGGCTATTATTATGTGATTTACACGACCGGCTGGACTGGCGATACCTTTGGTGTCGCCAAAAGCCGCGACCTGCGCCACTGGCAGCACGTGCGTGACGTACGTCTGCAATTGCCAGACGCGAATGCCAAAGTCAGCAATGTCTGGGCACCAGAATGGTTTACCGACAGTGATGGCACTGTCCACATCGTCGTCTCAGTATCAACTCAGGGAACCAAGGGCCCCTTTGGAGCCTATGTACTGCATGCGCTGGACAAGACGTATGCCAATTTCTCACAAGCCCAGGCCATGGCAGGCCTGCAAAATAATTATATTGATACCTTCCCCGTCAAGGACGGGTCACGCTATGTGGTTTTCACTAAAAATGAAACCAGCAAATACATAGAGATGGCGACTGCCCCTGCCCTTACTGGCCCTTGGAAAGTGGAAAAAACTGGCGACTGGGCAGGCTGGGGCAAGCCCTCGGAAGGTCAGGCCCTGGTCAAGCTGAAAAATGGCGGCTGGCGCATTTACTTTGACGACTATACGACCAAGCATTACTGGTATTCTGACAGCAAGGACAATTTCAAAACCTGGACAACCAAGCAGGAACTGGGTGGTGTGTCGGGTGCGGTACGTCACTTCACTGTCATCAGTGAACCTACCAAAGTCCTGGAACAGGCCACTGCCGCAAAATCGCCAGCGAAAAAGATCACCTGGGATAAACACTCGCTGATGATAGACGGCAAAAGGGAAATGATCTGGGCAGGTGAATTTCACCCTTTCAGGTTACCCAATCCCTCACTGTGGCGTGATGTCATACAAAAAATGAAAGCCACCGGACTCAACACTGTGGCGATTTACTTTGACTGGGGTTATCACTCGTCACGCCCGAATCAATATGATTTTTCCAGCATACGCAATGTAGAACTGGCGATAGAAATGGCAGAACAGGAAGGCATGTATGTCATTGCCCGCCCCGGCCCGTATGTGAATGCGGAGCTGACACTGGGCGGCTTCCCCGGTTATCTGTCCAGGCAAAAGGCAATTGCCCGTACCGATGCAGCTGAATATATGCAGTCTGCTGACGAATGGCTGACCCAGATTGATGCGATTATCGCGCGCCACCAAATCACCACAGGTGGCGGCACCGTGATTGCCTATCAGCTGGAAAACGAATTATCAAATACCTCGGATACGCATAAGCGCTACATGCAGCATCTGGCAGACAAAGCCAGGGCCGATGGCATCAGCGTGCCACTGTTCCACAATTCTGCAGGTCGCCTGCCTAACTGGACGCCACCCAATTCCAGCGCGCCCTATGCAGTGCCTGGCCCCACCGATTTGTACAGTTTTGACGGTTATCCGGGTGGTGGCTGTACCAATACCAAGGAAATTGGTAAACCGAATGTCGTGCCCAACTGGGGCATGTACGGCGAAATTCCTGCCTATACCGGAACCGGGCCAGTCAAGATTGGTGCCCTCGCCTCGCCGAATACACCAGGTTTTGCGGCAGAAATGGGCGGCGGCTGGTTTGATTTCTGGGGTAGCGTCGGCACCTATGATTGCACCGCGCAACGCACAGGATCGAATTATGTACGCACCTTCTATGGTGCAAATCTGATCAATGGCATTTCCATCCATTCTATCTACATGATGTATGGCGGCACATCCTGGGGCTGGTTGCCAGCGCAGGTGGTGTATACGTCCTACGATTATGGCGCAGCAATCGACGAAGGCCGTGGCTTGCGCGAAAAAGCCCTGACACTGAAGCAGATGGGACACTTTGTGGATGCCGCCAAATCTGTGCTGAGCGCCATGGATAAAGGTGAAGCAATCACCGCCTCCAATCCTGCGGTCAGGCTGTATCACAATATCAGCCCCGTCAATAAGGCACACCTGATTTTCGCCATTCATACCAAGACCGATTCAACCACAGAAGAATTGTTCAGCTTCAAGCTCAGCACACGCGATGGCAGCTACCAGATCCCACAGGCAGGTACTTTGCGCATCAAGGACCAGAACGTCAAACTGCTGTTGTCTGACTATGCAATGGAGCGTCAGCATCTGGTCTACACCACATCCGATACCCAGACCCACCTGCAACAAAGTGAGCGCGATATCGCCTTGCTGTATGGCCGCAAGGGCGAGGATGGCGAAACCGTACTGCGTTATCAATCAGCGCCAAAGGTCGAAGTACTGGAAGGTGCAGCCAATGCAGTATTTGATCAGCAAACGGGCGATCTGCGATTAAATTATGTACACAAGGATTTGATACGTGTGCGCATCAGTGGTGGTGGCAAAGCAGATTTACTGCTCTTGCTGGCGGATGACGAAACTGGCCGCAACTTCTGGCGTCAGGAAACCGCACACGGCCCTGTCCTTGAGCGTTCGCCAGCACTGGTGCGTCAGGCCAGCGTGCAAGGCAGCACTTTGCACCTGAGTGGAGATACTCACGAAAGTAGTAAGCTGGAGATATGGGCACCAAAAGCCGTCACGCACATCACCTGGAATACAGTCGCCATCGCCAGCAACAAGAATGTTGATGGCAGTTTGTCGACTGAGCCCCTGACTGGTCCTGCTGACATTGTTTTGCCAAAACTGATGCAACAGACATGGATGCGCCGCATGGATTCGCCAGAGGCAGCCAAAGTCTTCGACGACAGCAAATGGCGCAAGACTGACCTGACTACAACTGCGGCTACCGTGAAGACCACACCTCCTGCTGGTCAACCCATACTCAGCATGAGTGATTATGGCTTTCACCATGGCGATGTCTGGTACCGTGGCAATTTCAAGGTCCAGGCTGGTAAACCACTGCCTGAACAATTGAAAATAAGCTATGGCGGCGGTGGTGCAGGTTTCATGCAACTTTGGCTGGATGGTGTCTACATCGGCGAAAATGAAATGCCGACAGGGAAACCCAAGCCAGACAACTGGGGCACGGCCAGCTTCAAACTGCCCGCCGAAGCATTGCATGCAGACGAACATGTACTGTCGGTCATGGTCAGAAATAATTCCCACAACTGGGACCTGGCAGCGGATGACGAACATAAAGTCGCACGTGGCTTGATCAGTGCGTCGCTGACGCATGACATCAAAGAGAAATTTGCTACACCTATCAACTGGAAAATCCAGGGCAATAAAGGTGGTGAAGAAATTGCTGACCTGGTACGTGGCCCCATGAATAACGGCGGCCTCTATGGTGAACGTGCAGGCTGGTATTTGCCGGTTGGTGCGAAGCCTGATGCCGAGAAAAATAATAGCGGCTGGGAGAAAACCAGTCCCGACGCCGCGCCACCAGCGGCAGGTACTTACTGGTTGCGTACCAATTTCACCCTGGATATGCCGGCAGGCCATGATGTACAACTGGGTCTGGCCATAGGTGATACCAGTCAGCCACGCTCTGACCGCAGAAATCGCGTCCTGATTTTTGTCAATGGCTGGAATATAGGGAATTTCATTTCTCATATAGGTCCACAACGTCTTTTCATTTTGCCACCGGGCATATTGAATCCGAATGGTGAAAATACGCTTACATTGGCCGTCAGTACTGATGGCAAAGCTGCGAATGCGCTGGAGCCGCTGGAATTGGTCAAGATACGCGCAGCCCGTGGCGGTGCGCCGCTGGAGCTGGTGCCAAGCCCTTCCAACCTGCAACGCTAATGACAAACGGAAATCTGCAAATATGAAAATCAATCATGTATTGACCAGTGTCTTGGTATTCGCCAGCCTGGCTGGTGTTTGCAGCAGTCAGGTGCAGGCCGAAGCGACCACTGCCGCTGTTAAAGCAAAAGCCATAAGCCTTGCCAGCGCGTCGCCGCGTGGCAAGCAGATGGAAAAACTGGATCGCGGTGTCGTCGCCATCAATACCGGTAAAAGCAATTTCATCAGTTGGCGTCTGCTGGGAACCGATCCTGACAATATCAGTTTCAATATTTATCGTGGGTCAGAGAAATTAAATCGCGTGCCCCAAAAACTCACCAATTTCACCGACGATGCAGGTACATCAGCTAGCAGCTACACCATACGCCCGGTCATTGACGGTGCTGAATTGCTGGCAGATGCGCCCAAAAGCACATGGAGCAATTTGTATAAAACCATACCCGTACAAAAACCGGCCGACGGCATTACCCCTGATGGATCAAGTTACAGCTATGCACTGAATGATGGTTCTGCAGCCGATCTTGACGGTGATGGCGAGTATGAGCTCATCGTCAAATGGCAGCCTACTAACGCCAAGGATAATTCCCAGGCTGGCTACACCGGCAATACCTATGTGGATGCCTACAAGCTCGATGGCAAATTGTTGTGGCGCATCGATCTGGGCAAGAACATCCGTGCGGGTGCGCATTACACCACCTTCCTCGCGTACGACTTCGATGGTGATGGCAAAGCAGAAGTCATGATGAAAACTGCAGATGGCACCATAGATGGCAAGGGCAAAGTCATCGGCAATGCCGCTGCTGACTATCGCAATAACAAGGGATACATTTTATCCGGCCCTGAATACCTGACTGTCTTCAATGGCATGACCGGTGCCGCCATGGCCAGCACCAACTATATCCCTGCACGCGGTGATGTTGCTGCCTGGGGTGATGCTTATGGGAACCGGGTAGACCGTTTTCTCGGAACGGTAGCGTTTCTGGATGGAGAACGTCCAAGCGCTGTCTTTTCGCGTGGCTACTACACCCGTGCAGTGATTGCGGCCTGGGACTGGCGCGACGGCAAACTCACTAGCCGCTGGACATTTGACAGCGATATAGAAGGTGGCCCGGTCAATCACCAGGGTGCACACTGGATGTCGGTGGCCGATGTAGACGGCGATGGCAAGGACGACCTCATCTATGGTGCTGCCACTGTAGGCAGTAACGGCAAAATGCTGTACAGCACGGGTCTGTGCCATGGTGATGCCCTGCATGTAGGCAAACTTGATCCCAATCGCCCGGGACAGCAAATTTACATGGTACATGAAACGCCAAGCTGCTATGGCGCACACGGACTGGAAATGCATGATGCCGCTACCGGAAAGATACTCTGGAGTGTAGATGGCAAAGGCGCCGATGTCGGTCGTGGCGTCTGCATGGACATAGATCCGGCTTACCCTGGTGAAGAATGCTGGGGATCAGTCGGTGGTTTGATGAGTGCTGGCGGCGTCGAAATTTCACCCCAGCATCCGCGTCGCGTCAACTTCGCTGTCTGGTGGGATGGCGATCTGTTGCGTGAATCGCTGGATGGCACCCTGATAGAAAAATGGAATCCAAAAGCCTTCGCCTTCGAACGTTTGCTCAATGGTGCAACTTATAATGCCGCATCCAACAATGGCACCAAATCTACACCTGTGCTGTCGGCGGACTTGTTTGGCGACTGGCGCGAGGAAGTCGTCTGGCGCAATAGTGACGACACCGCCCTGCTGGTATTCAGCACCACCATACCAACACCACATCGCATCACCAGCCTGATGCACAATCCGCAATACAGGATGCAGGTGGCAGGGCAAAATGCCGGTTACAACCAGCCCCCTCACCCCAGCTTTTACCTGGGTGATGGCATGACTGTGACCAAGCCTGAGGCCATTTACACACCTTGATACACCCTTACTCTTTCATCGTCAGTGATCAAGAACAAGTACAGCTATTTTCAGATATGCAAAGTAATGAATAATGTTTAAATTAACGCGTCGCAGCTTCATCAAAACAACTGCAGCTAGTGCACTTGCCAGTCAAATACCATCCCTGCAAGCGCAAAATCTGTCTGCTGGTGATGTGGGGAATGCAGGTACCGCAGGTGCCACAGTAAAAGCAGACGAGTTCATACGCCTGAACTGGCTGGAAGCCAAAACTCCGCAAGTATTGACAGGCACAACAGTAGGCGTGCCCTGGCCACGCGGCAAGATCACCAAAAGCCAGCAATTTCAATTGATTAATCAGGATGGCAAAGACCTGCCTACCCAAAGCTGGCCTTTGGCATACTGGCCCGATGGTACGTTGAAGTGGACCGCACATGCCGTAGCCGCCGGCGTCAGCCTTGGTTCCGAATTGCAGATCAAGCCTGTAGCAAAAACCGTCCTGCCATCTGAAAACATCGTCAGTGTCAGGCAAAGCAAAGACGGGTATCTGATAGATACCGGCGTGATGGTGTGCGATGTTGCCACTCATGGAGCACAGTTTATCCGCAGCGTACAGCGTGATGGCAAAGACGTCATGCGCAACGGCCACCTGGTAGTCATCACCGATGACCAACCGGACGGCGAAAGCGGCACTACCCGCCAGCACAATTACATCAGCAATATCAGCCAGGTCAGTCTTGAGCAACAAGGCCCGGTACGTGCAGTGCTGAAGGTGGAAGGCATGCACAAGGATGCCAAGCGGGCCTGGCTGCCTTTCGTGCTCAGACTGTATTTCTACGCTGGCGCAGATACCATACGCGTCATGCACAGCTTTGTTTATGACGGCGATGAGCAGCGCGATTTCTTGCGTGGCATAGGCTTGCGCTTCGATGTCGCCATGCGTGATGCGCTATATGACAGGCATGTGCGCTTTGCCGGTGAAAATGCCGGCTTGTGGGCTGAAGGTGTGCGCAATATGACCGGCCTGCGCCGTGACCCAGGCCCCGCAGTACGCAATGCCCAACTGGCTGGGCTCGCCTGCCCGCCACTGGCACAGTTTCCTGAAGTGATACAGCGCCTGATCCATCTGGTACCGGCATGGGGTGATTACACCCTGTCACAACAATCGGCAGATGGTTTCAAGATACGCAAACGTACCAAGTCCGGTTATGGCTGGGTGGAAGCAGCCTGGGGACACAGATCGCCCGGCACCGGTTATATAGGCGGCGTCAGTGGCGGCGTTGCTTTTGGCTTGCGCGATTTCTGGCAGCGCCATCCTACCCAACTGGATATCCGGCAGGCGCATACAGACACCGCCCAGGTCACCGTCTGGATGTGGTCCCCGGATGCCCCGGCCATGGACCTGCGCTTTTATCATGATGGCATGGGTATGGAAACCCATGATCAGGAACGCGAAGGCCTGGAGATCACCTACGAAGATTATGAAAAAGGATTTGGCAGCCCCATGGGTGTGGCCCGCAGCAGCGAAATCACCTTATGGGTATGTGGCGCCACCCCTTCGAGGGAAAAGCTGGTGCAGTTTGCTGATGCCATACAGACACCTCCTCAACTGGTAGCGAAGCCCAGTCATTTCCTGGCGACTGGCGTGTTCGGCGGACTGTGGAGCTTGCCAGATCGCTCGCATACGGTAAAAGCGGCGCTTGAAGATCAGCTCGATTTTCGCTTCAATTTTTACAAGGAACAGGTTGAACAGCGCCACTGGTATGGATTCTGGGATTATGGCGACATCCGCCATACTTATGATCTGGACCGGCATGAATGGCGTTATGACGTCGGCGGTTTTGCCTGGGATAATTCCGAACTCTCGCCTGATCTATGGCTTTGGTACTCTTTCCTGCGCACCGGACGGGCTGACATCTTCCGTTTTGCCGAAGCCATGGTCAGGCATACCAGCGAAGTCGATACCCATCACCTGGGGCAGTTTGCTGGTCTGGGTTCGCGCCATAATGTACAGCACTGGGGCTGTAGCGCAAAACAGCTGCGCATCAGCGCTGCCATCTATCGCCGCTTTTATTATTACCTGACAGCAGATGAACGCATAGGCGACATCATGCATTCACTGATAGATGCCGACAAAAAACTGGAAAGCACGGATCCTGCGCGCAAGCTCAAACCCAAAGAAGATATAAGCAAGATCAAGGCACATGCCGGTTTTGGCACAGACTGGGGTTCACTCGCCGGTAACTGGCTGACCGAATGGGAACGCAGCGGTGACATCAAGTACCGTGACAAGATATTGACTGGCATGCGAGATATCGCCGGCATGCCCCACGGCTTTTTCAATGGCAACAGTTTTGCTTATGATGCCGATACCAGCCACCTGATCAATGTCTTTGGCAACCGGGCATCGGCCAGCCATTTGAATGCGGTCTTTGGTGCAGTAGAGATTTTTGCAGAACTGGTGACCCTGACTGACGAACCCAGGTTTGTGCAGGCATGGCTACAGTATTGTGAACTCTTCAATGCTGGTAAACAGGAGCAGATCAATGCACTGGGCATGCCGCACGGTGCGGGCAATGCCTTGCGTAACGGCCACTCCAGACTCACTGCCTACGTTGCCTGGAAAAACAAAAACCCTGCATTGGCACAACGCGCCTGGCACGAGTTTTTTGGCAACCGTGGCGTACCCGGCCCATTGCTGAAAACCACACGCGTACAGGGCGTCAACAGCCTGAATCCGGTCGATGAAGTGCCCTGGATCAGTACCAACGACACTGCACAGTGGGGCTTGGCTGCGATACAAAACCTGGCACTGATCGGCGAGTATATTCCTTCGATAGCGGACCTGAAAAAAATGGATGCTACCGACGCTGAATAAACGGATGAAACAAGGGAGTCTGCTGACAACAAACTGATACAAAGCAAGTTGAACCACGCAAGCATTTTTACGTCATAGTGTTGGCAATTTCATTCATTGGTGCTCAATTAAACCTAAATCATGACTACACACCGTAAAAAAAGATGCGCAGCAACTGTAACGCAATTTGTCAGTCATGGTGGCAAGACCACGCGCAAGCTGATACTAGGTGCGCTGATCACTGAGGCCTTATGCATGGGTCGCGCAGCTTACGCCCAGCCCCCGGTGAAACCAGTCTTACCTGCCACACCTGTCGCACCGGTTACCCCAGCAACTCCCACAAAGGCATCTACAACAGTGCCAGCAAAAACCGGCGACGGCAAACCGGAAGAAGTTGATGATAAGCCTGGTACTGTCGGCAAGACAGAAGTCAAACCCGCTACACCGGAACAAGCCGTTCCCAGCAATGCTGATATTCCATCCGTTACCGTACAGGCAGAACGCCCTAGCAATCGCATAGACCGTCAGGTTTACGACGTTAAATCAGATGTTGCCAGCACCAATGGGACGGCAGCAGACGCACTCAATAATGTGCCATCAGTATCGGTTGATCCAGATGGCACGGTCAGCCTGCGTGGCAGTACAAAAGTACAAATTTTGATCGATGGCAAACCATCTGCCATGATGCAAGGTGATAACCGCGGAGCATCATTAAATGCGATGCCCTCGCATGATATAGAGTCAGTGGAAGTCATTAACAACCCTGGAGCGCAATTCGGCAATGAAGGTGGCGGCGGTCCCATCATCAATCTGGTGATGCGACGCAATCGTCAACCTGGCGGCTTCGGTGTGATCAATGCCAATGCCGGTTCAGCAGGTCGTTTTAACACTGCATTATCTGGCAGCTATCATGAAGGTCCATTTGGCATACAGGGTGGTATCAACTTCCGTCACGATGGCCGGAATTCAGTAGGTGAAGCAGTCCGCGACCGCACTGATGCATTCACCGGTATCAGCCAGCATAGCACCCAGTCATCCAATTCTGCAGGGCTGAATGATTCATCTGGCATCAATGCGACAGTCACTTACAACCTCGGCACCAAAGATACCCTGGGCGCCAATTTTTCTTATGCCAGACGCAGCAATGATCAAAAGTCGACCGATCATTACCTCACAATTGATCAAAATAATAGCCCTTATAGTGACTATGTGCGCTCCACTCTGCGCAATGGGGAAAGTACCAACTATAGCTGGGGTGGGCGCTATGACCACAAAGGCGACATCAATGGTGAACTGATGCGTCTGGACCTACGTGTATCCGGGTCTGATAATGCCAGCGAAAATAACTATTCAAATGTGTATGCGGTTAATCCTGGTTTCTTCAACGACATTCACAGCAGGCAAAATAACGTCAACAATATCAAGATCGTCGATTTTACTGGTGACTATGAGCGTCCTGACGACCAAGGGATTTTGAAAATGGGCTATAAAATAGCCAATAACAAAAGCGATTTTGATACAGGATATTTTAATGTTGATCCAGCCAGTGGCATTGCGACGATTAACCCATCGCGTACCAATCACTATAATCTGGATGAAGCAAACATTGCCCTGTATGGCTCGTACCAGTTACGCCTGAATGAAAAATGGGGCGTGCTGGCGGGTTTAAGGACTGAATATACGCATATTGATATTCAACAATTGACTGCACAAATTGGAGCCACCAATCACTATATTAATTATATTCCCAGCTTCTTTGTCAGCTACAAAGCCAGCGACGACACCACCATACGTTTTAGTTATGCCCATCGCATACGTCGCGCCAATGCGAATGAACTGAACCCTTTTGTTGTGTACCGCGATGAATTGAATGTATCGAGCGGCAACCCAAAATTAAAACCTACCCAGACGGACTCCTTTGAACTCGCCTATGAAACCAGAGCGATGGGGCTGGACATGAATATCAGGGGATACTATCGCAAAGAAAGTGACAGCATACTTTATCGCCGTACCTTCATTACTGACACAGTATTACTGACGACATTGGACAATGGCGGTGGCAATCATTCCAGCGGTATAGAATTCACGCTCAGTGGCAAGGTGACGCCCAAGTTTTCCATCAACACCAGCGGCAATCTTTTATTTACAGAGCAAACTATCCTGACCACATCTGGCCAGGAAATAAAGCGCTCGGCATCCTCACTGAGTTTACGGGGACGTTTCAATTATCAGCTTAGTGATCAGGATCATCTGCAATTGAGTCTGAACACACAAGGAAAAACCCTGTCAGGCGAAGGATACCGCCAACCCAACTCAACTGCGAATTTCAGCCTGCGTCACAATATTACGCAGAATCTGAATCTGGTATTGAATGTCACTGATATATTCAATTCCAACAAAACAGAAACGATAGTTGATACTGACGCGCTCAAAGAACGTAATATCCGACGGTATGATGGTCGCCTGATTTATGTTGGACTGTCGTATCGGTTTGGCGGTTTCACACCAAGCGGACCGGGCAATAATCGCCCTGAAATGCGCCGCCCACCAAGCTGAATTGCAGCTTTCATCACATTTAAACAGCCTGCTGATAGCAATCAGCAGGCTGTTTGCATTTCATACTGTTAATCATAGCCTTGATTGTTTTTCCTGGTGATGCATTTTGCTACATGGCTACCCTAAAATACCTTGATAATTTGTTTGCTCATATTTGGCTCCTACGCACTCATTTACCACATTCACTTATGAAGATACTGCCTCTTTTAAACGCATTTATTTTTTTTAACGGCGCTGCATTTAGCGGCATGCTGTATGCGCAGACATATTCATTTGATTTCAACGCCAAGCCAGCAGCTAAGTCCAAGGCTGTAAAACCCGGCACTATCTATATGGCAGATACTGGATATGGCTTTGAGAACGGTGCACAAATCCTTAACACCAGCACTGGTATCAGCAGCACCAGCCCCTTCCTGTTCTCGGTGGCGGTACCGGAAGGAAATTATCGCGTCAAAGTCACACTAGGCGACGCTGATGATGCTTCTGAAACCACAGTGAAAGCCGAGACACGCCGTCTGATGCTGGAGAAAGTGAGCACTCAAAAAGGTGAGCGGACGGAGAGAAGCTTTGTCGTCAATGTCCGTCGTCCGGCAATTTCCGGTGGTGGTGAAGTAAAACTAAAGCCGCGCGAAACAGCTGAAGAACAATTTACCTGGGATGAGAAACTGACGCTGGAATTCAACGGCGCACACCCCAGCCTTGAAGCAATCGAGATAGAACGTGTCGACAACATCCCTACTCTTTATTTGCTGGGAGACTCTACCGTCACAGATCAGCCTGGCGAGCCGTATGCCAGTTGGGGTCAGATGTTGCCGCGCTTTTTTTCATCCGATGTCAGTGTTGCCAATTATGCGCAATCTGGAGAATCGCTGGCCTCTTCCAGGTCAGCACGCCGGCTGGATAAAGTACTCAGCCTGGTCAAGCCTTACGACTACGTGTTCATACAATTTGGGCACAATGACATGAAGGCGGTAGATGTAGCCACCTACAAAAACAATCTGAAGATTTATACAGCGGCACTGGCTGAAAAGCATGTGCAAGTGATTCTGGTCACGCAGGTGCAACGCCGGACGTTTGAAGGCGGGACTATCACCAATTCACACAAGGGCTATCCAGATGCCGTACGTGAAGTGGCAAAAGAAGAAGGCTTGCCCCTGATTGATCTGCACGTCATGAGCAAGGTCTTTTATGAAGCGCTGGGGCCAGAGAAATCGTTGCTGGCATTTAAACCCGGCGACGGTACGCATCACAACGCCTATGGCGCTTATGAACTGGCAAGGTGCGTAGTTGAAGGCGTGCGTCAGGCCAAATTACCTCTGGCAAAATCTATCCTCACTCAATCAGAGCGCTTCGATCCAGCCAAGCCGGATGCGCCTGACAGGTTTTTCATACCAGCCAGCCCCAATATCGTCAGCATAAAGAAGCCGGATGGTAGTTGAGTTCTCATTGATGCGCGTCTTATAATCAGTTTGACTAATGATTGTCATTACACCGCTTACAGGATTTTTCATGATTATATACAGCGCAATTACTCCCTTCTGGTGCAAGGCCATACAAATCGGGCTCCTCCTGGCGGTTACCGGCATAGCCTCAGCACAGACGACCAAAGAAGATGACAGGCCAGTCGTAGACGAAAGTAAGCAGGTGGTCAAGCAAGCGATTGATCCCAAACTGCCCTCTTTCTTTATCGTCGGTGACTCTACCGCCCGTAGCGACGCCCCCATGCGTGGTTGGGCTGATGAAATTGCGCCCTACTTTGACCTCAGCAAGATCAATGTCATCAATCGCGCCATAGGTGGCCGCAGTAGTCGCACCTATATCCAGGAAGGTCGCTGGGAGAAGGTATTGGGGGAAATGAAAGCCGGTGATTTTTTGCTGGTGCAGTTTGGTCATAATGATGTTGGTCCTGTGGATGCCCGAGGTAAATTCCGGGGTTCCTTGCGCAGTACAGGTGAAGATACCGAAATCATCAACAAACCAGATGGCAGTATTGAAATCGTCCATAGCTACGGTTGGTATTTAAAGAAATACATACACGATGCCAGAGCAAAAGGTATTTCCATCATCATCGCCACGCCAGTGCCTCACAAGGACTGGGTCAATGATTTTGCCGAACATCGCAAACTGGCAAGCACAGTAGCGAACGAAACGCAGGTAGCCTTGATTGATGTCACCGCCATTACTGGTAAAACCTATGATGTTTTGGGCAAGGAAAAAGTCGACACCTTATTTAGCGATCAACGCACCCATACCAACATTGCTGGTGCGAGGATCAATGCAGAATCCGTCGTTGCTGGCATCAAGGGTTTATCAGCAAGTGGCTTGAACAATTATCTTTCACTCAAAGCTGGCCTCATATCTCCACTGCCAGAGTGAATTTTTTTGACGAACTACCCTCACCAATGAGTACCTCATGAAACGCTTACTTTTATCTGCTCTTCTGTTCACATCCCTTTGTAATGCGCAAGTGAGTTCGCTGCCGGTCAAGCAGCCAACTACCATTGCAAGCGATCAGAATTACAGTCCAAAATTGGCTTATCAAGTCTACTTCAATGACTATATAACGCTCAGAAAGAATCGCCCGGCCGACCTGATTTTCATCGGGGACTCTATTACAGAGCAATGGCGCTGGGGAGTTGGTTCCCCCGTTTGGAAAAAACATTTTGAAGAACGCGCTATCGACTTTGGACTAGGTTCGGACAGAACCCAACATACACTCTGGCGCCTTGAAAATATCGATCTTTCTGCCTTTGCGCCCCAAGTCGCTATCATCCTGATTGGCACAAATAATGTACAAGATACGCCAGAAGAAATTGCTGATGGTGTAAAGGCCGTTATCGCGGCAACTCAAAAGAAGTTCTCTGGAATTAAAATTGTTTTGTTAAGTATTTTACCTAATGCCCGTGCGACAGAAAAAATGGCAACAACCAATACATTACTGACCCCGCTGAGCGACCAGAAAAACATCTACTATCTCGATCTCGCAGCACAACTTCCACCTGTAGGTGATAACTGGAAAGGCATGAGTAAAGACAAGTTGCATTTATCTGTTGAAGGCTATGAAATATGGGCGAACGCTCTTGAACCTCTGCTTTCAACAATTGTGAACCAAAAGTAATTGGTCATCGCAGGTAAGTTCAATTTGTTTCTTTCATTACTGACGTAGCACTTGCAAACAAGTGCTACGTCTTTTTTTGGGCTTTTGTTAAGTACATCTACACGAAAAATAAATATTGATCACCAAACTGCAAGGAAAATAAATTCTTGAATCAAAAGTTTAAGTCAAACTTCTATTTTTGCGATTATTTTGCGCTAAGATAAGCTCCTTTCAAGGACCTTAGCCAGAACATCCTCATTGTCAAAATTTTTCTGGTTTTTTCTCTTTCAGCAACTGATAGATAACAGGAGTTATTCCATGAAGATTTTTATGACAACGAAATGCAGCAAAGCTCTTCAAAAGACAGCACTCATAACTTGCAGTTTATTAGCCACCCCTCTGATCGCAACATCACAAACCAAACCCACTGCCAGTACCCAAGGCAAAGCCTCCACTACAAAAACTGGAACACAAGCAGTTAAGGCGCCAATTGCTTTTGCGTATATCGATCTGGCGACCAATGCCAGTGACATGCCTGGTGGCATGATGGGCGGTGCCATGCAGGGTGCACAATCTGGTGGATTTTTTGGTGCATTGGGAGGTATGGCTCGCGGCGGGACGGGTAATAATGACCGGGGGAATGTATTCGGCAATACCCATTCCATGGGTTTTGCCAGTGGTAGATTCATGGATGTATCAGTTTTCACAAACAAGAATACCTCGCTGACAGATGCCAATCAAATGATACCCACTGGCATGAACCTGGGTGACAGCCTGAAGCTAGTAGCGCCTGCTCCAGAAAAACCCGTGCAATACACTCCCTCTGAAGAAACACCATCAGAGCCCAATTATGAAAAACCAAAGGGTAAAATCTCGATTTACTGGGGTTGTGGTGAGACAGTAAGACCGGGACAGCCGCGCACACTGGATGCCGCCAAAGCATCCCCAGAAGATTATGCAAAATTCTTCACCATGCGCGGCAAGGTCACCAAGGGTGCGCGTTCACAGCCAGGAAACCCGGCATGGCCAAACAAGAATGATGACAGGAAAGTGCCGGACACGGCTTCACTGGTTGGTCAACATCAGTTTGTAGGTAATGGCATGCCTGAAAGTTTCAAACTCAATCTTGCTTCAAACAATGATTTAATGGCAGCAATTGAACTGGCACAAACCAAGAAGGCTGGCGGCGTTGGCCTGGAATGGAAACCAGTGCCAAATGCACGTGGTTATTTCATCAGCGTCATGGGTGGCCAGCCTGGCGGTGGCGACAACCCCGAAGTCGTGGTCTGGACATCCAGCGAATTGCCAGACTTTGGTTTTGGCCTGGTAGATTATCAAGCCAATGCAGACGTCGACAAATGGCTCAATGAAAAAGTCATCCTGCCTGCTAACACGACCAAATGCGATGTCCCCAAGGGCATTTTTGGTGAACAAGGCGCTGGCATGCTGCGCATGATCGCCTATGGTTCAGATGCTTATTTTGCCTACCCGCCTCGCCCCAGCGATCCCAAAATCGCTTGGGAACCAGACTGGCAAACCAAGCTGCGCATGAAGTCGACTTATAGCTCCATACTCGGCGGCATGGGTGATATGGGCGGACGCAGATCCAATAATTCATCACAAGCAGAGCAACAACAAAAACCTGAGCAAAAAGAAGAACCCAAGGTCAAGGCTACGGATGTGTTAAAAGGTTTGCTTGGGTTTTAAACTACCTGACGATCAAACGAAATAATCAAATGAAATGATCAGATGAAATAAATATGACGGGAGTGTTTAGCACTCCCGCCTGTAACCGCAAAATAGACGCATATTTCCTTATTTTGGATAAATCTCCAGCGTGCTATTTATAAACGCCACTGGCAAACATAACGTCATCAACGATTTCGTTATACATGGATTTTTGCGTCATTTCCTTGGTCAAGGGATGCGGCCACTTATAATTAACCCAACCGGCGTTCTTACCCTTCGCTGCCAATAATTGTTCTTTCATGATCATTACACCATCAGAATCTTTTAGGTCAATGATGTTCTTGCCTATCAGTTTCTTGTTGGCCCCATGTGCAACAACGGTGCCTGTCAGATCATATGCCACAACATACAGATCGCGCTCATTGAAAGGGCCTGCAGTGTCGTTCACGGCCTCAAAGGTCTTGTCTTTACCATTTGCCTTGTAATAGGTAATCGCTTTTTTAACCATCGCCTTGGCCTGATCGCTGCTGCTATTTTCGGCCGCATGTGTAAAACCTTGTAGCGCCAAGGATAAAAATGCAAACAAGATCAGTGAGAAAAGTTTCTTCATGGTGCGTCTCCTTAAGAAATAAAATTTATTTTTGAGAACGTCGAAACTGTAAGTCTGAATATGAAATTAAGGCATTGAGAAGGTAGTCAGTTTCCTTGAACTAAGCCGTATGAGACACGAATAACATCAGGAACTCATATGAAAAATCAGTATATTGTTGGACAGTAAGACTGTCCAGAACAGTCTTGGCAAACTACTGTGCCAATTAACAGGCAATTTCCCCTCCTCCCATTACATAAGAAAAGGGCTCGCCTCATAATATTGCGCCTTCCGCGTTCTCATGGGAAGCAAACGAAGCCTTGCAGAGGAAATAACTGTGGCACATCAGTAACCTCTGACAATATCTACGGTCTGCGGTAACTCGCCAGTATTTCGATAATGCCGTATATTTTCTGCAACGATCAACGAGGCAGTTGCTCTATCTGTCGGTGCAGCACAATGTGGCAATACCGATACACATGGATGTTGCCAATGCCATTCTGACACTGGCAGCGGTTCAGTTTCAAATACATCAAGAACTGCATGAGAAATGTGTTCATTATCAAGGGCTGCATGCAAATCTTCATCGTTGATGACGGCACCTCGGGCAAAATTAATCACAGATGCGCCCTGCGGCAATTGTGCCAGCACTCCGGCATTGATCAGCCCCGTAGTATCAGGTGTCAAGGGCAATAGACAAACCAGGATATTGGTTTTCGCCAGCATGGCAGGCAATTGACTCTCGCCAGCAAAACATTCAATGCCAGTAACAGATTTCTCACTACGGCTCCAGCCACAAACCTTAAACCCTGCCCTCAACAAACTTTGGGCGGCTGCTTCCCCCAAGGCACCCAAACCAAGCAGACTTACCGTCCTTTGTTGGGCCCGCGTATAAGTGCGTGGCTGCCATAGTTCTTGCGCCTGCTGCCTGGCATAAGCAGGTATTTCACGATGCAGGTAAAGCACCCATGTCAAGACCGCTTCTGCCATGGTGCTGGCAAGTTGCGGATCAATCAGGCGTACTATTTTTAATTCCGTATCACCCAGGTCTGCGACCAGACGCTCCACCCCGGCCCATACACTATGCACCCACTGCAGTTGCGGCAATTGCTTTAGCTGATCTGGATTGGGATTGGCGACAATGGCGACTTTACAAGTAGCCTTATCCTCATCACTCATGGCATCAAAAGCGAGAATCTGCTCATCAGGCATGGCTTTTTGCAGCGCTTCTACCCAGGCCTGAATATGGGCGTAACCAGGCGCAGCCAGGAATGGAATTACATTTGATCTCATTTTTCGTAAACACTTTCAAGATTATTGAAACCTTTGATTTCTATCGGATTGCCTGAGGGATCAAGAAAAAACATGGTCGCTTGCTCACCTGACTGACCAGCAAAGCGTATCGCTGGTTCCATCACAAATGTCAGGCCATGACTGCGTAAATGCTCAGCCAGATTCTGCCAATCAAGCATCGTCAAGATCACGCCTAAATGGGGCATGGGCACCATATGATCCCCTACCCTGCCTGTGTTAGTCGTTGCAAATGGCGTACCCAGATGCAGGGAAATCTGATGTCCAAAGAAATCAAAGTCTACCCAGGTGGCGGTACTACGCCCTTCGCTGCAACCCAGCATGCCTGCATAAAATTGCCTGGCCTGATCCAGGTCGTGTACGTGATAGGCAAGGTGAAATAAAGCTTTCATGCACTTAACTCCTTGTTGAATTATCGTTGCTCGCATGATTATTGAGCAAGAATGAAATGCTAGCGCCATTTATTCGAAAGAGATAGCATATTATTTTTATTGAATTCGAAAGAATTTTTTATGGATAGCCGATATTTGCAAAGCCTGATTGCTACGATAGAACATGGTTCCATCGCCGAAGCGGCAAGGGTCGAAAACCTGACCGCAGCAGCTATCAGCCAAAGAATTCAGGCTTTGGAAAGGGAGTTAGGTTTTCCCTTATTATTGAGGCAAGGCCATGCAGCAAGACCGACCGAAGCATGCCTGTATTTGCTGCCACGGGCGCGCAATATAGTGCGTGAAATTGGCTTATTGGCTGGAGACGCAGACACAGATGGCTTAACCGGCACCATAAAGATCGGTGCCATTTCTACCGCAATGACAGGTATGTTGCCTGCTGTATTGCGCCATTTGACCAGGCATGCTCCACATCTGAAGCCGGGTATCGTGCCAGGTACATCCCGTTCCTTATATCAGGCTGTACTGGATGAAGAAATAGATGCAGCGATACTGGTTGCACCTGCATTTGAACTACCCAAAAGTCTGACGGCATACCGCATCAAGACGGAGAACCTGATTTTACTTTCCAGGCATGCGCCACAGGCTGATATTCAATCTACGCTGCAATCAAAACCGTATCTGCGTTATGATCCAACGGCATGGGGCGGGCGTTACGCTGAAAAATACCTTAAAGACCAGGGTTTGAAACTGCAAGCAATGTGCGACCTTGATGCACTCGAAACAATCGCTATGTTAGTGGCAGATGATGTCGGCATCAGTTTGATACCGCATTGGTCAGGTCTGGAGAAACTGACAAGACATTGTGCCTTAACCAGCATCTCCAATCCCGCTTATGCACGCGAATTGGTTTTACTCAGGAAAACGCTACATTCACGGCCTGCGATGTTGAACCTGTTAGCTCAGGCTTTGAAAATCAAGTCTTGATCTGACCGAATCCGATCCGATCTGACCAAGAGCCGATTTCATTTGCTCTCTTTTGAACGGATTTGAGTAAGCGTATCAGCCATGTGATTTTTGTGACGTGGAATCCAGCGAACCTGGAGTTGCTCAAAAACTGAGGACAATTGCTGTGCTTGCTGGCGATATTGCTGCATACGTAACAAGCCACTGACCTTGATTTGATTAAAGTCATCAATGATTACCTGGCTGTCGCCGTGTACAAGCAAGTTCACTATCTGATGCTGGCGTGCCTGCTGCAATACCAGTATCAAACCGCTGTACTCTGCATCACAGCTGTCACCATATTCCATATGCTCTATGTATTCAAAACTTTGGCCATCCGGGGCCTTGAGTATGCAGGCAATCTGACATTTTCCGGGGTTAGGCACAGCTGAACCATCGAACCAGGCCAGCCAGGTATTTAAGGGCATTATGGCAAATTGCTGAATTTTTCTTTCATCCTGCTTTGCAGCTTTCTTTGCCAGTTTTTGAGCAGCACTGGCCATTTTTGCAGCATCGCGCTGTCGTGCCAGCTCTGCGATATCCTGCAGGCCAGCGTTCTGCGCTGCTCGTTCCAGCAAGTTGAAAAGCGCTTGTTCGGGCGGCAGCTTTTCCTGTTTTGCCAATTGACGACTCAGTGCATGCTCTTTGCGCGTAGCAATATTGATCAGTTGTTGATAAGTAAAATTGAGAGACATAAAGCTTTATGATTTAGACTTGGGCACATGTCCTGATCTGACCGACATAGGTCGCGATTTATGCTGGCATGTAATATTCAAACTGATATTCTGCTTGATATTCACCCACAACAGAAAGGAAATGTATCATGCTTGAACTCAGACCGAATTGCGAGCGCTGTGACTGTGATTTGCCAGCAGATTCTGTCAAGGCCCGCATCTGCACTTTTGAGTGCACATTCTGTAGCGATTGTGTTGATGGCCCGTTGCAAGGCGTGTGTCCGAATTGTGGCGGGAATTTCGTTCCCAGACCAATCAGGCCGTCAAATAAACTGCTTAACAATCCTGCGTCGACCAAACGCGTACATGCAAAAACGAATTAATCTTTATGCTGGTAGCCTATGTCCAAATCTGTCCTTAGCACGCGCCATATTCTGATCGCTGCCATAGTCATTCTGCTGTGGGGGATGAATTTTGTGGTGATCAAAATAGGCTTGAAAGGCATACCCCCCTTCCTGATGGGTGCATTGCGCTTTATGTTGGTGGCATTCCCGGCGATTTTCTTTTTGCCACGCCCCAAAGTGCCTTTCAAATTATTGTTGGCGTATGCCATGTTCATCAGCCTTGGACAATTTGCCTTCCTGTTTTCAGCGATGGCGGTTGGTATGCCTGCCGGTTTGGCGTCGCTGGTTTTGCAGGCACAGGCTTTCTTTACCGTGGGCTTGTCAGCCATGGTGTTTGGCGACAAGCTACGGCCCAGCAATTTACTTGGCATGCTGGTGGCTAGCGCAGGTCTCATACTGCTGGGCAGCGCAAGTATTGCCAGCTCAGCCAGTCAAGTGACTTTGGCTGGCTTTGCACTCACTTTATGCGCTGCATTTTCATGGGCGAGTGGTAATGTCATCAATAAAAAGATAGGTGTGACAAATGTGTTGAGCCTGGTGTCCTGGAGTGCTTTGGTACCTATACTGCCGTTTTTTTTGCTCTCCTACCTTTTTGAAGGTGGCGATGTTATTTTGCATAGTCTGAGCAATATGAGTTTGTCGTCTGGCCTGACTATCGTTTACCTGGCAGTTGCGGCAACGCTGATCGGTTATACCTTATGGGGCAAATTGCTGGCCAGCTTACCTACCCACCTGGTAGCGCCATTGACATTGATGGTGCCAGTAGTTGGCCTGACAGCAGCATGGCTGATACTTGATGAGGCACTGAGTCAAACCCAGTTATTGGGTGCTGCGACAGTCATGACTGGCTTGTTCATTAATGTGTTCGGATCAAAACTGGCTCACAATTTACGCAATATATTCGCCTGATTGACTATGCCCCGTAATTGATCATGCCCCGAATACAATCAGTTTACTTTCTATTGTTGCCAGACACCCTGCTACTGGATATAGCAGGGCCAGCAGATGCGCTTTTATTCGCTAATCGCTATCAGGATGAAGTGCGTTTTGAAATATGCTTTATCAGTCCTCAGGAGAGCGTCAACTCTTCTGTCGGTTTGCAGTTAGGGCCATTGCAGCCCTTGCCTGCACAGCTTGCTGAAGATAGCATCCTGATCTTGCCAGGTCTGATCGGTGGCAATGAAGTTTACACATTGCCAGATGCGCAAATTGCCATCAAATGGTTGTCACAACATGTGCACACCAAGCATCGGGTGGTATGCATTTGTTCAGGTGCCCTGTTAGCGGCTCACGCTGGTTTATTAAGTGGGCACAAGGCAACTACACATCATAATCACTATTGCGAACTAGCTGAAATAGACAGTTCTATCAAAATAGAAGAAAACCGCATTTTCGTTGAAGATGGGCGCATCAGCACAAGTGCTGGTGTCACTGCGGGCATAGACCTGGCACTGCACCTGGTCAGCGAACTCACCAGCCCTTTGGCAGCGAGTGCGGTGGCCCGTAACCTTGTGGTGTACATGCGTCGCTCGGGCAATGACCCGCAATTATCCCCCTGGCTGAAATACCGTAATCACTTGCACCCCGTCGTTCATAAGATACAGGATGCCATGGTCAAAGATCCGGCTCACCCCTGGAACCTGACTGAACTGGCGAATATTGCCTGTAGCAGCACGCGACATGTCACCAGGTTGTTCAAGTTACACGCTGAAGTTTCAATACAAGCCTACTTGACATCACTTCGCTTATCGCTGGCGACAAAATTTCTGGCGAATACTGATTGGTCCATAGAACGAATTGCTGAGGCATCGGGTTTCGGCTCAGCAAGGCAATTCAGACGGATCTGGAATACACACTTTTCTGCGCCGCCTTCGGCTGAACAATTTAGATAGTAGTTTTCACATCTTCTTTCAAACATAGTTGTTATCACTAGTGTCCCAACGTTTTCACGTCAGAGGCTCGTAAGTCAATGATTTGTTTGCATAAAATGATGTTTTTATCTGGTCTCGATTTGAACGTCGAGGCGCAGAATTGGAGCTTTTTGCGGATATCCGCCAAAGGCTCCTATGCATCAGGGCAAACTCGTTTTCTCGCAGGTCATGACGTATTTGCCACTGACCACCTTTCGACGATGTGTAGCAGCCCACAGGGGCGATCACAAGGTCAAGGATTTTTCCTGTCTGGATCAATTCTTCGCCATGGCCTTTGCGCAGTTGACCTATCGGGAGTCGTTGCGCGATATCGAAGTCAATCTGCGCGCCCAAGCCCATCGGCTGTATCACATGGGATTTCGTTGTGCGACGATTTCCCGCAATACGCTGGCCAGTGCAAATGCCACGCGCCCCTGGCAAATCTATGCCGATCTGGCGCAGCACCTGATTGCGATAGCACGCCCGTTGTACGTCAGCGAACCATTTGGCGTGGACCTCGATGCAACGGTCTATGCGTTCGATGCCACTACTATCGATCTGTGTTTGTCGGTTTATCCGTGGGCACCTTTCCGGTCCGCCAAGGCTGCCATCAAATTGCATACCTTGCTGGACCTGCGCGGCTCTATTCCCAGTTTCATTCACATCACCGACGGCAAGACCCACGAGGTCAATATTCTCGACGATCTGGTCATCGAGCCAGGAGCTTATTACCTGATGGATCGCGGTTATCTGGACTTCGCCCGGCTGTACAACTTGCATTCGACGGGCGCCTTCTTTGTCACCAAAGCAAAAAGCAATACCAAGTTCAAGCGTCGGTACTCGCATCCGGTCGATCGGGCGACGAGCAACGTTATCTGCGATCAAACTGGTGTGCTTCCACTGTTCTACACAAGCAAGCATTACCCGGCGACTTTGCGTCGTGTCGTCGTCAAGGGCGACGCTGGGGAACGCGTCATCTTTTTGACCAACAATTTCGCTCTCAAACCAGAGATGATTGCGGCACTTTACAAGCAGCGCTGGCAGGTCGAATTGTTTTTCAAGTGGATCAAGCAACATTTGCGTATCAAGACCTTTCTGGGAACCAGCGAGAATGCCGTGAAGACGCAAATATGGATCGCGGTCTGTACTTATGTACTCATCGCTATCGTCAAAAAACGTCTGCATTTGCCTTACAGTCTTTACGAAATCCTACAAATCCTCAGTCTCACCATGTTTGAAACAACACCAATAAATCAATTACTTACGCCGTCATCGAAAAATTCAGGTGACGAAAATCAACCAAAACAGATGTCTCTCCTATGAGAAACGTTGGGACACTAGTGAGTTGTTATAACAAATTAAAAACAACGAAATGTAAAAAAACCCACCGCTTTACAGAGGTGGGTTTTTTATTTTTACACAGCAGGGAGGATGTTCTCTCCCTGTTGCATGGGTAGCAAGCTACCCATTTTCCTGCATAGCTTACTGAATTAAGCGATGAAGTCGCCAGCGACGATGGAACCTGCGCCAGTGATTTTAACGATAAAGTCAGTTGCATCAACAGTACCTACAGTGCCACCGATGTTTTGGAAAGCATAAGTACCAGCTGCTGTACCTGCGGCTACAGTGATAACGTAAGCCTGAGTATTAGCTGCCAGAGCCGCGCCAGCTGCAGTTGCTGCTGTAGCGATTGCTGCTGCCAGAGTAGATACATCAGCAGTTGCGATAGACAACAAGTTCAATGTTGTTGCTGCTGTGCCAGTTTTGAACACGTCAGCGCCAGCAACTTTGAAGTTTGCTACTGTATCGATTGCACCGATAGTAGAACCAGAAGTTACTGTTTCAGCACCAGTTGCAGTTGCAGACAGGTTGATTGTATCAACACCTGTGCCGCCTGTTACTGTTACTGCTGTAGCAGCTGTACCCAACAGATTAACTGTTTGGCCGCCTGTACCCAGAACAACTACGTCGCCTGTTGCGCCTTTAGCGTAGTTCAGAGTTACACCAGCACCGTTTTCGTTAGTGAAAGTGTAGCCAGTTGCTGCAGAGCCAGTAACTTGCACTGTTTCAACACCAGTTACCAGAGCAGAGATATTCAAGTTAGCACCGATAGCACCGATGTTCAGTGTATCTATACCCAAGCCGCCGTCCAGCGTTGTTGCGCCGGCGATTTGTGTTGCTGTGTAGCTGAATGTATCGTTACCTGTGCCACCAACAACGCTCACTGTGTTAGTACCAGCAGTGAATGTGTTAGTACCGTTAGCCAATACGAAACGTTCGATCGCTGCGTTAGCAACGATAGTGCCGGCTGTAGTGAATGTCAGTGTTTCTGTATTGCCTGCAGAGATAGTACCTGTGAAGCTGTTGTATTGCGCAGCTGTCAGAGTGTAGTTACCAGTTGCTGCCAATGTCAGGTTTTCAAAGCCAGAGATATTTGCACCAGCGATACTAGCACCAGCTGCCAATGCCAGAGTATCAGTAACACCAGCACCTGCACTGAATGTACCAGTGTAAGCCAATGCGCCCAGTGTCAATGTTTGACCAGCACCAGCACCCAGATTGACGTTACCAGCCAGGAAGGAAGTACCAGCACCTGTCAGATCAACGTTATCAACACCTGTACCGCCAGTAACTGTAGTGATACCAGAAGTAGCGTTAAAGAAGCTGACGCTGCCACCAGTGTTATCAGTGATCAAAGACTTGATGTTGCTGATAATACCGCCAGTTGTACCGTTATTAATAACAACAGTAGAGTTACCAGTCAGGCTGATAGTGTCTTGATCGCCAACATTACCATTGATAGTAGTACCGCTCAGGTTAGCAACTGTACCTGTGAAGTTGTCGTTCACACCTACTGCGCTAGTGAATGTACCGCCAGCAGTGAATGCTGTTGGAGACAAAGCAGAACCGCCACCGTTGATTGGGGATGTACCAACAACACCTGTTGTTACTGTTGCGCCGCCAGATACTGTCACTGCATTGGATGTTGTCGTGTTGTTCACGCCACCACCAGTTGCATTGGAAGAAGACGTTGTGTCGATCACCAATGTGCCGCTAGTAACAGAGATCAAGGACAGATCGATGTTGTTTGCGCCAGCGATGTCATCAACGATAGTCAGTTGATGTGGAACATTGCCTGTGAATGTGATCACTGGTGTGCTCAGGGACAGAGCAGCACGGGCAGCAACCAGAGCAGCGTATTGGGAAGCAGTGATTACAACAGCGGAGTTCGCTGTGATGTTTTCAATACCAGACAATTGTGCACCAGCCAGGTTGATCGCACCGTAAGTAACCAGTGTATCGTTACCTGTACCCAGGTTGATCGTGTCTGTTACAACGCGTG